>DATNCY010000332.1:0-189315 GCA_035553375.1 Gemmataceae bacterium
CCATAAGCCCCTCTCCCTCGGTACTCCGGGGGAGAGGGGTTGGGGTGAGGGGGCGAGAAGCCTGCGAAAAATGCACCCCTCACCCCCAACCCCTCTCCCCTGAGTACAGGGGAGAGGGGAGCTTACGGGACAGACTCTTAGCGGAGATTCTTCCGGAAAGGACAATTGCGATGCCGTTCCATTTGCCCCCTCTTTCACGCCGGCGGTTCCTGACTTCATCGTTGGCAGCGGGAATTGGCGTACTGACCTGGCGTGAGGCGGCGGGCGAGGATCGACTCGATACGGCTGACCACTGGGTGCTTCTGGCGGATACGCATATCGCCGCGAATCGTGATCAGATCAATCGCGAAGTCAAGATGGCCGACAATTTGCAGCGTGTCGTTGCCGCTGTCGCCGAGTTGGATCCGCGTCCTGCCGGCTTGGTGCTGAACGGCGATGTGGCCTTCAATAAAGGCGAGGCTGGCGATTATCGTCTGGCGGCCGAGTTGCTCAAGCCGCTGGCGCGTGCGGAAATCCCCGTCCATCTGACGCTGGGCAACCACGATCACCGCGAGCGTTTCCGAACGGGCCTCATGCTCGGAGCAGCTCGTTCGCCGCTGGAGGCTCGCCAGGTCGCGGTGATCGAAACGCCGCGTGCCAATTGGTTCTTGCTCGATTCGCTGAATAAAGTCAACTCGACGCCGGGCGTGCTGGGCGCGGAGCAACTCACATGGCTGGCCAAGGCGCTCGACGCTCAGGCGAAGAAGCCGGCCTTGGTGGTCACGCACCACGATCCACAATGGTCGGCACCGGCCAAGCGCTCCGGCCTGGTCGATACGGAGAAACTGTTCGAGGTGCTTGGTCCCCGCAAGCATGTCAAGGCACTGTTTTTCGGCCACACGCACCAATGGAAGCGCGACAAGCGCGACGGTATCCATCTGATTAACCTGCCGCCGGTAGCGTACCTCTTCAAGAAGGAGGCTCCGAACGGCTGGGTGGACCTGCGATTGCGCGACGGCGGCGCCGTGCTGAAATTGCACACACTCGATCTTAAACATCGGCAGAATGGGGAGACAGTGGAGTTGGCGTGGCGATGAGCCGTGGTCGTGCCCGCTGGCGCGAGCCGAGCTATCCGGCAAGGGTGAGGCGAACGCCGAACGGATCGGCCTTGTTCCAGCGGAGATGGTCTCTTACACTCCTGTTTCACGGCCCATTCGAGATTACCCGCCCTTGAATCGAGGTTTCCGCGTTATGTCGTCGCCGATGATTCGCCGCCTACGTCCCATCGTTTGTTGCTTGCTCCTCCTGATTCCGGTCACTGCTGCCGCTCAGCAGCATCCGTTGGAGTTTCATCTGAGCTTTGATCGCAGCGTCTCGGCGCAGCCCTTCACGGGCCGCGTTTACGTCATGTTGTTCAAACAGGACGCCAAGGAGTTGCGCTCCGGCCCCAACTGGCTCCGGCCCGATCCATTCTTTGCACGAGATGTCAAGGACTGGAAACCAGGCCAGACAATCATCCTGGGCGGCGACGCCCTCGCTTACCCGGTGGCGATGGCGAAAGTGCCAAAAGCCGTGTATTCCATTCAGGCTGTCATGGATTTCGATCCCGGCGCTCTCAGTTTCAGCACCGCCGAGGGCAACGGTCACAGTCAGACCATCCGCCGCGAGGTGGACGGCGCGATCGGCGGATCGATAACATTAAAGATCGATAAAGTATACAAGGCTAAGGTGTTCAAGGAGACGGAGCGTGTCAAACTGGTGGACATTGAGAGCAAGCTGCTCACCACCTTTCATGGCCGTTCGACGCATCTGCGCGCCGGTGTCGTGCTGCCACGCTCGTTCGCGGCCGATCCGCGCAAGCGCTACCCGATCATTTATGAAATCCCTGGCTTCACCGGCACACACTTCGGAGCCTTTGCCGCCGCGACGCGGAACGCGACCGATGTGGCCGGCGTCGAGATGATCTATGTCGTCCTCGATCCGAACTGCCGGCTCGGTCATCATGTGTTCGCGGATTCGGCCAACAACGGACCCTGCGGCCGCGCTCTCATTGAGGAACTGATTCCGTACATCGAAGCGAAATACCGGGCGATCGGCACAAGTCAAGCGCGCTTCGTGACGGGCCATTCCTCCGGCGGATGGAGCAGCTTATGGCTACAGATTACGTATCCCGATCACTTCAACGGCGTTTGGTCCACGTCGCCCGACCCGGTCGATTTCCGCGATTTTCAGCGCATCGATCTAACGAAACCGGATGCAAATATGTTCGTCGATGCGCGCGGCGAGAAGCGGCCCATTGCACGCAAGGATGGCAAGCCCGTCCTCTACTACAAGCCCTTCTCGGACATGGAAGAGGTGATGGGCCACGGTGGACAACTCCGTTCGTTCGAGGCCGTTTTCAGTTTGCGCGGCCCCGATGGCCAGCCCCGCAAACTCTGGGACCGCGCCACGGGGGCCATCAATGCGGAGGTGGCGAAGTCATGGGATCGTTATGACATCCGCCTTGTACTTGAGCGCAATTGGAAAACGCTTGCCCCCAAACTTGCCGGTAAGCTGCATGTGTGGACCGGCAGCGCGGATACCTTCTATCTCGAAGGGGCCGTGATGCGTTTGAAGGAATCCCTGGCGAAACTCGGCAGCGATGCGGCTGT
The DNA here is from genome assembly GCA_035553375.1 of Gemmataceae bacterium. Lineage (GTDB taxonomy): Bacteria > Planctomycetota > Planctomycetia > Gemmatales > Gemmataceae > JAJPHU01. The sequence continues at coordinate 2,631 of DATNCY010000332.1, forward strand.
CGAAATCTATCCGAACCGCGATCACGGTCTGCGCGACAAGGCGGTTCGAGCGCGGATCGACCGTGAGATGGCCGAACGCTACCGCCGCACACAGCCGCGCGGGAACTGATCGGTCAGACGTTGTATCCTTAATGGCATGCGTATCTCCACTCTTGCAATTGTCGGCGTCGGCTTGCTCGGCGGCTCCATCGCGCTCGCGGCGCGGCGGCGAGGCGTCGTCGATCACATCGTCGGCACAGATCGCGACCCGTTTGCTCTCGACGAGGCGCTACGCGACGGCACGCTGGACGAAGTGTTCCTGCACCCGTCGCGCACGGTAATTGAGGCGGATCTCGTCGTCTTCTGCACCCCGGTGGACCGCATCGCCGCCCAAGTGGTGGAAACGGCGCGGCATTGCCGGTCCAATGCCTTGCTGACCGATGTCGGCAGCACGAAAGCGGCCATCGTTCGCGAGGTGCAGGGGCGTATCCCGAACGGTGTCGAGTTTATCGGCAGCCATCCGCTCGCCGGTTCCGAGAAGCACGGGTTTTCTCACGCCAGCGCTCAACTGTTTGATGGACGATTGGTGATTGTCACACCCACGGCGGAAACGAGTGACAACGCCCTGTCACGAATCCGCGATTTCTGGATGGCTCTTGGGGCGCGCGTGCAAGTAATGGACGCCGACGAACACGATCGCGCCCTGGCTCTCACCAGCCATTTACCGCATCTGCTTTCGTCCGCCCTGGCCGGCATTCTGCCGCCCGAGTTGTATGAACTCACCGCCACCGGCTTTCGCGACACCACACGTCTGGCGGCTGGTCAGCCCAGCTTGTGGTCGGCCATCTTTCGCGCCAATCAACCTCACGTTTTGACCGCGCTCGATCAACTCGAAGCGCAGTTGCATCACTTCCGCCAAGCTCTGCTCCAAGGCGATTCCGCCGCTCTCGAAACGCTCTTACAGCAGGGCAAGATGGTGCGTGACGATTTATCTCGCCGTTGAGCTACCTACCGTGCTACCACCGGAGGCTTGCGCGTGGTATGACATCCTTCCACGGGACATTCACTTGGAAGGAGATTTCCATGAGCCTCGCCCCTCTCCTCGCCGGTATGGAGGTGCAGCCGCGCCCCTACCAACAGCGCATCATCACCAAGGCCGTGGACCTGTTCGCCGAGAAGTCGCTGCGCTCGATCCTTATCGATAGTCCGACCGGCTCCGGTAAAACCATCATGGGTCTGCTCATCGCTCGCGCCTTGCAAGAGCGGCTCGGTGTGCGGGTTGGCTGGGTGGCCATGCGCCGCTATCTACTCGCCCAAGCTCGTGCCGAGAACGCCAATCGACGCATCGGTGTTCGCGCGGAGTTCCTCTCGATGTTCGACCGCGATCCGCCGGCGGACCTCGATCTGCTCATCGTGGACGAGGCCCAGCACGACGCCGCCCAGAGCATGGCGTATCTTCATCAGCGCATCCGGCCGCGCTTCATCCTTGGCCTCAGCGCCACGCCCTTCCGCGCCGATCGGGTCAAGCTGTGCTTCGACAGCGTCCTCAAGGACGCCGGCATTCAGACGTTGATTCAGGACGGCTATCTCAGTCCCTATCATCACTACACCATTCCGCGGCACACGCCCCAAAGTGTCGTTGATTTCTACCTGCGCGATCGGCCGCGCTGGGGCAAGAGCATCTTGTATTTCCACACGCTCGATCAATGCCGGACGGCGGATCGCCTACTCCGCGCCGGTGGGGTGCGTTCCGAAATGGTCACCGGCGACAGCGATCGTGAAGCCCAGTTGCAAGCATTTCGCATGAGTAGCCTCGATGTACTCGTCAACTGCATGATGCTCTCGGAAGGCTTCGATTGTCCGGAGTTGAAGACCGTTTTCTGCCGGCCGTCGTGCAAGGGCGTCACGATTCAGATGGCCGGCCGCGTCCTCCGCAAGCATGCGGATTTGCCTTGCAAGCAGATCGTTCAATGCACAAAAACCCGCTGGCCCTTCCTGCGCACCGCGGCCGCCGCGCTGCAATATACCTGGAGCGATGGACAATGGCGTTCGCTCCAGGCCAATCCGTTCATCAATCAAGTCAATGGCCGCGCCTTGCAGGCGCTGGCGCAAAACAACACGCAACTGCCTGCATTCCTGACTCGGCATCAATCGCGCCGCCGCCCGCGCGATCGCCGGCGAAACTTCGATGAATCGAGCCACTGAAAGCCTCTTCGGGAAGCCGCCCGCTTGCGAACCGAGTCGGAGAAATTGAGATTACCGGGACCGGATTCATCCGAATAATCGGTGAACAGGCACGAATTCTCACGGCTATGTAGGCGTCTCATAAGCTCGTCCCGCTTCATACATCTCCAGCCGCGACCGATACTCCGCCTTCTCGTCTTCGCTCGCCAGTTCGATGGCACGGCGCTGATGCTCGATCGCCTCGGCGAACTGACCGGCGGCGGCGTAAGCCACCGCCAGCGTGTCGAGATGACCGGCGTTTTGCCACTGTGTTAACTCGCATGCCCGGCGCGCATGCTCGATGGCTCGCGCCGGATCGCGCTGCTCTGGGCGCGGAGTCGTCGCCCACAGCCAGGCGAGATTGTTGCAGGTGCGCGCATCGTCAGAATGGATACGTAACGCCTCCAAATTGTCCGCGATAGCCTGTTCGTAATGCCCCAGAATCGCGTGAATCCGGCCGCGATTGTGATAGATGGTCACATCGTTCGGCTCCAGTCGCAGCGCCTCGGTGTAATCGGCCAGGGCGTGATCATAGTCGCCGCGATCGGACAGGACGTTGGCGCGATTGTAGTAGGGCATGCTGAAGTTGGGAGATACCGCGATGGCGGCGGTGAAGTCGGCGATGGCCGCATCGAGATCGCCCCGGCGACGATGAGAGTTGCCGCGATTGTTCAGCGCGCCGGCGTGTTCCGGCTGCAAGCGAATCGCTTCGCCGAAGTCGGCGAGAGCCTGGTCCAGTTCGCCGCGCTCGGCGTGCGCGTTGCCGCGATTGTAGTAGGCGGGAGCGTAGGACGGTTCGAGGCGGATGGCCTCCGTGAAGTCGGCGAGGGCCGCATCAAGTTGGCCACGATGAGCGTGGACGTTGCCGCGATTGTGATAAGGACGCGCGTAGTTGGGATCGATCTTGATCGCTTGCGTGTAATCGGCCACCGCTTGATCGAAGTCGCCGCGGTCGGCGTGGACATTGCCGCGGCTGTTGCGAGCGCGAGCGTTGGCGGGATCGAGACGTAACGCCTCCGTATAGTCGGCTATGGCGCGCTCGTGATCGCGCAGACGCGCGTAGGTGTTGGCCCGATTGCACAGTGTCACCGCGTCGGACGGATCGAGTTTCAACGCCTCGGTATAATCGGCCAGGGCGCGTTCGTGATCGCCGAGATTGCAAGAGGCATTGCCGCGATTGGTGTACGAAGCAGGATCGCCAGGCGTCAGACGCAGGGCGGCGGTGTAGTCGGCGATGGCGGCATCCCAGGCGCCGCGCTCGACGTGGACATTGCCGCGATTGAAATAGATGGCCGCGTGATCGGGCTGTAGTTCGAGCGCGCGGTTGTAGTCGGCCAGCGCTTCGTCGTAAGCGCGGCGGCGAGCGTGGATGTTGCCGCGATGATGCCAGGCGGCGGCGTATTCGGGATGGAGGCGAATCGCCTCGGCGAGGTCGGCCAAGGCCTTGTCGAAGTCGCCGTGGTCGGCGTGCGTGTTGCCGCGCAGCAGGTAGCAACTGGCATTCTCGGGTGACAGGGCGATGGCCTCGGTGAAGTCGGCGATCGCCGCATCGAGATCGTCCAACGCGGCGTGTACCAGGCCGCGATCGTTGTGCAAAGCGGCGCTCGGTTCGAGGGCTAGCGCCGCCGTGTAGTCGGCTAGAGCGCTCTCGTGTTGGCCCAGGGCGCTGTAGGCCGCGGCACGATCGCAGAGCGCACGGACGCTGTTGGGATCGAGTTGCAGGACGCGCGCGAAGTCGGCGATGGCGCGCGGATATTCGCCGAGCAGCGCGTGCGTTTTGCCACGGTTGCCGAAGGCCCAGAGGTTGCGCGGATCGAGGCGAATCGTCTCACTGTAATCGGCGAGGGCCAGGGAGTGATCGCCCTTGCCGAAGTGAGCGTTGGCGCGATTGAACAGCAGCACCGTGTCGCGTGGAGCCTGACGCAGCGCCTCGGTGTAGTCGGCGATGGCGCGATCGTAATCGTTCTTCTGCGCGTAGGCCAGGCCGCGATTGGCGTGCGCTTCGACATTGCGCGGCTCCAAACTCAGCGACACGGTGTAATCGGCGATGGCTTCGTCGAGGGCGCGGTTGCGCGAGTGGATCAGGGCGCGGCGACGGTAGAGCGAGGCGTCGGCGGGTTGTAACTCGATGGCCCGCGTGAAGTCCACCGTGGCCTTATCGAACTCGCCCTGCCGCGCGTAGGCATTGCCGCGATTGATGAGGACGGCCACCTGGTTGGCATCGACTTCGAGAGCCGCCGTGTGTTCGGCGATGGTAATCTCGTGCAGGTCGTGTTCGATGTGGCGGATGCGTTCGCCGGCCTCGGGCAACTGCGACAGGCGATCGAGTACGATGCCGATGTGTTCCGGCCGGCCGACGATGGTCCAGATGGTGCAGTCAGCGAGCAGTTGCCGCCACGGTTCGGGCAGCAAGAGAAGATCGCCGCTATCCGGGTCGGCCCGGCCTGCCAGGGCGAAGGCGCACAGTTTGCCGAAACTGTAGATGTCGGAGTGCGGTCCGACCCACACTTGCCCCTTGGGTCGGCCGATCACCTCGATGGGAGCGTAGGCGATGGTGCGGGCGACGCTGCGGCCCAGCGTCGTCTGCGCGCCGGCCGAGGGATTGCTAGCACAGGCGTGGATCAGCGCGCGCTTCAGGGACAGGCCGGTATCCAACAGCTTGACGCGCCAGCGCGTAGCCATGACCGGCGGGACGCCGGTCTCACTCTCCTCTACAGCGAGGGATGGCGCGGGCGGTAAGCGACGCAGCAGCACAGCGGCCGGTCGCAGGCTGCGGTGGAGGATGCCGCGTCCGTGAACCGCTTGCAGCGCGCGAGCCAGCGGCCAACCTATTTCCAACCAATCCTCCGGCGAGAGCGGTCCATGCTGGGCGACGTATTCGGCCAGCGTTTGGCCTTCGACATATTCCATCACCACGTAAGGTCGCGTTTCCTCGCCGCCGGCGTAAGCGCAAACGCGGATGCGCACGAGAGCCGGATGATCGAGATCTTGTAAGGTGTGCATATCGCGGAACAAGCTGGCGCAGTCGCGGTCCAGACTATCCGGCCGCAGTGCCTTGACGACCACATGCTGGCCATGCGTTCGTTCGCGGCACAAAAACGAGACGCCGAACCCGCCGGCGCCGAGGATGCGCTCCGGTTCGTAGAGCGCGAAGGGGAACGGCTCGAACGTCTCGCTTTCAAGAGCGACGGCGCGGCGCAGCGCGGCTAGCGCCGCCGTCCAATCGCGGCGTTCCAGGGCAGCCCGGTAGACGTTGTGATGCGCCTCGGCTTGCGAGATGGGATCGGCGACCAGCCGCGCTACTTCCTGAAAGTCGTGTTGGCTCGATTCGAGATCGCCGACGACGACTTCGAGTTGGGCCAAGCTGTTGAGCAGCGCCGGCAGACGGCGCTGCTGCTCGACGGGCAGGTCGCGGAAGCGTTTGACCAGATCCTGTACGACTTCGCGTTCGCTGTCGCGGCGCAGGGCGAGGCCGTCCCGCGGCCGCACGGCGCAGGGATGCAAGTCGTGTCGCCGCTTGAGCTGCAACACCGCCTCATACAGATCCGAATAGGATTGGCCGTGGTCGTATTGTTCCGCTTGCAAATCTAACATGGATCGCCTGCTTGCTCCTCGAAGCGAACCGCCCTACCGCTATTGTATGAACGGGGGCGACTACAGAGAGAGCCACAGACGATGACGCAATCTGCGGTGTCCACCACAGATGAGACGCAAAGTTTCATCCTTCCGGCGAAGCAGAGTCGTCCTTTGCCGACTTGGACCAAACTCGTAGTCCCAAAAGCCGCAGCAATCCGATGCCGATTCCGTTGAATATGGCTCCGATCAAGAACGGAGCAAAAATCGCCACCATGCGCGGCAGCGGTCGCCCAGTCTGGGCGTCACGCCATTGCACGATGGGTATCGCCACACCAAAAATGACAGCAACCGTGAGCAATGTAAGGACGCAACCGACCCCTGTCAGTTTGTCGTTGCCGTCGCCCGCAGGATTGCGTTCCGCCAAAGGGACACTCCAATCATGCCGCGCCGCACGCAGCAATCCCTAACATTGCTCACGTCGCTGACAACCTCATGTCGGCGACTGGTTAGCCAACCAACCGTCATGGGCGAAGTGCCGAACGATCACTTCTTCTCAAATTCGTCTTCCTTGCCCTTCGCATCGACGGTGACGAGCTTCTTGCCGGTCAAGGTCTTGATGGTCATGGTTTCCTTATGCTCCTTCTCGCCCTCCTTCATGACGATGGTGAGCTTGTCAGCCTTGACGGAGTAGGTGCCCTGGATGGTCAGTTCCTTGTCCCCCAGTTTGGCACTGATCTTCAGCTTGCCGTCCTTGGCGAAATGCACCATGGCTTTCGGAGGTAGGCCGCCGGCCGTCTTGGTGACGATCCACTCGCCGACGATCTTCTCCTTGTTGCCGGCCTTCTCATCCGCAGCGGCGGCCACGGAGGTTAGGGCGACGAGGGCGAAACATCCCAACAGGAGGGCAGACAATCGAAGCATGTTCATGAGACGCTCCACAAGTAGGAGACAAAGTGCGGACGAAGCGGCGTCCGCGTCCGGTGTCGGAGGCATTATCGAGATCGACGGAGGGATTTCAAGGAAGGCTCACGCCAAGATTTCCCGCACCACGGAGCCATGAACGTCGGTCAACCGATAGTAACGGCCCTGGAATCGATAGGTGAGGCGTTCGTGATCGATGCCCAGCAGGTGCAAGAGCGTCGCCTGCATATCGTGGACGTGGACCGGATTCTCGGCCACGTTGTAGCCGAATTCATCGGTCGCACCATAGGTCATACCGGGCCGAACGCCGCCGCCGGCCATCCACATCGTGAAACAACGCGGATGATGATCGCGGCCATAGTCCGTCGCGGTCAGCTTGCCCTGCGAGTAATTCGTGCGGCCAAACTCGCCGCCCCAGACGACGAGCGTATCGTCGAGCAGACCACGCTGCTTCAGGTCCATAATGAGAGCGTAACCGGCGCGGTCCACGTCCTTGCACTGGCGGCGGATACCGTTGGGCAAGCCGCCGTGATGGTCCCAACCAGGATGATAGAGTTGGATGAAGCGCACATTCCGTTCGGCGAGCCGCCGCGCCAGCAGACAATTCGCCGCGAACGTACCGGGTTGCTTCGCTTCCGGCCCATAAAGCGCGAACGTGCTTTGCGGTTCCCGCGCCAGGTCCATGACCTCCGGTACGCTCGTCTGCATGCGATAGGCCATCTCATACTGGGCGATGCGCGTGTGAATCTCCGCATCGCCGGTCTGCTCTTGTTGCACGGCATGCAACTCAGCGAGACGATCAAGCATCTTGCGGCGTGCTTCACGACTGATGCCGTCGGGATTGGCGAGATACAGCACCGGTTCCTTGCCGCTACGGAATTGCACGCCCTGGTGCATACTCGACAGGAAGCCATTGCCCCATAAACGCGCATACAACGGTTGATCGATGCGGTCCTTCGAGATCAGCACGACGAAGGCAGGCAAGTTTTCGTTGGCACTGCCCAGGCCGTAGCTGAGCCAGGCACCCATACTCGGCCGGCCAGCCAACTGGGAGCCGGTTTGGAAGAAGGTGATGGCCGGATCGTGGTTGATCGCCTCGGTGTGCAGCGATTTGACGAAGCACAATTCATCGGCGATCTTCGCCGTCCACGGCATCAAATCGCTGACCCAGGCGCCGCCCTTGCCGTGGCGGGCGAACTGGAAGATCGAGCCAGCCAGCGGCAGCCTGGCTTGATGCGCCGACATGCCGGTCAGGCGCTGACCTTTGCGGACGCTGGCCGGCAGATCTTGACCGTTCATCTTGTTGAGCAGCGGCTTGTAATCGAACAAATCGTGTTGCGAGGGACCGCCACTCATGAAGAGATAGATGATGCGCTTGGCTTTGGGGGCGTGATGCGGAGATTTCAGGATGCCCGCCATAGGAGTAGCGGAGGCGTCTCGGGCTAACAGGTTCCACAGGGCGGCGGCACCGATGCCCATGCCGCAGCGACCGAGGAAGGCGCGACGATCGAGGGCGGTAATTTCATCGAGAAAGTGCATCATCGTTTTTCGCTCTCCAGGTGCTTCACTCCGTAACACATTATAGCAAACGGCCCCTTCGATACGTCCGCTCGAATGCTGCGGCACTCCATTTGCTCCCCTTTGCACCCTGTCTCCGTCGCTTGTGAAGCGCGGTGGGAATTCGAGGCCGGAACAGATGAGATTGCACATGAAATCCGCTCGGAGCAACGGCTGCCCGACAGTCTGCCCATCGCGTCCCTTTCGGAAAGTTGTCCGTCGTGGCCAGCGCCAATTCGTCACCGATCCGGTGGAGTCGGCTCAGGCAGCGGGACTGCGTTACGTTCGCGATGATCGCCCCGGTATTCAGCGCAAACGTCGCGGCAAAAGCTTCCGCTACCTCGGACCAGATGGAAAGCCGGTGCGCGATCGCGACCAACTGAGGCGCATCCGTTCGTTGGCGATCCCGCCCGCCTGGACCGACGTATGGATTTGTCCGAACCCCCAAGGACATTTGCAAGCCACGGGGCACGATGCACGCGGCCGCAAGCAATATCGCTATCACCCGCGCTGGCGCAGCGCACGCGATGAGACGAAGTACGATCGCCTGATTGCCTTCGGTCAGGCGTTACCGAGGATTCGCGCCCGCATTGAGCAGGATCTGGCGCAGCCAAGTTTATCGCGCACCAAGGTGCTGGCTACCGTTGTCCGTCTGCTCGAAACCACGCTCATTCGCGTCGGCAATGAAGAGTATGCCCGCGAAAATGGCTCCTTCGGCCTGACCACCCTGCGCAATCGCCATGTGAGTGTTAACGGACAGATGTTGCGTTTCACCTTCAAGGGTAAGAGCGGTGTCCGCCACAACATCCGCGTGGATGATCGTCGGCTCGCCCGTATCGTCCGGCGCTGCCAGGATATGCCGGGACAGGAATTGTTCCAATATCTCGACGAGGAGGAGACGCCGCGAGCCATCAATTCGGCGGACGTCAACGCGTATTTGCAAGAGATCGCCGGGCAGGAATTCACGGCCAAGGACTTTCGCACCTGGGCCGGCACTGTTCTCGCCGCCCGCGCTTTGCAAGAGTTCGAGAGCTTCGACTCGCAAGCGCAGGCCAAGCGCAACGTCGTCGAGGCCATCGAATCCGTCTCGAAGCGCCTGGGCAACACCAAGGCTGTTTGCCGCAAGTGTTACGTCCACCCGGCCGTGATTAACGCCTACCTGGATGGTTCGCTCTTGGACACGCTGCGGCAGCGAGTGGAGAAGGAGATCGCGGGTTCGTTAGCCGATTTGCCGCCCGAAGAAGCCGCCGTCCTCGCCTTCCTCCAGGAACGACTCAAACACGAGGCGGAACAACGCTCCAAAGCGCCCGACAAGGGATGAGTGTAGCGCGATCCAGACGAACTGCGGCAATTTTCAGCAATTCTCTTGACAGTCTCTTCGTGGAGGATCACCCTTATCGGAAGAATAACGTCGCTTTTTTCGGAGCTACCATGTCTACAGACAAACTGGGACATCCTCCGCCTGTCGTTCAGTCCATGATTTTGGCGGACCACGTTCACCACGATTCGATGACGGGGAAGAAATACATCCTTGGTGCGCACAATGGGATCATTTCCAGCACATTCCCCGCCAAACATTCGTTCTCTGTGTACCTGGCGCTGACAGCGGGGCACGGGCGAGTCATGTTACGCATGCGTATTGTTGATGCGGATGAAGCCAGTGGCTCGATTCAGGAATCGATCTCTCCGTTGGATATGGCCAATCCAAATCAAGTCTACGAAGTCACTGCCACCATCGCCGCGGTGTTCCCCACGCCGGGAGATTACCGCGTTCAGTTGTTCGTCGGCAACGACCTCCTGCGCGAGGTACGCTTGCGTGTCGCTCTCCGGCAAACGAACACTCCCCCATCCGGCGAACGCTGAGCAGAACACGCCCCGGCCCCTTCGCACGGTATGGGCAGCCGTTGTCGCACGGTAGGCCGGGAAATGAAGTCTATTTGCGATGACGAATACGCGCCCGCATCCGTCGTTTCTTGCGACCCACTTTACGTCGTCCGGTCCCACGTCGGCCGCCCATAGAGAACTCCTTTTTCTGTTTGTCAATTCGTGTCCAACAATTCCACCCTAGACTCTGGGGATGTCAATCGGGAGAAGGGTTTATTGTAGAGCCGGGGTCGGTTCTGGCAAGTTCACTAAAAGGCGCGAACCTTTTGGCCAGCCCGCAGCGCCAGCAAGGAAATCCCTTGCTGGCGCTGCGGGCTGGCAATTCATGGTGTTCGTGCCGGTGAGTTCCTCTCTCCCTGAGTGCAGAGGGAGAGGGGCTTACGGGACAGGCTCTTAACGGCCATTCTCGCCTGGAGGCGACATGCGAAGATTAAGCGAGGTGGCAGGTTTCGCGGGGGGCAGATTGGGTGACGAGCCGGGCCGCGAGGCGCCGTCGGCTCCGAGTGGCAGACGAATCAGACCGCTGCCGCTCGCGAAGTGCCGCAGCGCGGCCGCCGCCAGCAGCGGAATGGGATAGCGTTCCTCCGCTCGCTTCGCCATCATGCGTTGCACCACGACGGCGAGATCCTCCGGCACGTCCGGCCGGGCGTCGCGCACTTGCGGTCGTTCCGCCTCCTGATGCTGGAGCAGTTTCTGCATCAGCGAGACGCCCGGAAACGGCGGCTGACCCGTCAGCAAGAAATACAGCGTGCAGCCGAGGCTGTAGATGTCGGCGCGAATGTCCACCAGACACGGATCGATGGCCTGCTCCGGAGCGATGTAGTCGGCTGTGCCGATCAACATGCCCTTCTCGGCGTCCAGGTCGATGCTGGCCGGATCGACCGCCTCATCGGCGTCGGCGCGCAGACGAGCCAGACCCCAGTCGAGAATCTTGACTACCGCGTTCGGGCCGCGCCGCGCCGGCGGCGTCCCGGCCGTCTCGGCAAGCGGTGGATTAATCAGGAAAAGGTTGGCCGGCTTGATGTCGCGATGGACCAGCCCCAGCTGATGAGCATGTTGCAGCCCTTGAGCCACTTGCCGGATGTAGTCGCACGCTTGCGAGATCGGCAAGGGGCCTGAGCGCCGGACATGGCGGTCCAGGTCGAGTCCTTCGACGAACTCCATGGCGAAGTAGTGCAGTGCGCCGACCTGGCTGGCGTCAAACGTCTTGATGATGTTGGGATGCGACAGGCGCGTCACGGTTCGCAGTTCGCGTTGGAATTCGCGCAGAGCGGCGGATTGGCCAGACAGATGTTGACGCAACACCTTGAGGGCGACGGCTCGCCCCCGCAGCGTATCCCAGGCCTTGAAGACCTCGCTGACACCGCCCTCACCCAGGCGGTCGAGGATCACATAGGGACCGATCTTCATCTCTTCCCAGCGATCGGTGAACAGCAAGCGAACCTGATAGGCGGTCAACCACTCATTCTCGGCCAGGTAATGAGCCAGATCGACGGGGTCGCTGAAGTGCGGGCAAAGTTCGCGCGTAACCTCTTGCACCTCGTCGGGTGTCAGCACCTGCATACGTTGCAGGATGGCGAGCAGATTCTCAACGCTGTTGATCGGCATCGACAGTCCAGCAAACACGGCTCATGCGAGGCCCCGGACGGCTCGCTTCGTGGCCGCCCGGACAGGGAGAGTAGAGTACCAGTTACAGCAAACTCTAGCTCACAAACCATCCGCGCGGCACAATCCATCCAGGTATAATTCACGGTCCAGGCGGTATCGTAGGAGCGTGAATGCTTGGTCCGTCGTCGCCGTTCGCGCAGGAGAATAATTTCATGCTCGTGACGAAATCTCGCACGCCTGGCAGTAGAATAACTTCACAGCTGGAACCGAGCCGTAAAGAACAGACTTCTCGAAGGAGTGCGACCATGACGCGAATGGGGGAACGACGAGCGACGGCGGCCCTGCTGGCCGCTCTATGTCTGGGCTGGACGATGACGGCCTCGGCAGCGGACGAGAACAACATCTCGTTCAAGAGACGCGGCAACGAGGAGAAGCGCTTTGTCGCCAGCGTCGGCACGGCGATCATCAAGGCGGCGCACAAGACGGCCAAGAAAATCGACTTACTCAAGCACGAGTACACCAAACCCAAGGCCGGCCGCACGGAATTGGCCATCAAGATGGAATTTCACGGCGCTGCCACCGGCCGCCGCTATGTCGCCGACATTGTCGTCAAGATTGACTCCAGCAACAAGGACGCCTGGGAAGTGCTGAATATCGACTACGCCGATAACGATAGCGTGCCGTTCAACGGGAAGAAGATTCAGGAATTGATTAAGCAGATGAACAAGTGAAGTGGTTTCAATGCTAGCCCGCGGTGCCAGCAAGGGAAGAAATCACCCTTGCTGGCGCTGCGGGCTGGCAAAAGGTTCGAGTTATTCGGCGTAGTAGGCGACGATGGTGGCCAACCGGCGTGTGGCGCGCTGCTCGCTGACGCCGTAATGCTCAGCGATGTCGCCGGCCGCCGCGCAGATGGCTTGGTATTCGATCACTTCCAGAGGCATCGCTTGCTCGGCCGCCTCGGCGCGCAGGCCGGGACCACTGAGAACCAACACGGCCCCATGAACCGCGACGGCGGCTTCCACTTCGGGGATGCCTTGCTTGGCCAGCCAGGAATACTGCTGCTGCAACAGCGATTCGAATTTGCGCGAGAATTGAGCGTCATCCATCTCGCCGGCCCGGTAGCGCCGGAGTTGACGATTCAGACGCTGGGCCAGGCGTGGCAACACGATATCCATCAATTCTTTGCTCATGGCGATCCTCAAGATGGAGTGTTCAACCGGCCCCAGACGGTTCGCCGTCCGGACAAAGGGGGATTGGCGTCCCCCGCGTCCTTTCTTCATTCTAGGTTGTCCGGGCGAAGGGAGCAAAAGTACCTGGCGGCGAAAGACGGATTCTCCTCTCGAATGCCAGGGGATGGGAGGGAGACAACGATATTTCGAGCGCCAAAACCGCCCGCGCCTTCCACGCAGCGGCGGTCCGCGCGGCGGTATTTTTTTGGGTGTCGGTCGGACACCTGGGTGAGCGGTCTTGCCGCGTCCGTAGGCCGCGAGTATAGCGGAACCCCTGCCGTATCGGCAGACAGGCCGCTGTGCGGAGCGAAAAATGATGCCAACTCACCTATGCGCGACGCGGAGGCGTACTCTCCTGATCGCCGCCTTGTTGCTCGTGGGACTGGCGCTGCGTTCCTATCATTATTTGCGCGATCGCGCTGTCTGGCAGGATGAGGCCGGCTTGTTGCTCACCGTCACGGCACGCGGTTTCGACGACCTATTCATGGGCCGACTCGACTATCATCAGGCCGCTCCGCCGCTGTATCTGTGCGTCTTGAAAATGGTTAGCCTGCTGTTGGGCGATAGCAGCCACGCCTTCCGTCTGCCCTCGTTTTTGGCCAGCTGCGCCGCCCTGATTCTGTTTGTGTTGGTAGCGCGACGCTTGCTCATGTCGCAGGCCGTACCCTGGGCCGTGCTGCTCTTCGCCGCTTCCGAGCAACTGCTGTGGCATGCGTCCGAGGCCAAGGCGTATTCCGTCGATGTGCTGGCCGCCGTCGTTGTGCTGGCCGTGCCCTGCTTGGCGAAAAAAGATCGCCTCGCCGTTTCGCTGCTGGTCTATGCGCTGCTGGCCCCGCTGCTTTTGCTGTCGTCCTATCCCGCCTGTTTTCTCTGTGCCGGTCTACTCTTCGCCTATCTGCCGGCGGTGTATCGCCGGAAACAAGCGCGGACCTGGATGGCTTATGGAGCGCTGGCGGCGACGTCGGGGGCGGCGCTGTTGTGGCTGGTGCTTGGTCCGGTGCGCTGCCAACACGATGCCGAGATCCATTCCTGCTGGGTCGCCTGCATGCCGAACTGGGACAGACCTTGGACGGTGCCGGGTTGGTTCCTTCTGTCGCCGTTCGAGGTATGTCGCTACTGCTGCAAGCCGCTGGGACAAATGCTGGCGTTCCTCGCGGTGCCGGGGGCGCTTTGCCTGTGGCGACGCGGCGAACGGACGGCGGTGCTGCTGATGACGGCACCCATTGCGCTGGCGCTGGCGGCGGCCTGTGTACATCGCTATCCCTTCGGTGGCGCACGGGTCATGGCCTATGCGACGCCGGCCGTCCTCTTGCTTGGCGCGGCGGGAGTGCCCTCGGTGTTCGCCTGGTTGACCGCACGGAGTCGGCTGGCCTGCGCCGGTTTGGTGGGTCTATTGCTGTTGCCTTTGTTTTCGTCGCTGGAACAGGTGGTCCATCCCTGGCGCGAGGCCGATATATCCAAAGTGGCAGCTTATGTGCGAGCGCGGCAGCATCCCGAGGACTTCATTCTCGGCAATGACGTGGCACAGCAGTATTACTTCCGCCAACTGGGTCCGGCCTTTCATCTACTAGATGAGTCGCCGATCCCCGCGCCGCGCGGCGATCGTCTATGGGTGGTCATGACGGCCGCTCTGCCGCGCGACGAACGGCTGCGCCTGGCATCTCAGCTCGCGCCATCGAGTTGGCACACCCTTGAGCAACGCGAATTCGCCTACACTTCCGTAATCCTATTCTCACGCTAAGCCCATCTTGCCGATGCCGTGCGCGCGTTGCTATGGTGGAGCATCCGATTTGTTTTCCGAACTTGCCGCATCCACGCGATGGACGGATGCTCATGGACCATGACCATTCCAACACGAGAGGGACGCTGACGACGGATTCGCTGCTGCGCGTCTATTTGCTCGGCTCCGTCGAGTTTGAGGCAGCGCTGACCTTGCAGCGTGCCCTGGCGTTTCACACGGCCGGCGAACGAGATTCGGCCTCCCTGGTACTCTGCGAGCATCCGCCCCTCATCACGGTGGGACGCGACGGCTCGCCCGCCAACATTCGCTGTGATTTCGACGAACTGCGCGCGCGGCGTTGGCCGGTGCGCTGGGTCAATCGCGGCGGCGGCTGTCTGCTGCATCTACCCGGACAGCTGGCCATCTATCCCATCGTGGCTCTGGATACGCGGGGTCTGGGCGTGACGGCGTATGTCGAGCGTCTGCAACGCCTGATTGTGGCCATGTTGGACGATTTCGGCGTCAAGGGCGAGATGCGGCCGGGACAGCCCGGCGTGTGGGTAGGAGCGCGTCTCATCGCCAGTATCGGCGTGGCCGTGCGCGATTGGGTGGCCTATTTCGGCGCGGTGCTGAACATCAATCCGGATCTGTTTCCTTTCCGCATGGTCCGCACCGCCGCCAACGAAACGGAGCCGATGACCTCGCTGGCGCGCGAACGTCGCGGCCCGCTGCGTCCATCGTTGGTGCGCGAGCGTCTCCTGGAACACTTCACCACGGTCTTTCCCTTCCGGCGCACGGCGTTGTTTACCAATCATCCCAGCTTGAGGAGTCAGGAGTTAGGAGTCAGGAATCAGGAATCAGGAGTCAGGAGTCAGGGGACAGTATTCTGATTCCTGACTCCTGATTCCTGACTCCTGACTCCTGATCTACGGCTGAAACTCTTTGCCGCCGCATGGGGTATCTTCTCACGAGCAGCCACCGTGACCACGGACGACGATGCTACTTTGGTTCGACGCTGCCTGCGTGGAGAGGATGAGGCCATCCATCTGCTGGTCGGCCGATTCCAGACCGAAGTTTTTGGCCTGTGCGTGCGTTTGCTCAATCATCGTCACGATGCCGAGGATGTGACGCAAGAAGTGTTTCTGCGTGTTTTCCGTAGTCTGCGCCGCTGGGACTGCCAACGTCCACTCAAACCGTGGATTATGGGCATTGCCGTCAATCGCTGCCGCACCTGGCTGACCCAGCGCACCCGACGGCCCGAGTTGGTCAATTACTTGCAAGACACGCTACCCGGCCCCGCCGCGGACGACTCCACGGAATTGCTTCAAGAGATCCAGTGCGCCCTCGGTGAACTGCGGCTGGAGTATCGCACCGCGTTCGTACTTTTTCACGAGCAGGGGCAACCGTATGAGGAAATCGCCCAGGTGATGGGTCGGCCGGTCGGCACCATCAAGACCTGGCTGCACCGCGCTCGCCTGGAGATTCTCGAACGTCTGCGCCGCCGGGGCATGGTCCCCGCCGACAACGAAGAACACCCGACCGCCCCCCTGCCAAAAAACGGGAGAGAAGAATCGTGAACTGTCAGGCCTCCCACAATCTGTTGCAACAGCGCCTCGACGGCACACCTATCGAGTCGCCGGAACTCCTTGAGCATCTGCGCGGCTGTGCCGACTGCCGGACGCTGGAACAGGCAACGCGGCGTTTGCAGGATGGTCTACGTCGGCTGACGCCGCCGCTGCCGCCGCCTGATTTCGCCGCGCGAATCGCCGACCGTGTCTTGCTCGATCGCCGTCGGACACGCCGCCGGGCCAAGCGCCGCTGGGCGGTGACACTGGCGCTTGCCGCCGGCTTGTTTATCGCGCTAGGACTGCGGCTCGACTGGCGCGGCCAATCTCCCACACGCGAGAGCGGAACATCCGAACCGGAGGTGACGCAGGCTCCGCCTTTGCCGAAGGAGACGCCGGTTCTCCCGCCTGCTTCGCCGACCTTACGTGAATCGGTGGCCGAGGCGAGCGAGGCCGTCGCCTCGCTAACCAGCAAGACCGCCGATGAAACCGTAAGCTCGACGCGCTGGCTGGTGCGGGAAGTGCCGCGTCCGTCATTGCCGAAAGTCGATCTGGAATCCATCGAGTCGCCGACCCGCCCGCTGCGCGAGGCTGGTCAGGGTGTTTCCGACGGACTCGAACCCGTGACGAATTCTGCTCGGCGGGCGGTTGGTTTATTCCTGCGCGAATTGCCGCCGATGGATGGGGAACCAAAGGGTTTGTAAGTTTCTGTTGGCCAGCCCGCCGCGTCAGCAAGGGAATCCCTTGCTGACGCGGCGGGCTGGCTAAAACGAAGGGTATCGTATCATGCAGCTATCGCCTTCCGATAATCGCCGAAGACGATGTGGTTTCTGGCTGGCACTCGGCCTGCTCGCCCTGGCTGCACCGCTGCGGGCTGCCACGCCCCGCGATGAATTACTTCGGCTCGTGCCCGACTCGATCGGCTTCTGTCTCCTCGTGCAAGACCTGCGCGGCCACGCGACCTCTCTCCACACTTCGCCATTCGCGGAGCAGCTACGTCAATCACCCTTCATGGACAAACTTCGCAAAAGCGAAGAGTTGAAAAAACTCGACAAATTCGAGGCCAAGATAAAAGACAAACTCGGCCTGGATTGGGCGCAATTGCGCGACGACATCCTGGGAGACGCCCTGGCATTCGCCTATCGGCCCGGCCCGCCTGGTAAACCGCAAGAGGAGCAAGGCATCATCCTGGTTCGGGCGCGCAATGCCAAGGTTCTCGCCGATCTGATCGAGCGCCTCAACAAACTCCAGAAGGACGAAGGCGAACTGAAGGAACTAGAAGAACGCCGGCACAACGACGTCACTTATTATCGCCGTGTCGAGCGCGGCAAGCCTCCGACGTTCTACTTCGTGCATGGCTCCATTTTGGCGCTGTCCGGCCAGGAAGCGATTCTTCGGCAGGCCATCGATTGCGACCGCACCCGAAGCGCAGACGCCGTGCCGGAGGTGACACGCCGTCTGCGGGAACTCGACGCGGAGCGCGCCCTGTTCGCCGTGTGGCTCAATCCGCGCGCGTTCGACGCCGAGGTCGAGTCCAAGGCCGTCGCTGCTGCCGCCGAGCGTGTCGCCCCCGCCAAACACTTCGCGATCTACTGGAAGGCTCTCGATAGCGTCGTGCTATCGCTATCGCCGGCGGATCGCGACATCAACCTGTCCGTGGGCATGCGTGCCCGCGTCGTGGAGTTGCCGTCCGCCGCGCAGCGGCTACTCCGCGAGGCGTCCACGCCAAGTGATTTATGGCGGCGCTTCCCGGAGACGGCTCTGCTCGCCGTCGCCAGCCATTTCGACGGTGCCGCCCTGTCCGACGTGTTTGGCGGCTTTCTGACGCCGGAGAGCCGGCAATCGTTCAACGCCAACCTGAATCGTCAGGTCGGCGTACTGCTTGGGACCGACAACTTCGCCAAGGATGTGCTACCAGGCCTCGGGCCGGATTGGGGATTGTGCGTGACTACCCCTGCGGCGCGCGACAAGGGCTGGATGCCGCAAACGCTTTTCGCCCTGCGTGTGGATTCCACCCGGACGAAGAAGCCGCTCGATCACAAGCTCCTCGACATGCTCGATTCCTTGACGCGACTTTTTGTCTTCGGTTACAACCGCCAACACCCCGATCAAACCATAACGCCCAAGACCATCGACGTGGACAAGCAAGAGGTCCACTACCTGGCGAGCGAGCATGGCTTGCCGGCTGGCGTGCAGCCGGCCTACGCTCTGCTCAACGGTTATCTCGTTCTCTCCAGTTCCCTCGACCGCATCAGCCGCTTCGCTCAGACGACGCCAGCCCCTGCTCCCGCCGCCGACGCGCCTACGCCTCTGCTGCGCATCTCGGTCAAGGACTGGCGGAGCTACCTCAAAGAACGCCGCGAGCCGATCGTGCGATTCCTCGCCGACAAGAACCGTCTCAGCCCCGACGAAGCCGCTCAGCAGCTGGACAAACTGCTCGCCAATCTGCAATTCGTCGATCGCCTCGAACTGCGCCAGCGTTCCGCCCCCGGTCAGGTCATCTTCACCCTTGCCGTGCAGACAGCCCAGCCGCTCAAAAAATAATGCAGAAGGCAGAATGCAGAATCAAAAACGCCTGTCTTCCATTCTGCATTCTGCCTTCTGCATTTCTTCGCGGCCTCTTGCTCCGCGAGCGTCGGCACAGTATCGTCAACGTCACGTCGTATGGTTGATCCCTCTGCGAGTAGGATGGTGATTATGAACGTGTCACGACGCTTCGTGGCGATGGTTTTTCCCGTGCTGCTACTCTCCCTGTCCGCAGTCGTTTTGTTTGCCGCGCCGCCGACGAAATATGCTCCACCACCGCCGGTCAAGCCGAGCGCGGAGATCCTCAAAAAGATCCAGGAACGCAAGGACAAACTCGCCGCCGTATTGCGGCAGTTCCGTCAACTGGGTGTGCATGACCCGTTTTTGGCCGACATTGAGGTTTATTACAAAGCCGCTTTATGGATCACTCGTCATGATGAGTTTTACGACAAGGACGCCGCCGAGTGGACTATCGAGGCGCTGGAGCGTGGTCTGATCCGCGCCAGCCAGCAGGCGCAGGGCGAAACGCCCTGGTATCAGCAAACCGGCCACACGGTCGTTCACGGCTGTCGCTCGCAAATCGATGGCTCGGTACAGCCCTACGCCGTCACCTTCCCGGCCGACTATGGCAAGGAGCGGAAGAAATGGCGCATGGAGGTTGTGCTACACGGCCGTAACGCGAAGTTGACCGAGGTGAGCTTCCTGCATCAACACAACGGTTCCAAGCCGGCGCCGGACAATCTGGATTACGTTCGTCTTGATATTTACGGTCGCGGCAACGTCGCCTATCGCTGGGCGGGCGAAACCGATGTGAGCGAGGCGATCAACCATTTCTTGATCGTCGAGCAGAAGATGAAACGCGATCAATGGCTGGATGACAATCGCGGTGTGCTGCGCGGCTTCTCCATGGGCGGTGCCGGCGTCTGGCATCTGGGTCTACACTATCCCGATCACTGGTGTGCCATCAGTCCCGGAGCCGGCTTCACCACCACGCACGGCTACGTCAAGAACCTGCCCGCCAAGCTGCCGCCCTACCAGGAAGCGTGTCTGCGCATCTACGACGCCGTCGATTACGCCGAGAACGCCTTCAATGTGCCGGTCGTGGCCTACGGCGGCGCGGACGATCCGCAGCTGAAAGCGGCTCAAAATATCGAGGAACGCTTGAAGCCCCTCAACATTCCCATGAAATTGCTGATCGCTCCCAAACTCGGTCATCAATTTCCCGCCGAATGGCAAAAAAAGGTCGCCGAGGCGCGCGGCCAATACATCGCCAAAGGGCGAGAGGACTATCCGCCCCGTGTCCGTTTCGTGACTTACACGTTGAAATATCCCAGCTGCGCTTGGGTTCACATTGGAGGGCTTGAGCAGCACTATCAGCGTGCCTCCGTCGAGGCCGAGCGCACCGACGAGGGTTTCAAGATCAAAACCAGCAACGTCCGCGTTCTGCAACTCGTTCTCTGGCCGGATGCCTCTCGGCAAGCCATCACCGTGCAGATCGACAACCAACGTGTCGAAGCCTTGCCGTATGTGCCCTCGCCGAATTCTCCGTCTTTGTATCTGTGGTTGGAGCGCCGCGCCGGCCGCTGGCACTCCGTGTTACCGGAAAAGATCAACACCGATCGTCTGCGCAAGCCGCAGAAAATGCCGGGCCTACAAGGGCCGATCGATGACGCCTTCACGACGCCGTTTCTGTGCGTGCGCGGTACCGGCCAGCCCTGGCACGAGGCCACCGACGACTACGCTAAGGCCAACCTCAAACGCTTCCGCGAGGAATGGTCGAAATATCTGCGCGGCGACCTCCCCGTCAAGGACGATGTGGAAGTGACGCCGCAGGACATCGCCAGCCATCATCTCATCCTGTTCGGCGATCCGTCCTCGAACAGCCTGATCGAGCAAGTTCTACCTGACTTGCCGTTCACCTGGACAAAAGACAAGATTACCTGGGAGGGCAAGGACTACGCCGCCGCGGAGCATGTGCCGGCCATGATTTATCCCAGCTCGCTTTCGACCCTGCACTACGTCGTACTCAATTCGGGACACACGTTCCATGCCGCGGATTTTCAGGGCACCAACGCGCTGCTTTATCCACGTCTGGGCGATTACGCCATCCTGAAATTGGCGACCGGCAAGAAAGACGACAAGAAAGACCCCCTCGCCGTCGAAGTACAGAGGGCCGGATTGTTCGATGACTTCTGGAAGGTACGCCCGCGTCCATGAAATGTCCCTTGAGCCGCTTGCGGCTTAGCGCTCCTCGCTAAGCCACAAGCGGCCGGCCCGGCCAACGGGGAAACATCGTGATACACTGTCCTACCTGTCATCAGGAATTGGAGCCGGGCGTCCGTTTTTGCCCTCACGACGGTACGCCGCTGACAGAGACCTCGGCCGCTAGTCCTACCCGCACGCCCACCGGAGCAACGAAGACCGGACAACCTGCCGTCCCCAAGGAGATCGAGCTACCCATCACGGTTGGCGGACGCTATCGCCTGACGGAATTGCGCGGCGGCGGCGGCATGGCCAAGGTCTATCTTGCCGTGGATGTCACCCTCGACCGCGAGGTCGCCGTCAAGCTCATCAACGCCGAACTGCGCAACGAAAACGAGTTCGATCAACGCTTCCAGCGCGAGGCACGCATCGCCAGTCAGCTGTCCGATCCGCATATCGTCGTGGTCCACGACTTCGGCATCGATCCCACGCACGGACCGTTTTTGGTCATGGAGTATCTGCAAGGGCAGACGCTGCGCGAACGGCTGCAAAGCGAGGGACCGCTGCCGCTGAAGGCGGCTTTGCAACTGAGCGCCCAACTGCTGCTGGCGCTGATTCATGCTCACGGCAAGAACATCGTGCATCGCGACATCAAGCCGGACAATATCTTCTTGCTGAATCAAAGCGGCGTCCGTTTGCATGTACGCGTCCTCGATTTCGGCATCGCGCGCATCTTCCGCCGCGGCGAGGGCGGCAACGCCGAGACGCTGACGAACCCCGGCGCAGTGCTGGGCACACCGCGCTACATGTCGCCGGAGCAATTGGCCGGCCAGTCGGTCGATGTTCGCTCCGATCTCTACAGCGCCGCCCTGGTCATTCACGAGGCGATCACCGGACAGTTACCCTACGTCAGCGGCAAAAAACTGTGCGAACTGTGTCCCGAAGCATCGCCGACTTTGCAGGAACTTCTCGATCAATGCCTGAAGCCGAACCCGGCCGAGCGGCCACCGAACGCTATTGAGGTGTATCTGCGTTTACAGGAATTGGGCAAGGCCAGCGGCATCTTGCTGTTGCCGCCCGGCGCGATGGATAAGCTGGTCGCCTCGCGCCAGGCGGCGGAGCCGACCATTGCTTACACACCGACACCACCACGCAGGTGGATGCGCCGGCGTGTCCTGCTCCGCGGATTGCTGCTGCTGATCCTTGTCGGGTTGGCGGCGCTGGTTTATGTCCGCTTCTTCAAGACTCGGCCGATGGATGCACACCATGCGTCACTGTTGGGCGTCCGCATTGGCGACTCCCAACAGGAAGTGGTGGATCGACTGAAGCTGGTGAAGGGGGCGCCGATGAACCCGTGGGCGGTGGAGAAGACGCCTGGCTATCTCGGCCATGTGCTTCGAGCCGAAGATGTCGGCTTGCCGGTCGAGGCTCTGCCCCGACTGGATGTGCAGCGCACCGAGGACGACAAAGTTTGCATCGTGTTTTACGAAGACCGAGTACGGGCCGTTATTGCGCGGAGTCCGCGGGCCGGGACGGAACGCGGACTCAAGATTCTCGACCGTCAGGGTCGGGTGCTGGATGTCTACCCCGAAGATGTCAGCCAAGACTTTTCGATCGAAGTGGCCGGTTCCGCACGCGCCAGCCGTAAGATTGAAATCCGCCGCTATGATTCGTTGGGCATCGGCTTCGAGATGCACGAGGGCAAGGTGACGGCCATCACGCTTTATCCGTCGGTCGGCAATCCTTGATGCGATCATCTCAGTATCCTTGATTGCCAGCCCGCAGCGCCAGCAAGGGAATCCCTTGCTGGCGCTGCGGGCTGGCAAGGGTTGGCCCAGAAGTCTGTAAGCTCCATCTTGACGACATCGGCGCGGCTGGCTACCTTGCGATGTTAGTGCGGACTAGCGTTTCCGCGGGGACTGTTGTCCTGGAGTTAAACTGTGGCAGAGACGTCGGTTGCCTGCATCTCGGCCGCGAGCTTGTTTTTCGGCGTTGATCACTCCATCGGCGAGGCGAGCCTTTTCGCGCTCCCTGTGGTGTTGCTTGCGCTGCCGGCTGTGTGCTGGCTATTCCCCTACCGCGTCCTGCGGTTGGGAGTGTGGCTTCTCAGTCACTCAATCTACGGCCTGCGTGTACGCGGCCGAGAGCATATCCCTTCGCGCGGCGGCGCGTTGTTGGTCTGCAATCATGTCAGCTATCTCGATTGGCTACTGTTATTGGCGGCGCAGCGGCGTTTCGTCCGCGTGGTATTGTTTGCCGGCTGGGCGAAGCAATGGGGCGTGCGGCATCTGCTGCGCTGGGCCGGCGTCTTCGCGGTCGATGGTGCCGCGGGGCCGCGCGAGGTCGTGCGCGTGCTGCGGCAAGCGCGCGACGCCCTCGCACGCGGCGAGTTGGTGTGCATCTTCGCCGAGGGGCGCGTCATGCCCAACGGCCTGGCGCTGCCGTTCCCTCGCCAGTTCGAGCGCATCACCCGCAAGAGCCATGCACCCATCCTGCCGGTTTGCCTCGATCAAGTTTACGGCAGTCTCTTCGGCGTGGCCGGTGGCCGGCTATCGTGGCGCTGGCCGTTGACGTTTCGCTATCCGGCCCATGTCACCTTCGGACAGCCGTTGCCGTTGGGAACGCCGGCCGCCGAGGTGCGGCAGGCGCTGCAACAACTATCGGCGGACGCCGCCATCGAGCGTGCCGAGCGGCGTAAACCGGCGCATCGCCGGTTTGTGCGCGTGGCCGCGCGCCGGCCTTTCCGCTCTTGTTTCCTCGACAGCGCACGACCGGAGCAACTCAGTTATGGCCGTGCCCTCGCCGGGGCAATGTGCGGGGCTAAATTCTTTCGGCCGCTGCTGGGCGATGCCCCGATGGTCGGTATTTGGCTACCGTCGAGCATGGGCGGTGCTTTCGCCAATATCGTCATGGCCCTGCTCGGCAAAACCGCCGTCAATCTCAACTACACCGCCTCCGCCGACGCCATTCGCTCCGCCCTGCGCCAGTGCGGGGCACGCCACGTTATCACGGCGCGGCGCTTCACTAGTCGCCTCCCGCTCGATCCTGGTCCGGGCGTGGAGTTGATCTATTTCGAGGACATTGCCCCACGCTTCACCGCCTGGATGCGTATATCCCGCTGGTTGGCGGTCCTCCTGCTGCCGGGCTGGTTTCTGGAATACGTGGTGCTGCGTCTGGGCCGTCATCGTCTCGACGATGTGGCCACGGTGATTTTCTCCAGCGGCAGCACCGGCGAGCCGAAGGGCATCATGCTCAGCCACCGCAACATCGTCGCCAACACCGAATCGATGATTCAGGCCGTGACCCTGACGCCCAACGATCGCGCCCTCGGCGTGCTGCCGTTCTTCCACAGTTTCGGCTACACGGTGACATTGTGGGCGCCGCTGCAAGTCGGCGCGTCGGTGATCTACCACCCCGATCCGCGCCAGGCCAAGGAAATCGGCGAACTGTGCCGCAAATATCAGTGCAGCATCTACGTCTCGACGGCGACGTTTCTGCGTTTCTGTCTACGGAAGTGCGAGCCGGACGATTTCCGCACCTTGCGTGTCCTTATTTGCGGTGCCGAGAAATTGCCGGTTTCGCTATCCCAAGAGTTCCATCGGAAGTTTGACATCCTGCCCTTGGAGGGCTACGGCTGCACGGAGTTATCGCCGGTCGCGGCCAGCAATTTGCCGGATGTGGAACTGAATGGCGTTCGACAGATTGCCAACAAACCGGGCACGGTCGGTCAGCCGTTGCCCGGCGTCGCCGCGCGCGTCGTTCATCCCGACACCCGCGCGACGCTGCCGATTGGGGCGGAAGGTTTGCTGCTCATCCACGGCGGCAATGTCATGAAGGGCTATCTCGGCCGCCCGGAGTTGACGCGCGATGTGTTATGCGATGGTTGGTATGTCACCGGCGACATGGCGCGTCTGGACGCGGATGGTTTCATCACGCTGACGGGTCGGCTATCGCGCTTCGCGAAGTGCGGCGGCGAAATGGTGCCGTTGGAAAAGATTGAGGAAGTGCTACATGAGATTCTCGGCACCAGTGAACGTATCTGCGTTGTCACCTGTGTGCCCGACGAGTCGCGCGGCGAACGGCTGATCGTCCTCTATTTGCGTCACGATGGCCTGGAAGTGCGTCCGTGGGCGCAGCAGTTGGGCAGTCGAGGTTTGCCGAATCTGTGGATACCAGCCGAGCGCGATTTCCATGTCGTGCCGGAACTGCCCGTGTTGGGTAGCGGCAAGCTCAATTTGCAGGGTGTCAAGGAAATGGCCGTCGAATTGACTCGCAAGTAAGGCCCGCCTTCCGCATTCGATGCGCCTCCTTTACGGTTAACTTCCTACAAGCTAGAATCAAACGATTCGCACGCTCCTTCTCCGCAATCTCGGCCGAGAGAGCTTCGAGACCGTCCCTGGAACCATGACATCCGTTGATTAACGAGGAGTCGCTCTCATGGCTTCGTTCGCCTGCCCCCAGTGCAAGCAGACCCTTCTCGTCGCCGATGCGGTCCTGGGGCGCAACGTCAAATGTCCCAAGTGCGGCACGATCTTCGCAACTCGGGCGCCGGCATCTCCGCCGGCTGTGCCCTCCGCGCCAGCAACCCCGCCGAAGAGACCGGCGAGCGCGGAGCAGATCGCCAAGCGTCCGGCCCATATCGCTCCACCCAGACCCAAGCCTGTCGAGGACGCGGTTGACCTCCTACCGGCGGATCGATCTCCCGTCTCCAACAATCAAGGCTCCAAAGGCGGCCATGTGACGTTTACGGCTATCGTCCGAAACGATCCGGAAAAACTTCTCAAGGGTCGCCATCAGGGTTCGCTGTCACCGGAAGGAGTGCGTTTGCAGCAAGGGAAAAAGCGGACCGCGCTTATCCCTCTGGGCACGCCAGCGAAATACCTGGGCGGGAGTCGGCTTGCCATCGAGTTGGATGGCCGAACCGTGCAACTGCAAATCGCCAAGTGGATCAGCTATCAAAATCGCCTCGCTGAGGACTTGGTTTCCTATCTTCACGGCGATCGGTCGTCCCTGCCAAACAGCAGTTACATCTTGCCCTGGTATTTTGTCGTGTTCGTGCTGCTGCCGATTGGCATCCCGATCCTCACGCTGGGCGGAGCGCTGCCGGGCGCGGTGGGTTTCGGGCTGTGCGGCATCAATGCCATGATCGTGCAGCGTGAGAAGTGGCCGGGCGTTCTTCGCGGGTTTTTAGCTGCCGGCCTGGCTCTGTTGGGATATCTCGGTATCGGAGCCTTGGTGCTGGGGACCGCGCTGCTGCACTATTACCGTGCCGAGGGGGTTGATACCAAGAAACGCCCTGTATCGGTTCAACGCACTCCCCCGGCTGTTCCCGCCGGCAACCCGCCGGCTCCTCGGGAGGAGCCGAAACCTCCGTCTCAACCCAAGCCTGATGATCTGAAACCAGGGCCGGCCATCCCTCGGTTCTATACGGCCGTGGTTGATCCGCAAGCCCATCTGGCGTTGTTCGTCGAAGGACAGCAACTGGTGCGCTGCGATTATCCCGCCTTCAAGCAGACAGGTGCCTATTCGCTGGGTGAACTCTCCGCCTATGCCAGCGTGTTGGACCAGGCACGCGGCCTGCTTTATCTGGCCGTTAGCAAGCCTCAGATGTTGCAAGGCACGAACTCAAGTCAGCGGTTGCTGGGCATGGGAGACATCCATGTGCATGACGGGCGAGCGCTGCGAGAGGGTAAGCTCAAGGATGGGGCGGTTTTGCAGCCCACGGCCGTCATTCCACTGGGGAAGAAAATCGCGCGCCTGATCCTCTCGCCCGATGGCCGTTGGCTGTACTATCTGGATATTACGAATGACAAAAGTCCTAAAATTGGCCGGGTCGACACGATGACGCATCAGTCGGCGGGAGAGATCGCCCTGCTGGAAAAGACTGCGGAAATATGCCTGACGCCTGATGGCAAGACGCTGTATGCGGCGGGCCAGCCGATGCCCGGCAAGGGAGCAGTGCAGGTGATTGATCCGGCCGAGCTAAAGGTTCAGAAGGAAGTACCGCTTCCGGGCAGCCCCTACGGGTTAGACGCGACGGATCAGGGAATGGTGTTCGTCAGTCTCAGGGGACAATGGACGGACACGGTGGCGGTGGATGTTAAGCAGGGCACGGTGACGATGCGATGGGGCGGGATGTATGGAGCCTGTCCCGTGCGACTTGCTCCGGATCAGAAGCGTCTGTATGTTGCTGTCACCGAGTTGTCCCCCTCCATGCTGCAAGCATGGAAACTCCCGGAGAACGCCGGTGACAAGCCTCAAAAAGCGGCCGAGGAGCGAGGTGCGGCGACGCCCCAATTCCTCATTACCTCGGATGGTCGCTTCCTGCTGACCCGCGCCGGCAAGTCCTTCCGGCTCGCCGGCGACAACGGCCCGTAACGAAGCGTCCACTCGAGGGCTGGCTCCGGACATGAATTGCCGTGTGGTTCTTGTGCGACCGCAAATCGCCGCCAATATCGGAGCGGCCGCGCGCGTGATGCGCAACATGGGCTTATCTGAACTGGTGCTGGTTGCGCCAGCGGCCGATCCCGCCGATCCGCGTGCGCATCAACTGGCGACGCACGGTGACGAGGTGCTACAGCGCTGTCGCATCGTCGCGGATTTGGGCGAAGCCGTGGCCGATTGCGTGCTGGTTGCAGCCACATCGGCGCGCGTCGGCGGACTGGTACGCCGGCAATTCGTCGGCTCACCGGACGAGATTGCGCCGCGCCTCATTGAAGCGATGGCGACGGGGCCGGTCGCCCTGGTGTTCGGTCCCGAATCGAGTGGGTTGACCAACGCCGAGGTGATGCGCTGCCATCATCTCATCCACATACCCACCGATCCGACGTTCGCCGCCCTGAATCTCGCGCAGGCCGTGGCCATCTGCGTGTACGAATTGCGCCGCCACTGGCTGCGGCACACGGCCGCGCCGACGCTGTTACCGATGGCTGCGGCACCGGCTCCCTTCGCCGATCAGGAACGCGCCTTCGAGCATTTACGGCAGGCGCTGGAAGACGTTCATTTTCTGTGGAACGAGAAGGCCGATTCGCTGATGCACGCGCTGCGGCATCTGATTGGCCGAGCCGGACCGACGCCGATGGAGGTGGATGTACTGCTTGGTTTGGCGCGGCAACTACGCTGGTTCGTGCAGCATCGGGATGACGTGAAGCCTCAAGTGTAGCCGCGACTCGCAGCGGAGCGCGGGTTTACGTTTCGCGAAACGTAAACGGCGCAGCTACACGGGAAGCCCCAGCAGTAAATCGAGCGCCCAGCAACCGCGAGCGTGTTCGCCGGGCTGACGGCAATGATTGAGAAGTTCGGCAGTGCCGCAACCCGCCTCTTCGAGTGCATCGGCCAGAATCGTCATATCTTGATATTTGCGCTCGTCGTAAATGGTACGTGCCATCTTGACCAAACAGCCCTCGTTCCATTCCAGACAAGCCGGCTCGATCGCCACGGGACGAAAAGGATTGCCGAAGAGATCGCGGATCAGGGCGACCTGCGCCCGGCGTTCGACCTTCGCCGTCCGCTCTTCCTGGCGTTCGGCGCGCTCGCGGATGGTCTCTTCCTGCTGCTCGATCCATTGCACCACCTGGGCGGCGCGCAAAGCCGCCCGCGAACGCGGCACCGGACGATCCGCCTCCTCATCGGCGCGGTGCAGCCAGCGCAGGGCGCGAACGCGCGTCAAGGCCGCGATGCGGCCGTGTACAACAACTTGCGTGGTCTGCCTGGCGACTAGCTCCAGATTATCCCATTCCTCCATGACAGCCGCGACAAGTTCGCTCGCTTGGACCCCCGCCTCCGCTTCTTGCTGGTGTGCCAACGCCTCCTGGACCTCGGCCGCGGCGCGAACCAAAACCGATGGCGCCGGCGGATCGCCCACCCAAATCGATCCCCATACGCCGGCACGCCGCGCGTCCGCCTCCTGATGGACGGCGTTGGCTCCTTGTCGTCGTTCCTCTGCGGCGCTCACCGCGCTGCGAGCCAACGCACGCACGGCCTGGGACGGTGATCGTGGCCGGGAAGCATCCGCTTGGCGCTCCAGTTCCTCGACGGCTCGACGGCTGGCATCGCCGCGCAACCACGGCCACAGCCGCCGGCAGCAAGCGGCGACGAACAGTAACCGCTTGCGCCGACTGGCGCGCTCGGCCACATAGCGCAGCATCGGCGCCGGTCTTTTGCATTCCAGCCAGCGAGATTCAAACATGAAAGCCGCCTTTCCCGACCCGGACGGTCCACGATTCGCCGCCTTTTGTCTCGGCTCGGTCGAATCGTCGGCGTCCTCATTCTGACGCACCCAATGGATGCGGTCAATCCACTGCCTGCCCACAAAAACCCTACGCGCTGGATAAATCGCTTCGAGTGGTGCGATCGTCCCGGCGTGGCACGACAAGCGCGATCGGCGCGGCGCGGGCGGTTCAGTCCCGATAGGATGTTTGTCGATAGCAAAAACTGAGCCGCACCGTGCGGTTGCCAATACACCAAGGGAGGAAGATGATGGCGAAGAAAACCAAGAAGAGTACCCTGACGAAAGTCGGGGAGGCCGTCAAGGAAGCGGCGCAGACGGTCGCTACCAAGGCGGACGAGTATATCGTGACGCCGGTCAGCAATGCCGTCGGCGCGAAAACCGCGAAGAAGCCGGCTAAGAGCGCGGCCGCCAAGAAGACGAGTACGGCCAAGACAACCAAGTCCGCCGCGACGAAAAGCAAGCCGGCTGCGGCCGCCAAACCTGCCCCGGCCAAGAAAGCCGCCGCCAAGCGCCCTGCTAAGGGCAAATAAGTTGGGAGATAGCAGGGCGGGCGCGTGGCCAACCAGCTTCGGGCTCGCCTCACTTCTCGCCCTTCAGCCCTGCCCTTTGCCTCCGCTCAATCGCGAGGCCGAGCCGTCGGCCGCATCTCGGCGGTAGTCGATCACCCGTATCTCTTCAGCCAGAAGCCCAGGCGATCTGCACGGCAGCGTCGTGCAGATCGCTTGAGGCAAACCACTTCGACGCCGCAATGGCGTGCATTTCCCAGCGGGTCCATTGCCGTTTCCGCGTAGGGATAACGGTATTGGTAGGGTGGGCCGAGGGCCGCGAGGTCCACCATGTCCCGCTGGTGGACCTCGCGGCCCTCGGCCCACCCTACGACCGGGCGCTGATAGCCATGATATACACCGTGGTGTTCACAAGTTCGCTGATGGAAAGCTACGATAAGGCGCAGAATGTGCGGAAAATCGGACATGAGACCAAGTTGGACCGACTGGAAGCGGCCCAAGCGAAGAAGAAGCCTCCCGTCCCGGCATGACTATCGCGCCCCGACTCCATCCGCGATTTCCACGCGATCAAAGTGAGCGCGAGGAGGCACATCTCATAACAAGCGGAGACAACATGAAGAAGCTTATTGACATCAATCACAACGGGGATGCTCATTGGGTCGGCCGAATCGCGCTAGGCGCGATCGGAGGATTCGCCGGCACCCTTGCCCTCCAGGCCCTCCTGAGTGCCAGTCAGAAATGGCTGCCGAGCGCGGCACCGCCGCTTCGTCAACATCCGGGTGAGTTCATGGTCGAAAAAGCGGAGGAGGCGCTGCCGGAACAGGCTCGGAACCGTATTCCGGACGTGGCCGAGAAAGCGGCGGCGCAGGCACTCGGGGTCGGCTACGGTTTGGCTTTCGGCGGTCTCTACGCCGCCCTCCGTCCCCGAGGGGGTTCTCCCTTGTTGGATGGCGTTATGCTGGGAGCGGCTGCCTGGGCAGCGGGCTACCTGGGCTGGTTGCCGGCGTTGGGATTGATGCGCCCCGTTTGGAAACAGGATGCCCCGCAAGCACTCGCCCCGGCTGCTGAACACGCGGTGTATGGCGTGGTCACGGTCGCCGCCTACGATTGGTTGCAAGAGCGCCTGGTCCATGCCGAATGAGACAAGGAGGACGGGGCGGTGCCGAAGATCCAAGATTACGCCGCCATTGGAGACGGGCGATCCGTCGCGCTGATTTCGCGCAACGGTTCTTTGGACTGGCTGTGCTGGCCGCGCTTTGATAGCCCGTCCCTGTTCGCGGGCCTTTTGGACGCGCGGATCGGCGGCACCTGGAGCATCTCTCCCACCGAGACAGCGCAGGTGGAACGCCGTTATCTCGACGACACGAACGTACTGCAAACGCGCTTTCACACCTCCACAGGCTCTCTTGTCCTCACCGACTTCATGCCGGCCGCTTCCGAGGAAGAAAAGCGACGCATACTCTGGCCGGAACAAGAGTTGATGCGGCGGGTCGAGTGTGAGCGAGGCGAGATCGAGGTGCAGGTTCACTTCGATCCTCGCCCGGACTACGGTCGTGTTCGGGTAGCCCTTCGGGACGCGGGGAAACTGGGTCTGCGCATCGATAGGGGTTCTCATCTCATCACCCTCCTGAGCGATATCAAGTTGACCCCGGCCGCCGAGGGGGGAGCGTCGGCGCGGTTCCGGTTGGGGACCGGGGCATCCGCTACTTTCTCCCTTCTGTATTCGTCCGAAGGACCAGCGGTACTCCCACCGCCGAGCGAGTTGTTTTCTCAGAAGTTCGCTCTCACGACCGAATGGTGGCGGCGCTGGGCGGCTCGTTGTCGCTACAGCGGGCCGTACCGAGACCAAGTAGTGCGTAGCGCCTTGATGCTCAAGCTCCTCTCCTACGCTCCCTCGGGGGCCATCGTTGCCGCGCCTACTACGTCGCTGCCGGAGCGTGTCGGTGGCGACCTGAATTGGGACTACCGTTTTTGCTGGCTGCGCGACGCCGCGTTCACCGTGCGGGCCCTGTTCGGCCTGGGCTATCGGGAAGAAGCGGAAGCCTTCGTCAGCCAGGGGCTGGGCATGACGCGCATGAACGCCCCGTACTTGCTCGGGACCATGTTGACGCCGAACCGCGACCGAGCCAAACTCCTTGGCGTCTTGGCCCACTTCGTGAACGGCTGGATTTTTTCGTTCATCTACATCGCCGCTTTCCACGCCTGGGGCGCGGCGACGTGGTGGCTGGGAGCTTTGGCGGGGTTGGTTCACTCGTCCTTCGTTCTGACCGCTGGTTTGCCCTTACTGCCTGCTCTGCATCCGCGCATGGCCAACGAGCAGTATGGCCCGACCGTCGCCCGACAGCTGGAGCCGCCCGGCTTTCTCGCCCTCCATTACGGCGCTCGAACGCCGATCTCCATCGTGATCGCCCACCTGGTGTATGGGGCCATCCTCGGAGGATTTTACGTCTTTCCCGGATAGTCGAGTTCTTGTGGCCGCGCAGGAGTGGACCCAATCAAAAACAGGAACAAGCCAACATGAAAAAGCTCATCGACATTAACCGCAACACGGACGCCCATTGGGTCGGCGACGGGTTCCCGGTCCGCACCATCTTTTCCTTCCAGAGCCTCGGCTCTCGCATCAGCCCTTTCCTGCTGCTCGACTATGCCGGGCCTGCCGAGTTCCCCCCAAGCGATCGGCCGCGCGGCGTGGACGAACACCCGCATCGGGGTTTCGAGACCGTCACCATCGTCTATCAGGGCGAGCTTGAACACCGCGACTCGGCGGGAAACCACGGTCGGATCGGCCCCGGCGATGTGCAATGGATGACGGCTGCTTCGGGCGTCGTCCACGAAGAGAAACACGCGGACGAGTTCGCCAAGAAGGGCGGCACGTTGGAAATGGTGCAACTGTGGGTGAACCTCCCCAAAGCCGTGAAGATGTCACCGCCGCGCTATCAGACCCTTCTGCAAGACGCGATCCCGATGGTCGAACTGCCCAATGGAGCGGGTCGGCTTCGGGTAATCGCCGGACAGTACGAAGGCGTTCGTGGGGCTGCGGAGACCTTCACGCCGATCAACCTCTATGATCTGCGGCTTCATGCCGGGCATCAAGTGACGCTGGCTTTCCCGGAAGGTTATACCACAGGCATCCTCATCCTCCGAGGAGAAGTGGTCGTTAACGACGCTCATGCGGCAAAGAAGGCCGAATTCGTCCTCTTTGACCCGAAAGGAGAGCATGTCTCCCTTGAGGGCAAAGAAGATACCACCATGTTGATCCTCAACGGCGAGCCGATTGACGAGCCGGTTGTCGGCCACGGCCCGTTCGTTATGAACACGCAGAGCGAAATTGTCCAAGCGATCGAGGACTACCAGAGTGGGCGGATGGGGCGGATCACCGCTTCGACCTGAATCGACGAGAGAAGAACACCGCTTCAGGGCGTTTTCTTGCACAGCCCGTCCGCGTAGAATCTGGACATGAAAGCTATCGTTCTCATCGCTCGTGGTTTGCAGCTTGGCGCGCTGGGCTGCTACGGCAATCAATGGATCGACACGCCTGCCCTCGACGAACTGGCCGCCGAGGGGGTCGTCTTCGATCAGCATTTCGCCGATTGTGCCGATCCAGCCGGCGCACGCCGCGCCTGGCGTTCCGGCCGGTACCATTTGCCCACATCGGCCCCCCATGCGGAAACCGGCACCGACCCCGATTTGCTCGCTGCTCTGCGAGCGCAAGGGATTCACACCTGTTTGATCGTCGATGACAGCCGGCCGGCACCGCCTGACTTCGCGATAGGTTGGGACGAGGTCGAGCGCGTTGCCGCGAGCGCGGAGACGACGCCGTTGGAGGCGACTTTGGAGGCGGCGGGGGCGGCGCTGTTACGACTCGAACCGCGTGACAACTGGCTGATGTGGATCGACCTGGCCACGCCTTTGCCGCCGTGGAATGTGCCCGATGAGTTTCAGGAGCCGTATTTCTCCGACGAACCCATTGAGGAGGACGAAGACGGAGGCGAGGAAGACGAAGCTGAGGAGAGTGAACCGCTGACGCCGTTGACCGAGCCGGCAAACGGGGCGATTGATCCCGAAGACGATCCCTTGTACTTGAGCTTGCAAACCAGCTATGCGGCCGCCGTGACGTATCTCGATGCGGGCGTGGGGCAATTGCTGGAAGCGCTTCACAATCTCAACGGCGGCGACGAGATTCTCATCGTGTTCACCACCGACATTGGCCAGAATCTTGGCGAGCATGGTATCGTTGGTCCGATCCGCGCTTGGCTGCATGATGAACTCATTCATTTGCCGTTGATTGTGCGTTTGCCCGGCGGCGCGGAAGCCGGTCGGCGTGTCAGCGCGCTGACGCAGACGGTGGATCTGGCCCCGACGCTGGCGAAATGGTTTCAGATGCCGCTGTCCGGCATGCACGGCGGCAGCTTGCTGCCCCTCGTCCGTGGCGAAACCGAGGTGATACGCCCCTACGCTTGTACCGCTCTGCAAGTCGGTGAGGCGATCGAATACGCCCTGCGTACTCCCGATTGGGCGTTTCTGCTTCCGGTGCAAGCGAGCGCGGACGCCGCGGTTCGCTCGCCGCAACTGTACGTCAAACCGGATGATCGCTGGGAGGTGAACAATGTCTTGCAACATCATCCGGAGTTGGTGGAACAACTGGAGCGGACGCTGCGCGATCGCGCTGGCCTATAGCCCCCCGGCGAGCCGGGAGCTAAAAGAATCAGGCGATGGGGTGCCCCTCCGTCTGCTTGAGCAACGCCAATAGGTTCGTCTCGATATTGCGGCAGATTTCGTTCAACGGCAGATGATTGAGGCTGAGCGTGGTAAACGGTCGCTGGAGTTCGATACCAATCCGGTCCACCGCTAGCACGGAATAGGCGAGCAAAAACGTCGTCACCGGCGCCAGCCATTCCTCCTCGAACTTGTGCAGCAGCGCGAAGGGTATCGTAATCAGGTAGATCAAGAGGAAGCGGCGGATGGTGATCGAGTAGACCGTCGCCAGCGGTGTGTTGCGGATGCGCTCACAGCCGCCGAGATGATCGAGCAGAGCGCAGCGTTCCCGTTCCGCTTGCAGAAACGCGAAGCGATCCATACCGTGTTGCTCGCAACCTACCCGCAGCAATTCATCGATCTTCAGGGAGACCCAGGAGGGCATATGCTCGGAGGCTTGCACGCGCCAGGCTTGCTCCTCACCCAGCAAAGGCACCAGTTCCGGCACCTGTCTCTCGCCGCGCAAGCGAGCCTTCGCCACGTAAGCGAAGGCGACCGTCCAGTGGACGATCTGCTTGCGCCACTGCTCATCGCGCGGTCCGTGGGCCAGAGCCATCAGCGCCAGGTTGCGCGACTGATTGACGATGCCGCCCCATAGTTTCCGCGCTTCCCACCAGCGCTCGTAGCCGGCGTTGGTACGCATCACCAGCAGCAGCCCCAGCAATACACCGGCGACCTCATGCGGGCCGATTTCGATGGCCAGACTCGGATAGCGAAAACGATAAAGGAGATAAATAAGAGTGGCAAAGGCGCCCACGACGATGGCACTGGGCAACACACGCCAGCTGGCCGCCCCACGCCAGGATAACGCCTCGATCCAGAAACTCTTCTCCCCAGGCAACGGGTCGAACATCGACAGGTCTCTTTTCAGTGTTCAGTGTTCAGTGTTCAGTGTTCAGTGTACAGAATCGCCAAATGACTCTTTACCGACTATTGGCTCTTATTCTTCATTACTGAAAACTGAAAACTGAAAACTGAAAACTGAAAACTGAGCTTACTTGATCGGCACCTCATACACCAGCGCGCCGAGGAGTTCGCCTTCCTTATTGCCGGGGTGACAAGTGATGCACTGCTTCATGACCACGGGAACGCGCGTGGCCGCTCGTAGGACCGATTGGTTGTCCTTCGTGGCGACCTCCGAATAATAGCTCTCGCCGCCGTTGAGCTTTTTGATCGCCCGTTTCTCGAACGGACTCTTGGCAACATTGTCCTTCTTGATCGGCGAACCCGTGGCGTCGATCAGGCGCACCGGCGCCCAACCGTTCTTCTCCATGTGCAGGAAGATCTTCTTCGCGACGTGAGCGGCCGGCGTGCGCTCCTGCGCCTTGACATAGGTGGCGGTGATGTGGACCACATAACCCTTGTGCAAATCATCGAGCATCTTCACGGTGTCGTGGGCGCGCTGGACGGCCTCCTTGTTCGGCGCGGTCGTATCCGCGGCTTGGCCCGC
The DNA here is from genome assembly GCA_035553375.1 of Gemmataceae bacterium. GTDB lineage: Bacteria > Planctomycetota > Planctomycetia > Gemmatales > Gemmataceae > JAJPHU01. The sequence continues at coordinate 38,562 of DATNCY010000332.1, forward strand.
GTTCGGACGATTCCCATACAGAATGAAGCCGGCGGCGATTCCAGCGGCCAGCAAAACGCCCAACAAGGTACGGCGGGAGAACAAACGTCGCATGAAAACCTCTGAGAGGGACAACCAGAGACAACGCGGAGAGGCGGACGCCGCTCCGCAGATACATTTCCATCACTCGAACGAGGCGAAACCGCGTCCAAGGCGGGAGGGAGCCAACGAAACTCCCTTGTATTGGCGAGCAAAATCTGGATAATAACATCCAGAGTGTGACGTTTAAGATAAAGTGTCCTAGCTAGATGTCAAGGTCCAAATATCTAATTTGAGGCGTTCATGTTTTCGCAAACGGTGGAGTACGCTCTGCGAGCCGTCGTCTACTTAGCCGCGCAGCAGGGCGCGCCGCGGACGACGCAGCAGATCGCCCAAGCCACGCAGGTGCCGACCGGCTATTTATCCAAGGTGATGCAAAGTTTGGGACGCAAGCGCTTGGTGCAATCGCAGCGTGGTTTGCACGGCGGTTTCACCCTGGCCCAGCCGCCCGAGGAGTTGACCGTCCTCGACATCATTCAAGCCGTTGATCCCATCAAGCGAATTGAGAAATGTCCCCTAGGGCTGAAGGGACACATCAATCTCTGTCCCCTGCATCGCCGTCTCGATCACGCGATCAAGCTGGTCGAGGACGCCTTGCAGAAATCCAGTATCGCCGAACTCCTCGCCGAACCGGAGCGAGCGCGCGGCATTCCCATCCCCCTGTGTTCCTGGCCCGAAGACGAAGCCACCTAGCCGATCCTGGCCGAGGTCGCCCTCCGCGCTGGCATGGAAACTGCATCCTCCTGCCTCAACCGCCCATGCGGTTCGGAGGAGGCTCGATCGTGAACGATGCCGCGCAACAAGGCAAAGACAAAGACAAACGAGACGTAATCGAGACGGACATCCCCGCCCGCCTCGATCGCTTGCCCTGGAGTCGTTTTCATTGGCTCCTCGTGATTGCCCTGGGCGTCACCTGGGTTCTCGATGGGCTGGAAGTCAACATCGTCGGGGCCATCAGTCCGAAGCTGAAAGAGCGCGCCACGCTCCACCTGACCGATAGCCAAATCGGGTTGGCCGGCACGTTGTATCTTGCCGGCGCCATCGTCGGCGCTCTCGTCTTCGGCCACTTGACCGATCGCCTGGGCCGCAAGCGTCTCTTCACCATCACGCTCGGCATCTATCTGGCGGGTGCAAGCCTTACGGCCTGCTCGTGGAACTTTTGGACTTTCGCGCTGTTCCGCATTGTGACGGGAATGGCGATCGGGGGAGAATATTCCGCCATCAATTCCGCCATCGACGAATTGATCCCGGCGCGGCTGCGCGGTCGAGTGGACCTGATTATTAACGGTACGTTCTGGCTCGGCGCGGCGGCGGGGGCATTGGCCAGCCTGGTGCTGCTAAAACCGGGCTTCATCCCGGTGTGGCTGGGCTGGCGACTGGCTTTCGGCGTGGGCGCGCTCGTCGGCATGGTGATGATTATTGCCCGGCAATACGTGCCGGAAAGTCCGCGCTGGCTGCTGACGCACGGACGCGGCGACGAAGCCGAGAAAACCATGAAGGACATCGAAACGATGGCCGTGGGTCGGGACGGTATCGCCTCGCTGCCGCCGGTTCACCAGCGCGTCCGCTTCCACCCCGTTTCCATCGGCTTCGGCACGATCGCGCACACCTTGCTTGTCCGCTACCGGAGTCGAGCGCTTTTGGGACTCATCCTCATCTCTTCGCAAGCGTTCTTCTACAATGGAATGTCGTTCACCTATCCGCTGGTACTCGATACCTTTTTCCATGTGCCGGCTGAAAAGGTTCCTCTCTACGCGGCGTTCCTCGCCGTGGCGAATTTCCTGGGACCACTCCTGCTTGGCCACCTTTTCGATTCGCTCGGACGCCGGGTAATGATTAGCACCACCTACGCTCTCTCGGGATTGCTCATCGTTGTCACCGAGTTGCTTTTCCTGGGCGGTCATCTGACGGCTACCACGCAAACGCTGTGTTGGGCGGTGACGTTCTTTTTCGCGTCCTCGGCTGCCAGTGCGGGTTATCTGACGGTCAGTGAGGTCTTTCCGCTGGAGATGCGTGCCTTGGCCATCGCGCTGTTTTACGTGCTTGGCACCGCGATCGGCGGACTGCTGGCTCCTTCGCTCTTCGGAGCCTTGATCGAAACCAAACGCTCCGGTGATCTCGCCATCGGCTACTTATCGGGGGCTGGGCTTATGATCGTGGCCGCGGTGGCCGAACTGGTGATAGGAGTCGCCAGCGAGCGGAAATCACTTGAGGATGTGGCGGCTCCGCTGGCAACCGAGGCGGCGTCTTCGTCCTAAGGAGAGCAGGCACGGGAAGAGGCGATCGTGTACGTGGTCATCACTGACCGTCCTCCAACTTCCAATGATGGCGCTCGGCCGCCTCCTCAATGCTGTGCGAGGCGGTCAGTTTTTCGTCGGACTTGGCCAGCATTACCAATCGGGTGTAGTAAGCGTGGAGACTTTTGATTTCCTCTTCAGTCAGTCCTTCGACGTTTATCAGCCGGTTGCTCGCTCCCTTCACCGCCGCCACCAACTCGTTCAATTTCAGGTGGACCGCGCGCGAATCCTTGTTCTGGGCACGCTGAATCAAGAACACCATCAGGAAGGTGACGATGGTGGTTCCGGTGTTGATGACCAGCTGCCAGGTATCGGAGTAACCGAAGAATGGTCCACTGCCCATCCAGACCACGATGGTGAGTAACGCCATCCAAAACGCGGCCGAACTGCCGGACCAATCCGTGACCAGGCGAGAGATTCGGGCCGGCAGCGATTCTTCGTAAGACGAAGTGGAAGCCGATTGGTTCGCATGGGATGGCATGAGAAACACCTCAAAGAATAGTCACAACGGCATTTCCGAGCGTTCGCGGCGCATGCGATAGATGGGCTTGCCCTGTTTGCGAAATTCGCGTTCTTAAGCCACCCTGTGACTCGGTTATCAGATAGAGGCAAAGTCGCTACTCGGAGTCTGTTCCAAATGAGGACGCCTACGGAGTATGATAACCATCTGATAGTTGCTGAAATAGGGCGTTTTTCAGACACTCACCGTTGAGCCGTAACGGGTCGATTTGGCCAGCTGAAGCAGACGACGGGCAAGGACGGCAAAACACACCCCGCCAGAACGCGCCATTTGCTCTGTGTCGCATCGCTAGATGCAATTCAGGCGGCGTTTTCCTTCTTGAGCGTGGTAACGACTATAAACCGTATGGTAAGATGGTGGAGCGGCGATCCTCCCCGTTCATTAGCCGCTAGGGGATTCTCGAAAGGTAGGTGAGCTTATGGCCCCCGCTACGTTTGAAACCGACCTCGCGGTGGGGTTTACCGGGACGCTGAACGAAATCCTCGAAAAGATGGAAGTCCTATCCACAAAGGACGTTCATACCGCCATCCTCGTCTGTAACTTCATTCATAATCTGTTCAAGGACGCGCGTAGGGGAATCGAGAACGGTTTACGGCAAGGCGTCGAGGCGAGGTCATTCGCCACCACGTATGAGCGAGCGGTTGCGGAATTGGATAGAGTTCGCGGAGCCGTGGCGCGCGTCTTGGAGAAGGCACGAACGAGCCACCTACCGACATTAGGCGAAGAGTTCATCTCCAGTTATGAAGACCTCACTGCCGACCTCGACAGACTTCGGCAATTTCTGGCAGAAGCCGTTATTAAGGCAAAGGCTCCTCCCCGGCCCATTGACTGGGATCGGGTTCGGGAAGCCGATGCCGCCTACGCCCGTGGCGAAACAATGCCATTCCTGAAATCGTCGCCATCGCGTAACATCGACTGACGGAGGATGCGCGATGGCCTACTCGGTACACATCTCCGACCGTGAGCGGGCCTACTTGGAATCCCTTCCTCTTTCTGCCGAGGCTAAACAGAACGTGGAGGATTTCATCGTCTACGCCATCGCGAGGGTAGACGATGCTTTCCGCAACGATCCCGCCAACCGCCCCAAGTCCGACGCCCCCTATTTTCAGGTGGAGTTCTTTCTGCTCGACGCGCTGGACGGCTACCGTTATCACAAGCTTACTTTTGTCGTCAACGATGAACATGCCGCCGTGAGCGTACTCAGCCTCGCCTTCGTGGACCATCAGGCACTGTAGCCTTTCAGAGCAGCAACGTGGTCGGTCCCACTATCCCCAGCTGCCAAGCCGGCACTGCGGGCTGGTAAGAGCCGCTCTCCTGCTTTACACTGTTCGCCATGAAACCATCTTCTCCTCTGACATCGTCGGGCCTGGTGCGTGCGCTCGGTCCCTTGATGGCAACCGCCGTCGTCGTCGGCACCGTCATCGGTTCGGGCGTCTTCAAGAAACCGCAAACGGTGGCCGAACACGTTCCCCATTTCGGAATGGCCGCGCTGCTCTGGGTCGTGGGCGGCTTGCTCGTTTTGCTGGGCGCGCTCGCTTACGCCGAGGTTGCGGTGCTGTTGCCGCGCGCCGGTGGCAACTACGTTTTTCTGCGTGAAGCGTATGGTCGGCTGGCTGGCTTCCTCTGGGGCTGGGTGGATTTCTGCATCATCCGTTCCGCCTCGCTTGCGGCCCTGGCCACCATCTTCACCGAGTCGCTGCACGACATCCTCCGCAATGAGGCGTTTCAGCAAGCGGTCGGCCTGCCTCCCGGCACGCATCTCGATTTCTGGTGGCAACGCATCCTGACGGTGTCGGTGCTGCTCTTGCTCGCCTGGGTGAATATCCTCGGTGTGCGTTGGGGCGGTCTGGTACAGCTTTTGATTACCGCGATCAAGATCGGCTCGCTGGCAGCCATCGCGGTTTTGCCCTTCCTTGTCCTCGCCGCCTGGATTTCGGCGCCGATGATGCCGGACTTCGCCCATCTGCGTCCCGTCTGGCCGGAGGATTGGCGACAAATCTCTATTGGTGGTCTGGGCACGGCGTATCTGGGCGTGCTGTGGGCGTATCACGGCTGGCAGAACATCACGCCCGTGGCGGAGGAAGTGCGCCGCCCGCAGCGCAACCTGCCGCTGGCGCTGCTGGGCGGCGTGGCCATCGTCATCACCCTCTACCTGGCCGTCAACCTGGCCTATTACTTGGTCATCCCGCGTTTGGAGATGGCCGAGTTGAAACAAACGACGGTGGCGACCGCGTTCAGTCTGCGTCTGCTGGGTCCGTTGGGTGCGGCGGCGGCCTCGGCTGCGGTGATGTGTTCGGTCTTCGGCGCGCTCAACGGCAATCTCCTGGTCGGTCCGCGTCTCTTGTTCGCGATGGGCGAGGATGGCCTAGCCCCGCGCGCCCTCGGCGTCGTTCACGCGCGCTATCACACACCAGCGCTGGCCATTGTCGTGTTGGCCGCGTGGTCGTCGCTCCAAATCGTGACGGTGGCGTTCTTGACGTGGATCGGCAAATTGGACGAGAGCAAATCGCATTTCGATCGTCTGACCGACTTCGCCATGTTCGGCGCGGTCATCTTCGAGACGCTAGCGGTGGTATCGATCTTCGTCTTCCGTCGCCGCTATCCGCACGTCGAGCGGCCGTATCGTTGTCCTGGCTATCCGCTGGTGCCGGCGCTATATGTGATCGTGCCGGCGTTCGTGCTGGTGAATATGTTCGTGTATCAACGGGAGGAGGCGCTAGCCGCCGTCGGCTTCATCGCGCTGGGAGCGACGGTGTATGGCGTGCTAGGGTTGGGACGTACAAGGTCTGACGCTTCCGGCGCAATAAACGAGTGAACAAGCGGGAAGCAAAGGAACAATACTTCAATGATGGACCTTGGTCTATCCATCAAGGATTTCGCCCTGGCTGGGAATGACAGCATAGCGGAGCGTATACCACAGCAGGGCTGGAGGACTGGCGAATCCATCAGCCGCGCGACCAGGATTACTCGTCAGCGTCAACCCATCTGGTTCCATCCCAGCGCGTGAAGGATACCGCGACGACGTCCTCCCGTGTTCGCACCTGTCTGATGAAGATGCAGGCTCGCTCATGGGCTCCCGCGCTGAAGAAGGACCGGCGGAACAGCCCTTTGTCCGTCCGCACGAGGACGGAATACAGGCCCCATTCCTGGCTCGTGTCCGGCATCGGTCTCTCCCCTCACAAGTCGCCACCGGCCTGAAGGCGTGTGAGGATGTCGTCGCCGTTTTCGTAGTTGCCGCGTTCAAAATCGCGGGTGGACTGTTCCAGGTACTTCTCATCCAGTTGGCCGCGCGGTGTTCGCAACCAACTGAGCAGACGACTCGCGGCCTGCCGGATAGCCTCCACTTGGCCGACCACGAGGTCGATTCGGCGCTCTCCCGAATGACTTGCGACAGAATAGCCTCGGGCATCCGTCCGTCCTCTGAAGTCGTTTACTTGCGGAACAGCCGTTCATTTCTCCCCGTCATTCTCTCCCTCTGCTGCAAGTCGGTCAAGGGATAGCAGAAATGGCCTGGCGACGGACCACCACATGTTACTGAGCCCCCAGGTTGGCGATGCGGATATTGCGGAAGTTCAAGTCGGTGGTCGGATCGTGGCCTTGCAGACTGATCGCGCCTTTTTTCAATCGACAGCCATTGCGAGGGTTCTCGTTGTCCGGGCGATTGTCGATCCAATCCGCGACCTGAATACCGTTAACCCAGGTGGCGAAGTGCCGGCCGCGAGCGAAGATCGTCATGGTGAACCATTCGCGGTCCTTTGCCACGGCGCGTCGCGCCGGCACACGTCGATAAATCGATCCCGTGCCGAAATCGGAGGACCAGTTCTCGACCTTCTTCTTGGTCAAAACTTTATGCGTCTTGGGATCGTATTCCTCGACGGTATAAGTCTTCGGTTTTTTGGCGTGGCCATTGTGAATCTGGGCTTCGTAACCGTTCTGATATTCACCGGGGATGCAGCGAAAAAAGACGCCGCTATTGAGATTGTCGCCGTTGGTCCTGCACTCCAATTGCAACACGAAATCGGCCCATTGTCCCGTCGTTTGCAAATCGCCGTTTCCATTCTTGACGCTCAGCCAGCCTTCCTTGGTGATGCTGAATTTGGATTTTCGTCCGGGGAACTCTTTCCAGCCGGTCAGGTCTTTGCCGTTGAAGAGCGGCTTCGTGGCGAGGGGCTTCAATTTGACGTTTCGGAGGGCGACTTGAATGCCTTCCTTTATGTCGAACACGGGGCGGAGGTGTTCGCCGACCGTCCCTCCCCACCATTTTTGCGACTCCTTCCCTTTGGAATAGAGCGAACCAGTATATTTTTTGTTGTTAAGCGTGAAATGAACGCTTTGCCATTCATCATCCTTATCTGGAATGGGTAATCGCGTGCGCCCGTGAGTAAGTGAACTGAAGACGGATCCGAACAGGAGAGTGAAGGACTTCCAATCATTGCCCTTCACGACACTGTAATCAAAGCGTAACTCAAAATTGTTTAGTTCTACTATTGGAAAAGCGAAAATCCTTTGGTGTCCATCCAGATGTCCACCCAACAAGAGCGAACCCTTTCCCGCTTTGATATAGTCGCCCTTTTCATTCGCGCGCCAGCCGAAATTCGTCTCGCCGTCAAATAGCAAAATCCATCCTTCGGCGATCTCTTTTGGCGTCAACGTGTTGGGTTTGGCATCCTCAGCCCAGACAGGGACGGCCAGGGACAGCACGAACAAGGCAGCGAGCAAGTGACGCATGATGAAACCTCATGACGGTGAAAACTTTGCTTGCGGTGTGCGATGGATGACAGCTCGGCCGTGCGCCTGCAAGGTGGCGACCTCGGCCATCAGCGCGGCGACGCTGGCGGCGTTGTCGGCGACCTCCAGAATCCAGCGGCACTCCCAACGGCCGCCTGGAGGCAGCACGGGCACGCGCCCCTGCTCGCGCTCGAAACTCTTGAAATTCGGATAATTCGTCGCCGGCTCCAAGCCGGTGACGTAGCCCTCTTCGATCGCGCCGGTGTTTTTCCACACGGTAAAACAAGGCAATTCCTGGCGATGGAAACGCAGTGCGACGGCGCGATCAGCGGCAGCATTGACGAGCAGGACGAGCGTATGACCGCGCGCGTCGGCCAACAGATCGTAGAGATAAACCTGCTCGGTGAAGCCGACCATCGGGCCGGCGTAGGTATCGTATGTGTCAATGCCTGCGGCGGCGCGCGGCGTCTGCGGCGCCATCTCGCGGATGGGGGCGTGGATGCGGCTGCCGGCTTCGAGGAAGGGCGCGCCGAAGTTACAATGATAGAGCATCTGCATCTCGGCGGGACGAGCGGCGCGATTGGTGACAATATCGTGAATCACCAGGCGATTCGAGCCGGGAATCGTCGTATACGTCGTGTTCAGACGCAATTGCGGACCAAATAAGGAGGATTCTTCGACTTCGCCGCTGACGCTCAGTTCAAAGGGTGGATCGAGACTGACGCGCACTTCGACGGCCTGGGCGGGCAGGTTGGCGATGCGTCCATGCAACGTGAGCGGCGTCCGCTGCGTGTGGCCGGCCGCGTCGGTATGGACATCTTCACCGGGCGGGCCATTGGAGGACAAACCGCAGCGACACAGCAACTCATCGAAACCGGCCAGCCAACCGATGCCGCCACGTTCGGCGGGGCGCACGTATTTTGGATGCACGGGACCGACGAGCGGGGCACGCCATCCCAGCGCGTTGCCGCGATAGTCGCCGCGCCATAACCCCATGCCGCGCGTCGGCAGGATGGAGAAGGCCAATGCACCGTTGTGAACCTCGATCAAATCCAGTCCGTCGCGCAGGCCGCCGCGCAGCGTGCGCTTGCGCAGCGACCAATCGTGCGGCGTCGGCAGGTGCAGCGTATCGTTGCCGGCCGCGAAACTATCGAGCCAGACATCACCATGCACATCGGTCAGCGTCCACGTTTTGAAGCGTTGCATCGTTCACGATCCCTTATCGGCATCCAATTTTTTCACAATGTGGAACGAGTCGAGAAAGCGGCGAGCGTCCTGCAAATGCTTGTCGTCCCGCGCGGTCAATACGTAGGCGCGATAGAGCCGCTTGTTCACGACAAACCAGCGATTCTGCATGCGTTGATCTTCGCGGTCGATCACCAATTCCCTGCCCGGCCAACCTTTATCGGACAGCTCTTTCTCGCTTATCCGTTCGGTGTCCTCCTTGTTGTTGGCGGCGAGAAACCAGTTCGTGCCGATCGTCTCCAGCAGCTTTTCAGGAGGCAACTTGGCATACTCCCCTTCAATATCGGAGTGGCTCAGGAGATATTGAACCTGACCGTTTTCCTCGACGAGCAGCAATTGTTGCGTCGCGGGCTTGGCAACTTTTCCCAAATCCGAGGGCGTTCCTTGCTCGATGGGTTCGCCCGGCATGTCCACGCGGCAAACGCCGTCCGACGTGATTGCCGTCCGCCATTGCACCGGCGGCGTTGGGGCCGGCGGCGAATCCAGGAAGAATAGGAGGATCGGAAGCATCATCAGAAGAGGGCCAGCGACGCGCAGCAAACGACGAACAGAGGCCATTCGCGCATCATGGATGGGATCGACTCCCGGCTTCCTGCCGAGGCGACCGATTCCGTACAGGGTGGCGACAAGCCCCGCGATAAACATGATCGCGACATCGATTCCGCCCATGCTTCCCAGTAGCATCGCACCTGCCTTTTCATGCGGGATTTTGATACTGATCGCGTTCGGCGATCTTTTCGGAAGGCGCGGCCGACGGCGCGAACTTATCGCCCGCACCGGCGGGAAGGGCGGCGCGCTCCTCGTTCATGCGATTGAACTGGCGCGCGATGACAAGGAAGGCGATGATGACGACGAGCAGGATGCCGGTCAACAGTCCGAAATAGCGGCCGGGACCGAGTGGACCGTACAAGCGGGTGAGAAAGCTATTGAGAATGTTGCCGAAGAAAACCGTCAACAGAAAACAGCCGGTGATAAATCCCTTCATCGCGGAGGGGGCCGCCGTGAAGGCCAGCTCCAGGCCGACGGGAGAGATGCACAGTTCCGCGAGGGTGACCAGAAGAAACGTGGCGACCTGCCACCACAGTGAAACCTTGTGTTCCGGCGTGGCCAGGAAGCCGGCGATGGCCATGAGAGCCATGCCCGCCGCCGTCAAGAAGAAGCCAATCAACATCTTATCGGTTGGCCGCATGTGCAACCCCATGCGGCCGAGCAACCGCCAGAGGCCAATCGAGACGACCGGCAATAGCGCGACGATGAACAACGGATTGAGCGCCTGAACCTGATCGGGATCGACGTGATAACCGAGCAGGTGCGGATCGAAATCGTTCTTGGCGAAGCGAATCCATGTCGTGGTGGATTGATCGAAGATCATCCAGAAGAAGGTGATGACGAGGAACAAGGTAAAGAGCTTGCCCAGCACGGCCCATTGTTGCCGGCGTTCTTCGGGCGTCTTGTGGGTTCGGGTGATGACTTCGCGGGCGTAATACGGTTTACCCAGGGCGAACATGAGCAAGGCGACGGCCATCAGTGCAGCCGGGAAAAGGAAGGCGGTCGCGTAACCATAATGGCTCCTCAACCACGGCACGACGAGCGACGAGGCGAAGGCGCCGATGTTGATGGCCATGTAAAACAGCGAGAAGGCATCACTGCGCAGCTGAGTCTGGCCAGGCCGATGCTGATCGTAGGTCAGTCCCATGAGCGTCGAAATGTTTGGCTTGATGACGCCGCTGCCCATCGCCAATAGCCCCAGCGATACGAACAAGAAATAGCGTGGCGCGATGCCGAGAACCTGCTGGCTATCGATGCTGAGGAGCAATTGGCCGATGATGTAAGGCAGCGAGAAGCCAACGATGGTCCAGTATTTCCCGAAGAAATTATCGGCCAGGTAGCCGCCGATCAGCGGCAGCAGATAGCAAGCGGCGATGAACAGCGAGACGATGGTACCGGCGTCCTCATCCCCAAAGCTCAACTCCTTGGCGACGTAGAGAAACAGAATGGCCCGCATGCCGTAGTAGCACGAACGCTCGGCCAATTCGCCCCAGAAGAAGAACCAGAAGCCGGCCGGATGACTGGCGAAGAAGCGGACGAAGAAGTTGGCCGGTGGATGGACGGCGGCGCTGTCGCCGTCCAACGGCGGCACGGGCCTGCCCAGAGGCGTATCGCTGATCCGCGGCGTGGTGGCGGGCTGCTGAGTAAGTCCTTCGTTCGTGTCGTGTCGATCGTCCATCGCGTATTCCTCAGGTTCGCGGAGACAGCGTTCGCCGTCCTTACATCCGAAAAAATAGGGGAAGGCACGATGATTGTAGCGAGCGCTGAGAAAGGGGGAAAGCAGAATAGCGACGAACGCGGCCGTTATGTCACCGTCACTTATGCTTTCGGCTCATCGCGGAGGTGACGCACGGCGGCGCGGACTTCGTCGGCGACGGCGAGCGCGGTCAGGATGGAGCAGACAGCGGAGGCCAGGCACAGGGTACAGTAATGACCGAAGATAAGCGGCTGACTGGCGGCCAGCAGAATGCCCGTGACACCGAGAGCGCCGGAAACCAGCCCCAGCGCCAGCACGATCCACGGCGCGGTTCGCCAGCGTGTCTCTCCACCGAGGCAATCGAGAATCACATCGAGCAAATACGCGAGCGCTCCGAGCGAGGCATCGGGCACCGGCAGATGGCGGGCAAGGGCCGATTCCTTGAGAATCATATGGCTGCCGTTGCCGAAGAACGGTTCCCAAACGGTCGAGACAACATCCACCTGATACAGGGTCAGGTAAGTAGCGATGGCGCAGCCCAATAGACTGAGACAAAGCGCGGGAAACCGCCTCGGCCATGTCGAGGGATTGTGAGTCCAACCGAGAGGAAAGCTTGTTTGCGCCATGGAACTTGCTCCACGATCCATTCCTCATGGCGCATTGCTTCGCGCCGGATGTGGAATGGATAGAGCAAAAGCGAGGCCAGAGATGCGGCCGTCGCCCCGTTCGGTGACGATTCTTCAATCGGGCAGCGAGGTGGACTCGCGCCGGCTGAATTGAAGGTCGGCGCCGGGTGGTCGTTCGCCGAGCATAAGGATGTTGCTTGTGCCGTCGGTGATGTCGGCCAGCCGAACATGCGAGCCGCGAAACAGGACGCCGTCGAGAGGGCGTTACCTCTCCCAGTCGATCGTCACGGGTGTGCCGATGCTCGCCCCCAGTTCGCGGGCGGCGTTGCCCTGGGTGATGGCCACTTCGAGCCATTCGCCGCTCGAAACCAGCGCGATAAGCGTACCGGGAGCAACGTCCGCGTAGGTGCGGACGATATGCGGCACCTCGGCGCCGCCGACGCGGACACGCTTGGGACGATCGTCGAGTGTGAGCGTCTCGCCGGGGATGTTGGTGATGAGATTGCCGAACGGATCGACGTAAAGCACCTCGCCGGTGACACCCTGGGAATGGTGGCGCGAGACGGGTCTGTCCAGACGCACCCAATCGGAGATGATCGGCCCCAATTCGCGCGGATCGAGTCCGAGGCTGAGATTGGCGGCCACGGGCGCGAAAATGTCACGGCCGTGGAAGGTGGGACTGACCTTGCTGCGCCAAAAACGCTGTTGGGTCAACCGAATGACGCGCGGCCGTCGCCGTCCTCCTTCCATCAGCCAGGTCCAGCATCCGTTATCCGGCACGAGTACGCGGAGATTGTCCAACTCGATGTAGAGAATGGATCGTTGGCTGCCCACACCCGGATCGACGATGACGACGTGCAGCGTCTCCGGTGGGAAGTAGTGCAGCGTGGAGGTTAGAAAGAACGCGGTCTGACGCAGATCTTGAGCCGGGATGTCGTGGCTGAGATCGACGATGCGAACGTCGGAATTGAGGGCGAGAATAACGCCCTTGGCCGCAGCGACGTAATGGGAGCCGCTGCCGAAATCGGTCGTCAGAGTGATGAGGGGATTAGCCATGACGTTCACAGCATTTGTAGAGCATAGCCCGCCGCGAGCAGCAGGCAGACGATGGCACCCAGGATGAACCACCAGGAACGCCGCGAAGGCGCGTCTTCTTCGGAAAGATAATTCTCGCAATGCGGGCAGCGCACGCTGTCTTCGTGAATGGGACGCCGGCAATAAGGACAGGGAACCGTATCGTCCTCGTCGTCCTGCCAGCTCATGCGTTTGCTCCGCGCGGTAAATTCGTGGTTGGATTATACTGTGCGCGAAAAGCGAAAGTCCAGCCGGGGACGGTCGATCTTGGTTCGCGCACCAGCCACAGGTTAGAATGCACGGAAGTCGCATCACTCTGGAGGGGCACATGTCAACCGTACCTGCTCAAGCTGCCGTCCGCGATCGTCTGTTACTCAACCGTGTGGACTGGCGGACTTATACGCGCCTGCTGTGCATCTTCGCCGACCGTCGCGGCTACCGCCTCACCTACGACCGAGGAGCCTTGGAAATTATGAGTCCTTTGCCGGAACACGAAAGCGACGCGGATTTCTTGGGCCGACTAGCTACGACGCTGACCGAAGAATTGGGATTACCGATTAAAGCGGGGCGATCGACCACGTTGCGACGGAAGCGGAAGCAACGCGGCTTGGAGCCGGATTGCTGTTACTGGATCGCCAACGAACCGGCGATGCGCGGCAAACGCGATCTCGACCTGCGTGTCGATCCGCCGCCCGATCTGGCCATTGAAGTAGACGTGACCAGCAGTTCACTTAATCGCATGGGTATTTACCGTGCCTTGGGTGTGCCGGAAGTCTGGAGGTTGGACGACCAAACGCTGACCTTCCACGTCCTCGGCGCGAACCGAACTTACGGCGTCGTCAGTCACAGTCTATCGTTTCCGTTGGTGACGGCGGCCGATTTGCTGCCCTTTTTCGCCTCGTGCGCCAGTCAGGAGGAAAATAGTGTGATCCGCCAATTCCGTGAATGGATACGCCAACGGATAGTCGGCGGCCAAACTTCACCCACGCCGTAGGTCAGGCTCCTACCTTGTCGTTTTGGAACAAACTCGAAATTGCCTACATTGCCCCGGCGATGCAACATTTTCAGACTGCCGAGATGAGAATAGCAAGAAAAGCAGAAGGGCGAGCCGTTTCCGGCTCGCCCTTCGCGCTCGGGGTCTGTGGAGTGCTTCCGTTAGGATTGGCGGCGGCGGGACTTGCTGCGACGCGCTTTCGCCGCGGGCGGAGCCTTGGTCCACGATTCCGGAACATCATGGCGCACCGGATCGCCGGCGAAATTCCAGAAAACTACATCTTCCTCGCCCGGACGCCACGAGAAAAAAGCGCGGCGATCGTTGACGATGGTCGGGAAACCGACCAAGCCGGACGCCCCATGCAGGACAGCCACGCCCAACGTTTCCAGTTCCGTATACGCTTGCCGGAGATCCTTCTCCACGGCGGTAATTTCCTCCTGAAGCTGATAGCGGCGCGAGCGGCCGGACCAGGCCAGCGTGTGACGCTGACGATCGAGACGTTCGCGCTCGGGCCGCAGCTGGGCGAGCTGCTCGTGGCCGTGCATCACGTCGGTGACGATGCGGCCAACCAGAGGCAGCATGGCGTGACTGGCACCCCAGGTCAGCACCAGATCGTTCGGGCCAGGTCGTTCGTGTGCCTCCGACGCCCTGTTTTCGGTGTAACCGTTCATCAATCGTTCCCCCTAGGCCATGGAGCCAGGTGTGCTTTTCCCACCTGCTATTCTACGGTCGGAGATCAAGGGCGCTGGCCTGAATGGAAACGCGATACTCCAGACCGGAATGAGGGGGTAGGGAGAACGAAGAACACGAAGGGTCCGCCTGGTTCACCACCACGACCGTGTAGCGGCTTGGCGTTTCGCGCGAAACGTCAAGCGGCGCTCCGTTGCACACGGCGTTACGTTGCCTCCGCATCGCGCCACTGAACAAAACCTTCCAGCGCGTAAAACTCCGGCAACCCCAACTTGTCGTAGACGCGAGCGGTGTGGCGGTTGCGATCTTCAGCGCGTTGCCAAAATTCGCGGCGATCCGTGCCGCCAGGGAACATGGCCCGATCCTTCTGCGATTGATGACGGAAAATAGCCTGTTTCTTGCGCTCGACATCCTCTGGACTGAGTGGAACGACGCGCTCAACTTCGTGCGGTTCCCATTCCTCCCATGCGCCGCGGTAAAGCCAAACCTGGAAGTTTTGTCCCTTTTTGCGCACCGTGCGAACCGCCTCGAAGATCGCGTCGGCGCAAACGCGATGCGTGCCATGCGGATCGGACATTTCGCCGGCCACGTAGATTTGCGCCGGCTGCAAGCGTTCGAGCAAAGCGATGATGTCGGTAATGTCCTGCGGATGAATCGGCGCCTTGGCGATGGTGCCGGTGCGGTAAAAACGCAAATTCATGAAGTCGAGTTGTTCGCGCGGCACGCCGCAGGCCAGGGCCGCCGCCCGTGCTTCCGTCTCGCGAATCAGCGCTTTAACCTTGAGCAAATCTTCCGAATCCGGCTGGCCCGGCTTCTTGGAGTTCAGAAAACTCTGCATGCCCTCCTTGAGCTTTTCCGTGTGTTCTTCGTCGATTTGGAATAAACGATTGAACTCGACGGCGAAATCGACGAAGCGCCAGGCATCGTGATCGAACACGGCGATGTTGCCGTTGGTCATGTAGCCGATGTGAACGCGATGGCGCTGTTCCACCAAACGGATAAGGGTGCCGCCCATGCTGATGACATCGTCGTCGGGATGGGGACTGAAGATGAGGGCGGTACACGGTTCGCGGCCGCCCGGTTCGGTGCAAAGCGTCGCCATCAGATCATCGAAGACGCGCCGGCCCAACACGCTGGCCGGGCCGTATTCGCGCAGCAATTCGTACAACTCATGTTCGCGGAAATCATCGTCGGACAGTTTGAGTAAGGCTTTCTCGACTTTGAGACTCAGCCAGATAACCGCCTTGCGAATGAGAGCGGGCGTCCAGTTAACGGGACCGATGGCCCATGGTCGAGCGAAGGCGGTGAGACTGCCGGCCCCCGCCTGATCGAGCAAGAAGGTGGCATCGGGATGCTGCTGCAAAAAACTGGCCGCGACCGAATCGGTCACGGTTCCCTCGACGGCCCGCTGCACGATCTTGGCCTTGTGTTCGCCGAAGGCCAGCAGGACGATCTTGCGACAGTCAAGAATGGTGCCGACACCCATCGTCAACGCCTGATGCGGCACGTTGTCCTCGCCGAAGAAACTGCTGGCCGCATCGCGGCGCGTCACCGGATCGAGTGTGGCCATGCGCGTTCGGCTATGGCGAGTCGAGCCGGGTTCGTTGAAACCAACGTGTCCGGTGCGGCCAATGCCCAGCAGCATCAGATCGATGCCGCCGGATCGACGGATCTTCTGCTCGTAGCGCTGGCAATACTCCTCGGCGTCTTCCGGCCGAATGGTGCCGTCGGGGACATTAATGTTTTGCGGCGGAATGTTGACGTGGTTGAAAAATGTCTCCTGCATCCAGCGCCGGTAGCTTTGCGGATCGTCCGGCTGCATGGGATAGTATTCGTCGAGATTGAACGTGATGACGCGCGAGAAGTCGAGTCCGGCGTCGCGGTGCAGACGAATCAATTCGCGGTACAGACCGACGGGCGTGGAGCCGGTGGGCAGGCCGAGTACGGTGGGCCGGCCGGCGGAGTTATTCTGCCGAATGAGGCTCTCGATCATCAAGGCCACATGCCGCGTCGCCTGCGCGCTGGTCGGGAAAACGAGGGTTGGAACCTTGGTATGCGGGACGTAATGCGAAGACATTGTTTTAGAACCATTAACAGAATGAACTACTAGCCTGGAGCGCAAGCGACGGGCTGCGGCGACCCGTCGCTTGCGCTCCAGGCTGGTGGGCCGGAAGTCACGTTCTACGGGTGAAAGCACCTATTTTCACTGTACAATGATGATGTTCTCTTGGCCACGGACCCCATACCCCGTACCACGGACCACGAAAATGCTGACATGCACGGTCAACGGTGAAGCGCGCACGCTGCCGGAACCTCTGACGGTCGCGCAACTCCTCGAAAGCCTGGGTTATGATCGCCGCCGCGTCGCGGTCGAAGTCAATGGCACGGTCGTACCGGCCGCACGCCATGCCGAGCAAGCGCTGACTTCCGCGGATCACATTGAGATTGTCACCCTCGTCGGCGGCGGCGCGCCCGAAGGCGAGCCGGACGACAAACCGCTGGTCATCGGCAAGTTCACCTTCCGCAGCCGGCTTATCACCGGCACCGGCAAATACGCCAATTACGAATTGATGCGCGATTGCCTGGCGGCGAGTAGCTGCGAGGTGACCACGGTGGCCGTGCGCCGCGAACGCCTCGTGGATAAACAGGGTCGCAATATCCTCGATTATCTCGATCTGAAACGCTACACGATCCTGCCGAACACGGCCGGCTGTTTCAGCGCCGAAGATGCCGTGCGTCACGCCCGGCTGGCGCGCGAGTTGCTCGCCAACCTCGGCAACCCCGGTGCCGATTGGGTCAAGTTGGAATGCCTGGGCGATGTCAAAACGCTGCTGCCCGATCCGGTCGCCACGTTGAAGGCGACGGAACAACTCGTGAAAGAAGGCTTTCAGGTTCTCGTCTATACCAGCGACGATCCGATCATGGCTCGCCATTTGAAGGCGGCCGGAGCCGTCAGTGTCATGCCGGCCGGCAGTCCCATCGGCAGCGGGCAAGGCGTCCTCAATGCCAACAATCTTCGCATTATTCTGGAATATCTGAAGGATGGCGATCCGGATTATCCGGTTATCGTCGATGCCGGCGTGGGCACGGCCAGCGATGTGGCAGTAGCGATGGAACTGGGTTGCGACGGCGTGCTGCTCAACACCGGCATCGCCCATGCCCGCGATGCGCTGCGCATGGCCCACGCCATGCGTCACGCTTGCGCCGCCGGTCGCCTGGCATACCTGGCCGGTCGTATCCCGCGTAAACTGTATGCGCAAGCATCGAGTCCGATGGAGGGGCGCATTGCGCCGGTGGGATCGTAAGAGGGTGGATCGTTGGAGGGAAAAATCATGACGCAAACATTAACCGTTCGAGTGGGTGCCGATGGGATACTCACGCTGGCTCTGGGCGAGGCTAATGCCAACAAACTCGCCCTCGTGACGGTGCAAACGATCCCAGAGACAACGCGAGAAGAATGGCTGCGCTTTATCGAGAACACGGCGGGGAAAATTGACGATCCGACGTTTGAGCGGCATCCCCAAGGCGAATATGAGCAACGAGATGAATTGTGAAATATCTCCTCGACACCAACACCTGCGTGCAATATCTGCGCAAGGGGAGCGCCTCACCCATCAGCACGAAACTCTCCAACTTCAAGCCAGGGGACGTGGTGTTATGCTCCGTGGTGGTTGCCGAGTTGCTGTATGGCGCATTGCGTAGCCGCGACGTGGCGAACAATCTAACCGACGTGCGAACCTTCGTCGCACGGTTTTCGTCTCCAGACTTCGATGCCGTAGCTGCCGAGGAATACGCGAAGATCCGCGCCGACCTCGCCGCCAAAGGCACACCCATCGGTCCGAATGATCTGATGATTGCCGCCATTGCGCTAACGCACGGCTTGACACTGGTCACGCACAACACCACCGAGTTCAGTCGCGTCAACGGCCTGACATTGGAAGATTGGCAGACGCCTTGAGCGGATTCTCCCGAGGACATATGTGGACCTCACGCAAAAAACAACTGGCTGACGGTCGCCTACTCTGGGTCGCCATCGACCTGGACACGGCACCCGTCTCGTACGCGGAGGTTCTGCGCCGTTGGCAGCAAGACGCGGATTTCCGTTCGCTGTTCATCGCCCTGCTGGCCGATGCCCCGTTCGCCGCGTTCCGCTGGGAAACCCCGCCGATCACCACTGCGACGGCGAACCGGCCTTTTGAGTTTGCTCTGTTGGACAGTCCGGAGTTGGCAAGGAATCCCGACTCTGCCGCATTCGCCGAACACTTCGACAGCGCGGCCGTTGGAGGAGTGGTTGAGTTCCCTAACCTGGGCAAAGACGCGATAATGATCGTGCCGTGTCCAGACGGCCCGCTCTCGGCTTACGGCCACCTTGGGGCATTCGCGCGGCAGGCACCTGAACCGCAGAAACACGCGCTTTGGGCGTTGGTCGGTGCGGCGATGGAACGCCGGCTCAGTTCCAAACCCGTCTGGCTCAGCACCGCAGGGGCTGGCGTGGCGTGGTTACACGTGCGGCTCGATGACCGGCCCAAGTACTACGGATACAGACCATATCGAGAAACCGCCGAACCCTTCTGCGCGAGGTGAGCCGTCAAATGGCCTCGGTGAATGTCGCTCGCTAATATCCCTTATGATACTGGGGCAGGGATCGGCGAGGGGTAGATGCACACCTCTTCCGCACTGATGTAACCGAATGTCTTATTGAAGAAGCGAGCGGGAGTCCGACTGGGGTAACGGCGCTGAAGGTCCGTGACGGCCTTCGCCAGCGGTTCATCCGCCCCGATCAACTTTACCTGGAACATGTCGAGCCAAGGGTCCCGCATCATTGCCATGATCCGAACGACTTCTCCGTAGCCATCGTCACAATTCTCGTCCGTGATCTGGTCCGAGGCAACGTAGAGATACCACGCACCCTCGTCGGTCTCTTTGAGCCAGAAGGCGATCTGCACGGGGGCGTATTTGTGAAACTCGCTGAGGAACCTGATTCCCGCCTCAAGTTGTTGTTCTACCAGTGGACCTTGATCCATTGCATCACCCCATTTGTGTTGTCCGCGATCGCATGATAAAGTCTCTTGGCCTTGTAGTGCGACGTAGTTTGGTATCGGGCTTCCTCACGCCAGTCCTTGACGGCCTGCCAATTTCTCGCCAGGGTCAGGTTCGTGGTGGCGTCAGCCAATCGCACGGCTTCCAGACCCGCGAGTTTCACCAACTCCATTGCGTTATGCGTCCAGCAATTCTCGGAAAACCTCCTGGTCTCGAAAATTAACTCTGGCGCGGCGGCTAACCGCGCCAAGATACAAGCCTTGAGTCCGCATTCCACGGCATATCCGGCCAGATAGTAAGAGGCGGACCAACGATGGTCGTCAAGGAGGGCCTTCGCGTCATCAAGCCATCGCTCGGCCAACTGCTGGCATTGGACTCTGTTCACCGCGACGGTCCTCCATGCCTCAAAAGACGCCTCATCGGCTCTCTTCCGCCACTATCTTAACAGCTTTCCTCAAGACTTTTCTCCCCAAACTTTTGCCAACTCGATCAGCACACGCACGGCCGTGGCCATCTCTTCCAGACACGTCCACTCCAGCGGCGAATGCAGGTTGTGTTCGCCGGTCGAGAGGTTCGGCGTCGGCAACCCTATCTCGGTCAGACGCGAGCCATCGGTGCCGCCGCGCACGATGGTTAACTTCGGCTCGACGCCGGCGCGCCGCATCGCTTCCTGTGCGAAGCTCAGCGCACGCGGTTCCTTCGCCAGTCCGTCGGCCATGTTGCGATATTGCGGCGTCACCTTCACGTCGATGGATGCTTGCGGATAGTCCGCCGTGACCGTCCGGGCAATGGTGCGCAGTAGCTCGGCGCGCTCGGCGAGGCGGGCAGTGTCGAAGTCACGCAGCAGAATGCGCATCGTCACCTCGGCAACGCCGCCATCGATGCGGTAGGGATGCAAAAAACCCTCGCGGTCGGCGGTCGTCTCCGGCGTCTGGCCCAGACGCGGCAGACGATCGAGGAACAGTCCCGCCAGACGCACGGCGTTTATCATGCGATTCTTGGCAATGGCCGGATGGATATTCACGCCGCGAATCGTCACGACAGCGAGGTCGGCGGAGAACGTCTCGCCGTCGATCTCGCCTTGCCCGCCGCCGTCGAGCGTGTAACCGACGACGGCACCGAGTTCCTGCAAATCGACGTGATCGACGCCGTGGCCGATCTCCTCATCGCAGGTGAAACAAACGCGGATGGGGCCGTGCGGCACTTCCGGCCGAGCCATCAGTTGAGCCGCCGCCTCCATGATGACCGCCACGCCCGCCTTGTCGTCGGCACCCAACAGCGTTGTGCCATCGGTAGTGATAAGCGTCTTGCCTTTGACCGTAAGAAGCTCTGGATTGTCGGCAATGCGAATCACCTTGCTCGGATCGCCGGGCAAAACGATGTCGTGGCCATCGTAGTTTTCGTGGACGATGGGTTTGACATTGCGGCCGGTCGTCTCCGGCGACGTATCGACATGGGCGATCCAGGCAATCGCCGGAGCATCATGGCGCACGGTCGCCGGGATCGTCGCCAGAACGATGCCATGCTCGTCTTGCTTGGCGTCGTGCAACCCCAGCGCGCGCAATTCCTCTGTCAACATGCGGCCGAGTTCGAGCTGACCGGGCGAACTGGGATACGTCGCCGCGCCCTCAACGGCGGTGGTGTCGATGCGCACATAGCGACAAAAACGGTCGAGTAAGGTGTTCACGCGAACTCCGCGGGTTGGTGGTCCAGGAAATTTCGTTCCCTCTCCTCCAGGATAGTCGTTGCGGAAAAGAGGGGTAGAGGAGATACATTCCCGTAGTGGCGTCGGTCGTAGTAGAGCAAAAACGCTAACGTGGTAGGTCCGGCGAGCCGAGCCGGACTTTGACTTCATAAGTGCCGCTCGGCTCGCGGCACCTACTGTCGATTGCAGTAGGTCCGGCGAGCCGAGCCGGACTTTGACTTCATAAGTGCCGCTCGGCTCGCGGCACCTACCAACTCATGCCGCTCGGCTCGCGGCACCTACTGTTTTGCGTTTTCGCTCTACCAGGGTGTGCCGAAGCTCTGCGAGGGCTTCACCAGCGAGGTGCGGTGGGCCTCGTTCCTCGGCCCACCCTACGAATACAGCGCCGGAGCGAGTAGAATCTCCTCACCACCCCCGCGCCCTTTCCCCCTCAATGACGAGGGTTATTCGCGGAGATTCGCCGACCATGACGCCTCACGACTTCATCCGCAAATGGCAAGCGGCGCAGCTAACCGAACGCAGCGCCTGCCAACAGCACTTTCTCGACCTGTGCGAACTGCTCGGTCAACCGAAGCCGGCCGAGGTGGATCCGCGCGGACTCTGGTACACCTTCGAGAAGGGAGTGCAGACCGTCGAGGGCGGCAAGGGCTGGGCTGACGTGTGGATGCAGGGCAAGTTCGGCTGGGAATACAAGGGCAAACACAAGGATCTCAAGATCGCCTATCAGCAGTTGCTCAAATACCGCGAGAGCTTGGAGAATCCGCCGCTGCTCGTCGTCTGCGATCTCGACCGTTTCGAGATTCACACCAACTTCACCGGCACGGTCAAGAAGGTCCACGCCTTCGACCTCGACGGCCTCGCCGACCCGCGCAACGTCCTGCTACTACGCAATGTCTTCACGAACCCAGAGACGCTTCGACCGGGAAAGACACAGCACGCCATCACCGAGGAAGTCGCCGGCCGATTCGCGCGCCTGGCCGATGCCCTCGGCCACCGCGGTATCGCGCCGCAACAGGCCGCTCACTTTCTCATGCAGCTCATGTTCTGCATGTTCGCCCAGGGTATCGACCTGCTGCCGCATGAACTGTTCACGCGCACGCTCGCCGGCGGCAAAAGCAACCCCATCCTGCTGTCCAAGCTGTTGGCTGGCCTGTTCCGGTCGATGGCGACCGGCGAACCGTTCGGTGCCGACGCCATCCTCCGCTTCAACGGCGGACTGTTCGCGGACACCAACGTCATCGACCTGCTGCCGGCGGAAATCGACGAAATCCACGAGGCCGCCCTGTGCGATTGGTCCTCCGTCGAGCCGACCATTTTCGGCACACTGTTCGAGCGCTCCCTCGATCCGACCAAACGCTCGCAGATTGGGGCGCACTACACCAGCCGGGCTGACATTGAAACTATTCTCAAGCCCGTGCTGCTGGCACCTCTCCAGCGCGAATGGGATGAGACTAAACAGCGAGCCGAAAAAGCCTGGGGCAAGGTTCAGAGTGAAGCGAGCAAGGGCAAGAAACGCAGGACCGATTCTCCGGCGCGCCGCCAATTCAACAAGCTCCTCGAAGACTTCATGGATCGTTTGCGGCATGTCACGGTACTCGATCCGGCCTGCGGATCGGGCAATTTTCTCTACGTCGCCATTCATCTGCTGCTCGATCTGGAAAAGGAAGTCCTCAACTATGCAGGCGAACACGACCTGCCCATCATCCCGCTGGTGCGGCCCACGCAATTGTTCGGTCAAGAGATTAACCCCTACGCGCAGCAACTCGCCCAGGTGGTCTTGTGGATCGGCTACTTACAATGGAAGTTCTTCAACGGCTACCAGGCTCCGCTCGATCCGGTACTCGATCCGTTCGAGAACATCCGCCACGCTGACGCCATCCTCGATTTGTCCGATCCGGCTCATCCGGCGGAACCGGATTGGCCGGACGCCGAGTTCATCGTCGGCAATCCGCCGTTTCTCGGAACCAAAAAACTGCGCACGGAATTAGGAGACGATTACGTCGAGAAGCTGTTCAAGGTCTACGGCGAGCGAATCCCCAACTTCAGCGACCTATGCTGCTACTGGTTTGAGAAGGCGAGATCGGCCATCGAGCAAGGACATACGAAGAGGGTGGGTCTCATTGCCACTCAAGGAATCCGAGGAGGATTGAACCGTCGTGTCCTCGAACGAATCAAAGAGACGGGCGATATTTTCCTCGCTTGGTCGGACCGAGATTGGATTCTGGATGGTGCGAATGTTCATATCAGCATCGTTGGCTTCGACGCGGGCCGCGAGAAGGACCGCTGGTTGGATGGTAACTCCGTCTCCAGCGTCAACGCGAATCTGACGGCAACAGCCGATGTCACCCAAGCGAAGCGGTTGTTGAAAAATCGCGCAGTTGGATTCATCGCCGATGTGAAGGCCGGGAAGTTTGACATCGCTTCGGAGGAAGCGTTGCTGCTGCTGCAAGAACCGAATCCCCACGGCAGGCCAAACAGTGATGTACTCCGACCGTGGATAATGGGTTGGATGTTACTCGGCGGCCGCGCGGAATATGGATCATTGATTTCGGGGCCGAGATGCCGTTGGAACAAGCGAGCTTGTATGAAAAACCGTTTGAGATCGTCCAAACGAGAGTCAAGCCTCTCCGCGACCAGGTAAAGCGCAAAAGCTATCGTGACTATTGGTGGTTGCATGCGGAGCCGTGCATGGAAATGCGCCGCCGGATTGAACCATTGAATCGGTTTCTGGCCACTACGACCGTGTCCAAGCATCGGCTGTTCGTGTGGATATTTCCCCCGACATTGCCCGATCACCAGCTGGTTGCGTTCGCTCGGGATGATGACAGCGCCTTCGGCATTCTCCATTCGCGGCTACACGAAGTCTGGGCACTCGAACTCGGTACACAATTGGAGGATCGTCCGCGCTACACACCGACGACGTGCTTCGAGACGTTCCCCTTTCCGAAACCGACCGACTCGCAGCGTGAAGCAATCGCGGTGGCGGCGCGCGAGTTGAACGAACATCGCAACAATTGGCTGAATCCGCCGGAGTGGACGCGCGAGGAAACGCTGACTTTTCCCGGTTCCGTCGAAGGGCCGTGGGGATGTTATGTGACGGACGCCGACGAGCGCGGCATCGGCACGGTGCGCTATCGCCGGCGTGTGCCGAAGGACGAGCAAGCCGCGAACGATCTGGCCAAGCGCACGCTGACCAATCTGTACAATCACATGCCGGCGTGGTTGAAACAGGCACATCATAAACTCGACGAAGCAGTATTCGCCGCCTACGGTTTGTCGCCGTCGCTGAGCGATGAGGATATTCTGGCCCGCCTGTTGGATCTCAACTTGCGTGAAGCGGCAGGCGAACGGCCGGCGTAAGCCGGCTGGTATAGCGTCCACCCGTCTACACCAGCCGGCTTACGCCGGCCGTTCGCCAATCCCCGCACGCGGACAGAGTGAGGCGAGGGTACACTCTTCGCACTGTGGTTTGCGTGCATGACAAACCTGCCGGCCGTGGAAGATCATGCGATGGCCGAACATCGTCCATTGCTTGCGGGGAATCAACTCCATCAAATCGCGCTCGATCTTCACCGGATCGCTATGCACACTCAGCCCCATGCGTTGGCTGAGTCGGCCGACGTGCGTATCGACGGGAATACCGGGCACATCGTAGGCGTTGCCGAGAATGACGTTGGCCGTCTTGCGGCCGACGCCGGGCAGCAGCACCAGTTCCTCCATCGTCCGAGGCACCTGGCCATCGTGCTGATCCATCAGTTGCTTGCAGCAGGCGAGGATATTCTTCGCCTTGGTGCGGAAAAAGTTAGTGGACTTGATGAACTCCTCTAATTCCTTTTGCTCCGCCGTGGCGAAGGCGAACGCATCAGGAAAGCGTGCGAACAGGGCGGGCGTGACTTGGTTGACACGCTCGTCAGTACATTGCGCCGCCAAGATGGTGGCGACGAGGAGTTGCAGAGGGTTGGCGTAGTTGAGGGCGCAGTAGGCATCAGGATAAAGCTGAGCCAGTTTGCG
The DNA here is from genome assembly GCA_035553375.1 of Gemmataceae bacterium. Classification (GTDB taxonomy): domain Bacteria; phylum Planctomycetota; class Planctomycetia; order Gemmatales; family Gemmataceae; genus JAJPHU01. The sequence goes on from DATNCY010000332.1 coordinate 63,815, forward strand.
CAGGATGCGGCCGGCGCGCGTTCGCAGGGGGTTGGTTGCCTTCATGACGAAAATGGTAACAAAACCCGGCGAATGGCGACAGATCGACCGGCGGGCGAATGTGGGCTTTTCATGGTGGGGCTTCCAAGATTCCCTCGCTTGGCGGAGCGAAAGTCCCTTTCTCGAAGCGGAGGGCGACGATGGCGTGACGATTGGCGTGTGCCGGCGTTCTGGCGGTGCTGATGACGATTGTGGTGCTGATTCCGTTGACGCGAGCACGAGAAACCTCTCTCCCGAAGGATGAAAATTCGGCCGCTTCGGAACAATGCGATGTCCTCTTACCGTGCAAGGCGGCCGACTATCTCGATCGAGGCGGTTCCGAGGAACGATCATCGGCCTGAATTGGGCGTATTCTCGTCAGCGGCAACAAACGGATTTCAAGCGAGTCCATCCGCGTTCACGTCCCGCTGTCTCCCGGCCAAGTCTTGACGTACCCGGAGTTGAAACAGGCGGAGAAAATGCTGGCCGAGTTGGGGGGCGTGGTCGATCCGGCGACGGGCGTTCATCCCACGATCACCGTCATCGATTCCGAAAACGACGACGCGCACAAGGATATCCTTATCACGGTGCAGGAAAAGAAGGCGAAACGCGCGAGCGCCAAGCCTCAGTGACACCGGGTGTACGCCAGACAAATGGGCCTGCCGCGAGGTATTCTCCGCGGCGGGCCTGTCGTTTTTGCACGTCCTCGCCAGATTCCCGCGAACCTGCTTCCGCCTCCTCGCGTCCTTTCTTGCGACAATGGCGAGGCCCTCCCGGTGGTGTAGGGGATAACATCGGACTCTTCTAAAGTTCGGTCCTTGGTTCAAATCCAAGCCGGGATATTCACAAGCGAATGCGGGACGGGTTTGACTGCCGGTTCGGAGTACATCTGTCACAGGTTCAACTCCTGTCGCCCCGACTGAAACCGGGGCGTAGCTCAGTGGATAGAGCAATGTTCTGACCACTACCTCGTCAACCCGTCCTCCTTGAAGCCGACCGACTGCCGGTTCGGAGTACATCGAATCTGTCGAGCGAAAGCTCTCGTGGGTTCAAATCCCACCAGTGTCGCAAGGCACTGTGGCGGAGTGGCCAAACGCAACAGAAATTCTCTGACCAAAAACCTCGTCGGTCTTTGTGCAACCATCGTCAGCTGCCGGTGTGGAGTACATGGTCAATCCAGGTTCGATTCCTGACCAGCCCCCTCTTATCAATGGGGCTGGTAGCTCTGCCCAACACTTCGCTGACGTTTGGAACAAACGAGTCTGATCCGACTGCCGGTGTGGAGTACATCAACTGTCACTTGATTCGTCCGTAAGGGCGATACTCTGCCCATTCCTCGTCGGATCGCTTTTTCAGGAGAACGCCTCATGGCCAACAAGAACCTGTTCGCGAGCCTCAAGAGCTTGCTGCCGCGTGCCGATGGCCGCAATGAGGCTGGCGGCCGCGCTTACCAGATGACGCCGCGCCATGCCCTGGCGCAGTTCGCTGCTACCGGCTGCTTTAACGGTGCCTACTACAGCAACGCCGAGCAGCAGTTGGCCACGCTCCTGATGCTGGTCGAGCAGGTGAATGATAATGTCTACCTCGCCAAGCTCGCCGTGTATAGCCGCCATCGCGCGTTCATGAAGGACATGCCGGCCGCGCTGCTCGTGCTGCTGTCGAAGCGCGATCCGCAGTTGTTTGGCCGCATCTTCGACCGCATCGTCGATAATGGCCGCGTGCTGCGCACGGTGTTTCAGATGATTCGCTCCGGCCAATTCGGTCGCAAGAGCTTGTCGTATGCGCTTCAGCGCGCGTTTCAGCGCTGGCTGAATAGCGCCAGCGTTGGCATGTTGTTGTCGGCGTCGATCGGCAATGATCCGAGCCTGCGCGATGTGCTGCGGCTGGCGCGACCGACACCGAACGACAACGCGCGTCGTGCCCTGTTTGGTTGGTTGACCGGCAAGGCAGTCGAAAAATGGATGCCGGCGACGTTGGCTGATTTGCCGCAAGCGGTCAGCGATTTGATCGCGTTTCGCCAAGCCGAGAGCGAGGCGGAGCAGATTGCCATTTTGGAGCGTGCGCGCTTTCGCTGGGATTTGCTGGCGGATTCGGCACGCGGTCCGTCGGTGTGGAAGGCCATCGCGCGGCAAATGGGTCCACAGGCGCTGCGGATGAACCTGAACACGTTGGTGCGTCACGACGCGCTGGCGGGTGATCTGGAAATGGTCCTGTATGTCGCCGGCCGTCTTGCCGACGCGGACGAGATTCGCCGTAGCCGGCAGTTTCCGTATCAGTACCTGGCCGCGTATCTCAACGCCGAGGCCAACGTGCCGCAGGCGATTCGTGAGGCGCTGGGTCAGGCGGCAGAAACGGCGTGCGGCAATGTGCCGCAGCTGCCGGAACCAATCGTCATCGGTCTGGACGTGTCCGGTTCGATGGCGTCGGCGGTGACAGGTCCGCGTGGTCGTGGCGCGACGAGTAAGGTGCGCTGCGTCGATGTGGCCGCCCTGTTCGCGGCGGCCCTGGTGCGCCGCAATCCCGGCAGTGTGGTCATTCCGTTCGACACGTCGGCCTATCACGCGGACGTGAGCGCGGAGGACAAGATTCTCGATGTGGTCGGCTGGCTGGCTCGCTTCGGTGGCGGCGGTACGAACTGTGCGCTGCCGTTGGCCGAGGCGAACCAGACGTATCGGAATCAGCGCTTCGCCGGTTGCGTGCTGGTCAGCGATATGGAGAGTTGGGTTGGTGCCGGTCGCGCCGGCGCTACGGGCGTCATGACCGAATGGCAGACGTTCGTCGTCAACCAGAAGCGTTTACATGACAGCGATTGGGTTGGCCCAAAGCTGGTGTGCATCGACTTGCAGGCGTATGCGACCAGCCAAGCACCCGAACGCGCCGACATTTTGAACATCGGCGGCTTTAGTGACGCCGTGTTCCAGGTGACGGCCTCGTTCCTGAGCGGCGAGGCGGATCGCTTCGTTAGCGAGGTTGAGGCGATTGAACTGTGAAAGAATGTGATTTTTTCGCGTAACCCATGGGCCGCGAGGGGAAGCGAGCGCGAACCGACGCGCTCGCTCACTCTCGCGGCTCGCGTGGTTTACGGTAGTTGCGTGTCTCCCATCAGGTAGCGATCACACTCGCGCGCCGCACCGCGGCCCTCATTGATCGCCCACACGACCAGACTTTGACCGCGCCGCATATCGCCGGCAGCAAACACGCCCGGCACATTCGTGGCAAACGTGCCATGCTCCGCCTTGGCGTTGGAACGGACGTCCTTCTCCACGCCGAGTTGATCGAGCAAGGGATTCTCCGGACCCAAGAAGCCCATCGCCAGCAGCACGAGTTGCGCCGGGAAAACGTGTTCGGATCCAGGCACCTCACGCGGGATCATTCGGCCATTGTCGCGCACCCATTCAACGCGAACCGTATGCAGTTCCTTTAGTCGTCCGTTGGGATCGCCGACGAACTTTTTCGTCTGAATGAGATACTCGCGCGGATCCTTGCCGAAGATGGCTTCCGCTTCTTCTTGGCCATAATCGAGCTTGTAAACCTTGGGCCACTGTGGCCAGGGATTGTCGGTCGCGCGGTCCAGCGGCGGCATGGGCAAAATCTCGAATTGCACGAGGCTCTTGCAGCCGTGACGCAGCGATGTGCCGACGCAGTCGGTGCCAGTGTCGCCGCCGCCGATGACGATGACATCCTTACCCTTCGCCGAGATGTAATGCCCGTCCGCGTGTTCGCTGTCGAGCAAGCTCTTGCTATTGGCGTGCAAAAACTCCATCGCGAAGTGAATGCCGCCAAGTTGCCGGCCCTCAATTACCAGATCGCGCGGCTTTGTCGCCCCGCCGCACAGGATGACGGCATCGAACTCGTTACGCAGCTTCGCGGCCGGATAGTTCTTGCCGACCTCACAATTCGTGACGAAGACGACGCCCTCGGCCGCCAAGAGATCGACGCGGCGCTGGACGATGCCCTTATCGAGTTTCATATTGGGGATGCCGTACATCAGCAGACCGCCGATGCGGTCGGCACGCTCGAATACGGTGACGGTATGGCCGGCGCGGTTGAGCTGCGCGGCGGCGGCGAGACCAGCCGGACCGGAACCGATGACGGCCACTTTCTTGCCGGTTCGCACTTCAGGCGGCTCGGCATGAATCCAGTTTTCTTCAAACCCCTTATCGACGATGGCGCACTCGATCGATTTGATCGTCACCGGCGATTCGTTGATGCCAAGCACGCACGACCCCTCACACGGCGCGGGACAGACGCGGCCGGTGAATTCCGGGAAGTTGTTGGTATTGTGCAGTCGATCGAGCGCTTCGTGCCACAATCCGCGATAAACGAGATCGTTCCACTCCGGAATAAGGTTGTTGACGGGACAACCGGCGGCCATGCCCTCGATGAGCGTGCCGGTATGACAGAAGGGCACGCCGCAATCCATGCAGCGCGCGCCCTGAGTGCGCAGCTTTTTCTCATCGGCGTGTTCGTGGAACTCGGACCAATCGTGAACGCGCTCGGCCGGATGCCGCACCAGCGGCAGTTCGCGCGGATATTCCAGAAATCCCGTTGGCTTACCCATCGTCACAACCTCAAACAAGACCTTTATTCTCTGCCAGATGCCATGTAAATTTCGATTCATCGTCGTCGGGCTGGATATCGCGGATGGCCAGGTCTTTCCAAGTTGACGGCCTGAACGCCGGATAGGACTGCATCCTCCCTGCCGGAAAGGAATTCAAAGAGCATGGCATCGTGAACCATTGCCAGCGGCAGCGGCTCACGCATCATGGCCTCCCGAAATGTCAATGGACCGTCACCGAACATCGAATGCCTCACCAATCACAGAGAGTCGGGATCGACGCCAAGTTATTTTCCAACGCCGTCATCACCGCCGCCTCATCGAACAAGGGGGTCGCCTTCATTCCTTATCCGGATCGATTCCCAACGCCCGCAATTTTTCCGCCAATCGATTGGCCCGTTCCTCGGCTGAGGAGGCGCGTTGTCGTTCACGGTCGGCGCGTTGCCGCTCTTGCTCGGCGATTAGTCGTTCACGGTCGGCGCGTTGCCGCTCTTGTTCGGCACGTTCCTCTCCAGTGAGTAACATGTTTCCTTGCGCATCCCACCAACGCAACCACGGCACCTCGTCCGGGTAGAGGTATTGTCCCGGCCAAATCCCCAATTCCACGCCAAGCGGAGCAATGGGATAGCGGCCCGATTCGTTTGCGGCCAGCAATTGATATTTCCCATCAATCAGTTGATAGACCTCCACTCGTCCGGGATCGACCTCATAAATCGCGTAAAACGGCGCTCGAATTTCCTGTTCGTAGACCCAGAACTTGCCGGTGTGAGGCGTCTGGTCTCGTTCTTCCGAACCATCTCCCGAAACGAACTCCACGACAATGAGGGGAGGCACGAGTTCTTCCCACAACACGTAGGAACGGCGATATTCCCCAGCCGGTGTGGGAGCGACATGGGGGACGTAGAACCAGTCCGGTGCCTTGCAGCCACGCAGCGGCGGATCGGTCTTCCGCCAATAGATGCCGGAATCCTGCCCCACGCAGAAATCGTTCTCTGGATGCCGTTGCTGCAACAATGGCAAGATGGAATCGGTCAGTAGGATGCCCTGTGGGTGTTCCAGGAAATTCTCCACAATCGAACCATCCGTTTCCGGCAATTCCTTGTGGCATTGCGGCCAATGCCACTTCGGCGCAGTCGAAATAGACGCCATAAAAGACCTCTCTGTTGTCTTATTTTCCACCCACGCGCGCCAGATCGTGCGCGTTCTCCTCGAACGCCGCCATCACCGCCTCGTCATCGGACAATCCCGATGCCTTGTAACGCTTCTGCGTCTCGATGACACGCCGGTAATCGTTGGGATACACCTTGACGAAGCGCGACACCAGGTTCGTCCAGTCGTTGAGTACCTGCCGCGAACGCTCGCTGTGCGTGTACTCGGCATGCTTGCGGATCATGTCGCGCACCAGCGCGATTTCGTCGGCATCCTCCAGGCGATACAGCTTGACCATCTCCGGATTGCAGTTACGGGAGAAATCGCCGATTTCATCCAGCACATAAGCGATGCCGCCCGACATGCCCGCGGCGAAGTTGCGGCCGGTCGGACCGAGGACGACAACACGGCCGCCGGTCATGTATTCGCAGCCATGATCGCCGACCGACAAGACTACGGCGTTGACGCCGCTGTTGCGGACGGCGAAACGCTCGCCGGCCATGCCGCAGATGTAGGCTTCGCCACCCGTCGCGCCGTAAAAGGCCACATTGCCGATGAGGACGTTCTCCGACGGATCAAACGTCGATCCCTTGGGCGGATAGACGATGATCTTGCCGCCGGACAGCCCTTTGCCGACGTAGTCGTTGGCATCGCCTTCCAGGGTCAGCGTGATACCGGGCGGGACGAAAGCGCCGAAACTCTGGCCTGCTGAACCCTGGAAATGCAAACGAATCGTGTCCTCCGGCAGACCGGCAACACCGAAGCGGCGCGTCACCTCGCTACCGAGGATGGTGCCGACGACACGGTTGACATTGCGTATCTTTAATGTCGCCGATACCGGCTCGCGCTTCGTGAGGGCGGGTTGACACAACGGCAAAAGCGTTGTGTTATCCAGCGCCGCCTCCAACCCGTGATCCTGCTCCATCGAGCAGAAACGTCCGACCGTCGCGGGCACGGGCGGTTGATAGAAGATCGGCGATAGGTCGAGTCCGTGCGTTTTGTAATGGTCGATGGCCTTGGATGCGCCGAGAAGTTCGGTGTGGCCGATTATCTCGTTGAGGGTGCGGAAGCCGAGTTGGGCCATCAACTCACGCACTTCCTGGGCGATGAAACGCATGAAGTTGACGGCGTGTTCCGGCTTGCCGGCAAACTTGGCCCGCAGACGCGGATCTTGCGTGGCCACCCCGACCGGGCAGGTATTCAGATGACAAACACGCATCATGATGCAGCCCAGCGACACCAGCGGAGCCGTGGCGAAGCCGAACTCCTCCGCGCCGAGGAGCGCACCAATAATTACATCGCGGCCCGTCTTCAATTGGCCATCCACCTCAACGACAATACGGCTGCGCAGATCGTTGAGTAGCAGCGTCTGATGCGTCTCGGCCAGGCCCAACTCCCACGGAGCGCCGGCGTGCTTGATGCTCGTCTGCGGCGATGCCCCGGTGCCGCCGTCGTGACCGCTGATGAGGACCACGTCCGCATGCGCCTTGGCGACGCCGGCCGCGACCGTGCCGACACCAACTTCGGCCACCAGCTTGACACTGATGCGGGCGTGATGATTGCTGTTCTTCAAATCGTGGATCAACTCGGCGAGATCCTCGATGGAATAAATGTCATGGTGCGGCGGCGGCGAAATAAGACCGACGCCCGGCGTCGAATAGCGCACCTTGGCGATCCACGGATAAACCTTGCTGCCGGGCAGTTGACCACCCTCGCCCGGTTTGGCACCCTGCGCCATCTTGATCTGCAATTCACGAGCGTTGACGAGATATTCGCTCGTCACCCCGAAACGGCCGGACGCCACTTGTTTGATGCCGCTGTTGCGTGAATCGCCGTTGGCATCGGGCACATAGCGGGCCGGATCTTCGCCGCCCTCGCCGGTGTTGCTTTTGCCGCCGATGCGGTTCATGGCAATCGCCAGCGTCTCATGCGCTTCCTTGCTGATCGAGCCATAAGACATTGCGCCCGACTTGAAACGCTTCATGATCGACTCAACCGATTCCACCTCGTCGAGCGGAATCGGCTTCTCAGCGAATTTCAAATCGAACAGGCCGCGCAGCGTACACATGCGCCGCGATTGGTCATTGACTTGCTCGCTGTATTGCTGGAACACCTTGTAATTGTTGGCACGGACGGCGTACTGGAGCTTATGCACCGTCTCCGGGTTGAACAAATGATATTCGCCTTCCTTACGCCACTGATACTGTCCGCCCACGTCGAGCGTGTGACCGTTGAGCGGCCGTTCGGGGAAGGCGCGATCGTGACGCGACTTGATCTCGGCCGCAATCACATCGAGACCGACGCCGGAAATACGCGACGCCGTCCAGGTGAAATACTTGTCGATGACCTCCTGCCCCAAACCGATGGCCTCGAAAATCTGTGCGCCGCAATAGCTCTGCGCGGTCGAGATGCCCATCTTGGACATCACCTTCATGACGCCCTTGCCAATCGACTTGACGTAATTTTTGACCGCCTTGTCGTGGTCGATGCCGACCAGCTCGCCTTGCTCGATCATGTCGTCGAGCGTCTCGAATGCCAGGTACGGATTGATGGCACCCGCGCCGTAGCCGATCAAGAGCGCGAAGTGATGCACCTCACGCGGTTCGCCGCTCTCTAGCACGAGGCCGACCTTGGTGCGTGTGCCGTTGCGGATCAGATGATGATGGACGCCGGCGACGGCGAGCAGCGCCGGAATGGGTGCCAGCTTGCGATCGTGTCCGCGGTCGGACAGGATGATGAAATCGTGCCCCGAGGCGACGGCGGCGCTGGCGTGACGGCACAATCCTTCGATGGCCTTTTCCAATCCGGCCTCGCCATCGTGGGCAGGGAACAGAATGGGCAAGGTGATCGACTTGAACTCGCCCGCCCCCTTGCCGTCGAGTTGGCGGAGCTTGTCCAATTCGTCGTTTTTGAGGATGGGCGACTGCAACTTGATCTGGCGAGCGGAGCGGGGCGTCGGTTCGAGCAGATTGTATTCGGCCCCGATGGTCGTCTCCATCGCCATGATGATTTCTTCGCGGATGCCGTCCACCGGCGGATTGGTCACCTGCGCGAAAAGCTGCTTGAAGTAGTTGTAAAGCAGTTGCGGCCGATCCGACAGCACGGCCAGAGCCGCATCGTTGCCCATCGAGCCGATGGCTTCGCTGCCGTCCTGGGCCATCGGTGCCATGAGGATCTTCAAATCCTCCGAGGTATAGCCGAACACACGCTGGCGCAGACGCACCGTGTCGTGATCCGGCTCATGAACGACGGGTCCGGCCGGCAACTGTTCGAGTGACATCAAGTTGTCACGCAGCCATTCGCCGTAGGGATGGGCGGTGGCGATCTTCTGCTTGATCTCATCGTCGGCGATGATGCGGCCTTGCTCCATGTCCACCAGGAACATGCGGCCCGGCTGCAAGCGTCCCTTGTGCAGCACGCGATCCGGTGGCACATCGAGTACGCCGACCTCGGAAGCCATGATGACGCGATCGTCCTTGGTCACATAGTAGCGCGATGGACGCAGGCCGTTGCGGTCGAGTACAGCGCCGATGCGCACGCCATCGGTGAAGGCGATCGACGCGGGACCGTCCCACGGTTCCATCAACGAAGCGTGGTATTCGTAAAACGCCTTCTTTTCCGCATTCATGCCCTGGTCGCCGCTCCACGGCTCCGGGATCATCATCATGACCGCATGCGGCAGCGAACGGCCAGCCAGCACCAGCAATTCCAGGGCGTTGTCGAACATCGCCGAATCGCTGCCGCTTTGATCGATGACCGGCAGAATCTTCTTGATGTCGTCGCCGAACAGCGGCGAAGCAAACATGCGCTCGCGCGCCGTCATCCAGTTGACGTTGCCGCGCAGCGTGTTGATTTCGCCGTTGTGGGCGATGTAGCGGTAAGGATGCGCTCGCGCCCAGGTTGGAAACGTGTTGGTGCTGAAGCGAGAATGGACCATCGCCAGCGCTGATTCCAGGTCCGGATCGTTCAGATCGGGGAAGAACTGCGGCAGTTGACCGGCGTTGAGCATGCCCTTGTAAATGATCGTCTTGTACGACAGGCTCGGCACATAGAACATGGCCCGATGGCCGGCGTGGAGTGCCTGGACCTCACGCTGCACATCGACTTCCCAGCGAGTGAAAAATTCTTCGCTGGCGTCCGGGCCGAAGGGCGACGGCTTGAGCAAGTTTTCGATGCGCCGGCGAATAATGTACAGCTTGCGCTCGAAGGCGAGATCGTCCCCCTCACCCCCAACCCCTCTCCCCCGAGTACAGGGGAGAGGGGAGCTATCGGAAAGCCCCTCTCCCCTGTACTCGGGGGAGAGGAGTTGGGGTGAAGGGGCGCGGCCGATAAATATCTGCCGGATAATCGGCATGGAGTCGCGTGCTGTCGTTCCCAGCGGCGAGGCATCGACCGGCACCGTCCGCCATCCCAGCACGGTTTGGCCTTCTTCGCGCACCACGCGTTCAAACGCTTGTTCACAAATCTGCCGGCCGCGTTCGTTGGTCGGCAGGAAGACCATGCCGACGCCGTACTGACCGGGAGCGGGTAGCTTGATGCCGAGCTTGCCGCACTCTTTTTGAAGGAATGCGTGCGGCAACTGCACGAGAATGCCCGCGCCGTCGCCGGTATTTTTCTCGGACCCGGACGCGCCGCGGTGTTCCAGGTTGTTGAGGATCTGAAGCGCATCGCGGACAATACCGTGCGATTTGCGGTTCTTGAGATCGACCACGAAGCCGACGCCGCAGGCGTCGTGTTCGTACTGCGGATCGTACAGGCCCTGCTTGAGAGGGAGAGAATGCGGGGTCATATCACTTCTTCTTTCTCTGGTCGGTCCGAGCGTGCGAAGTTCCGTTGCGATGGTGTCGGCCGTTGGAGTTGTTGTTCTCCAATAGCAGGTCGATAAACCGCTGGGCGGCGGGACTGGGGTGATTTTGACGCCGATAGATGATGGCCAACGGGCGGACGAACCGGCAGCCCGTCAGTGTGCGCGCGACAAGGAGATGGGCTTCCACCTCTTGTCGCAGCGTCGGCTCCGGCAGCAAGGCCACACCGCCAGCGATCTCAATGCCTTTCTTGATGTTCTCGATGTTGTCAAACTCCAGGGCCACCTCGACCGCGACGCCCTGCTGACGCAGGAAACGATCGACCTGGCGGCGGATACCCAGTTCCTTATCGAAGGCGATGTACTTCTCGCCGGCCAACTGCTTGGGTCGAACCGTCGCCAGCCGGGCCAGCGGATGCGAGGGCTGACAAGCCAAAACCATTTCCTCCTCGCGCCACGGCAACACAACCAAATCGCGCGCCTTGCGCGGGAACGATACCAGTCCCAGATCCACGCTGCCGTCGCGCACCTTGTCCACAACGCGATTGGAGTGCAGGTACTCGACATGAACCCGAGCGAACGGTTGCTCGTGGGCATAGCGCTCGACATAGTTACCCATGTCGCCCAGGCCGACGGAATAAATGGCCGCCACCTGCACGGTAGCCGTCAGTTCCGGCCGGCCCCGCTTGACGGACGCCTCCAACTCCAGATAACGCTCGACCAGTTGCTTGCACCCTTGGTAATACGCTTGTCCCAGCACCGTCAGCTGCAACGGCCGGGTCGAGCGATCGATCAGCTGCACGCCGAGCCGTTTCTCCAGTTGATGAACGATCTGACTGACCGCCGACTGCGTCAGCGGCGGCTGCTGGGCGGCGGCCGCCTGCGAGAAACTGCGACAACGAGCGATGTCGCAAAACACCTGGAGCGCCTCAAATTGCATGGGCTGATCCTATCATGCTTTTCTCTAATATCAAGAGACGCTGTTATTAATTCACCTAATACTAGGAAATCGTCTGCCAGGCGTCAAGATCTACCAGGGCCGCAAGATAGGAGCAAAACGAATGGATGAGCGAAGTCACCTCCGCGTCGGGGCGGCATGTCACTCGGCGAAAAACAGGACAAACGGAATACAACGCTTTTCCGAATACGCTCGCTGACAAACGACAATCGCCATTGCAGATGGCTTTAGCCTCATAGGCTACGCCTAGAGAGCGCGGAAGGCCAGAATAAGTGTTCACCGAGCCGTAGGTAAAGGTAAGTTTTTTGAAAAAATTGCGCTCATTAGGGGATCATCGATTCGTAGCCCGAGGGCGAGCCGACGGAGAATTACTCCTGAGAGGCTGTCGGCCAGTTTCTTCACGGCGAGGAAGAATTGTCGCGCATCGAGGTGGTCGCCGGCCGTTCAGCCAAAACACAAACGTCCGATGCGAGGAGGGGGCCTCGCATCGGACGTTTGTCATGCCGAACGCGGAAGGGGAGTCCGCTTAACGGCAGCGACGGCACCGCTTGCAGGAGGTCTTGCAGCAGGTGTTGCAGCAGGAGTTGGACACGTTGCCGCAGGTATTGCAAGGACTGGCGCAAGCGATCTGCTTGACGACGGTGCGGGGCACCATGCGGCAGCAGACGACGTTTTCCTGGCAGGGCACGCAGCGAGCGACCGTGCGTGTCGCCTGGTAGGGCACGCACTTGGAGACCATGACCGTGTAGGTCTGGGTGCGCTGTTGCGGCACACAACGATAGCAGCAGACCTGGCAGGTCACCTGCTTGGGCACCATCTTGCAGACAGTCACTTGCGTCGTGCAGGGCACGCACTCGCGGCAGCGGACCATCTTGGTGCAGGGTGTCTCAACCCACACTTTGTTGGGGCACCAGACGCGGACGGTCTTCATCGGCGGCGGGCAGCACTCGCAGCAGCAGCTGTTGTGCTTGTTACGCATCTTGGCCAGACAGCCCTGACGGCAGGGCACCTGACGGCACTCATAGTGCCCCTGGTCCACGCACTTGCGCTTCACCGTGGTGACGGGCTTGCAGGTGGTGATCGTCTTCATGACGGTCCGGGTCTCGACGCACGGGGTCGGGACGCACACGGTGTGGACCACAGTGCGATTCTCCGGCACCATGGTGTTGACCGTGCAGACGCGGGTACACGTCTGCGGCACACATACGGTGCGGTAGGCCGTGTAGTTCTCCTGGACGCATTGCGTGCGATAGACGGTCCGTGTCGTGGTGAAGTTCTCCTTGACCCATTCGGTGACGCAGACATTTTGCGTCGCCGGGGCACAGCTGGTGGTTACTGGGGCGCAACAGTCATTGGCGCGAGCGGACACAGCCGCGGCAACCAGAATGACGTTCGCCAGCAGAGCGAGACGGGCGCGCTGCCAAATCATGCCTTCTTCTCCGTGGGATGCATTACGAGTCGATTTAGTCCTCTACCAGGCACACTCCCGAGAGGCCAATCGAACTTGACTTGAACTGCAAGCAAATATGCCCAATCCAGGGAGGTTGGTAAAGAAAATCGGATCAGGTATAAGGCAAAAAGTGTTGAAGAAGATTGGACTGCGCGGAGATAACCGACTGCGTCGCGTCTGTGCGGTACAGGGACTTTCAGAGATATGCGAATGATATAAGAGTGGTGGGTTATAACAACCTGCCAGCCCGCGGTGTCACCCCATTCGGTTCGTGCCTTTAATGCTCAGCATTGTGGGTCGGCAGCTTCATCCTTCCGCCTTGCCGTCCGGCATGATACCATATCCCCCAGACTGACGGCTTCGGATAGGCGGAAGGCAGATCCATGAGTGAATCGCGCATCGGCTCGTTTCAGATCCTCGGCACGCTGGGTTCAGGGGCGCACAGCACCATCCTGCACATCCATCGTAGCGCCGACGGCCGAAACTACGCCCTCAAGGTTGTCCTCATCAAGAGCAAAGAGGAGTATAAGTTTCTCGAACAAGCTCAGCATGAGTTCCGCGTCGCCGGTATGCTCGACCACAAAAATCTCATCAAGGTCTACGCTCTGGAGACGATCAAGGACTGGTTGTTTCGCATCCGCAAGGCGCATCTCCTCATCGAGTTTGTCAATGGCAAGACGCTGGACACCTGTCCAGAAATCCCGCTGCCGAAACTTGTTCAAGTGTTCAAATGCGTGGCCGATGGCCTGGTGCATATGCACCGTCGCAAGGTATTTCACGCCGACTTGAAGCCGAACAATATCATGCTCAGTCGCTCCGGCGATGTGAAAATCCTCGATTATGGTCTGGCGAAGATCCAGGGCGAAGCCAAGGATCGCTTGCAGGGCACGCCGGAATACATGGCTCCCGAGCAGGCCAGTCGCCGCATCGTCAACGAACGCACCGACATCTTCACGTTCGGAGCGACGATGTATCGCATGGTCACGTCCCGCCTTCCGCCCAGCCTCGTGCAACAAGAGGGCGGACTGCCCATCGACGGCAAAACCTGGACGCGCATGCTCAAGCCGGTTTCGGAGTGCAGTCCGCAAACGCCGCCGGCGCTGAGTGAGCTAATCCATCGCTGTCTCTCGTTCAATGCCGCCAGTCGCCCCGAACGCATGAGCGAGGTGCAAAGCGTTCTCGATCATCTGGCCGATGAACTGATTACCTCGCCGGAAGACCGTCTCGAAGCGCTGGAGTGGTGACCAGCCCGCAGTGCCAGCAAGGGATGTCCCTTGCTGGCGCTGCGGGCTGGCTGGACGAAAGATTCGCAGTCGATTCACGAACTACCTGCTATGGAATCCTCAACGGCCCCCGAACACTTCATCCCGCTGGCGCGGAGCGAGCTAATCGATTTGCTCTGCGCCGACCGGGCATTGACAGAGAGCGAGCGCGAGCAATTCCGGACATTCTGCGAGCTGGTGTCGGCACTCTATCACGGGGAGTATCATCGCCGTTTGCAAGAATTGAAGCAGGCGTATCTGCCCTTCGACCCCGACAACGACACGACGAGTTTGCTGCCGCCCAGCGCCGAGAAACGGCAGACGCACCTCAACGATTTGCTGAGCGATCTGGCCTGGCTGCTGGAGCGAGGCCATTTCAAGCACCTCAGCCGTGGCGAGATCGAGCCGGCCCTGGATCACGCCAGCGATTGGGGCATTCGTATGGACGTGGACTTCAGCGCCTTCGAGCATATCGCCATTTTCGCGCGCGGCGATACCATGCAGACACGCAGCCGGCGCTGCTGGTACAACTTCTTTCGCCCGGAAGAGGTGGACGTGCCGATCTATCGCCGTCTCGTGTTGATCCTCAAGCTGCGCCAACACCCTCGGCTTCACGGACCGATCGATACGGAAAGTGTTTATTTGAAGATATTCAAGGACATCCCGAAGTTGGATGTGTTGATGCTGCTGCCCGGCGCGCGGGTGCGCCTAACGCGGCTGGATCGCGGTAAAATTGGCTTGCCGCTGCTTAGCGGTCTGGCTCTGGCGGCATGGAACCTGTTGCAAGACATGGCCGCGCTCGTCGAGCGCTGGGCGTCGTCGCCGAACACGCTCTGGATGCTGGCCGCCGGCGGCATCGGCTACGGTTACAAATCGTTTCACGGTTATCAGCAGACGCGGCAGCGCTATCATCTGACGCTGACGCAGAGCCTGTATTTCCAGAACCTCGACAGCAATGCCGGTGTCTTAATGCGTCTGCTCGATGAGGCCGAGGAGCAGGAATGCCGGATGGCCATCCTCGCGTATTGGTGTCTCTGGCGGTATGCTGGCGCGGAAGGTTTGTCGCCGGACGACCTCGACGCCTCCGTGGAATTGTACCTGGATCGCTACGCCGATTTGACGCTGTTGTGTCGCAACCACGCGGCGCTGGCCCAACTGAAGAAACTGCGGCTTATTGAGGAGATCGAGGATCGTTGTCGGGCGTTGCCGCCGGCGCGGGCCATTGAAACACTGCAAATGGAAATCCGAAATCCAAAATCCGAAATCCGAAGGAAACATCAAAACACAAATCCCAAATTCCAAACGGAAGTTTTATGATTTCGGATTTCGTTTTTTTGCGATTCTTTCGGATTTCGGATTTCGGATTTGAATGGAGGAGTCCATGGCTGAGTACAAAGACCGCGAACACTTCATTCCGCTGCGCAAGAGCGACCTGATTGAGTTGCTGAGCAAGGATAAGAAACTGTCGGCCGCCGAACGCGAGCCGTTCCGTCAGTTTTGCATCCTCGTGTCGGCGGTGTTCCACTTCGAGTATCTCAAGGAACTGGAGGCACTCAAGGACGCCTACGCCGCCTTCGATCCGGATACCGACACCAAATCGCTGCGCCCGGTCTCCGGCGCGGAACGAGATAAGGACGAAGAACGGCTATTCGAGAAGTTCACCGCGCTGATGGGACGAGCCAATTTCAAGCGTTTGGCCCGCGAGGAGATGCGGCAGGCACTCCAAGAAGTCGCCACCGTCGCCGGCGTTCAAACACAAGTTGATTTGAACATGTTTATTCGTTTGAATGTTTTCGTTCGCGGCGATGTCATGGGCAAGATCCATCGCCGTTCGTGGAAAAAGTTGTGGCGCAAGGAAGAAATCCACATTCCGCTGTACCAGCGTCTGGTATTGATCGTGCGACTCAAGCCGCACAAGCGGCTGGATCGAGACATCGACACCTCGCGGGTGTATCTGAAGGTTTTCAAGGACATCCCCAAGGTGGATCAAGACATGCTGCTGCCGGGCGCGCGTGTGCGTTTCAGCCGGCTGGATCAGGCGCTGATAATCTATCCTCTGGCGGCGGGCATCGGTTTGACGCTTTACAACATCGGTGCCAGCATCAAGGAATCAAGCCTAGCCGCCGCAGGCAGCTTGCTCACCTGGGGACTCGCCGGCGCGGTCGGCGGCTACGGCTACAAGTCGTACCATAGTTATCAGGTCAAGAAGCAGGATTATAGTTTGAAGCTGACCAAGAGCCTGTATTACAAGAGTCTTGATAACAACACCGGCGTCCTTATGCGTCTGCTCGATGAGGCCGAGGAGCAAGAGTGCCGCGAGACATTCCTGGCCTACTTCTGTCTATGGAAGTATGCGCCGCCGGAGGGCTGGACGGCGGAGCAACTCGACGATTACGTCGAGCTATATCTGGAGG
The DNA here is from genome assembly GCA_035553375.1 of Gemmataceae bacterium. Taxonomy (GTDB): domain Bacteria; phylum Planctomycetota; class Planctomycetia; order Gemmatales; family Gemmataceae; genus JAJPHU01. The sequence goes on from DATNCY010000332.1 coordinate 80,428, forward strand.
GCAACGCTAACCTGAAAGTCGATTTCGAGATTGGCGATGCCCTGGCCAAGCTGGAACGCTTGAAGATCGTGCGGAAGGTTGGTGACATCTATCATGCGGAGCCGCTCGACAAGGCGCTGAAGATGCTCGATTGGACGTGGGATAACTATTTCAAGTACAATACAGATTCATCTGAAGGAACATAAGTCCCTATCGCGTGAAACCGACAATCCGCAAATGACCGGCGAATTGTTCAAATGAGTGAACCAGGGAAAGAAAGATAATCCCCGGTTCGCTCATTTGTTGCATCCGTTCGTCAAGAACGGAAGCGGCGAGTTTTAGCATAAAAGAAGGGAATGCCCAAGCCAGCAAGGAAAAGAGTAGAAGGTTCGGAGACGCCTTGCACCGGACCGAGGGTTCCTCTCGTTGCGTTACTCACGCTGACCGTGGCAAGGATATTTTGCTGCTGGCCAGTCGGAGGAACTAACGCTACCGAAGGAATCGTCACGGTGTAAGCATGTCCGTTCAGTGTTAGCGTGTTGGGTGAAGGAGCAAAGGAATTTGCCAAGGTCGAACCTGTCGCCGACAGAGTGCCGTCAACTGAGCCGGTGAAGGTCAAGGTTCCCGTGTCGTGTGTAGTATTGCCCGTGATACTGAGTTTCAGGGTGTAAGTCGAATTGTTCGGATCGAAGGTGGCGGGCGAAGTTGATGAACTGGATGTAGCGTACCGGCTTGCTGTGTAGCCGCGACACGCCGCTTGGCGTTTCGCGTAAAACCCGCGCTCCGCTGCGCGTCGCGGCTACACGAAATTATTCTTGGACAGCTCTTACGTTTGACGTTCATCCGCCGGCGTCCGCCGACAGCAGCAGCAAGCGAGCGTCATTCGGCAGCGTCTCGGTGAGGTCGGTGACGAAGTGTTTGCCATCCAGCGATAGCAGATAGTGCGGCACCAGCCGGCCATCGGGCCGTCGCATGTCCGCCAGCGCCGGACAGGCAGCGACGATGGCGGCGAGCGCCTCGCCAACCGTGGCGGCGTTCACGCGCAATTCCGCCCGACCGGCGCGCATACGCGGCACTCCATAAAATTCCACAATTACGCTCGGTATATTCATCAATTCACGCCATCGTCTGACAAAAACACCGCTCGCTCATGCGCGCGGCTCGGAGGGATGGAACCCACGCTCCGTCAGCGCACGGCGCGTCGCGGAGTCGGCCAGCAGAGCGATAAACGCCTGGACTGCGGGCCGATCGCGCCGCGCCTTGGGTATGACGAAATCGTATTCTTCCGCGCGCAGCGGCACGAAACCCAAGCCGTAAGCGTGGGCCACCGGCTCAATCGCTACACCCCAATCGGCGCGCCCCTGTACGACGGCGGCGGCAACGGCGTTATGCGAGCGTGCCTCCGTGAGGTACCCGGCGGGGCGCGCCGTGCCGAGCAGACCATCGATCAAAATGCGCGTTCCACTACCGCGATTGCGATTGACCAGCGCGCATCCCGCATCGCCCAGCGCAGCCGCCACCGCGCCGGCCGCGTCGCGGCCCTCAAAGCGCGTATCCCCATGCCGAAAGACAATGCCCTGCGTCCGTCCGTAGCCGGGCAGCAGTTCCACGGTATCGCTGAGAAACGGCCAATTGTACGTATCGGTTTGCGGATCGAGCAAATGGATGCCCGCCAGATCGCATTCGCCGCGCTTGGCCGCTTCCAGACCGCCAGTGCTACCCACCGCCAACACCTTACTCGTCACACCCCGGCCATGCAGTTCGCCGAGCAAATAATCCAGTCCCGTGCAATGACTGCCGATCACCACCAAATCGGCCGGCTGAATATCAGCGTCGAGCAAATGCACGGAGACGATGCTGTCGCGTTCGAGATACTCGCGCTGTCGCGGGATAATGACGAAGCCATCCGCGCGGCCGAACGCCGTCACCGAACCGGAGCCTTTGCCCATAGGGTAAGCGATGTATTTCATCGTAGAGGAAGAATATTTCACCGCGGAGAACGCAGAGAGCGCAGAGTAAGGCAAAAGAGAAGTCTCAGGGATGCTTGCGGCAATTGTATTTGCTTTCGCTTCATTATTGGTTTTGTCTTTCTCTGCGCTCTCTGCGTTCTCCGCGGTGAAATATTCGACTAACCCAACCAGCAAATACTCGGTGCGACCACGCTCGGAGTTGACGCGCAACGGCAGACGCGCCGGCACGATGCCGGCCGATCGCTCGCGGCGTCCGGCCATCTGTTGCAATACCGGCGCGAGAAATTCGTGGAATGTAAAGATCGCTGAAGTAGGAAACCCCGGCAAGACCGCGACGGGGATCGGCCGCCGCTCCTCGCGTTGGACGACGGCGAGACAAAGAGGCTTGCCCGGTTTGAGCGCGACACCGTGCGCCACGATGCCCGGCGACCCCAAATCGGCCACGGCACGATACGACACATCGCCCGCCCCCTTGGACGTGCCGCCCGAGAGGAGGATGGCATCGTACACGAGCGATCGTTGCAGTACTTCCATGAGCCGCGCGCGATCGTCGGGCACAATGCCCAGCGGCACCGGCTCGCAGCCCAACTCGCGCACCGCATCGGCGAGAACCGTGGCGTTGCTGTCGAAGATCATGCCCGGCTTCATCGCCGCGCCGGGCGCGATCAACTCATCGCCGGTCGAAAGAATGGCTACGCGCGGCCGGCGGACCACGGACACTTGCGCGATCCCCAGCGCCGCCAGCACGCCGGTTTCGCGTGAGGTCAAGTGCTGGCCGCGGCGCAACACCACTTCACCCTGGCCGATGTCGGTGCCGGCAAAGGTGAGGTTCGCCCCCGGCGCGACCGGCCGCGTCAGCAGCAGTTGCTCGTCGCGCACGTCGGTGTATTCGATCATCACGACCGCATCGGCCCCGCGCGGCAGCATGGCTCCGGTAGCGATAGCGGTCGCCGTGCCGGACGCCACACTCACACGCGGAGCGATGCCGGTCGCCAAGGTTTCGTCGTTGAGACGCAGCGCGCGCGGTCGATCCTCGCTGGCACCGAAGGTGTCGGCAGCCTGGACCGCGAAGCCGTCCACGTTGGAGCGATCGAAGTTCGGCACATCCAGCGGCGCGACGACCTCCGCAGCCAACACGCGGCCGAGCGCCTCGGACAACGGCACGATCTCCGCCTCCAGAGGTCGCAAATCGAGCGCGGCGCGAAAACGGCGTTCGGCCTCGTCGCGGTCGATCACGTCCAAAAACTGTTGTTGACGCAGCGCATCGTTCATAGGGGATTGTCGTAGAGATACACCGTCACCGTCTCGCCCGCCGGATAGCCTTCGCTGTCGCGCGGCACGAGAAGAAAACCGTCAGATACCGTGGTCGTGCTTAACATCGATGCCCCGCTGATGGCCAACGGCTCGGCCCGTCCGTCGCGGATGCGGACGCGCACATAATCCACTCGGCCCACAGCGGAAGAGACTTTCGTATTAAGCGATAAAAATACTCTTTTATACGGTAATTCCGGCGGGCGCCCGCCGAGTTTACGGATCGCTCGACTGGCGAACAGATCGTAGGCGCACAGGCACGATACCGGATTGCCCGGCAGTAGAAAGATCGGCCGACCATTGAGGAACCCAACGCCCGTTGGACTGGCGGGACGCAGAGCGATGCCATGCACTGACAGCTCACCCATCTCCGCCAGCACCGTTGGCGCATGATCTTCCTGACCGACCGACGATCCGCCCGACACGAGCAATACATCCGCTGTGCTGGAACGCATCGCCTCGCGCACCGCCTCACGGCGATCTGGGATCAGCGGCGCGATGCGCGGCTCGCCGCCGTCGCGCCGCACCAGAGCGGCCAGCATCACCGAGTTACTATCGACAATACGATAGCCTTCTGGTTTAGCGCCGACCGGCAGCAGTTCATCGCCGGTGATGAGGATGTCAATGCGCGGCCGGCGAATCGTGGACACTTCGCCGACGCCGATCGAGGCGAGCAATCCAAGATCCTGCGGACGCAGTACACGGCCGATAGACAGCACGGTGCGGCCCGGTTCGATGTCCTCGCCGCGTCGCCCGACGTGGCGGCCAGGCGATACCGGTTCGGTGACACGCAACATCCCCGCCTCTTCCTGAGCCACCTCGACGGGTACCACCGCATCGGTCCCCGACGGCACCGGCGCTCCCGTCATAATGCGCACGGCCTGTCCCGGCGAGACTCGTCCCAGGAAGGGGCGTCCCGGCAGCGCTTCACCGAGGACCTGCAATTCCAGCGGATTATACGATCCTGCACCGAACGTCTCTTCGGCGCGCACGGCATAACCGTCCATCGCGGCGCGATCGAACCCCGGCACGGCCACCTCCGCAATCACGTCCGCGCTCAGAACGCGGCCGCTCGCTTGCGGGACCGGCACCATCTCCGCCGGCAAGGGCCGCACACGCTCATCGAGAAGGTGCATCACCGCCTCGACCTCGGCGCGATCCTGGAAGCCACGCATGCGCACATCGCGGGAACCCATCAGCAATCTCTCCCTGGCGAGCGGGGTTGCGTGAGTGCCCCGAGGGTTTTCCGCCCTCGGGGCGCTTACGCGACCCCGCTCGCCAAGTAATAATAACAGAGCGTGGACAAATCCACCTAAGAATCGAGGTTTCCCTCATGGTGCGTATCGGCGGCGTGGTTCTCTGCGGCGGTCAATCCAGCCGCATGGGACGGCCGAAAGCCTGGCTGCCTTTCGGCGACGAATTGATGCTGCCGCGCGTCGTCCGTCTGCTCGGTGAAGTCGTGACACCCATCGTTGTCGTCGCCGCTCCCGGTCAGGATGTGCCGCCGTTGCCGTCCGGCATCGACATTGTCCGCGATCCCGAACAGGGACGCGGCCCGCTCCAGGGATTGACCGCCGGACTAGAGGCTCTGCGCGGCCGAGCCGACGCCGCTTATCTTTCCTCGTGCGATGTGCCCTTTCTGCAACCGGCCTTTGTGCGCCGACTCATCGAACTGCTCGGCGATCACGTCATCTGTGTGCCCGAAGTCGATGGGTATCGGCATCCGTTGGCGGCGGTCTATCGGCTGGAAGTCGCCGCCGTGGCGATGCGCTTGTTGGCGGAGAACCGTTTGCGGCCGGCGTTTCTCTTCGAGGAAGTCTCAACTCGCCTCGTCCAACCGCACGAATTGGCTGATGTGGACGCGACCTTTCAGACGCTCCGCAACCTCAATACGCCGGCCGAGTATGAGACGGCCCTACGCGATTTATTCCCACCGGAAGACCGATAAGATATAATGCGGGCGAACCTTCCGCGAACCGCACGGCGTTGAGCAAAGCAGCATGGCTGAAATTTTCATCCTCATCCCTGGCCGCACCAGTCGCCAAGGCACCACCCTCAACGAGGGTAAATTTTCCACCGGCTACGTCGAGGAGACGAGTACCCTGTTCATGTGCCCCGACGACATGAAACGCCTGGGCCTGAGTGCCGGCGATCGAGTACGGTTGCGTTCGGAGCAAGGACAGATCGAGTTGCCGTGTCAGGCGGCCAAGGCGGGTGAAATGCCGGCGGGTATTCTCTTTCTGCCCTATGGCAACCTGTCCAGCCTGCTGATGAGCGGCGATACCTGCGGTACGGGAATGCCCAGCAGCAAATGCTTTGATGTGGAACTGGAAAAAATTTAAGATTTTCACCACGGAAAACACGGAAAACACGGAAAAATACAAGAAGAAAAATCAAAAACATAACCCGTAATTTGTCTCCGGTACTGTCTCATTACTATTTGTTTTTTGTATTTTTCCGTGTTTTCCGTGTTTTCCGTGGTGAAAAATGGGGAGAGAATATGGCCGGGAGTGAACTCAAAGTCGTCAGCAACGCCACCTGCACCTTCTGCGGCTGCGTCTGCGATGACATGGAATTGACAGTCGAAGACAACCACATCACCAAGGCGAAGAATGCCTGCGTGCTGGGCAAAGCGTGGTTTCTCAATCACCATATCGAGGATCGCCCCGTCGCCACCATCGCGGGTCAGCCCGCGACGCTCGAAGAGGGTATCGAACGCGCCGCTCAGATCCTCGCCAACGCGCGCTATCCGATCGTCTATGGTCTGTCGGACACGACCTGCGAGGCGCAGCGCGTGGCGGTGGGCATCGCCGACCGCATCGGCGGTTGCGTCGATACGACCACGTCGGTTTGTCACGGTCCTTCCGGCATGGCCTTCCAGGGCGTCGGCGAGGTGACGTGTACACTCGGCGAAGTGAAGAATCGCGCCGATCTCGTCATCTTTTGGGGCAGCAATCCGGCCGAGTCGCATCCGCGTCACTGGGGACGCTACTCGACCATGCCCAAGGGTTTATTTATCCCGGCGGGTCGCAAAGGTCGCACCGTCGTTCTCGTCGATGTCCGCAAGAGCAAGAGCGCCCCCGCCGCCGACATCTTCTTGCAGGTCAAGCCGCGCAAGGATTTCGAGGCGCTGTGGGCGCTGCGTGCCCTCGTCAAAGGCGTCGAACTGGACTCTTCCATCAGCGAGGAAACCGGCATCCCGCTGGAGCAGATGAAGGATCTGGCCGAACGAATGAAGAAGTGTCAATTCGGCATTTTGTTCTTCGGTATGGGCTTGTCGATGACGCGCGGCCGGCATCTGAATGTTGAGGCGGCGTTATCGCTGGCGAGCGACCTCAATGCGTACACGCGCTTCTACGCGAAGCCGATGCGCGGTCACGGCAACGTCACCGGTGCCGACAACGTGGTCAGCTGGCAGACGGGCTATCCGTTCGGCGTGAACCTCGGCCGTGGTTATCCGCGTTTCAATCCCGGCGAGTTCACCACGTCCGATACGCTGGCGCGCGGCGAGGCCGACGCCGCTCTGATCGTCGCCTCCGATCCAATGGGCAATTTCTCCCAGCCGGCCCGCGAGCATTTGGCGAAGATTCCTTATGTCGCGCTCGATCCCAAGGAGACGGCGACGGTGCGCGGCGCGGCGGTGGCTTTCTGTACGGCCACCTATGGCATCAATGTCGCCGGCACCGTGTACCGCATGGACGATGTACCGATACCGCTGCGTCCGGCCTTTGACTCGCCCTATCCCAGCGATGAAATGGTGCTGAAGAAAATCGAGAAGCGCGTGCGCGAACTGCAACGCGAACGGGTGTAGGCTCACGGAGAGGAATCCCGATCAAGGAACTCATCATGTCCGCGCAGGCTCTATCTCGTGAGTTCGATCTCTACGTTCCGCTCCACTACAATGATGGTACTCCAGTGGAAGACGCCAAACTCGCTCGCCTCCGCCAGTGTCTCGTCGATCGCTTCGGGGGTCTGCTGGATACACGCCAGCGCGGTGCAGGCCAGTGGAAGGTCGGTGCTGTCACTTTCCACGATGAAATTGTTATCTACCGTCTTCTCGCCACGGAGGATGCCATCCCATTCTTCAAGGAGCTAAAAGAGGAGATGAAGCGCGAATTCCAGCAGGAAGATGTCTTGATTGTGGTACGTAAAATCACGATCCTGTAGGCACCTTGATGCCGCTGAATCAGTGACGGCATGGAAGGCGTATCAATTACTCTCAGCAAGGATGACAGAAATGCTTTCCTACCTCGAACTCAAGGGCGTGTTGCACGGCAAGACCATCACCCTTGACGAAGCGACTTTTCTGCCCGATGGGTGTCCGGTCATCGTTCGTCTGACTTTGTCAAAGGAAGAAGCTCTTAGGCAGTTGGCTCTCCCTTGTCCCGATCTGACCCCGGAAGAAGTGGCCGATTTAGAGGAGTGCTTGTCGGAGTTCCATGAGCGGCCCATCAAACTCCCCCCGCCGGAGAATAGATGAGTTACTTGCTGCATACAGATACATGTTCCTCGATTATCCGGGACGTTCGAGCGGTTAGCAATCGTTTCGCTCAGCGTCCCGCTGGGATGCATGTTTCGGTAATGACCCTCACCGGCCTGGAGATTTGGCTCTTGAAGTCTAGGACCCCTCTTCGGTATCGGCGGACGTTCTTCAACTTTGTGCAAGGAATTACGCTCCTTGACGTCACGGAACCCATCGCGCACCGAGCCGCCATGATCGACAGTAGCTTGCGAAGTCAAGGGCAGCGATTTGGACTCGCGGACTTGCTGATCGCAGCCACCACCCTGGAACGCGGACTCACTCTCGTGACCCGAAAAATTCCACAGTTCGCCAGCATCCCTGGTCTGTCGGTAATCGACTGGAGTATTCCCTGAGCCGCGCGCGACCAACACCCTTGAGCAACCATGACTTCACTCCTGAAAATCGCCGGCGGCACCGTCTACGATCCCGCCAACAATCTTGATGGCGTTGTGCGCGACATCTGGATTCGGGACGGCAAAGTGATTGCGCCGCCGACCGAACCCGATGCGCGACCCGATAAAATCCTCGACGCCACCGGACTCGTCGTGATGCCCGGCGGCGTGGACATGCACGCGCACATTGCTGGGCCGAAGGTCAACCTGGCGCGCAAAATGCGCCCGGAGGACAAGCGCAAGGCGGCGGTCGTCCGCCGGACAGCCCAGACGCGCTCCGGCACCGTTGGCAGCGTGCCCAGCACCTTCGCCACCGGCTATCTCTACGCCGGCATGGGCTACACCACCGCTTTCGACGCGGCCATTCCGCCCTTGAGCGCACGCCACGCTCATGAGGAGTTTCACGATACGCCCATCATCGATAAGGGTTTCTTCCTCCTCTTCGGCAACAATCACTACGTCCTCAAGCAGATCGCCGCCAACGAACCCGAACGGCTGCGTGCCTTCGTCGCCTGGCTGCTCGCGGCCGGCAAGGGTTACGCCATGAAACTCGTCAACCCCGGCGGCGTCGAGGTGTGGAAGGGCGGCGGCGCTACCCTTCACGATCTCGATGGCAACGTCGAACACTTCGGCGTTTCACCGCGGCAGATCATCACCTCGCTGGCGCAGACGGCGATGGATCTCGGGTTGCCGCATCCGGTGCATATTCACTGCAACAATCTCGGTCTACCGGGCAATTGGCGGACCACGCTCGCCACCATGCAGGCATTGGAGGGACGCCGCGCGCATCTGACGCATATTCAGTTCCACAGCTACGGCGGCGATCCCAACGATCAGGGCAAATTCGACTCGAAAGTGCCGGAATTGGCCGAGTACGTCAATAGCCACTCGAATCTGACGGTCGATGTCGGTCAAGTATTGTTCGGCGAAACAACCTCGATGACCGGCGATGGGCCGTTGGGTTACTATCTGCACAAAGTCACCGGCCGCAAGTGGACCAACGCCGACACGGAGATGGAAGCCGGCTGCGGCATCGTGCCCATCAGCTACAAGGAAAAGAGCTTCGTCCACGCCTTGCAGTGGGCGATCGGCCTGGAGTGGTATCTGCTGGTCAATGATCCGTGGCGAATCGCCATGAGTACCGATCATCCCAACGGCGGCTCATTCCTCGCCTATCCCCAGATCGTGCAGTTGCTCATGGACCGCACCTATCGGCAGGAGATTCTCAAGCGTGTTCACCCGCGTGTCTTGCAGCGTTCGACGTTGAAAGACCTCGACCGCGAATATTCTCTTTATGAGATCGCTATTATCACTCGTGCCGCGCCCGCGCGCATCCTCGGTTTGAAACAGAAAGGACATCTCGGCGTCGGTGCTGACGCGGACGTGGCGATTTATACGCCCTCCGTGGACAAACGCGCCATGTTCGAGATGCCGCGCTTCGTCCTCAAGGCCGGTCAAGTCGTGGTCGAACAGGGTGAAATTCGCGCGGAGATGTACAGTCCCACGCTGCACGTCGCCCCGGCTTACGATGGGGGCGTGCTACCGGACATCAAGAAATGGTTCGAGGCGTACTACACGATTCAGTTCGCCAATTATCCAGTCGATGAACACTACATGGCTCACGGCGGCACCACGATCGAGTGCGAGAACGGACGATGAGCGATTACCAGTCCATCGATTAGTTCCTCTTCTTTTCATACAGCGGCTCGGCCTTATCGGCACCTTGAGTCAGCCGGTAGTAGTGGTCGAAGGCCAGATTGGTGAACTGCTGCTCCTTGCCGGAGGGCCAGACGACAATAACTTTATCGACGCCCTTGGCCTGGCCCAGGCCAAAGACATGGCGGCGATCCGAGCTGGAGGCGTAGCTGCCGCCACCTTGAGCGAAGCGTGTCTGCTTGCGTCCCCCTGCCTCCAGGATGATCCGCGCGCCCACCACATCGCGATGGTCCCTGCCGGCCAGTTGCACACCCAGCCAGTGATTGCCTTTCGTGTCGGCCTCATTTCGCAGGACAGCAACCGGCTCATTGGTGTGCATGGCGGCGATGTCGATACGGCCATCGTTGTCGAAATCCGCCAGGGCCGCGCCGCGGCCGATATGGTTGGAACTGAAATACGAGCCGCCCTGGGCCGTGATGTTTTTGAATCGATTGCCGTCCTCGTTGCGTGCCAGGATCGGACGCTGCGCACGCGGCGAAGTCTTGGGCACGCGCGTGGCATGGCCGGTGAGGAGAAAGAGATCCTCCCAGCCGTGATGATCGATGTCGAGAAAACCCGTGCCCCAGCCGACCGTCATGCGGCCAAACACGGCCAGGCCGGCCGGAGGTGTACGAAAAGTGAAGATGATCGGCCCGCCCTTGCAATCGTTCCGATAGAGCGCGTGCAGTTCGTTTTCGTAGTTGGCCACCCACAGCGATGGCCGACCGCTGCCGTTGTAGTCGGCCGCGGCGATGCCCATGCTGCCGTTGGGGACTCCGGTATCATCGCGGGCCGCCCCGCTGTTCATGCCTTCTTCCTCAAAGCGCACTTCCCCCGGCTTGGTCGAGCGGTTGATGTACAGGAAGTTATCGACCGTGTCGTTGGCGACGTAAATGTCGGGCTTGCCGTCGCCGTTGACATCCACTATGAGGACGCCCAATCCTTTGCCGAATTTGGCATCCCCTTCGCGCACATCGTGCTTGAGCCGCTCGCGGGCGCTGGGACTGAGCCAGTCCAACTGCTCGAATTCCTTGTCGGTGCGCGCAACGCGCAGGCCGGCCTCCTTGCTCACGTCCTTGAACGTGCCATCGCCGAGATTACGGAACAGCTTGTGTTCGAGACCCGTGAACTGCTTGGGCGGACAAACGTCCCGCGTCTTGCCGTCGTAGGTGCAGTCGGTCGGGTGATGATGCTCGAAGGACCAATCGACATATTGGCAAACGTAGAGATCGGCGTAACCATCGCCGTCCACATCGCCCCAGGCGGCGCTAGTCGTCCACAATCCCTCCGGCAAACCCGCTTTTTTGCTGACCTCGACGAACTTACGTCCCTTTGTGGGGTCGGTGCGATCAATCGGTTCATTGTGGAAGAGGGCCAGGTGATGCCAGCCGGTCACGAGCAGGTCAGGCCAACCGTCGTTGTCGTAGTCCGCTACCGCCGCCCCATGCGTGTAAAAGGCGATCTTATCGAGACCCAGCTTGGCGGTGACATCCTCAAAACGGAAGTTGCCCCGGTTGCGATACAGCTTGCAGGGGTTGCCCTTAATCTGCTTCTTGTCCGGTCCCTCATAATGACCGCCGCCAGGAAGAAACAGATCGAGCAAGCCATCGCCATCGAAGTCGAGTACGGCCAGGCCGCCGCCCAGCGATTCGAGAATGGCGTAGTGGTCGGCCTCCTCGCCGTTGCGATAGGTGTGGCTCACGCCGGAGTCGGCTGTCACGTCGCGGAACAGGGGCGGCCCGGCTTGCTCGGGTGGGGTTTGTGCTTCGGAGGGCACCGAGTTGGTAACTCTCTGGCACGCGCTCACGGTGAGCATCACGCTCGCCACGATGATGACCGGCAGCCCTCGGAAAAACACCGACGTTCTGGGGGATCTCCGCCTGTCACTGGTCTTGGACATGGAATCGACCCTCTGGATAAGAAGATGAGAATAACTCTCATTGTAACCGCTGATGCGAGGTTGCAAACATTTTATCCTTTGCACAAATCGCGCGGGAATCTGGCGGGGACGCGAATGGCGCGGTAGACTCAAATCCCCACACAGTCGGGCACGATCCGAACGCCCCCACCGAGGAAGTCCTTATGCACACACGGCACACTCTCGAACTGTTGGTCTGCATTGCTTTGCTCGCGTTCACCGGCGTCGCCGGCGCGAAGGCGGAACAAGAGGGCAAGCGCGTGCCCGTGATACTCGACACCGACATCGGTACGGACATCGATGATGCGTTCGCGTTGGCCCTCGTGTTGGCCAGTCCCGAACTAGATCTGCGCGGCGTCACCACGGTCGGCAGCGATCCACGGACGCGCGCCTTCATGGTGTGCCGATTGCTGACCGCCGTTGGCAGCCGCGACATCCCCGTGGCGGCCGGCGCGACGCCGCAGCCGGCCGAGGAGATCAAAGGGCAGTATCAATACCGCAATCATCCCGCCGTCATCTTCAACCGCACCGCCAAGCCGGTGAAGGAGAGCGCCGTCGAGTTCCTTTACGCGCAGCTCAAGGCTCATCCCGGCGAGTTGACCCTGTTGCCGATCGGCCCACTGACGAATATCGCGCGACTGCTCCGCGAGCATCCCGACTGCAAACCGTGGATCAAACGCATTGTGATGATGGGCGGGTCGGTGCGCCTGGGTTACAACGGCAAAGCCCCCGCGGACGTGGAATGGAATATCAAATGCGACATCAAAGCGGCGCAGACGGTGTTCGCTTCCGGCATCCCGCTCGTGGTCGCTCCGCTCGATGCGACGACGATGCTGAAGTTGGAGAAACCACTTCGGCAGCGTTTGTTCAAAGCCGAGACGCCACTGACCTATCAGATACAGGCGATGTATCAAATGTGGAACGCGCCGACACCGACGCTGTTCGACCCGGTCGCGGTCGCCCTCTGTTTCGACGAGCGTTTCTGCACGATGGAGAAAGTGCGTCTAACCGTTGATGACAAAGGCATGACAGCCGCCGTCAAGGGCGAGGTGAATGCGCGCGTCGCCACGGCGATTCGCGGCGATGATTTCTTGAAGTGGTATGTGGAGCGCGTCGCGTCGGCGGGGAAAGTAGCGCGGCCGAAACCGCCGAGGAATATCGTCCAACCGGTGGAGCGCGGGGGCTTGCCGGCGCACGTCCACGCTTTCGAGGATTTTGAGACGGACATCGAGAAACGCTGGTGGATGAGCGGCAAAGTCGAGACGGCCAACGTGCCGCCGAATAGCCGGCGCGCCTGTCGCGGCATCTTAACGCAGGACTTCGACGACTTGATGGGTGATATGAAGACAATGTACACCGCCGTTGTCTTCAACCCGGTGCCTGGTCCGCCGATGGGCGAGAGGACTCGCCTCAGCTTTCGTTACCGGCTCCAGGGCACCGATACGCTGCGCGTGCAGATTTACAGTTTGACGAAGGGTTATCATCGCTATCTGGCGCTGACGGGATTGCCGCAGGGACGATGGCAAGAAACCACGGTGGACATGACCCAATGCCGACGGCCGGACGGTAGTGGCGGCCCATTGTCAGTGGACGAACGCATCGACGATATTCAATTCTACGTCGATCCGGCCGCCGAGTTGCTGATTGATGACATCGTTTTGTATGAAGCGGCTCCGGCCCGCGAGAAACAGCCGTTCCCACGCCGGATACTGTTCACCGGCTGGTTCGACACCGGCAAACAGGGCAAGGAATGGCCGGGCGATTTCGAGATCGTGCCGCACAAGGCGCCACGGAAGTGGAAGGCGGCGAAGTCGATCCTCAATGCCGAACAAACAACGCCCTGGATTCGCGTGGATCTGCGCGGCGAGCGGACGCTGGGCGAGAAGACGCATTTGCGTTTCCGCTATCATCTGAGCGGCGCGGAGTCGATGCAGGTAGCGTTGGTCAACCACAAGACGAAAGCGCGACACGCCCTCGATCTGAAGACATTGCGCAAGGGCGAATGGATGGAGACGACGCTGGATTACTCGAAGCAATCGCGAAAAGGCGAGCGCGTGGACGAAATCCAGTTTTTGCTGCCCAAGGGGGCAGAATTGCTTGTAGATGATCTGTTGCTATATGAGCCAGGAGTCGAGCAGCGACATCGTTAAGAATCGCTGCCGAAAGACTTCCCGCGTCGTTTACGTTTCGCGCGAAACGTAAACCCGCGCCCCGCTGCGCGTCGCGGCTACACGCAATCGATCGTTTCCGCTAGACTGCCTAGAGGTTCGTTCCCCTGGGAAAGCGATCGAACATGAATCGTCTCCAAATCGGCATTCGTCTGGAATCGCTCGGTCTGCCCTTACGGCGTGCGCTCGCGGAAGCGGGGCGTCTGGGCGTGTCCGGGGTGCAAGTGGATGCGGTCGGCGATCTCGCGCCGAATGCGCTTTCGGAGACGGGGCGGCGTGAGTTCCGCCATCTTCTGCGCGGGCATAGCCTCGAATTGACCGCACTCGGCTGTCCGCTGCGCCGTGGTCTCGATTCAACCGAGAATCAGCAACCGCGTATCGAACACGTCCAGAAAGTGCTGACCCTCAGCTACGATCTGGGGCCGCGCAAGGTCATCGTGCAAGCGGGGGCGGTGCCGGAAGATGCTCAAGATCAGCGAGCGTCGATCCTGCGTGAATCGCTGCACGCGCTGAGCCAATTCGGCGACCGTAGCGGAACGGTGCTGGCCCTGGAGACGGGGCTGGAAAAAGGATCGACGCTGGCGGCGTTTCTCGATCGCTTCGACACCGGCTCGCTCGGCGTCAACCTCGATCCGGCCAACTTGCTCCTACACGGTTTCGATCCCTACGAGAGCATTCAGGCACTGGGCCGGCGCATCGTTCATGCCCATGCCAAGGATGCCCGCCAGGATAGCGCCAGCCGATCCGCTGAGGAAGTGCCGCTTGGCCACGGCGACATTGACTGGATGAAGTTTCTCGGTGTCCTCGAAGAAGTCGAATATCGCGGTTGGCTGACCATCGAGCGCGAGACGGGCGACAATCGCCGGGCCGATGTCGCCGCCGGCGTGGCGTTCCTTCGCCGACTGCTCGGTTGATGCAACGCGACGCATCGGCACGACAGTTGCGGCCAAAGGGATTGGTTCCCATCCAACTGATCTACCGATCCGGGAGGTGCATTCCATGTTGCCATCGACTACCGCTCGTGTACCCCTGCATACATCCGCGTGTTCCAATGAAGCGATCCACCGTCAGACCGAGGAAAAGGTCGCCCAGGTCGCCGCTGCTGGTTCGGAGGCCATCGAGCGACGGCTGCGGGAGTTGGACCGCGAGTGGGACATCGAGCGCTCTTTGGAGGCCAACGCCGCCAGCGTCGGCTTGATCGGTCTGGGCCTCGGTGCCTTCGTGAGTCGTCGCTTTTATATCCTGCCCGGCCTCGTGTGCGGGTTCCTCCTGCAACACGCTCTGCAAGGCTGGTGTCCTCCGGTGCCGATTTTTCGTCGTCTCGGCTTCCGCACGGCCTCCGAGATCGACCACGAACGCTACGCCCTCAAAGCGCTGCGAGGTGACTTCCGTCCATCGAGCGAGGAGAACGGCGGCCGCATGGATACCCACCAAGCTCTTGAAGCCGCGCGACGCTGAAAAATATCCAACCTTGTCAGGAGATACCGATGAATGCCGAACATGATGAACGTCTCCGTCCCCTCCTTGACCGGCGAGCGTTTCTGGGCGGCGCGGCCGTGGCCGCATTGCCTTTCGCTCATGGTGCCCTC
The DNA here is from genome assembly GCA_035553375.1 of Gemmataceae bacterium. Lineage (GTDB taxonomy): Bacteria > Planctomycetota > Planctomycetia > Gemmatales > Gemmataceae > JAJPHU01. The sequence goes on from DATNCY010000332.1 coordinate 95,972, forward strand.
GATCCCATGGCGCGGGCAGACGAGCCGCCGTCGGGAACACGGCCACAGAAGAACGGACGATTACCCGGCGTCATCCTCCGGCAGAAGAATCCCGACAATGTGGAGTTTCCGTTCGCCTCGCTCGATAGCTTCCTGACGCCCAACGAGCAGTTCTACGTCCGCACTCATTTTGAGGTTCCGCAAGTCGATGCGAAGTCGTGGCGGCTGCGCGTTGAGGGTGAGGTCGAGCGCCCGCTGGAGATTGGCTACGATGAACTGCGCAAGATGAAATCGCACACGCTGACGGCGCTGCTGGAGTGTTCGGGCAACAGCCGTGTCTTCCTTAAACCGCCGCAAGCCGGCCTTCGCTGGGAACTCGGTGGTGTCAGCAATGCCGAATGGGTGGGCGTCCGCTTGGCCGATGTACTGGAACGCGCGGGCGTGAAAGAAGGGGCCATCGAAGCGATCCTTGAAGGAGCCGACAAGGGCGAATTCAAGTCCCCCAAGACGCCCGGCGTTATTCACTACGCGCGCAGTCTGCCGCTGAAGAAAGCTCGCCGGCCCGAAGTGCTGTTAGCTTACAAGATGAACGGCAAGGATCTGCCGGCGGCGCATGGCGCGCCCGTGCGGGCGCTGGTCGCCGGATGGTACGGCATGGCCTCGGTCAAATGGCTCCAGCGCATCATCGTGACGGATCGGCCGTTTCAAGGCCTCTTCCAGACGTTCATGTATACCGTCTGGGAGCGTCATCACGGCCAACCGATGTTGGTGCCGGTTCGCGACATCCAGGTCAAGTCCGAGATCGCCCGGCCGATTCTCAACGAAGTAGTTCCGGCGAAGTCGAAATACCGCGTTTTCGGGGCTGCGTGGGCGGGGGAATTGGAAATAGCCAAGGTGGAAGTCAGCGCCGATGGCGGCAAGACGTGGACCGAGGCGAAACTGCTGGGCAAGTCCGGCCCCTACACCTGGCGTTTCTGGGAACACGAATGGCCGACACCGGAACGAGCTGGGCGATACGTTCTCATGGCGCGAGCGACCGACACACGCGGCCACAAGCAACCGATGGAACGCGATGAAGACCGCCGAGACGCCGTCATCACGCACGTTCTGCCGGTCGAAGTGGATGTCCGTTAAGGGGCAATAATTTGTTGACCAGCCCGCAGCGCCAGCAAGGGAAGTCCCTTGCTGGCGCTGCGGGCTGGCAAAGACACCCTTGCTGGCGCTGCGGGCTGGCAATTCAAGTGCCGCCCATCTCACTTCCCGACCAATGCCGGAGCGTCGAAAAGGACGTCGGCCGTCTTATTGGCGCGGACCTCGACGGGAATCGTCTTCTCAAGCGGACGCCCATCCTTCAACCAGCGAGCCTTGACCTGATAGAGGTAGGTCGTACCCGCTTCCAATTCCGGGGAGATGAATTCGCGCTCCGTGCCCGTCTGGGTCATGCGTTGACCATTAAGCCACAAGGTAGCATCGGCGGGCAGTCGGACGTGTAATCGCGTCTTGTTGTCGGCAACCCGCGCCACCGTGCGATAGAGACTTGTACTCGTCGTCGCGGTCGGCGCGACCGATTCGGTGTTGCGTGTGTAGTAGTCCACGAAACGGGAGCGGCCGCCGGCCGCGAGCGCGGACGGTGACGCCGGAATCGTTTTGCCCGCGTAATAGTCCGTGTAGCGCGAGTTGGAGCCGACATATCCGAGAGCGGGGTTGATATTCGCGGCAGGAAGCGCGCCGCCGATGCCTCCATATCCACCGGGATAGATACTGCCGCAGCTACAGCCGCCGTAGCCATAACCACCGCCGCCATACCCATAACCGCCACCGTAACCATAGCCGCCATAGCCGCGACCAAAACCGCCGTAACCGCGACCAAAACCACCGTAGCCCAGGCCACCGTAACCTAGCCCGCCATAACCGAAGCCGCCCATGCCGAAGCCGCCGTAACCAAGCCCGCCCATACCGAAGCCACCGTAACCAAGCCCGCCCATGCCGAAGCCGCCGTAGCCGAAGCCACCATAACCGAAGCCCCGGTAGCCAAAACCACCGTAACCGAAACCGCCGTAACCGTGATGGCCGCCATAGCCACCATAGCCGTAATGACCTCCGTGTCCGCCTCCATGACCGCCATGACCACCTCCGTGAGCCAGCGCCGGTGCCGTCACGGCCAGAGAAGCCGCCAGGGAGAGCGCAAGATGAAATCGTGACATGATGTTTCCTCCGGGATGCGATAGGAGCGGAGGCGCTCGGAACAGATCGACGGGACGGACCTCGCTTCCTTGCGGGGCATGACCCGGACTTGCCGCCGAGGACCATCTGCCCCAAAAGTAGTCACTCTATTTTACAACACGCACCGCCGGCATAATCGTCACATCGCTGTTCTTTTACCTGATTTCGCAAACAACGCTCCCATTTCTCGTCATAACCTAACCGAGCGACACGCATGGAGTAGGTGCCGCGAGCCGAGCGGCACTTCGTCGCGTCCGGCTCAGCTCGCCGGACCCACTGCGCGTAGGTGCCGCGAGCCGAGCGGCACTTCGTCGCGTCCGGCTCGGCTCGCCGGACCTACTGCTGGTAGGTGCCGCGAGCCGAGCGGCACTGACAGTCCGGCTCGGCTCGCCGGACCTACTGCTGGTAGGTGCCGCGAGCCGAGCGGCATCGGATGTCCGGCTCGGCTCGCCGGACCTACCGTCAGTAGGTGCCGCGAGCCGAGCGGCACTTCGTAAAAAGTCCGGCTCGGCTCGCCGGACCTACCGTCAGTAGGTGCCGCGAGCCGAGCGGCACTTCGTCGCGTCCGGCTCGGCTCGCCGGACCTACAAGCGCGTAGGTGCCGCGAGCCGAGCGGCATCGGATGTCCGGCTCGGCTCGCCGGACCTACCTTTTGCGGTTACGGCCTCGGCCGGCCGATGGTCACGTCATAGAATGCCTTGGTGCGGCGGCGATCTTCCGCCAGCGGAAATTGCGGCACCAAGCGAAACCGGAGGGCTTCTGATGGCGTTCATCGACGCACACGTTCACGTCTGGACCGACGACACCGTGCATTATCCGCTGGCGATGGGATACAAACCGGAAGACATGAAGCCCCGGCGTTTCACGCCGGACGATTTGTTCAAGCACGCGAAACCGGCCGGCGTTGATCGCATCAATCTCATTCAGATGAGTTTCTACGGTTTCGATAATCGCTATATGCTGGATATGATTACTCTGCATAAAGGCGTCTTTTCCGGCACGGCCGTCATTGATCCGATGGCCGACAACCCGGATCGTCTCATGGGTGAGTTGGCGAAAAAAAGAGTGCGTGCGTTCCGCATCTATCCCGGTCTGGGGCGCGGCGTCAAACCCAACGTGGGAAAGGGTGAGGATTGGTTGAAAGCTCCCGGCTACGACAAGATGTTCGTCGCCGGCGCGAAAAACAACCAGGCCATGAGCTGCCTCATCGGTCCCGACGCGCTGCCGGAACTGGACCGCATGTGTCGCAAATATCCCAGCACTCCGGTTATTATCGATCACCTGTGTCGCATTGGCGCCGATGGAACCATCCGCGAAAAAGATGTAACCGCGCTGTGTGACATGGCCAAACACAAAGCCGTGATGGTCAAGGTCGGTGCCTTCTATGCGCTGGGCGAGAAGAAGCCGCCGTACACCGATCTGGCTCCCATGATTCGGAAAGTGGTCAAGGCGTTCGGTGTCGAGCGCTGCATGTGGGAGAGCGATTGTCCGTTTCAAGTCGTCGAGCAAAAGTATCAGGACAGCATCGACCTCGTGCGCAAACGGCTGGATTTTCTGAGCGCGGAAGAGAGGGACTGGTTACTGCGACGAACGGCGGAGAAGTTTTTCTTCCCGAAATGAACGAGTCGCTTGCGGCTGAGCGCTCGTCGCAAGCGCTCAGCCGCAAGCAGCAATCGTCACTCCTTCGACAAATCCTTTTCCGTACTCTTCTCCTTGTGTGTGCCGCTAACCATCATCTTGTAGTCCTTGCCGCCCGGCCCCTTGAACACTGCGGTGAAGGCGATGTCCGTCGTGATGTCGCCGGCACCGTCGCTCAACGTGCCGTCAATACAAGTATCGACTTCGATGTGTACCTTCATCTTGGAGCCGTCCTGGATGGCGGCTGTATCATTTTTGCCAAGCGGGAACTGGCCCTTGATCGGCATCGTGACGCTGAAATCAAGCACTCCGAATTGAGCGCCGTTCTTCTTGTACGCTTTCCGCAGTTTGCCGGTGCCGCTCGCCTTGGCCTTGTCCAGTGGGAAAGGTGAGCGGGTTCCCTTTTCAAACGACTTCCAAAGCGACACGGCATCGAGCTTCCAACTTTCGCCCACCCGTACCGGCTTCTTGGGGAAAAGGGCCTTCTCAATCTCCTCGTCATCGCTGTCATCGCCTTCCTTGTTGAACGACTTGTCCAGCAACTCGGCGTCCTCGCCGGTCAACTCCTCACCGCCCTCAATACTAAAGTGATATTTACCATCCTTTTTCTCAATAAGGATGGTCTTGCCCTGGTAGGGCAGCGTTGTCTCGGTAGTTTTGTCGCCCTCGATGGTCTTGACGAACGCCTTGGTGTAAGCGCGCCGCAGTTTGGTGGCTTTCTTACCCTTCTCCTTCTCCACGATGGTTTCCTTATACGTCATCATGGTGGTTTGCTCTTTCTTCTCATTTTTCAGCAATTTGCCGTCCGGCCCCTCAACTTTGAAATGCGAGGTTTCGGTTTTTTGCTCGTCCTTGGTGACAACATCACCCTTGCCATCCCTTTTGGTCTTGATGGTGTAGGCGTCCTCGACGCGAATGGGTGCAGCCGCCGCCAACAAACCGGCAACCACGAGCAGACAGATGTTCCGCGGCATGATCTTTCCTCCAAAGCAAGCGACTGCCAGCCGGTGCGGCTGGTCCAGCGTGTTGCTTGTCCAGATTGTAGTCAAGCTCCGGATGGATGGCCGGATGCCGCCAGCCCGCAGCGCCAGCAAGGGACATTCTCCCTTGCTGGCGCTGCGGGCTGGTGAAGACACCCTTCCTCACGCCGTGTGTCGTTATGTGGTACGGCGGGCCAGAGCCTCGACCTGATCGAGACTTTGCCGCGCTCCCAGCGCGATGAGCGTATCGCCAACTTCCATGACCGCATCGCCGGGCGGATTGGCGACGAGATGGCCGTTCGCCTTCTTGATGGCGACGACGATGACGCCCAGATCCTGGCGCAGCCGGCTGGCGTGCAGCGTGGCGTCGGCCAGCTTGCTGTTTTCGTGAATCAGCGTTTCCTCAATCTGCAAATCGAGGTGTTCGGTGCGCGTGGCCAATTCAATGAAGTCCACTACGGCCGGCCGCAGCACGGCCATCGCCACTTTGGCGCCGCCGATGGCGTAGGGCGTGACGACGCGGCTGGCGCCGGCGCGACGCAGCTTTTGCTCGGCCAATTCGCCCTCGGCGCGAGCCACGATGAACAGTTTGTCGTTGAGCAGACGAGCGCTCAGGGTGATGAACAGATTGTCGGCATCGGAAGCGGCCACCGTGACCAGGGCGCGGGCGCGTTCGACGCCGGCCCGCTTGAGAATCTCGTCGGAAGTGGCATCGCCCGGCAGCGCGATGCCGTGAGGCACGTCGAAGTCTTGCAGCAATTCCTGCCGGCGATCGATGATGACGAACGGCAGCCCTTGATTGGAGAACTCGCGGCAGACGTGCCGGCCCATGCGACCATAGCCACAGATAATCATATGATTCTTCAATTCCGCCAGGCTGCGTGCCATGCGCTGCCTCCCGAGCAATTGTTGGAACTCGCCGTTGATGACGCCTCGGATCAGTTCCGTGACGGTGTAGAAAAACGTCAGGACGCCGACGAGCAGCAAGGCGATGGTGAACAGCCGTCCGCGATGCGACAGGGGATGCACTTCGCCGTAGCCGACCGTCGTCAGGGTGGTGACGGTCATGTAGAGCGCCTCGAAGAGCGAATAAGGCGGTTCCAGAAGATAGTAGCCGGCGGTGCCGCCCAGGATGAGCAGAATCGGGATAAGTACGAGCAGAAAGTAGCGGCGCGGCAGCACGTTCCTCTCCTGGATCGGTCGGGCCGCCATCGATTATGGACAGCGTCGCATCAGTTCCCGGCGCGCGGTCTGGAGGTTCTCCGCCAATTGCTCGCGTTGGGCTTCATTCGCACAACGCGCCTCGCGGCGAACCCAGGTGAGCGTCTGGTCGAGGGCAGCTAGCAGCGGCGCGATCGTGGCGGCGTCCGGTCGAACTGGCTTTCCTTCGACCTGGAGATATACCGGCGAGGTGTGGGCACGAAGGAAGGAACCGTTGTCGCCTCCCCAGCAACGAGCCGCCAGCCAGCCACTAGCGAGAACGGGCACCTCCATCTCGATCGACGCCGTTGGCGGATCACCGGCCGCGGTTGCGGTCGCGATGGGGCTGCCATTATGCAGCAATTCCAGCCGATTGAACGCCATCGCGCTGCGTGCTTCCGCGCGAACATGCACGGTCTTGCCTTCCGGCGCGAACACCATTGAACCAAGATCGTGACCGTCTACCATCAGAGACAGCAAGGGGCCAGCGGTCGCGAAGGTGCGGCCCGCGCGCACCGCCTCAATCCAGGTACCATAACCAAATTCTTGATTCGGCTCCAGACGAGCATACGTGCGGATCGCGCCCAGCGCCACACGATTGCTGTCTTTGCCACTGGCGCCGACCAACGGCAGACGTTGCCCACAAGCGAGCAGGCGGTACCAGTCGCTCAATGTCCGCGATTGCGGATCGTTCATATGGCAAATCTCGAAGGCATCGATCTTGCTCAGCAGCAGCACGGCCAGCGCTTCGCCTTGCGGGTGATCCGCCGTCAATCGCGGCGTATCGGGCCAGACGACAAGGCCGCTCTTGCGATGGCACTGATCGCACCAGTCGGAAATCGACCAGTCATCCAGACTGTCCGGCGCTCCGAATCGCAGGGGATGAACGATGCGATGACAGTTGAGGAGGGCCAATATGCCCAAAATCGGATGGCTATTGTAGGTATTGACGACCACCAAGGGCGATCCATCCAGAGCCGGCTTTGTGCCGCTGAATTCGAGCAGGTTGATGAACGCGGCCGGTCGCTCTCCTTGAGGCGGTCGCGCGTGCGCCAGCAAATTGACCACGTCCAATCCCTCCGCCGCCCCCTCCAATTGGGCAGCGTGTGGGGATAGTTCGTGCGCCCGTCCATCGCCGGAAAACCAGCCCTGCGGTCGCGGATCGATCCAGCGCGCAATGGCGAGGCGCATCGCGATTTTGCCGGGACCGAGGACGATTTCACGGTTTATCGGCACGTACTCCGGTCCCTTGTGAACTTCGACGCGAACCGGGCCAGGCGGCAGGTGGACCTCGCAATTGCCATTGATGTAGGCGAAGGCATCGCCGCCAAGCTGGACGTGGCCGCCAACATCCTCGCCGGGGCCGGCGGCGAACGCGGTGAGGCGTCCAAACGGCATGCGGCAAACGCCTGCGGAATCGATGAAGCGAATGCGTACCGGCGTGGGCTTCCCGGTGGCGGCATCGCTGACACGGACGTGAACGGTGAGCATGAACGATTCCCGACAAGCCCGGAGCGCCAGCAACGGGGATAGAAACCTGTCGCTGGCGCTCCGGGCTTATATTACTGATATTTCGCGCCGGCGCGATCAAGGATGCTCTTGAATGCCGCGATCGCCTTGGGGAAAAGTTCCGGTCCCGTGACGCCGCCGGTCGGACCACCGCCGAGCAAGTGCGGCTCCAGTGTCGCGAATCCATCGTAGCTGGGCACCGCATCGGCGATGGACTCCGGAATGCGCCCCTGTCCTTCGCCGGCCAAACAACCATGCGATTCGCCGGCGATCCAGTCCTTAATGTGGAAATGCGCCGTTAGGGCCTTCGTCATCTGCCAGCCCTGCCACGGATCGTAGCCGCAAAAAACATAGTTGGCCGCATCGTACACCGCGCGCAAATGCGGACTATCGATCGTCTGAATCAGATCGACCACGCGGCGCGGATCGTCGCCGTAGATGTTGTGTTCGTTCTCGTGCAGCAGACGCACACCGGCCTTCTCGGCGCGGCGAGTCTTCTGTTCCATCCGTGCCATGACCTCGCCGCGCCACTTCGCCCAGTCGTCGGCCTCCGGTTTGTAGTAACTGAATACGCGGATATTCGGTGTCCCTAATATCTTGCAAAGATCGATGGCACGCTCGAAACGCTGCAAATGCGGCTCGAACGGCTGATCGATCTTGACCTTGCCGATGGGCGAGCCGATGGCGCTGAGGCGGAAACCATGTTTTTCAAACAGCGATTTGAGTTCCGTCACTTGCAGATCGGTCAGATCGAGGACGTTGATTTTCAGGATCGAGCGCAGCTCGATGTGCCGCACGCCGCACGGCTTGAGTACGTCGATTTGTTCTTGGGGGTCCGGCGAGATTTCATCGGCGAAAGCGCTGAGAGTAAACATGTGATGGTTTGTTGGTTCGTAGTTAGGGTTAAGACCGACGCTTGACATTCATTGTTCTGTTCTTACGCATCCATCGGGTCTGCAATTTCCCAGACGCCATTGACGAAGAACATCAACAGGCATTCTTCAGCGTCAAAGACATCGCGGTCTGGGTCAAGTAGTGTAACGTCGGCTTCGATCTTGTCTTGCTCAATATAGCCGAACCTGATTTCGCATGGCCTGGAGAGCAGCGTGAAAGCGTCTGAGCGCGACGGCCCACCCCTAGAGTTGAACATCGAGACAAGAAAATCCTTTTGTGTCACCAGCACCAACTCCAGGTCGAATTGGGATTTGAACGCTTCAATTGCGGTATCAAACTCTTCTTGTTTTGCGGTGCCGAATAGCCGGGTATAAAGGGCATGGCCCTCGTAGTAATCGACGTTACGGCGCAGCAGGTACTCGGACGCGGCAACCGAACCGACATCGAAGAGCAGCTGGCAAAGGCGCAGAAACTCTTCCTTGGTTTCTTCCCCGCAGTTCATCAGATCTTCCAGCCGCGCGATCTCCTTGGCCGCCTCCGGATTGGTCTGCGCGAGCGCGACCAGATCGGTATCCCCGATGTTCGCGGCCGGTATCGCGTACCCATGTTCGTCGTCCATAGGAGTGATACTCTCCAGATGTAATCGAAGAACGGTCTACCACTGCGTCGTCCGGCAGAAACCGTGTCCAGCCGCCAATCGTCCTCCGCTTTGCCGAACTACTTCGTTTGCGTCTGGCCTGGTCGCCAGAGAATGTCCTCGCGTCCGTTGTTATTGTAAACACGCGCCAGCACGAAGAGGAGATCCGACAGTCGATTGAGATAGACGATCACCTGCGGGTTGACCATTTCACCGTGGGACAGCGTCACCACATCGCGTTCAGCGCGGCGGCAAACGGTGCGGGCCAGATGGCACCAGGCGGCCGCGCCTTGTCCGCCGGGTAGAATGAAACTCGTTAACGGTGTCAGGTTCGCATTCAAACGGTCGATCGCCTGTTCCAATCGTTCGGCCTGTTCGGCGCGAACACGCAGATGAGCGCCGGGTTTCTCCTCGGCGGACTGCGGTAAACACAGGTCGGCGCCAACATCGAATAACTCATTTTGAATGCCGCGAAGGAGATCGATTTCGGGTGCCTGCGGATGCTGGCTGACGAGCAAACCGAGGACCGCGTTCAGTTCATCGACGCTGCCGTAGGCCGCGACGCGCGGATGATCCTTGGGCGCTCGACTGCCATCGCCGAGTCCGGTGTCGCCCTTGTCGCCGGACTTGGTGTAGATGCGCGACAGATAGACCATGACTCGTTCCTTAAGGGATGCGTGTTGAGAAGAGAAAACGACGACAGCCCCAGCGCGGCCGCCTGAAAGATGGTGCGCGGAGTTGGGTGGATCAAGGAGGAGGGAGTCCGTCTAGCAGTCGCGCATTTTCCGGAGGACGAGCCGAACGCGTTGCTTGGCCTGACGGGTTTGCCGTTCCTTTTTGCGTTGCTGGCGTTTGAGTCGCTGCAACGCTACCAGAAACCGCGTTGTCTCTGGCTCGCCATAAATCATGGCGGCCACTCCTTTCAAATCGCGGCTCGGACCTCTCAGGGTTGCTCAGGCTGGATGGGGCCGCCCGCGCCGGTTTTTGGGTTTGCTGTCACCATCGGCTCGTCTCCGGCGTTCGCCCCTGTCATGCCGGAGCAGCTCGACCGTTTTTCTTCGTCTATCCATCTTATGCGATCGTTACAACCCGCTGTCAATAGTTTTGTTGGCGGATTTTGGCGAGCTTTCTCTCGCGTCAGCGCCCCGAGTGCGATGAATACTCGGGGCGCTAACGCGAGAGAAAGCTCGCCGGGAAACATCAACTGCATCCCGAAGTCGCGCCGCAGGTATCACACTTGGCACAAGCGCCGCTGCGCACCAACGTCAGCTGGCCGCACTCGCTGCACGGATCGCCCTCATATCCCTTCAGACGCGCCTGGCGAATCTTTTGTTCCATGGGCTGCTCGCGCAACCCGCTGGCCGCGCCGCCGTTCTTCTGTCCGTTGCCGTTGGCTACGCTGTGACCGTTTTCCTGTAGTGGCGTCAGGTGTCCGCTGCGCGGCGTGGCGAACGCCTTGGACAACGGCTGCGATTCGATGATACGTTCCTCCATGACTTCTTCCGACTCAAACTCCGGTTCATCGCGTTCCCGGTGAATGGCGTCACCGCGCAGATCTTCCGCTTCCACCTGGGCGAGATCGTGCCGGCCCAGATAGGTGATGGCCAATTCGCGGAAGATGTAGTCGATGATCGACGTGGTCATCTTGATGTGCGGATTGCCCTGGACCACGCCGTTCGGCTCGAAGCGCGTGAACAAGAAGGCGTCCACGTACTCTTCCAGCGGGACGCCGTGCTGCAAACCGAGCGAGACGGCGATGGCGAAACAGTTGGTCATGCTGCGGAAAGCGGCACCTTCCTTGTGCATGTCGAGGAAGATTTCGCCGAGGGTGCCGTCCTCGTATTCGCCGGTGCGCAGATACATCTTGTGATTGCCGATGCGGGCTTTCTGCGTGTAACCCGCGCGGCGATCCGGCAACCGGCGACGGTTGGCGATATAGCGATAGACGATCTTCTCCGCAATACGAACCGCCTCGGCCTTCGGCTCCGGCTTGGCCGGTTCGAGAATCTCGGCCTCAAGGTCCGGCGCGTCGGCGACGCTGTTGAGCGGCTGACTGAGTTTTGAGCCGTCGCGATAAAGCGCATTCGCCTTGAGCATAAGCTGCCAACTCAGCTGATATGCCCTTTTGACATCGTCAATGGTGGCGGTATGCGGCATATTAATGGTCTTCGAGATCGCCCCCGAGACGAACGGTTGGGCCGCCGCCATCATGCGGATATGCGCCTCGGCGGATAGGAAACGCTGGCCGAACTTACCGCACTTGTTGGCGCAATCGAAAATGGGCAAATGTTCCGCCTTGAGGTGCGGCGCACCTTCGATGGTCATGGTGCCGCACACATGAGCGTTGGCCTCGGCAATCTGCTCCTTGCTGAATCCCAACGCCGTCAGCAGATCGAAACTCGGACTATCAATCTGCTGCGACGTAAAGCCGAGTTTGCTGGTCAGCACCTCGTCGCCGACGGTCCAACGATTGAAAGCGAAAGGCAACTCGAAGACGCCCGGCAGCATCGCCTCAATGCGATTAAGCATGTCCTCGGGGAAGCCTTTGGCCCGCAGCGCGGCGAAGTTGATATGTGGGCAGCCGTTGAGGGTACCGGCTCCGCGACAGTAGCGAACGATGTCCTCAATCTGTCGCGGCGTATAACCGAGCCGCGTCAGGGCCGGCGGAATCGACTCGTTGATGATCTTGAAATAGCCGCCGCCAGCGAGCTTCTTGAACTTGACCAGCGCGAAATCCGGCTCGATGCCCGTCGTGTCGCAATCCATTACCAGGGCTATAGTTCCAGTCGGAGCGATACACGTCACTTGCGCATTGCGATAGCCATATTTCTCGCCCAACTCAACCATGCGATCGGATTCGCGCTGCGCCGCCTGGAGCAAGTAATCCGGGCAGAAGCGGGCATCAATGCCAACGGGCGGGATGGTCAGTTCCTCATATTCCTCTTTCGGCGCGTTGTACGACGCCCGCCGATGATTGCGGACGACGCGCAGCATGGCCTCGCGATTGGCCTGGTAACGCGGGAATGGTCCGACCTCGCCGGCCATCTCCGCAGAAGTGGCGTAGGAGACGGCGTGCATGAGAGCGCTGATGGCCGCGCACCACGCCCGGCCGTCGTGGGAATCGTAGGGCAATCCCTGCACCATGAGCAGCGAACCCATGTTCGCGTATCCCAGGCCCAGCGTGCGGAAATCGTAGGATTTCTGCGCCACGGACACGCTGGGGAACTGCGCCATGTACACGGAGATTTCGAGAATCAACGTCCACAACCGCGTCGCATGGCGGAACGAATCCACATCGAATCGGCCCGTTTTGGCATCGTAAAAGGTGAGCAAGTTCAAAGACGCCAGATTACATGCGGTGTCGTCTATGAACATGTATTCACTACATGGATTGGACGCATTGATGCGTCCATCCGCCGGGCAAGTGTGCCATTCGTTGACCGTGCTATCGTACTGTACCCCCGGATCGGCGCACGACCAAGCCGCGAAGGTGATCTGTTCCCACAGATCGCGGGCGCGCAGCGTCTTGCGGGGTTTGGGCGTGCGACCTTCCGCGTGTGCCTTCTCTTTCTCCGTGCGCCAGTACAGATGCCACGGGCCATCACGCTGCACCGCGTCCATGAAGTCGTTGGTGATACGCACGGAATTGTTGCTGTTCTGCCCCGAAACCGTGAAATAGGCCCGCGAATTCCAATCGGTGTTATATTCCTCGATCTTCAGCGACGTGACGCCCTGCTCCGCCAGCTGCAAAACGCGCTCGATGTAGTTGACCGGCACGAGCGCGATGCGTGCCTCGACGATCGCCTTGCGGAGATCGTGATTGCGCTGCCGATCCAGACGTTCCTCGACATTAGCCCAATTCACGCATGCCTTGAGAATGGCGTTGAGATGGCGATTGAGCAACCGCGAACCTGTGACCAGCGCCGCGACCTTGGCTTCCTCAATCACCTTCCAGCTGACGAACTCCTCAATATCCGGATGATCGAGATCCAAAACCACCATTTTTGCGGCTCTGCGTGTTGTCCCCCCCGATTTAATCGCTCCCGCCGCCCGATCGCCGATCTTGAGGAAACTCATCAGCCCGCTGGATTTGCCGCCACCGGACAGCGGCTCGCCCTCGCCGCGCAAGGAGGAAAAATTCGATCCCGTACCGCTTCCATATTTAAAGATGCGCGCTTCACGAACCCACAGGTCCATGATGCCGCCTTCGTTCACGAGATCGTCCTGGACGGATTGGATAAAACAGTTGTGGACGACGATATTGTTGGTGAGGAATGTATGGCTTTCCGTCTCGATGTCGTACACATCCTCTTCACCGACATACTCGATCGACTCGATGATCTCATCGCGAAGGCGAGCTACGGCACGTCCGGGAAGCGTCAATGCCTCAGTGAGCTTGGCGCGCTTATCGGTGGAAATAAATCCAATCTGTTGGGCAAACTTTTTTTTCTCACTCTTCCACGAAATATTCACATGATAGTATTCATGCCGATCCTCGCGAGCGTCGCGACAAGGCACGATGCGATTATAAATCCCGAGGTTGAATAGCAGCTGAGAAACCCCGATCGCCAAACGCGGCGAGATGGTGCCCAGGACGATGTCGCTGCTCTGCCGTTCCTCGCGAATCCGCACGCATCCATCTGCCTGGAACAAAGCGCGGAGATAGGCCACGATGATATTATGGCCCCCCTTGAAAATAGCATCGGGAACTTGCATCTCCAGACGTCGATCCAACAGGCCGTAACGAGTGACGAAGTTGCGCAGAGGCTCTCCGTAGAGGCGCAACCGGCGGACATCCAAAATCGTACTTTGGCTGCTGACGCTGCGTTCGTGGGAATGTGTGCCAGCGAATACCTGACCGACAAGTTCCCCAACGAAAGCCCGTTCATCCGCGTCGATGGTCATGGCCTCCACGGTCAAGCTGCGGTTGGTTCCGTAGTCATACTGTCCCACGAAACCATCCCCTTGCAACCACCCCGCTAACGCGGCTTCCGTTTCGGTCTGGACATCGCTTTCTCCTTCAACGGTTGTGTCCGTGCGTTGAATGAGCCGCATACCCGGCTCCAGCTCACCAACCTCGACCCATCGCTGGCGACCCTTGTGTCCATGACAAGCCAGCACGAGATGATCCGCCGTCGCCTCAATAAAGTTCCCGTTCGTCAGTCGAACGCGATAAACCGCTTTGACGCCATTGTGCTTCACCGCAACTATCCGAGTCACCCCCTTGGCGTCGAAGACAGGAAGGCCGGTCAGGTTGCGCTCGACAATTTCGCCAATGGGAATCGGGCCAGCCGGCGTAGTTACGAAAGCGTGATACGGTAGGCACGCGTGAGGAGCGGGATGTTCATAAGCTGATGTAGAGCGGGCCATCTGATTCGTCTTCGGATTGACGCGGTAGTGTCCCTGAGCGGGACCATCAATGCCGTAGGCCCAGTGCAGACCGGTATTGAACCATTGCGGCGAATTCGGCGCAGCCATCTGCGCCGCCAGCATGTAGCAAACTTCGTCGTGGAACGCTTGCGCGTCGGCCTCCGACGAGAAATAGCCGCCCTTCCAACCCCAATACGACCAGCAACCCGCCAGACGACGGAAGACCTGGCGCGCGTCCGTTTCCTGGCCATCGCGCGGGTCGCCGGAAACGGGCACGCTGCGCTGCAACCATTCCGGTACGCCTTCCTCGGCGACACGCTGACTCCGCACGGGCACGCCGGCCTTGCGGAAGTATTTCTGCGCCAGAATGTCCACGGCCACCTGCGACCAGCCTTCGGGGGCCAGCAGGTCTTTCATCTCGAAAACCACCGATCCATCCGGATTGGCGATGCGCGAGGTTCGTTTAACGAAGATGAAGGAAGCGAAGGGATCGCTCCCAGCCGTGGTGTAACGACGTGTGATTTCCATGGGAGATTTCGCGAAGAAGGACACGCTGCCTATCCCGGTTGCCGAGGGCTGGTTTCTCGACCATGCCGGACAGACAGAGCGGCTATCGGCCTAGCGGTAAAATAGTGTACCGCAAACAGTTGACGGTTGTACACACCAAAAGAAAACGATCTTACTCACTCCACCGGCTTGGCCCCGACGACAAACGGCAGCGTGAGGCCCTTCTGATTCTGATACTTGCCGCGCTTGTCGCCATAGCTGGTGTGACACACGGCCTCGCCGCGGAGAAAGAGCATCTGCGCGATGCCCTCGCCGGCGTAAATCTTCGCCGGTAACGGCGTCGTGTTGCTAATCTCGATCGTTACCTTGCCGCGCCATTCCGGCTCCAAGGGAGTTACGTTGCAAATTATGCCACAACGCGCGTACGTGGATTTGCCGACGCAAATGCCAAGAATATCGCGCGGAATCTCCAGATATTCCACCGTTTCGGCGAGCGCGAAGCTGTTGGGTGGAATGAGGCAAAAGTCACCTTCAATGTCCACGAATGACGCTGGATCGAAGTTCTTCGGATCGACCACGGCGCAGCGAGCGTTGGTGAACACCTTGAAGTGACGGCCGACGCGCACATCGTAACCGTAACTGGAAACGCCGTAGGAGATCACGCCGGGGCGCACGGCGCTTTCGGCGAACGGTTCAATCTTGATTTCGCGCAGAATCTGCCAGTCAGCCAGCACGCCCATAGGTATCCTCCCTTATCGCGGTCGCTTTCGTCCAAGCATCTTACTTTGCCCTGTAGTCGCCAACCGTGCAAGCCAAGTCCGGAAGAACGGACGAAGGTGGCGAACTTGCTGAGCGCAGCTGCGCCAACCGTGCGCCCTTTACCATGCGGACGGAGACGACGCCTTTTCCCCAAACGCCCGACTGTAACGAAAAGATCGCCCGCTCTTCCCCACTTGTACACCCGGCAGCCGGATGAACTTGACTTTCGGATGAAAAAGTGCGTTAGACCTTATAGGAGCGCCGGGTCGATCAGCGGGCGCTCGCGCCGCCCAGTCGCCCATCGTGGGAGGTGGTCATGTCTCCGGTTTTACCCATCCTGTGCGTGTTACTCGGCGCCAGCCCGGCCATCGAAACGCAGTTCGTCCAGGTCGCGCCCGCTCGGCAGGAGCGGCGCTGGTGGTCCACGCCCGGACAGACGCGCGCCGTCGTACTCATTCACGGTCTGTACGTACACCCCTTCAGCAAGACCAACGTCACCCGCGCTCATCTGCATAGCTGGCAGAAAGCGGATTGTCCGCTGGTCAAACGGCTCGCTTCGGAAGCCGACGTGTTCGCCTTCTCGTATGCCCAGACGGTCAGCGCCGACGAGGTCGCCGAATGCCCGGATCTGGAAACGCAGGTACGGCTGCTTCGCCGGGAAGGCTATCGGGAGATTATTCTCATCGGTCACAGCGCCGGCGGCCTCATCGCCCGGCAATTCATCGAGGATCACCCCGATTGCGGCGTAACCAAGGTCATTCAGGTGGATGCCCCCAACGGCGGCTCCGGCTGGACAATGTGGAAGACGGTGCGCTCCAATCAGATCGATTTCCTCGATTCGCTGAGCAAACCGACTCGCCGGCGCATGCTCGCCGAACGAGCGGACAAGCACATTCCCGCCCAAATCGAGTTCGCCTGCATTGTCGGCACCGGCACCGGTGTCGGCGATGGCTTGGTATCTATCCGCTCGCAGTACACACCCGAACTTCAGCGTCAGGGCATCCCGGCCTATCCGTTCAACAGTTCACACTGGACGGTTGTACGGAGCAAGAAGGGCATTGAACTGTTAGCCCGGCTGGTGCGCGAGCCGCAGCCGCGCTGGGAAGCGTGGCGTGTGACCGCCATGCGTCGCTACTTGTTGGGCGATTGACCCGATATCCTCGCCCTACATTTAGGTTTCGGGGTCGATGCCCAAAGCCCGGAGTTTCGCCGCTAACTGATCGGCCCGCTGACGTTCTTGCTCAGCCTGAGTCAGTGCAGCTTCGCGTTGTTGTCGTTCTTGCTCGGCTCGTTGTCGTTCTTGCTCGGCTCGTTGTCGTTCTTGTTCGGCTCGCGTCTCGGCCGCCAAGCGACCGAGGCGTTCTTCCCGCTTGGCGCTGTCTATTTCCAGATACGTCTGGAACCGTTCTCCATCGGGACGATAGATCACCAATTCGCCGTCCTCCATCTCCAGGCGAATGTCCAATCGAGGACTCGTCCAGCCTTCAATCGGAAGGATCTCCCGCAACCGATCGCCGTCGCGCAGCCAACCGCGCAACCGCCCGCGATCCGGATCGTACTGATAATATTCCTCCACCCCATATCGCTGATAGAACTCGAATTTATCCGCGAGTTCACCGGCTCGGTTGCCGGGAGAGAGTATTTCCCAAACCACTTGCGGCGCGATGTTCCCCTCACGCCACTGCATGTACGAGCCGCGATAGCCCTTGGGCCGGCCGAACGCGACCAGGGCATCGGGTGCCGTGCGGATCGTGTTACTGCCTTGGACGGGGTACCAGAAGAGATCGCCGGCGACGAAGACGTCGGGATTATCGCGGAAGAGCGCGTCCAACCCGCCTTGGATGGTCGTGATCCAGCGAAATTGCAGGGTGTTTTCCGCCATAGGTTGACCATCGCTATCGGGGTAGTCGATCTCTTCGGTCGGCTGAATCGTTGAGGGAGTACTCATAATCTCCAGTCCCTTCGGTTGATGGCTTCCTGACGCCGGCGCCGAATGGAGTATACCGCACTCACGGCGTCGTTTGAAAGCCGGACATCCTCCGCCGGAGTCCATCCCGAGCCGGTTGCATTCCATCTGGGCAATGTCCATAATGACACGATTCCCCAGTGGCCCGCCTGATCCCTCCGTCTTCAGGAGAAGCATTCATGTCGTTGCGCTTCATCATTTACTTGTTCGCCATCCTCCTCACCCTGACCTCGTCGGCGGCTCAGGCTGGCTCCTCGAACAGCCTGATGGACATCACACCCGATGGCAACCGTCTGCTCGTGGCCAATGCCGACAACGATAGCGTGACCGTGGTGGACGCGACGACAAACAAGGTTCTGCACGAAATCGTCGTCGGCGACAAACCCGAGGGCGTGGCGTGGATCGGCAACGGGCCGCTCGCCGTCGCCACCGTGTACCGCGAGGATCGCGTCGCCTTCATCGATACCGCCGCGGGCAAAATCGTCGAGAAACTTCGCGTGCCCAACGAACCGTATGGCATCGTCGTCACCAAGGACGGCACTCACGCCTACGTCACGCATGAATATCCTGGCACCGTAAGCGAAATTGACCTGGGCAAGCGCAAGGTTCTTCGCACGATGAAGGCCGGCTCGATGGTGCGCGGCCTCGCCCTCAGTCCCGATGAGAAGCGGTTGTATGTCACCGAGTTTTATACCGGTACCCTGCACGCGCTCGATCGAGAGAGCGGCAAAGTCGTGGACACCTGGAAAGGCCATTCGGCCGATAATCTCTGCCGCAACGTGGTCATCCATCCGCGCCGGCCCAAGGCGTATCTGTCGCACATTCGCTCGAAGATCGAAGTCATCGACGGCAGCGGCTCGATTTTTCCGCAGATGAGTATTTGCGATCTGGTTTCTCCCAATGGAACGAAACGGCGCACGTCGTTGGGGATGGACACCTACAACGGCGTTTACGTCGTGACGAATCCGTGGGAGGCGGCCCTGTCGCCGGACGGCAAACGTCTTTACACGATTTACGCCGGCACCAATGATATGAACGTCTCCGCGGTGATCGACGACGATTACAAGGAGATTGAGCGCGTGGGCTTCGCCGTCCGCGTCGGTCAAAATCCGCGCGCGGTGCGTGTCAGCCCAGACGGCAAGAAGGTGTACATCGACAACGCGCTCGATTTCACCGTGAGCGTGCATGATGCGGCGAACATGCGTGAGTTGACTCGTATCAAGGTGTGCGAGCCGCCGAAATCGCCGGAGTGGGTGCGCGGCAAGATTCTGTTCAGCACGGCCAACCGCCCGTTGACCAGCCGGCGCTGGATCGCCTGCGCGTCGTGTCATCCCGACGGCCACAGTGACGGCCGCGTCTGGCACAACCCGGAGGGATTGCGCAAAACGCCGTCATTTATGGGGCTAGCGCACACGCATCCCTTGCACTGGTCGGCGGATCGCGATGAAGTACAGGATTTCGAGTACACCATCCGCGGCCGCCTCATGCAGGGTGTCGGTCTACTGCGCGGGCCCATCAAGCCCAAGAGCGGCTTCGACCCAACCGAGTTGAGCATGGACCTCAGCGGACGCTCGAAAGACCTCGATGCGATGGCGATTTACACCAACTCCTTCACCTTCACGCTGTCGCCGCATATTGAGGTACCGGGCAAACTGTCAGCCGCCGCTCAGCGTGGCAAGAGTCTTTTTTCCAGCGAAGCCGTGGGCTGCGCCAAGTGCCATAGCGGGCCGTATTTCACCGATAGCCGGCTTAAGAAGCCGTTTAACGTCCATGATGTGGGCACCGGCGGCGACGATCCCTCGGAGAAAATAGGGCCGAAATACGACACACCCACATTGCTCGGCGTCTACCGTACCGCGCCCTATTTGCACCACGGCAAGGCCAAGACGCTGCGCGACGTGCTGACGACATGCAACAAGGACGACAAACACGGCAAGACCAGTCACCTTAAGCCGGCCGAACTCGATGACTTGGTTGCGTTCCTCAAGGCGCTGCCCTACGAGATGCCGCCCCGCCAGACGCCGAACACGGTGAAACATCGTTACATCAAGAGCGAAACGCATCAGCAATCGGCGCGGGAATGAAGGAGAGGGAATCGTATGAGCGCAGAGCAAGCCATTCGCATTGGCATTGTTACGGTTTCGGATCGAGCCAGCCGTGGCGAATATCAGGATCTCGGCGGTCCCGCCATCCGCGATTGTCTCGGCGAAATTTTGTCGTGTGCATGGGAGGCCGTACCGCGTGTCATCCCGGACGAGCGACCGTTGATCGAGACGACATTGAAGGAGTTATGCGATCAGGAATGTTGCTGTTTGGTGGTCACGACTGGCGGCACGGGACCGGCGCGGCGGGACGTGACGCCGGAGGCGACGGAAGCGGTGTGCGACAAGCTACTTGATGGTTTCGGCGAGCAAATGCGTGCGGTGTCGCTGAAATTCGTGCCGACGGCGATCCTCTCTCGGCAGATCGCCGGCATTCGCGGCCGCTCGCTGATCGTCAATCTGCCAGGCAAGCCCAGCGCCATCCGCGATTGTCTGCTCGCGGTGTTCCCGGCCATTCCTTACTGCATCGACCTAATTGAGGGACCGTATCTGACGACGAACGAAACCATCGTCAAGGCGTTTCGACCGAAGAAATAGGCAGAGTGTTATGGCGGATTTCGCGTTTGAGAACAAGGTGAGAGATGGTTTCGTTTCTCTTCTGGAACCTCGGAAGAATGGCGATTACCCATCGCGTTGCGCGCCTGGCTTCCACACTTGGGATTGATGTGCTTATCCTGGCAGAGTGCGAATTGACACCCGGCGATGTCCTTCAGGTACTCAACAGGTCAAGCGGCCCAGCGTATTGTTTCCCCTTCAGTATGGAGCAGAAACTCCATCTCTTCACTCGCTTGCCCGAAGCGGCCGTAGTCGATGAATTCAACCATCCGCTCGGCGGCTTGTCGATCCGCCGACTCCTGATTGGTTCGCCTCCCGGCATTCTTCTCGCTATCGTGCATTTCCCAAGTCGCGTCCATTGGGATATGGTTGATCAAACGCTGGAGGCGACCAGGCTGGCCGGCGACATTCTGCAAACGGAGGACAAAGTCGGCCATCGCCGAACCGTCCTCGTGGGCGATTTTAACATGAATCCTTTCGATCCCGGCATGGCTGGCTCGACGGGCCTTCATGCGGTCATGACGCGCGACCTGGCCCGGCGCGGCGAGCGTGAGGTGCGCGGGAGACCGTATCGCTTCTTCTACAATCCGATGTGGGGGCATTTCGGCGATCAGACGACGGGACCGCCAGGCAGCTATTATCTTCGCGCCTCGAAGCCGTTAAACTATTACTGGAACCTGTACGATCAGGTCTTGGTACGGCCTGACTTGATGGACCGACTTCGCGCCGTGCGTTTGTTGGACAGCGATGGTCAAGAGCGGCTTCTCACCGCGTCGGGTTTACCGGGAGATGGGAACGGTTCCGACCATTTGCCTCTATTCTTTGAATTAGCTTTGTAACTCTGGAGGTGCCATGCCGGACACCATCCCCAACCTCTGGTCGCCGGACATCGCGCAGAACGTTTTGCCGCCCCTGGCGATCTTGCGCACACAAGCCGGATTTCTCGGTCAGATGACCAAGGGCCTTTTGCGCGCCGAAATCACGTCGATGAAGACCGAGAAATGGATTCAGTATCAGTTTGACTTGCACGCCCCCGCGTTAGGGGGATACCGCCATCGCCTCTTCGCGGTCGGACATGAACCGGATACCTTTTATCCCGTAACGGTGGAGGCCGAGTGTTTCGCGGGACCAACGACGTTGAATGAGCCTGATTTTCCGACAGCCGCCACGCAAGATGAGTTCCTCAAATTGATTGGCCAGGTACTCCAATCGCGTGAGGTGCGATCTATCATCCAAACGCTCATCGCTCGAAGTAACGAGTTTCTTGGCGGTGCGGCCGGTGCCGCTCGTACTGAAGGCGGCGAAAGCACGCCGTGACCTCTCCAGCAGCGGACATGCGGCATGGAAATCGATCTCAACTGCGATCTCGGCGAAGGCTGTCCGCACGACGCCGAACTGATGCCGCTCATCACGTCCGCCAATATCGCGTGTGGCTTCCACGCCGGCGATGCAGCCACGGCCCACGCTACGCTGATGCTGGCGGCGCGGCACGGCGTGCAAGTCGGCGCTCATCCCGGCTTCGCCGACCGCGAACACTTCGGCCGCCTTGAGTTACCCCAGACGGAACCGCAAATTTTCGCGGAATGCGTGTATCAGATTGGCGCGCTGGCGGGGTTGGCTCGCACTGTTGGCGTGTCACTGCGCTACGTCAAGCCGCATGGAGCGCTCTACAACATGGCCTGTCGCGACGATGCTTACGCTCGTCCCATCGTCGCGGCAGTGGCACTGTTTGGCCTGGAACTGATGGCGCTGCCGGAATCCCGGCTGGAGGCGCTGAGCGCCGGACGCTGTCCGTTTGTCCGCGAGGGCTTCGCGGATCGGCGTTATCTTCCCGATGGCTCGCTGGTGCCGCGCTCGCGGCCGGATGCGTTCGTGATGGATCCAGCCGAGGCAGTCCGGCAAGCCGAATGGCTGCTGCGAGAGAAAGGTGTGCGGACATTGTGCGTGCATGGCGACAACCCCGCAGCCGTGGCCTTCGTCCGCGATTTGCGCGATGCTCTGACGCGACACGGCATGGTGATTCGCCGATTCTGAGGAGAAAATTCGCATGACGGCGCATCAAAAAAACGGCTTCCGCATCGCCGGAATTGGTCTCGCCATCGCCGCAGTCCTCGCAGTCCCTTTCATCTATTCCGCCTTCTGCCATCGGCGTATCCGGCTTCGGTTGGATGATCCAAGTCCAGCCGTGCGCGTGGCGGCCCTTCGCGCCACTGGCTACGAAGGGAACGTCGATCTGTTGATGAAGGGATTGCAAGATGAAGATGCGGATGTGCGTCTGGTCGCGGCCATGCAGTTACAACGGCGAGGAGCGCAGGCTGCCCCGAGCGCAAGGGCGTTGGTGGTGGCAAGCCTCAAGGATAACCATGTGGGAGTTCGCCGCGAGGCGGCTGAAGCTCTGCATGACATCGGGGCTGCGGCGGCCCCCGCTCTGATTGAGGCTCTGGGCGATCCCGACCCGCGTATCCGTGCCAAAGCTGCCGGGGCGCTGTGTGTGGTCGCCGCCACGAGCAGGGAACAACCGCCTTCTGCCGACGCATTGGCCTCGGCCGCTGTTGCACTGGAGAATGTGCTGCACGATGAGGATGCAGAAGTACAGAAAAATGCAGCGGATTCCCTGGATTACATCCGCAGAGCCGAAGCAGGAGAAAGACTCTTCGAGGGAAAATGAAATGCGCAACGCCATCCAAGCCCTGATCGTGTTGTTGATTCTCCTCTCCTGCGGTGGAATGTTCACCCTCGCCGTTGCCAAGGTCCGCGAAGCGGCCAATCGCTCGCAATGCGTGAACAACCTGAAGCAACTCGGCATGGCCATCGAGAACTACCAAGGCACTTATGCCAAATTTCCCAAGGCCGCCGAGGAGAATCCGAAGTTGCCGCCAGAGAAACGCTTGAGTTGGTGTGTTGCGGTCTGGCCGTACATGGAATCTAGTCCGATTTACTCCAAGATGGACCACAAGAAAGGCTGGGACGCCGAGGAAAATCGCTTTGCCGCCTTGACTGTCTTGCGTCCCTATCAATGTCCCTCCTACCCGGAGCGACCACCTGCCAGCACGCTTATCCCGATAGATTACATCGGCATCACGGGAATTGGTGTCGATGCAATCGAGTTGCCGCTAGAAGACACGCGGGCCGGTTTCTTCGGCTACGATCGGGCGCTGACGAAGGCAGACCTGAAGTGCGGAGGCAGCGAGACGACCATGATCGTCGAAACGAGCCAGGCGAGCGGCGCATGGACGGCGGCTGGTTCACCGACATCACGCGGCCTCCTCCCCGAAGGGTCGCCTTATTTCGGCAGCGAAGGGCAATTCGGTGGCAATCATCCTCGCGGCGCAAATTGCGTGCTCGCGGACGGCTCGGTTCGTTTCATCGAGAAATCGATCGATTCGCGGGTATGGGAGGCGATGGCCACCCTGGGCGGCAAAGGCAATCAGGAGTGACACCATCGCCGCGCTCATCGTTTCCAGTCCCGGCTTGTGTACGCTGATCGTGGACCACGGCCGACCGCGAAGCCGCAGTCTGGGCGTGCCCCTCGGCGGCGCGGCGGATCGCTTCGCCGTCGCTATTGGCAACGCCCTCGTCGGCAATCCGCCCGCTGCTGCCGCCCTCGAAGTCAGTCTGAGCGGGCCGACACTCACCGCCGATAGCGAACTCGCCTGCGTTCTGTACGGCGCTCCCTTCGAGATGAGCGTGGGCGGGGCGACGTGGGAAGCGGGTAAGACCTTCACGCTGCGATCTGGTGAGTCCTTACGCATCGGCGGAACACCGCGCGGCATGCGTGCCTATCTATGCGTGCGCGGCGGTTTGCAAACGCCGATCATCCTCGATAGTCGCTCCAGTCTCGAACCGTTGCGAACCGGCGCGGAGTTGTACTGTCAACCCGGTGTCATTCAGGTTCGCCGTTTCCAATACGAATTTGTCTGGAATACCGAACCGCGTTTGCTGCATGTCGTGGAGGGACCGCAAGCCGACTGGTTCCGCGCCGAGGAATTCTATCCGCAGTCGTTCGCGGTGACGCCGGCCAGCAACCGGATGGGACTGCGTTTGCGGGGTGAAGCGCTGACCTTACCGGAGCGCGAACTGGTGTCCGAACCCGTCTGTCCCGGCAGCGTGCAGGTGACACGCGATGGACAGTGTATCGTCCTCGGCGTGGATGGTCAGACCATCGGCGGCTATCCGAAGATCGCCCAGGTTATCAGCGCCGATCTCGACAAGCTGGCTCAATTGCGACCCGGCGAAGTTGTGCGTTTTCGGCGAGTAGCGTTTGAAACCGCCGAAGCATTATATCAGACGAAACAAGCCGAATTGCATGAATGGGTGACACGTCTGCGGACGGCGGAGGTATTCGCTTCATAAGATGAGTTTCGTATTCCCACAAAGTTTCCGGCCTCCCGAAAAGATAAGATCCAGGGCAAGCCAGAGGCTTTGTAAATTACTCCCTCAGGATCTCTCACATGGATAAAGTTCTCATCGCTCCCATGACCCTGGCCAACCTCGAAGGCAAGTTCGTTCAGGTGCTGCGCGAGGCCGGCTTTGAACTCATTTACCCCAAGCAAGCAACGCAATTGACCGAGGACGAACTGCTGGCGATCTTGCCCGGCATCAAGGCGTCGCTGGCCGGCTCGGAACCGTACACCGCCCGCGTTCTGGCCGCCCATCCGTCGTTGCGTGTCATCGCCCGCGCCGGTGTCGGCTATGATGCCGTCGATCTGCCGGCCGCCACGCGGCAGGGCGTCGCCGTCACCATCACGCCCGGCACCAATGAAGGGTCTGTGGCCGAACACACCTTCAGCCTCCTTCTCGGTCTGGTCAAAAACCTCGTGCCGCAGCACCTTAGCGTTAAAACCGGCGGTTGGCCGCGCGGCGCCAACTTGCCGTTGCGCGGGCGAACGCTCGGCATCGCTGGACTTGGTCGTATCGGCAAGGCCGTCGCCGTGCGCGGCGCCGCCTTTGGTATGCGTCTGATTGCCTATGATCCGTTCCCGGACACCGCCTTCGCCGCTCACCATGACATCACGCTTGTCTCGCTGGAACGACTGCTGGCCGAATCCGACTATGTGACGCTGCATCTGCCGGTCAGTGCCGAATCGCGTTACCTCATCAACCGCAAAACGCTGGCGCTGATGAAGCCGACCGCTTTCCTGATTAACACGGCGCGCGGCGCGGTGGTGAATGAAGCGGATCTGCTAGAGGCGCTACAGAATAAACGATTGGCCGGGGCCGGGCTTGATGTGTTCGAGGCGGAACCGCCCGGCGAACATCCGCTTTTCCAGATGGACAATGTCTTGCTGACGCCGCACGCGGCCGGCACGGATGTGCAATCGCGCGATGATATGGCCCTGTCCGCGGCCCAAGCCATCGTTTCGCTGTCGCGCGGCGAATGGCCGGCGGAGAAAGTGGTCAACGCCGAGGCGCGGGCACACTATCGCTGGTAAAGCCTCCTCAGAAAGAAACCGCCAAGACGCCCAGGAGGTGTCATCATGAAGCCGATTCGATTCTCTCTTCTGGCAGGCCTGTTCCTGGCGTTCGCATCAGGATCACTCCGGGCGGAATCGCCAAGCTATGCCAAACAGATAAAGCCGTTTATAGCTCGCTATTGTCTCGAATGCCACAATAAGGAAGAACCGAAAGGCGATCTCAACCTGGAGACGCACAAGTCCCTCCTCGAAGGCGGCGAGAACGGCGCGGTCCTCACGCCGGGCAAGGCCGACGCCAGCCGTATCGTGCGGCTGGTGGAACACAAGGACAAGCCGTTCATGCCGCCGAAGAAAGCGAAACAACCACGCCCCGAAGAGGTCGCTTTCTTGCGAGCATGGATCGACGCCGGCGCGAAGGAGGACGGCGCGGTTCGCGTCACCGTGCCCGACATCCGGCCGAAATCGCCGGTGGCGGCTCCCGTTGCCGCGCTGGCTTATCATCCCACTACCCCAATTCTCGCGGCTGGCGGTCGCGGGATCGTGTATCTGTTCGATGCGCCGACCGGCGATTTACGGGGGAAGGTGGAACGGCTACATCCGCGTGTAACGGCGCTGGCGTTCTCCCCGGACGGTAAGCGCCTCGCCGTCGCCAGCAGCGCGATGGGCGAGACGCACGAAGTTCGCTTGTACGATTTCACTGCCGGAACGATCCCGAAGGCGGCGAGCGGAACCATCGTCAACACACATCACGATGTCATTCACGCTCTGGCGTTCAGCCCCGATGGCAAGATTCTGGCGAGCTGTGGATACGATCGGCTCATCAAGTTGTGGGACGTGACGGCGAAGAAGGAACTGCGCACCCTGAAGGATCATAGCGATTCCGTGTATGGCCTCGCGTTCAGCCTCGATGGCAAGCTACTGGCTTCGGCGGCGGCGGATCGCGCGGTCAAGGTGTGGAATGTGGCAACGGGAACGCGCCTCTACACGCTGGGCGAATCTACCGACTGGGTGTATGCGGTCGCCTGGAGTCCCGATGGCCGGCACCTAGCGGCCGCCGGCGTAGACCGAAGCATCCGTGTCTGGCAGGTCTCCGCCGACGGCGGCAAAGTCGTGCA
This sequence comes from Gemmataceae bacterium, assembly GCA_035553375.1. Classification (GTDB taxonomy): domain Bacteria; phylum Planctomycetota; class Planctomycetia; order Gemmatales; family Gemmataceae; genus JAJPHU01. The sequence goes on from DATNCY010000332.1 coordinate 122,820, forward strand.
ATCGGTCTTCGCTCACGAGGCACCCGTCGTCCGGTTGGCCTACTCTGCCGATGGCAAGACGCTGTTCTCGCTCGGCGAGGATCGCACCGTCAAGGCGTGGGACACCGCGCGCATGGTCGAACGCAAGGTTTACGATCGCCAGCCCGAGACGGCACTGAGTCTCGCCGTTCGGCCCGACGGCAAGCAGTTGGCGCTGGGCCGATACGATGGCGTCCTCGTTCTGCTCGATACGGCGACGGGCAAGCCGCAGGCCGAACCGTTGCCGATCAAACCGAAGCCACCCATCAACGAGAACGAGCCGAACGATTCGCCGCGCACCGGGCAGAGCATCAAGGTGCCGGCGAGCGTGAACGGCAGCATCGGGCGAGCCGGCGATGTCGATTACTATCGCTTCGAGGCCAAGGCGGGACAGGAGATTGGCGTACAGGTCCAGCCGGCCAGCGGCGCGAAACTCGAAGCGATTCTGCAACTGATCGACGCCGATGGGCGTATCGTCACCGAGAGCGCGAATGGACTGCTGGGGCATACCTGTCCGAAGGCGGGCGTTTACGCGCTCGGCATCCGCGATCGCGAGTATCGCGGCGAGGCCAGCATGAAATATCAATTGCGCATCGGTGATTTGCCAGTGGTCACGAGTGTTTTTCCGCTCGGTCTGCAACGCGGCACAGAGGCGGAGATTCATCTCGATGGTGTCAACCTCGGTCCCACGCGCACAGTGCGCATCAAAGCACCAGCGGGCGCGGCTCTCGGTTCGCGCTTGCCGGTGCCGCTGACGGTTAAGGCGCTCGGCAATCCGACGGTGTTGGTCGATGAGTTCCCGCAAACGGTCTCTTCCGCGGCGGGGGGAACAATCGCCGTGCCCGGCACGGCCAATGGCCGCATCGAACAGCCAGGGGCGACGCAGAGTTGGCGCTTCCAGGCGAAGAAGGGACAGCGTCTGCTGCTCGAAGTCAATGCCCGACGAGTCGGTTCACCCCTCGATTCCGTCATCGAGATACTCGACGGAGGTAAGGTCGGGGAACCCGTGCCGCGCGCCACCCTTCGCTCGTTAGCCAAAACCTACGTTATCTTCCGCGATCACGATTCGGCCTCGACGGGCATCCGCATCGAGACGTGGAGCGAGTTGGCTATGGACGACTATATTCTGCTCGGCAACGAACTGCTGCGTATCTGGGCGCTGCCGAAGAACCCCGACGACGATTGCCAATTCTGGAGTCTCGGCGGTCGGCGGCGCGGCTATCTCGGCACGACACCAGCGTTCCACGCGATGGGCCAGCCCATGTACAAGGTGTCGATCTATCCACCCGGCACGACCTTCCCCGCCAACGGTTTGCCCGTCGTCACGCTGCCCTATCGCAACGACGATGGCGGCGGCGTCTTCGGCAAGGACTCGCGTCTCGTTTTCGATCCGCCCGCCGATGGCGACTATCAGGTGCGTATCGGCGATGCGCGCGGCCAGGGCAGCCGGCGGCACGCTTATCAATTAACCGTGCGTCCGCCGCGACCGAACTTCACGGTCAGCTTCAGTCCCACCGCGCCCTCTATCAGCAAGGGCGGTGCGGTCTCGATCAATGTCACCGCGGATCGCCGCGATGACTTTGAGGGGCCGATTGAGGTTCGATTCGAGAACCTGCCGCCAGGCTTTAGCGCTCCGGCCACGACCATCCCCGCCAACGAAAACAGCACGAGTTTCGCCCTCTTCGCTGAGATGGCCGCGAGCGTCCCAGCCAAGACACCGTCGCTCAAGTTGATCGCGCGTGCCACGATCGATGGCAAGGAAGTGGTGCGCGAGGCGATGGGAGGATTGCCGAAGGTTCTCGATCCGGGCGACATTGTCACCATAACGGAGCAATCCGAAGTCGCGGTCAAACCCGGCCGGGAGGCGCGTCTGACGGTGAAGGTGGAACGCCGCAACGGTTTCAAGGGACGCATTCCGCTCGATGTGAAGGGACTACCGCACGGCGTCCGCGTACTCGACATTGGACTCAATGGCATCCTCATCACCCCCGAGGAGACGAGCCGAACTATTGTGATCTACGCTGAGCCGTGGGTGCAAGCGACGGCGCATCCGTTTGTGGTGCTGGCGCGACGCGAGGGCAAAAACACCGAGCATGCGGCGAAGTCCGTGTTACTGCGCGTGGACAAATGAAGGTTGTTGTAATGGTTTCCGGTGTTCTCGTTAGTCCAGCTAAGAAGCACGAACACGATGAATTGCCAGCCCACAGCGCCAGCAAGGGTTCCCTTGCTGGCGCTGCGGGCTGGCAAAAAGGTTCGTGCCTCTAAGTGTTAGGGTTTCTTATTTGGCTCTATCTTTTTCCGTATTTTTCGTGGTGAAATCCGCGATTTGTCATGGGCGTCAATTGGCGTGGGAAATGCTGGTGAGAACTCCTTGTTCCGCCTGCGTCTTCGCCTCCCTCCTCAAGGGGTCGCCGTCATGGAACGCCGAGCGATCGTGGTCCGCGGCATTGTCCAGGGCGTCGGCTTCCGTCCGTTTGTCTACAATCTGGCGTCGCGGCTTGGCTTGCATGGCTTCGTCAAAAACCAGTCCGGCAGCCTCCTGATTGAGATTGAAGGGAAGTCGGCGTCGCTGGAATGCTTCCTGACCGAGCTTGCCGAGCGACCGCCGCCGCTGGCCTCTATCGAGCAACTATCCTGCGAACAACGGACGCCGCGCGGAGAACATCAGTTTCGCATCGAGGCCAGTGAGGCCGATGTGCTGAGTCCGGTTTTCATCTCGCCCGACGTGGCCACTTGTTCCGATTGTTTGGCGGAAGTGCTGGACTGCCACGATCGACGCCACGGCTATCCCTTCCTCAATTGCACCAACTGCGGCCCACGTCTGACGATCATCACCGGCGCTCCCTACGATCGGCAGCGCACGACGATGGCCTCTTTTCCCATGTGCGCCGTCTGCCGCGCGGAATACGAGAATCCGAGCCATCGGCGCTTCCACGCTCAACCAACGGCGTGTGCGGATTGTGGTCCATGCCTCCAACTCATTGATGCGGCCGGTCAAGCAATCTCTACTTCGGCCCCGCTCGCTTCCTTCGCCGCGGCGTTGCGCGCTGGGAAAATTGGGGCGCTGAAGGGACTTGGTGGTTATCATCTGGTTTGTGATGCGCGGAATGCTTGCACCGTCGCGGAGCTACGGCGGCGTAAACACCGCGATGAGAAACCGTTCGCGGTCATGGTTGCCGACATCATGGCAGCAACCGCTCTCGCCGAGATTGGGCCAGCCGAGCGCACCTTGATGCTGTCGCCGCAGTGCCCCATTGTGCTGTTGCGCAAACGCCACCGAACTCGCGTCGCAGACGCCAGCGCCCTCGCCGAGGAGGTCACGCCCGGCAATCCCTGGCTCGGCGTGATGCTGCCGTATACACCGCTTCACCACCTGCTGTTACGCGCCGTGGACGGCATCCCGTTGGTGATGACCAGCGGCAATCGCTCGGAGGAACCCATCGTTTATCGTGAGGATGCCGGAGAGAAACTCGCGGGCATCGCCGATCTGTTCCTGATTCACAATCGTCCGATTCATGTACGCTGCGACGATTCGGTCACGCGCGTCGTCGATGACATCGAGTTGCCAGTGCGCCGCTCGCGCGGCTACGCGCCCCGACCAATCAATCTGCCGTTCTCGTGTCCGCGCTCCCTTCTGGCGGTGGGCGGACAACTCAAAGCGACCTTCGCCCTGAGCCGAGGCCGGCAAGCGTTCCTCAGTCATCACATGGGCGACCTCGATCACTACGACGCCTACCGCGCGTTCGAGAAGGATATTGCGCTTTATCAGCAATTATTCGCCATCACGCCGGAAATACTGGTCCACGACCTTCATCCCGATTACGTCACCTCACGCTATGCGCAGGAGCGTGCCGCGCACCTGGGAACAGAACTTCTCTCCGTCCAGCATCATCATGCGCACATGGCCAGCTGCATGGCGGAGAACAAACTCATGGAGCCGGTCATCGGCGTCACCTTCGACGGCACCGGCTTCGGCACCGATGGCGCAATCTGGGGCGGCGAGTTCCTCGTGGGAGATTACCGAAATTACCAGCGCGCGGCGCATCTGCGCTACGTTGGCATGCCGGGAGGCGATTGCGCCATTCGTGAGCCGTGGCGTATGGCGCTGTCTCATCTCACGGATGCTCAGGTAGAGTTTGCACCCTTGACGGCGCGGTTATTGCTAAATCAAATAAAAACTATCCGAAGGATGCTGGAGCGACGCCTCCATACGCCTCTCACTTCCAGCATGGGGCGGCTCTTTGATGCCATTGCCGTTTTGGCTGGCGTCCGGGACCGTGTCAGCTACGAAGGGCAGGCGGCGATGGAGTTGGAATGGCTGGCGACGGAAGTTCCACCCGACGGAAGCTATCCGTTCGCGTTCTCTCCGGCCCAAGGCGAAGAGACGCCGCTGGTCATCGATACGCGCCCCCTGATTCGAGCCGTCGCGGAAGAGGCGACGAAGGGAATCTCTGCTGCTCGGATCGCTCGGCGCTTTCATTCGACTTTGGTTGAGCTTGTCCTGGCGATTTGCGGCCAGCTTCGCGAAACGACGAAAATTAGTGCCGTGGTTCTCAGCGGCGGGGTGTTCCTCAATGCGTTGCTCACCCGTGAAGTGAGCGCGCGGCTCCGCGACGAGGGCTTTCGTGTCTACCGTCATCGCCTGGTGCCGCCCAACGATGGTGGTTTGAGCCTCGGGCAATTGGCTGTCGCTGCTGCCCAAGTAAAATCCGAAATCCGAAATCCAAAATCCGAAAAAAAACTCAAAGAAAAAATCCAAAGTCCAAAACAAGGCAGCGAGCAGTTTTGAGTTTGACAATTCTGATTTGGTTTTCCTTCGGATTTCGGATTTCGGATTTCGGATTTGGAGGTAGTATGTGCCTCGGCATTCCCGGCAAGGTGATCGAAACCTATCGCGAAAACGACATCCTCATGGGCAAGGTCGATTTCAATGGCATTTTCAAGCGCGTTTGCCTGGAGCATGTGTCCGAAGCCCAACCCGGCGATTACGTTCTCGTTCACGTCGGTTTCGCGCTGTCGCGGCTCGATGCGGACGAGGCAGGTAGGGTGTTCGCGTTCCTGGAGGGGATGGACCAACTCGACGAACTCAAGGTGCCGCCGCTATGAAATACGTGGATGAATATCGAGACGGCGAAGCGGCCCGCAAACTGACCGATGCCATCGCGCGCAGCATAACCCGGCCGTGGACGATCATGGAAGTGTGCGGCGGCCAGACGCATACCATCGTCAAATACGGACTCGATCGCGTTCTGCCGCCCGAAGTCGAACTGGTGCATGGCCCCGGCTGTCCAGTGTGTGTCACCTCGCTGGAGATGATCGATCGCGCCCATGCCATCGCCTCGCGGCCGGATGTCACCTTCTGTTCCTTCGGCGACATGCTGCGCGTACCCGGTTCGCGCGGCGATCTGCTGGAACTCAAGTCGCATGGCAGTGATGTGCGCATCGTCTATTCGCCGCTCGACGCGGTTAACTTGGCGGCGGCGCGGCCGGATCGGAAAGTGGTCTTCTTCGCCATCGGCTTCGAGACGACGGCACCTCCCAACGCGATGGCCGTGTGGATGGCGCGCAAGCGACGGCTGAACAATTTCAGCGTGCTGGTCTCGCACGTTCTGGTTCCGCCGATGATTACCGCTATCCTTCAAGCACCCGGCAACCGCGTGCGTGCCTTTCTTGGTCCGGGACACGTCTGCGCGGTAATGGGCACCGCCGAATATGGCCCCATCGCGGAGCGTTATCGCGTGCCCATTGTCATCACCGGCTTCGAGCCGCTCGATCTGCTCGAAGGCGTGTTGCGCACGGTGCAACAACTCGAATCCGGCCGGACGGAGGTGGAAAATCCCTACGCTCGCGCCGTGCGCCCCGAAGGCAACCCGGCATCACGTCATCTCATCGAAGACGTGTTCGAGGTCTGCGATCGCAAATGGCGCGGCGTCGGACTGATTCCCAAGAGCGGCTTCAAGCTGCGCTACGAGTATCGCGCTCACGATGCCGAACGCCTCTTCGAGGTGGACGACATCGAGACGCAAGAATCGTCGCTGTGCATTAGCGGGCAAGTTCTCAAGGGATTGAAGAAACCGCACGATTGCCCTGCTTTTGGCAAGGAATGTACACCGCAGATGCCGCTCGGCGCGACGATGGTTTCCGCCGAGGGCGCTTGCGCCGCGTATTTCGCTTATGGAAGGCACCTTGAGGCAAAAAAAACCGAAATCCGAAATCCGAAATACGAAAGAAATCTCAAAGAAGAAATCCAAAATTCAAAACAAGAAAGTGAAGTTTTGGGTTTAGGTATTTGAATTTGGGTTTTCTTTCGGATTTGGGATTTGAGTTTTCTTTCGGATTTCGGATTTCGGATTTCGGATTTGTGAAAAGGGGAGGATTTCATGGTCAGCGCCGATGGACTGCGTGAAGCCATCCTGCGCAAGTGCCGCGAGAGCATGGCCACCAAGGAAAAATTCTTCACGGATAATGCGGATCGCATTGTCGCGTGTTGCACCGCCTTGGCGAAATCCTTTGACGCCGGTGGCCGGCTGTTCGTCATGGGCAACGGCGGCTCCTCATGCGACGCAGCTCATGTCTCGGTCGAGTTCATGCACCCGATCATCGAGAAACGGCCGGCCCTACCGGCGATGGCCCTCAGCACGGATACGGCCCTCCTCACCGCTATCGGCAACGATCAAGATTTCGCCCTGGCCTTCATTCAGCAGCTCCGCATGCTGGCCCGGCCCGGCGATATGGCGCTGGGCATCTCCACCAGCGGCAAGTCGGCCAACATCAATCGCGCTCTTCAGGCGGCGCGCGAGATCGGCCTGTTGACGGTCGGTTTCTCCGGGCGCGACGGCGGCCGGATGCCCGAACACTGCGATTACTGCTTCACGGTTCCTAGTTTCAGCATTCACCGCATTCAGGAAACGCACGAAACGCTGTTGCATGTCGTTTGGGATCTGATTCATGTGATTCGCGGCGAGGAGGATGTGATCTGACATGGCCGACACCGACAACCTCTCGACCGCTTTCACCTTCGATACGTGCCCGGTGCCGAAATCGCGCTACGAGCATATTCTGCTCGGCCACGGCAGCGGCGGACAATTGACCTCGGAGTTGATTCAACGGCTGTTCGTGCCGGCGCTGGGCAACGGCGTGCTGGAAGCGTTGGAGGATCAAGCCACTTTACCGCTATCCGCTATCCGCTATCCGCTATCCGCCAAAGACAATGGCGAGGTTATGGCGGAAAGCGGAAAGCGGAAAGCGGAAAGCGGAAAAATTGCTTTCACTACCGATGCCTTCGTGGTGCGTCCTTTGTTTTTTCCAGGCGGAGACATTGGGCGATTGGCGGTTCACGGCACGGTGAACGATCTGGCGGTGGGCGGCGCTCGGCCGCTGTTCCTCTCCGCCGCCTTCATTCTCGAAGAGGGGTTGCCGCTGGCCGACCTGCGCCGCATCGTCGCTTCCATGCGGCAGGCGTGTGACGAGGCGGGTGTCGCCCTCGTCACCGGCGATACCAAAGTCGTGGATCGCGGCAAGGGCGACGGCGTCTTCATCACCACGTCCGGCATCGGCCTGATGCCGGAAGGACGCTCGTTGTCGATTCACAACGCCCGGCCCGGCGACCGCATTTTGGTTTCCGGGACGCTCGGCGATCATGGCATCGCCATCATGTCGGTGCGCGAGGGGCTGGAGTTCGAGACCGTTCTGGAAAGCGATACGGCTCCTCTAACGAATCTCACGGAGGCGATTCTGCAAGCCTGTCCGGGCACGCGCTGCATGCGCGATCCGACGCGCGGCGGTCTGTCCGCCGCCCTCAATGAGTTAGCTTCCGCCTCCGGCGTGGGCGTGGAACTAGATGAGACGACGATCCCGCTGCGTGCCGAGGTTCGCGGCGCTTGCGAGATGTTGGGACTCGATCCGCTCTACGTCGCCAACGAGGGCAAATTGATTGCCGTCGTGCCGCCCGACGACGCCGACCACGTACTGGAAGCGATGCGGGCGCAGCCATTGGGGAAGAACGCGGCGATCATCGGCACGGTTGTTGCGGAACACAGCGGCATGGTGATTCTGCGCTCGCTCGTCGGCGGCGCGCGCGTGGTGACCATGTTGGCGGGAGAGCAGTTGCCGAGGATTTGTTAAACAGTGTTCAGTGTTCAGTGTTCAGTGTTCAGTTTTCAGTTTTCAGTTTTCAGTTTTCAGTGTTCAGTGTTCAACAGAGAACTTCTGCTTACGTCTGAAAACTGAAAACTGAAAACTGAACACTGAAAACTGATTGCTCTGAGTTCCGATTTGCACCCAGGCAAGGAGGAAGAACGGGGGCCAAAGAAGGCTTCTGGGAAGATTCTGCGTCAGGAGATCATCGTTCTTCGTCGCACTTATCAAGTACAGTCACGCCACCATGGGGAAACAGCCCGAGTAATCCGGCCTGTCATCGCAAGGGGCCGGCATAGAAAGGAGAATCAGCCATGGCCGAAGCGAATGCGGTCCCTTACGGGCGCAAGACCCAGAAGGAGCCGGCCGTCAAGGAAATTCACATTCTCTGGACTCCCGACGGATTGAGTTGCGATGGCGACAGCGTCTCCGTTACCGCCGCCACCCAGCCGAGCATTGAGGACATAATCATGGGAGCCATTCCCGGACTGCCCAAGGTTCACCTGCACAACCGCGTGCTGGCAGTGGAGAACGGCGACGAGTTCATGGAGTATTGGTACGCCGCCGCGCGGGGCGAACTCGATCCGTTTCTCCTCGTCGTCGAAGGCTCGATCCCCAACGAGAAAATCAAAAGCGAGGGTTACTGGGCCGGCATGGGCTACGATCACGAAACCGGCCAACCCATTACCCTGTGCGACTGGATCGATCGTCTAGCCCCCAAGGCGCTGGCCGTGGTCGCGGCGGGAACCTGCGCCACCTACGGCGGCATCCACGCCATGGCCGGCAATCCGACTGGCTGCATGGGCCTGGCGGACTATCTCGGCTATGACTGGCGCTCGAAGGCTGGCTTGCCGGTCGTCAACGTGCCCGGCTGCCCCGTGCAGCCGGACAATATGACCGAGACGCTTCTTTATTTGCTCTATGAAGTAGCGGGATTGGCGCCGATGATTCCCCTGGACGAGCAATTGCGGCCGACCTGGCTGTTTGGCAAGACCGTCCACGAGGGCTGCGATCGTGCCGGCTACTACGAACAGGGCGACTTCGCCCACGAATACGGTTCGCCGAAATGTTTGGTGAAACTCGGCTGTTGGGGTCCGGTGGTCAATTGCAATGTCACCAAACGAGGTTGGATGGACGGCATCGGCGGTTGTCCCAATGTCGGCGGCATCTGTATCGCCTGCACCATGCCCGGCTTCCCCGATAAGGTCATGCCGTTCATGGACGAACCGCCCGGCGGCACCGTGTCATCGATGCTCGTGGGCGTGTACGGACGGCTAATCCGTAAGCTTCGAGGGATCACCAATAACACGATTAACCGCGAACCAAAGTGGCGACACCGCGGCAGGGAACTGACAACCGGCTATCAACCCACGGCCTATTGAGTTTCTCGTGTAGCCGCGATGCGCAGCGGAGCGCGGCTTGGCGTTTCGCGCGAAACGTAAACCCGTTTACGTTTCGCGAAACGCCAAGCCGCGCGGTTACACGAGAAGCAATTCTTGGAGGACCATTCATGGCTACCGCGATCCTACCCCAGCGCCAGACCAGCAGCGAGGGCCGCCAACTCGTCGAAATGTCGTGGGATCCCATCACTCGCATTGTCGGCAGCCTGGGCATCTACACCAAGATCGATTTCGCCAACCGCCAGGTCGCCGAGTGTTACAGCACCTCGTCGATCTTCCGCGGCTATAGCGTTTTCATGCGTGGCAAGGACCCGCGCGATTCGCCCTTCATCACCAGCCGCATTTGCGGCATCTGCGGCGACAACCACGCCACCTGTGCCGTCTACGCCCTGAACATGGCCTTCGGCATCCATAACCCGGCACCGATGGGCACCATGATTATCGATCTCGGCGAGGCCGCCGAGTACATGTTCGACCATAACATCTTCCAGGATAATATGGTCGGCGTGGATTATTGCGAACAGATGGTCAAGGCGACCAATCCTTCCGTCTGGGACAAGGCCCAGCATACCTCCGCCCCGCATGCCAATCTGCACGGCTATCGCACGGTCGCCGACATCATGACGGCCCTGAATCCATTCACCGGCGAACTCTATTTGCAAGCGCTGCAAATGAGCCGGCTGACGCGCGAAATGTTCTGCCTCATGGAAGGCCGCCACGTCCATCCTTCGACCTTATATCCCGGCGGCGTCGGCACCGTGCCCACGCAGCAATTGTTCACCGACTACCTCGTCCGCCTCATGAAGTACGTCGAGTTCATGAAGAAGATTGTGCCGCTGCACGATGATCTCTTCGACTTCTTTTACGAAGCGCTGCCCGGCTACGAAAAGGTCGGCCAGCGGCGTGTATTGTTAGGCTGCTGGGGTTCGTGGAACAACCCCGATGTTTGCGACTTCACCTACCAGCGCATGAACGAATGGGGCAAGGCGATGTACGTCACGCCCGGCGTCATCGTGGACGGCAAGGCCGTCACCAATAACCTGGTCGATATCAATCTCGGTATTCGTATTCTTCTCGGATCGTCTTTCTACGACGATTGGGAAAACGAGGAGATGTTCGTCAAAACGGACCCGCTCGGCAATCCGGTTGATCGACGGCATCCGTGGAATCAGAAGACTACGCCCCGGCCGCAGAAGCGCGATTTCAACGCCAAATACACCTGGGTCATGTCGCCGCGCTGGCTGCACCCGCAGACCGGCGAGCATCTGGCCCTCGACACCGGCGGCGGGCCGATCGCCCGGCTATGGTCCACGGCGCTGGCGGGATTGGTGGACATCGGCTACATCAAGGCGACCGGCCACAGCGTCAAGATTTACTTGCCCAAGACCGCGCTGATGCCGGAGGTCGAACTGGAATGGAAGATTCCCAAGTGGAGCAACGCCATCGAACGCAACCGTGCCCGCAGCTATTTCCAGGCTTATGCGGCCGCCGCCGCGCTGCACTTTGCCGAGCGCGGCATGAAGCTACTGCATTCGGGCAAGAGCCGGACCTGGACCGAGTTCAAGGTGCCCGATGAGGCCATCGGCTGCGGCTTCCATGAAGCGGTTCGCGGCGTCTTGTCGCACCATGTCGTCATCCGCGATGGTAAAATCGCCAACTACCATCCGTATCCGCCGACGCCGTGGAACGCCAGTCCGCGCGATATTTACGGCACGCCGGGACCGTATGAAGACGCCGTGCAGAACACGCCGATTTTCGAGGAAAATGGGCCGGACAAATTCAAGGGCATCGACATCATGCGTGCGGTGCGCAGCTTCGACCCGTGCTTGCCTTGCGGCGTTCACATGTATCTCGGTAACGGCAAGGTACTCGATGTGAAACATGCGCCGATGTTTGGCGCGCAGATGCAGTGATTTTACCGCTGGCGGCTTAGCGCAGACGCCAAGCCGCCACCGGCAGGGAGGAACGATGACGAGTACGCTTGACGCGCGAGAATTCCAGGGGCGACTAGAGCGCCTCGACGCGCTATTGCGTGAGGCGGAGCGGTTCGCCGATCCTGCCGTGCAAACGCGCGTGCGCGAGATCGTGCAGGTGATCCTCGATCTGCACGGTTTTGGCTTGGAGCGACTCCTGGAACACGTCACCGAGACGGGCGACAACGGCCGCGCGGTCCTTGATGCGTGTACTCAGGATGACATCGTGGCGGGGCTGCTTTTGCTGCACGGCCTGCATCCTCTTGACTTGGAGGCACGTCTGCATCAAGCTCTTGAGGGCGTGCGGCCCTACCTCCATTCGCACGGCGGCAACGTCGAACTGCTCAGCGTTCAGGATGGGATTGTGCGACTGCGTTTGCAAGGCAGCTGTCACAGTTGCCCCTCGTCGGCCGTGACGATGCAACAGACGGTTGAGGAAGCGATCTACGGCAAGGCGCCCGAGGTCACGGCGATTGAAGTTGAGGGAATGGCGGAAGATTCATTGACAGCGGAGAATGGCCGGGCGCGCGTCGCCTTGCCGATGGTGTGAACCAGAATCAGGCGAATGAGAAGGAGAACCGAACATGGCCAAGGGACCAAGCCCCGATCTGCCTTCGCATACACCAGGCACGCCGAAGGGCGAAGAATACGTCGAGCGGCACGGCCGCGAACCGGGCCGCGATGATCCTCGCTTTGAGCGCACCGCGCGCGATTCAACGAGTGTCAGTCCCGAAAAGCACGATCCAATCGACCCGCGAATGCCGCACATGCCGCCCGCGTGAACTCGGCCAGCCCGCAGCGCCAGCAGGGGAAGTCCCTTGCTGGCGCTGCGGGCTGGCAAAGCGAAGGAGGAACTCGCTATGAGTGCGGATCCAATGGACGGTTCACCGCGAACCGCCCTCCGTTCGCTCCGCCGCTTCGCGCGGCGTCCCGCCGTGCAGGAGCGGTGCGAATTGTGTAGCGCCAAGCTGGCGGCCGACCATGCTCATCTGGTCGAGTTGGCCAGTCGGCGGCTCGTCTGCGCTTGCGAGGCGTGCGGCATCTTGTTTAACACCGACGGCACCGCCAAATATCGGCGCGTGCCTCGGCGCATCCAGTTCCTGCCGGCGTTTCAACTGTCGGACGTGGCATGGCTGAGCCTGGATTTGCCGATCAATCTGGCCTTTTTTCTGCACAGTACGGCGGTCGGACGTGTCGTGGCGATCTACCCCAGTCCGGGAGGCGCGACCGAATCACTGCCGCCGCCGGATGCCTGGGAGACGTTGGTGGAGGACAATCCGATCCTGTCCGACCTGGAACCGGATGTCGAGGCGCTGCTGGTAAATCGGCTGGGGCCAGCGCACGAACACTACCGAGTGGGCATCGACGAATGTTACAAGCTGGTCGGTCTGGTCCGCACGCATTGGCGGAGTATGTCCGGAGGAACGGAGGTTTGGAAGGAGATGGGACGTTTCTTCGCGGACTTGAAAGATCGTGCGCATCCGGTGGGAGGCACGGCCCATGCCTGAGTTGGATTTCGAGGTGGAAGCGGCGGAAGTCCAGCGAATCGCCGCTGCACCGCTGCTGCACTTCAAACTACATCTGCGGCAGGTGCGGGTTTCGGGGGAACCGACGCCCATTCATACCGTCGTCCTGCGCTGTCAGGTGCGGATCGAACCGGCACGGCGGCGCTACACCGTCGCGGAACAAGAACGACTACTCGACCTGTTCGGCACACCGGAACGCTGGGGGCAGACGCTTCGCCCCATGCTATGGACGCAGACCAGCGCCATCGTGCCGGCGTTCACGGGCACCAGCACGATCGATCTGCCGGTGCCGTGTAGTCACGATTTCAGCCTGGCTGCCACGAAGTATTTTGACGCCCTGCAAGAAGGCGATATACCTCTCTGCTTTCTCTTCAGTGGAACAATCTTTTATCAGGGAGCGCACACCGCCTTGCAAGTGGCTCAGATTGCCTGGGATAAGGAAGCCTATTTTCGCTTGCCCGCCGCGACATGGCGTGGACTGATGGAGTTATACTATCCCAATAGCGTCTGGCTCTTGCTACGCAAGGACGTGTTCGACTTGCTCAACCAGTACCGGAGTCGCCAAGGGTTACCGACCTGGGAACAGACGCTCGAAAAGCTGCTGACTGCGGCAGAGGAGCCGGTGAAACCATGAACCGTGCGCTCGTCAAACGCATCGCGGACGCCGTTCTCTATGAAGGATACATTCTTTATCCCTATCGGCCCTCGATCAAGAATCATCAGCGCTGGACTTTCGGCGGCCTGTATCCCGAAGCCCACTGCCGAGCGGTCGACAACGGCGAGACTTCAAGCAATCAAACGGAATGCCTGGTGCGTGGAACCTCGGCGACTTCCATCGAAGTCGTGGTCCGATTTCTCCATCTGACCGACCGCATTGTCGGAGAGGTTCTGCCGCCCCTGGCGGAATGGCCGCGAGATACCGAACCGCCGTTTCGTTCAGTGCCGATGCTGCGCATCGGCGAACAACAGTGGCACGCCTGGCAGGAGGCCGAAGAGTGTGAAGTTTCTTTGGGCGACGTGACGCTGGATACACTATCGGCCGCGCCTCGATGCGTGCCCTTCTGGTTCCCCGGTGGCCGGCGTTCGGAGCCGGTGCGCGACGCGGCGGGGATGATTGGTGGCGTTCTGATACGTCAACAGCAAGCCATCAAAGGCGTCTTGGAGATAAAGGCGGTCGAAGTCGCCGCGGAGTTATTTCGGCTGACGTGCCGGGTGATGAACCGCACGCCGCCACAAGGAACCGCAAGCGAAAGCCGCGAGGAGGCGCTGCTGCGCTGCCTCGTTTCGGCGCATACCATTCTCGGCGTCCGGGAAGGTGAGTTCGTCTCGCTTCTCGATCCGCCCGCGTGCTGGAGTGAAACCGCCGCCGCCTGCCAAAACGTCGGCACTTGGCCGGTCCTCATCGGTGCGGCGGGACAGACAGCGGATACCATGCTGTCGTCGCCGATCATTCTCTACGATTATCCGCAAGTGGCGGCGGAGAGTCCGGGCGATTTCTTCGACGGCACCGAGATGGACGAGATGTTGACGCTGCGCATCCTGACGCTGACCGACGAGGAGAAACTCGCCATGACGGCTGTGGATGAGCGGGCACGCGATTTGCTCCTACGCACCGAGACGATGGCGCAGGAGCAATTCCGCGGACTTCACGGCACCATCCGCGATCCGCGCACACTGCCGCAGGAGGAAGCACATGGATAGCTGGAATCCCGAGGCCGATCAGCGCCGCCTGGAGTGCATTCACCTCGGCTCGTGTGAAATTCGCGCCGGCGATCGCGTCCGTCTTCATCCGCGCAACCGCGCCGATATTCTGGACCTGGCCCTGATGGGGAAGACAGCGATCATCGAGTTGATCGAACAGGATTTCGAGGGGCGCGTTTACTTGGCGGTAACGGTGGACGATGACCCTGGGAAAGACCTGGGCACGCTGCGCCAACCCGGACATCGCTTCTTCTTTCAGCCGGAGGAAGTGGAACCGCTGGCGTGAAGTAAGAATGAAATGAGCGACAAGCCCGGAGCGCCAGCGACGGGAAACCCGTCGCTAGCGCTCCGGGCTTGTGAGGGGACCCATGCACCAACCGCGCATCCTTGTCGCCGGCATCGGCAACATCTTCCTAGGCGATGACGCCTTCGGCGTCGAGGTGGCGCAACGCCTGGCGCAACGTCCGTTGCCGGAGGGGATGCGCGTCGTCGATTTCGGCATTCGCGGCCTTGATTTGGCCTACGCCTTGCTCGACGGTTACGAGGCCGTCATTCTCGTGGATGCGGTTCCGCGCGGCGAACCACCGGGCACCCTCTACGTACTCGAACTGGCACGGGATGAATTACCTGTACCGGCCGGCGCGATGATCGAGACGCACAACATGGACCCGGTGAAGGTGCTGCGGTTGGCCGAAGCGATGGGCGGCAAAATGGAGCGTCTGCTGCTGGTCGGCTGTGAGCCAACGCCGGTCGATGTCTATGAAGATATGCAATCGGGGTTGAGCGACCCTGTTGAGGCGACCGTGGAAGAGGCGATTCGGCTTATCGAGTCGCTGGTGGCACGGCTGCTTCGAGGTGAAACGATCGAGGCGAAGTAAGGGCTACCATAATTCCTGAGAGGGAGGTTTAACCATGGCAAGTCGGCCATCGGAGTATCCAGAACGGATCCGTTCGTCGGGCGAGGAAGGGCACTGGCGTCATCTGGCAGAACGAGTCGGCTCCGGCGGAGTATCCAAGGGCTGGCTAATCGCTGGCTTGGCCGTCGTCGGCATCGGTGCCTGGGCAGCGTGGCATTTCGGCCCGGATCTGGCGCGTTACATGAAGATGGAAAGAATGTGATCGGCCATGCACGAGCTATCGATCGCTCTGAGCATATTGGACCTCGTCGAAGAGGAGGCCGAGCGTCAGCGCGGCCGGGTCGCTGCCGTTCACTTGAAACTCGGCCGTCTCTCCGGCGTGGTCAAGGATGCGCTCGTGTCGGCTTACGACATGGCCCGGGAAGGCACCTCCTTGGCGCAGACCGAACTGGTGATCGAGGAGGTTCCGCTCCTCGCTCACTGTTCCGTCTGCGCCGCCGATCATCCCCTGGTTTCGATACAAGACCTGCGCTGTCCCGTATGTGGCAATCCGACGCCCGATATTCTCAGCGGCCGCGAACTGGAAGTCTACGCCATCGAGGTTGAAACATGAGCGTCAACTCTCGCCTGGTCCAGGTTCGGCAGCACGTTCTCAAGAAGAACGATGTCGCCGCACGCGCGTTGCGGGCGCGTTTCCACGAGGCCGGCACTTTCGTTGTCAGCCTCGTATCGAGTCCCGGAGCCGGCAAGACGGCGTTCCTGGAAAAAGTCCTCGGTTCGCTCCGCGCTCGCTACCGCGTCGCCGCCCTTGTCGGCGATCTGGCGACCGACAATGACGCTCAGCGTCTGGCCCGTGCCCAGGTTCCCGTCAAGCAGATCATCACCGGCACGGTCTGTCATCTGGAAGCGGAGATGATCGCCAACGCCCTGGAAGGCTGGCGACTAGACGATTTGGACTTTCTGTTCCTCGAAAACGTGGGCAACCTTGTTTGCCCCTCGACCTTCGATCTGGGTGAGGATCTCCGTCTGGTTCTCTTCTCCGTGACGGAAGGGGAGGATAAGCCTCTGAAATATCCGACAATCTTCAACACGGCGGATGTGGCGATCATCACCAAAATGGATCTGGCTGAGGCCACGGAGTTCGATGCCGCCGCCGCACATCGCAGCATTCAATCGGTACGTCCGGGTATGGAGACGTTTGAGTTGTCGGCGAAAACCGGGCAAGGTATGGAGCCGTGGTTGAACTTTCTCCGCTGCTCTCAGCAAAACGCTGCCAGCCCGCAGCGCCAGCAAGGGTGATTGGTTCCCTTGCGGGCGCTGCGGGCTGGTGAAGAAAATGACTCGCGACGACGCACGCTACCATCAGGCTGTGTACCAACCTGATCGCGTCAACGGCTGCACATGTTCGCCGGGCACCGTCTTGGCCAACAGCGTTTGATAGAGATTGAAATCCCGCACGCGGTAGCCCTGGCCCGCGCGGGCCAGATAGATGCGGAAGATACGATACGTCACTTCATCCGTGAGTCGGATCAGTTCCTCGCGATGCGCTTCCAGACGTTGGAGCCAATGTTGCAGCGTCAAATCGTAGTGTTCGCGCATGCACTCGACATCGCGTATCTCGAACCCGGCCCCCTCCGCCGCCCGCAGGGTGACGTTAACAGGCTTCAGTTCACCGTCGGGGAAGACGTAGCTTTCGGGGAAATTCGTTCCCTTGGGAACAATGGTATGCGTGCTGATCGTGATGCCCTGGTTGAGATGAAGGCCGCCCGGACGGAGTAAGCGCGAGGCGTTCTGAAAGAACGCCGGCATCAGCGCTTCGCCGACGTGTTCGAGCATGCAAATGCTCGCGAGCTTGTCGTAGCCCTCCGGTTCGTCCATCTCACGCCAGTCGCGGTATTCGACGCGGCAGCGCCCTTCCAGACCGGCAGCGCGGATGCGTTCCTGCGCCCATTCCGCTTGACGCCGCGCCAGGGTGATTCCCGCCGCCTTGACGCCGTAATGCTGCGCGGCGTGCAGAACGAGGCCACCCCAACCGCAGCCCAAATCCAAAAAGCGTTCGCCCGGACGTAACTGCAATTTCCGGCACACGTAATCCAGCTTGCGCTCTTGCGCCGTGTCCAGATCCTCATCGCGAGAGGAAAAGTAAGCGCCGGTGTAGACCATGTTCCGGTCCAACCACAGCGAGAAAAACTCGTTGGACAGGTCGTAGTGATAGCTGATCGCCTCCCGATCGCGCTCTAACGAACGCCGTTTCCCTTGCAATTTCGCCGCCTGACGACCGACACGCGGGCGGGCCGTGGACGGTAGACGGCGCAGCGCCAGACCGAGACTCAACAATTCGCCTAGGCTCCGTTTCTGATCGCGCAGATGCAATTGCAGGGTGACAAAGCCGCGCATGTCGCCTTCCACATCGAAGTCGTCGTAGATGTACGCTTCGCCCAGAGACATGGCCGACCCCTTGGCGAACATTTGACGCAGGGCGCCGGGATGTTGCAGCACCAAGGTGAAATTGGCGGGTTGTCCCGGATCGGGTTCCCAGGTGGAACCGTCCCAGAAGCGAACCGCGAAATCGCGGGGAGTATAGCTGGCGGTCAGTCGCTGAAGGAGCGCGCGCGTGGCTTCAACGGCGGGGTCGCTGGTCAGTTGTTGCGTAGCCATAAACTTCACGGGTTGAGGTAAGAGGAGGTAGGGGGCACCCTCAAGTAAGGCTGCTATTACCCCTTGGACGGGACTCCCCGCACGCCTGGCTGTGTGCAAGGGCTAGGCAATATGGGTAGTCTTATGATAGAACTTCGCCCTTTTATGGTCCAGTATCAGTGTGCGCCCCAATTCCGTTTACGTTTCGCGGAACTCTTGAGCGGCGAAACGTAAACGGGATTGGGCTTGTGCGTCCTATCCGCGATCATCGTATTTTTTCGAGAATCCAGCGCCAGGTCGGCGTCTCCGCCGGCGTCCTTGTCTCAAGTTGGAACTGCTTCGCCGCCTTCGCCACGTCATACGCCGTCCGGGCCGGTTCGTACATCATCCGCAGCGCATCGGCTTTCATCGTCCGATTGAGACCATCGACCAACCCCGTCAGGCGCACGGGGCAAGGAGCGAGAGCGGCCGTCACGTCGCCCAAATCGCCGGCCGTGAGCGCGCCGGGCACCAGGCTGTCGGCGGGTACATAAACGAAGGGGCTTTGCAACAGCGTTTGATAACCCGCCAGCCCGCCGTGGATGCACACGGCGCGGATGTCGTCCTCGAAGAGAGCGCCAAACAGCGCCAGCAAACCGCCCAGCGGTTCGGCCAGGTTCGGGGCCGGTTCGGCGTCATGCGGGACGGCGAGGTTGCGTTCCGGTGGATTGACCGGCGCGAAGGATTCGCCCCATAGGGCGAGGCGACGCGCATCGAGATCGTCTCGTCCGCGCAGGTAGCGGAGAACAGCACGCAGATCGCGCAGGCGAGCGCCGACGAGCGTTTGACCGAGCATCCATTCGGAGGAAGCATGAGCCGTCGCCGCACTGCCGCGACCGCGTCCATCTCCCGGCCGCGTTTCGCCGGTGCCGCGTACATCGGGCAAACACACGGCGACACCGGCTTGCAATAATCCGGCCAGGGCCGCGGACTCATTTTTCAGGAAGGCTTGTTTCCCGCCTTGCGCCAGCGCCACGACGACGGGGGCGCGTGCGTCCCCCTTGCGCGGCGGCAGCATCAGCAGCAGCGGTACGACAATGCCCGGCTCCATCTCCAGACTCAGGCGTTCCATTGTCACTTCGCCGATGCGCTCTTTGCTCGGCTTGGATGCTATCCTCTCCGCGGGTGGGTCTACCGGGCCGAGTCGTTTGCTCCACGTCCGCTGGAGTTGTCGGCGGCGCTGCGCCGGATTCTCTTTCGCCAGCGCTTGGCGTGCTTTCGCCGCACGCTCGTCGCCGAGCGTCGCGGCGAGCATGTGCAGAGGTTGACTTTTTAGTTCACGAGCGAGCGCCGGTGTCAGGCACGTCAACTCGATGGCGGAATGACGCTCTTTCGATTCCTTATCGGGCGGCGCGATATTGAACCACTTTTTGAGGGCGGCATAAATGCCCTGACGCTGAAGGGGGCCGATGTTATTGCAGTGGCTCGCTTCCGGCGGCTGGCCAGACAGCTTGCCGCGTCCCTGCGCCGACGCCAGATGATCGCGGGCATCATACCAGGAATAAATGCGTTCCAGCCGTGCCCACACCGGATCGTGTTCGCGGTCCCACGAAAACTCGTGTCCGTAAATGAGGCGACGCGGCGCGATCGAGCCGACGATCAGCCACGGCAGAAAACCATCGCGCGCCGACAAACGCAAGTTGCGTGTCGATTCCCAGCTGCCGCTGCCGGCGTAGTTAAGGCTTCGCTCTGTATCGGCCGGCAACGGATAGGTTGTCTCCGGCTGCGGGCCGCCGAAATTGAAAGGAGCGGCCGCCGCGATGCGTCGATCCAGCGCCGCCGTCACCGCCACCGGATCGCCGCCGCCCGCTACCGCGCCCAGCAGAATAATGCGTTCCTTGTCGATGCCCGGCCGCGCCAGCAACACATCCACGCCGCGCATCATGTCCCAGACCATCCAGCCGGTCAGACTGTCGCCGATCGCCTGCAATTGCAGGCCGGTGTTGTAGCGGAAGTAATAATCCTGCCGTCCGACGCGGAACGGTTTCGCATAGGATGCCGCATCCGTGAACGGATGCGCCCGCCGCTCGCCGTGGCCGAGTTGATCCATGACAAGCACTTGACAGCCGACCCGCGCCCACAGAACGCCCATATCTTGCAGTTCGCCCTGCGTTTTGGGGTTGTGATGGCTGTGACAGATGAGGATGCCCGGCATCGACTTGGTCGCCGGAACCGGCGAATAGAGATTGGCCGTCACGACAAGACCGGGACGGCTCACAAAAGCGATATTTTCGATCTGGTATCCTTCACCGCGGAGCGTGCGTGTGACGCGCACTTGCAAATCGCGCGGGACGGGCGGAAAGGAGCCGAGCGATTGGCGCAACGCCTCAAGGCGTGCATCGCGATATTTCTCCCAATCGGCGCGCGTGTGCAGGGCGTGCCAGGCGCGCGATTCGCGTTCGTTGACGGCTTGCAA
Source organism: Gemmataceae bacterium (assembly GCA_035553375.1). GTDB lineage: Bacteria > Planctomycetota > Planctomycetia > Gemmatales > Gemmataceae > JAJPHU01. The sequence continues at coordinate 143,523 of DATNCY010000332.1, forward strand.
CTGAGTCCGAATCGTTCGGCCGACCATTCCGGCGGGGCGATTCGAGGGTTTGTCGCCCTTGCGAAGTACGACCGGATCGAGCCGGCGAAGTTGCTCCGCCAGATTGGTATCCTTCGGCTGTCCGCCGGCGTTCGCGGTCAGCATCCCCAGGAGAAGGGCGGCGCTGACCGCGCCGCCCTGGCGCGCGAGAAACCGTGCCATGATGAAACCTCGGGTTGTGTGTTCGTCTGGCGTGCGGCGCTGCGGGGAGGAAGCCGAATTCTGCGTTCCGCGTGCGGAGTTTTGCGGGAAACCGGACTCAGAACCGGGTTAATGCAGGCAAGTGCTGTTCGTGCCAATCAGCAGCAGCAGACGCACCTGGGCCTTATTGTAGGCGCTGACGGCCGAGAGGTAATTGGCGTGCGTCTGAGAAAGTTGTTGAATGCTTCTCAGGACCGCATTGTAGGTGCTGCTGCTGCGTCGTGCCGCCTCTGCTCCCTCTGTCAAAATCAAATCCATAATGCGATAGGTCTCGGCGGCGTGCTGAATGGCGCTGGCTCCGCGAGTAATCTGATCGCGGCCGCTGAGAATGGCCGAAACCGCTTCCTCAACGCCGGCCCGCAGCTTGCCCTGCGTGTCGAACAGGGCGAAGTTCGCCTGCTGCGATTGGCTTTGCGCCATGTGCAGACGCCCGCAAATGATGGCCGCCCCGGTTCGGTCGCATACACACTGAGCGAAGCGTGCTTCGTCGATGCTTTTCTGGATCGACGCGCTCAGCCCTTGCAATTCGCGCACGCCCGGCCCGTTTTCCAATGCCTGCCGCACCAGCATTTCCACCGAGACGCCCACATCCACGAGATCGATCGGCTCCAGCGCGCCATCCACGGGTGTGGGGAGGGGTTCGCTGGCACCGAGCAGATAGGCTAGTTTGGCGGCGGCGGCTTCGCCTTGCTGATGGACCTTGAACATGAATTGCCGCCGGCCGTTGAGTGCGGTCTGAACGCCCTCGACCAACACTTGCGCCGTCTTCTCGCCGGAGGCCAGCCGTTGCGCTCGGTTAAGCAGTTTCTCCTCGTATTTCTCCAGGTCGCGCGAGATCGCCTCGCCTCGCCTCGCTGTCAGCCAGTCGAAATAGGTGTTGGCCGCGTCTTGCAGAACCTCATGCTGGGTCTTGGCCAACTCGGCCCGGCGTCGCCACAGCAGCGCTTCGGCAACAGGGCGTTTGAAGGTATCTTTACGTAGAAACTCCGGTATGCAAGAATTGACGGCCGCGTCGTAGGCGATCTGGCTCTCGTTGACCCGTTCCCGCGCCAGCAGGATTTGCGGATTGCGTTCGCTGGCCAACCGCCGCACCGTATCGAGGTCGATCGCGACCACATTCGGAAGGACGGCGGCGACGGGTTCGCCGGCATGATACGACGTGCGGAGCAGCGCGTTTCCCTTCGCCGGCGGCGTGGGCGGTTGCACCAACCGAACCTTCCATTCACCGGGAATTGCCCCCGGTGCGGTCAGGGCTTCTTGTGAAACCTGGGTCAGGGGGAGAACGCAGCCGGCCGGCAGCAGCAGAACGCCGGCGGTACAGAGGGAGGCGAGACGAGGCAAACGAGGCAATCTGGCGTGAATCATAAGACGGGTCTCCTGCAAGGGCTGGCGAGCGGAGGTTAGGCCGCTTGCAGCTTACATCGGTTGCCCGCCTAGTCACACTTTGCCGATTATGCCAAACGCTCGCTATTTATGACGTAGTTTCACGACAAGCCCGGAGCGCCAGCGACGGGCCGAAGAATCCGTCGCTGGCGCTTCGGGCTTGTCGTGAAACCGCTGCTTAAGGTGAGCAGGCGAAATGTAGGGCCGTCACAATTTTCTCGACATCGTACACGCAGCCTCCCCACGTTCCGCCGCTAACGGCCTGCAACGCGGCCCATAGCCGCGTGTCGTCCGGCAAGTTGGGGTCGGCGTGCAAGTCTGGGCGCGGCGGTCGATGCGCCAGCACGCGCGCTCCTTCCTCGGCATCGAATACGCGACCTTCCTCGCCCACGAGATGAACGCTGCCCTCCAGCCGGTTGCGATCGATCACAATCTCGATACGGTCGCCGTCGCGCACCTTGCCGATTGGACCTCCGGCGAGCGCTTCGGGGCCGACATGCCCGATGCACGCTCCCGTCGAGACGCCCGAAAAACGCGCGTCGGTCAACACTGCCACCTGCTTGCCGAAACTCAGATGTTTCAGGGCGGAGGTAATCTGATAGATTTCCTCCATACCGGCTCCCATAGGTCCGCGACAAATAAGCACGAGAATGTCACCCGGCTGAACGCGGTCGGGGCCGTGACTCTTGATGGCGGCGATGGCGGCCTTCTCGCTGGTGAACACACGCGCCGGGCCAACCTTACGATAAACACCATCCGCATCGACTACGCTGGGATCGATGGCCGTACTCTTGATGACGGAACCTTCCGGCGCCAGGTTGCCGCGCGGAAATGTCACCGTCGAAGTCAGGCCGCGTTGCCGGGCCTGTTCGGGATTCATGATGACCTCATCGGCCTCGATGCCGTCCTTGTCTCGCAACACTTCGCGTAGTCGCTGCCGCCGCTCGGAGCGCTCCCACCAGTCGAGAACACGGTCGAGCGGTTCGCCGCTGACGGTCAGACAGGTGACATCGAGCAAGCCCAGCCGCCGCAAATGCAGCATCACCTCCGGCACGCCGCCGGCGAGAAAGACACGCACCGTCGGATGGCCGACCGGGCCGTTCGGCAGTGCATCAACCAGGCGCGGCACGCGGCGATTCACGTCAATCCAGTCCTCGACGGTCGGCCGACGCAACCCCGCTTGATGCGCAATGGCGGGGATGTGCAGCAGAAGATTGGTCGAGCCGCCGAACGCCGCATGAATCACCATCGCGTTGCGCACGGCGGCATCGGTGATAATATGCCGAATGGCGATCTTTTTAGACTGCAATTGCGCTACCGCCCGCGCGGAGCGGCGAGCCATGTCGAGCCAGATAGGTTGCCCGGACGGAGCGAGCGCCGAGTGCGGCAGCGATAGGCCGAGCGCTTCGCCGACGACTTGCGCCGTCGCCGCAGTGCCGAGGAACTGACAGCCGCCGCCCGGCGAAGCACAGGCGCGACAACCGAGGTCCGCCGCCTCTTGCAAACTGATTTGTCCGTGGGCGAAGCGTGCGCCGATGGTTTGTATTTTGCCGGCATCTTCGCCCTGCGCCGGCGGCAGCGTCACGCCGCCGGGCACGAGGACGCACGGCAAATCGTGCATCGCCGCCAACGCCATCATCATCGCCGGCAATCCTTTGTCACAGGTGGCCACGCCGAGAACGCCCTGACGTGTCGGCAGCGAACGGATAAGCCGGCGCAGTACCATCGCCGCGTCGTTGCGATAGGGCAGGCTATCCATCATGCCGGTCGTGCCCTGCGAACGGCCATCGCAAGGGTCGGTACAGAAGCCGGCGAACGGGATGCAGCCCAACGCCCGCAGTTCCTCCGCCGCCGCCTTCATGAGCAGCCCGACCTCCCAATGGCCGGTGTGATAGCCCAGCGCGATCGGCCGGCCATCGGCGTCGCGGATGCCGCCGGATGTGCTGAGCAGCAGGAACTCGCGGCGTCCCAATTCGCTCGGTTTCCAGCCCATGCCGACATCCTGCGTCCAGCCGAATAGATCGCCGCTGGGCGCTTCGCGCAGCAACTCCTCGGTCAACGGCAAACTGCCGCCGGGACCGGCGGCGCTGGTCTGTACGTCGAACAGGGAGGAATCGGAATCGACAAGGGCGGTAAAATCCGTCGTGGCGGAGGATGGCATGTTATTGCTCGGTTAAGGGGTTTCTTGGAGGGTGATGGCCGTGCGCTCAAGGGGGCAGGCTAACGATTCGCTTTCTCAGAACAATTCCCGAATGGGCGTGCCGCGTGTCAGCGGCAAGGGCCGGCCGCCGTGGTCCGTCATCTCGCGCGCAAGATCAATGCCGAGGCAGTGGTATACCGTGGCGCACAGGTCGGCGGGTGTGCGAACGCGGCCGTGCAGCGGATACGCGCCGCCGCGATCGGACTGGCCCAGGACGACGCCCGGCTGGACGCCGCCGCCGGTCAGCAGTACCGAATAGCAGTGATGCCAGTGATCGCGTCCGGCTGCCTTGTTGATGCGCGGCGTGCGACCGAATTCGCCCATCACCACCAGCAGCGTCCGCCGCGCGAGACCGCGCTGGCCCAGGTCGTCGAGCAGCGTTGCCAGGCCGCGATCCAGCGGCGGCAGCAGCTGATTCTTGAGCTTGCGGAAGTTATTCGTGTGCGTATCCCAGGCATCCTGCGGTGTCTTGCCGTTGAAGCCGGAACAGACCGTCACCAATTTGACGCCCGCCTCCACCAACCGCCGCGCCAGCAGAAACGACTGCCCCAACGTGTTCGCCCCGTAGCGTTCGTGCAGCGCCGCCGGCTCGCGGCCCAGGTCAAACGCCTGCTTCACGGCCTGGCTGGTCAGCAACTTGACGGCCCGCTCCTGGTAGGTCGAGAGCGCCCGCGCCTCGGCCGACTTCTCCAGTGTCGTCGCCTGTCGATTCACCTGGCGCAGCAGCGTCTCGCGATCGTCGAGGCGTGCCGCTGTCACCTCCGCGGGTAAGCTCAGTTCCGCAACGCTGAAGTCGCCGGCGTTGGGATCTTTGAGGATGGTCAGCGGGTCGTACTGCCGGCCGAGGAAGCCGGCGAACTGGCCCGGCGTCAGGTTGCCGACATCGCTGGCCAGTTGCGGCAGTTGCACGAAACGCGGCAGCGCGGATCGGCTCGGAGCGAACCGGGCGACGACGGAGCCGAGGTTGGGATGATCCGTCGGCGTCGCCGTGAGCGCCACCGCGTCGCGCGTGGGCGGGTAGCCGGTCAACGCCTCGTAGGCGGCCGACTGATGGTGCGTACTCGACTGGGCACAGGTGCGAATCAGGCTGAAACGATCGTTGCGCTCGGCGAGCAGGGGAAGGTGATCGCCGAAGAGAACGCCCGGCAGTCGGGTACGCCGGACGCCGAACTCGCCGCGGATGCCGTCGGGCGCATCGGGCTTGGGATCGAACATCTCGAACTGACTGGGCGCTCCCCACAAGAAGACGAGGATACAGGCGTCCGCAGCGACTTGTCCCTCGGCGGCGTATGTCTCTTGCAGTCGAAGCAAGCGAGGCAGAGTGAGGCCAACGGCTCCGAGCGCGCCGGCACGGAGGAGAGAGCGACGCGAGAGTGAAGAAGAGAGACGCGGCATGGTCATTCCGTGCGATCGAGGACGCCGGTGAAACCGTGCTTCAATTGTACCCCGCATGGCTCGCCCCGCAAGAAGCGACATGCGTTTCGCCGAACTCATTGTGCCAGGCGTGGGGTGTTATGGAATATCCGTTCGCCGGGCTGGGCGTCCCAGAATGGATGAGCGCCAAACCCGGCGTTGCAGAAGAACGCGTTTAATCATCCGCAGTAACGGGCGCTCCGAATGCGCGCAACACTCGTGCCTCCACGTCCTCACCCTCGAACACCAATTCCTCGCCGTGACACCGAATCCACTCGACCAGTCGGCGCATGAAGCCGAGGCCAACGGCGGCGGCTTCCACATCGAGTACCTGCGGCGACGCCTCCAGCAGCGGACGCGGCAAGCACACGATGGTCTTGCATCGCGCGCGTGTGATGGCCACGTTGAGGCGATTCAATCCGTAGATGAACTCGGCCTCGCGCAAGGCAAACTCGGGATCGGCGACACCATAGCTGACCAGCACGGCGTCGGCCTCTTGCCCCTGCATCTTGTCCACCGTATCGACGAACGGCGGTCCCTGCCACTTGCGCCGCGTCGCTAATTCCTGTTGGATGGCGCGAATCTGGGCGTGGTGCGGACTGACGATGAACACGCCTTGACGAAAGAAGGCGGCATCGTCCGCGTACATTCGACCATCGGCATCGCGCAGCGCCACTACCAGCTGGGCGATGAGGTCGGCCTCAATGGGATTGGCCCGCGAGGCGCGGATACCGTCGAGGACGACAACCACCAGCGGATAGATGGGATCGAGACACGCCGCCACGAGCGGATCGAGTCCGCGTTTCGCCGTAAATGCCAGTCGCCGATTGGCCACCTTAGCGCTGGCACACTGGTAACGCGGACCGTACAGCAAATCCGCCGCGCAGCGCGTCAGCACGTCGTTCATGCGAAAGTTTTCGAGCAATTGTCGAACAATGCGGCTCTCCATAATCTGCTGTTTCTGACGCGGGCAAACGGCCTCGAAGATGGAGCGGTGCAGCAACGGTTCGCCGGGCGGCGTGTCGGGATACACCCCGGCGATAATGGGCGGCAATTGCAAGTGATCGCCGGCCAGCACGAGCCGGCCCTCGGCACCGACGAGATACGCGGCGATGGCCGCCTCCGGCACCCGCACCTGCGAGGCTTCATCAATCACCACGAGATCGAACGACGGCAACTCAGCGCGTTTTTTCACACACGAGTACGCCGTCGCGCCGAGGATGACCTGTTCGCCGTCGGTCAACCAACCGCCTAGATCGGTCTCCGGCACAACCTCGATACCCGGATTGACACCCTGCCAGGTCTTCGCCTTGCCGAGTAGGAGCGGGGTTGCCCCGCTCTCGCCTCCCGAAGCGCGGCACTCGGCGATCTTGCGCAGCAGATTCTCGATGGCCGCATGGGTGAAGGCCGTCACCAGCACGCGGAAGGGCAAACCGGCGCGAGCGTGCGCCGCCGCCAGGCCGACGATGGTTGCGGCGAGGAAATGCGTTTTGCCAGTGCCGGGCGGACCCCAGACAGCCGTGACACGCTGCCGGCAAATCGCCTGAAACGCCGAGCGCTGACTAGGCGTGAGGGCGAGTTGCTTGTCCAAGCGCGAGACCGCCGGCCGTACCTTCGCCGGCAGCGGCAGAGGCGTGGCGGACTCTTCGGGATGATGCAGCAGTTGCAGGAAAAGAGCGGCCGGACCATCGTCGCCGTCCGTGGCCTGGTCTAGTTCTTCGAGAAAACGAACGATCGGGTCCGTGGTGAAATCGGTGAAACGTTGATAGAGCAGGAAGCGTTCACCGTGCGACGGTGTGCCGTCCTTGAAAGGACGGACGTAGTGCAGGCGTAGACGCACGGCACCCCGAGCGGCGGTGTGGATGTCCTCGACACCAACGACGACACGATGCGGGCTATCGGGACCGCCATGCAGCTTATTGCGATACCAATAGTCCGCGTATTCAACCTGAGCGCGCCGGCCATCGTCGTTGTCGCGCACCAGCAGCCAGGCCGGGAAACCGCTCGTCTCCGGTTCAACGATCAGATTGCCGACCACTTCCATCTCCGCGGCGTTGATCGCTTTCAGTTCGATGACCTGACCGAGCAAAACCTGCGTGGCGCGGGCCTCGGCGCGAGCCTCGCGGATGGCGAGACAGCGCAGCAAACTCTCGTAGCGAGCAAAGAAAGCCAGACGCGACAACAGCGGTTCGCGGATGCCGGCCCCCGTCGGCAGCGTGAAACGCGGCGGCCAGGCGAATAGATGCTGCGCCGCCCGTTCGCGCACGGCACGCAGCAGAGCGGCCACGGCGAACAAATACAGACGCGCCTGCTGGCGGATTTCATCGAGATTATCCGTCTGCCCACGATACCAGGCCGCATGGAGAGACTCGGCGCGCAGACCGTGGCCGAGCGGGAAGTGATAGTAGTCGCGGCGCGTGTAACGGAACGGACTGCCGAGGGCGGCCAACATCTCCGGCAGTGTGTAACTAACCTCGACGGGCAGCGCGAGCAAACGACCGATGGCGTTTTGCAGCACGACGACGGGATAGGCCACCTCGCTGCCGGGATGGCGGTTGGCCTGCATCAACTCTGGTCCCTGAAAATGAAAGAGCAGCGTCATCGCTTTTTCGGCCAACGCCGGCTCTTGCAATGCTTCGAGCAGAGCGGCAAACAGCAGGGCGCGTTCGTCCTCGGTGTGGACATACGCTTGCAGCGTCAGCTTGTTCTTCCAATCTGGCCGGCCCTCGTTGTAGTGATGGACGCGACGAAATAGATCGTCGAGCAGTTCAATGAATTGCCGGCGCACGTCGGCCGCCTCTTCGGGCCGATCGGCCAACCACACGCGGGGTTGAGGCTTGGCCTCCGCATCCATCAACTGCCGCGCCACCTGGGGAGAGAATACCGCCTGCCGCACATCCTCGCGGCCGGTGATGTGGATTCCGGCCAGATAGATGGTTTGGCCGAGCGGTTCTTTCTGGAGCGTGAGGAAGACGGCGAGGTTCTCGCCGCGCGGCAGATCCGGCGAGGCTGCGCCGTGCAATTGCGCTTCCTCCGTTTCCAGCGCGGCGACGCGCACGGCCAGGCGATGCCGCTGACCGGCCAACGAGGCGCAGCGATCGAGTATCTCATCGGCGTCGGGGCGTTTGAGGAACGTCCCCAGCTCCGTCAGTGTGCGGACGCCGGCTTCCTCACGCAGATGGCGCTTGCCGTAGGTGGTCAACTGCACGAGGCGCGACACGTCATCGGTGCGGCGCATCTCATCGCGGCACGAGTCGAAGAACTCGCACCATTCGCAGCGATCGTACAAATGCCAGTGTGTCTCCCGCGCCTCCCCGGCGAGAATACGGCCGAGATCGTGGCGCAGGAATCGCTCCAGATGCGGTCGAAAATCGCCGAGATCGAAGACTTCCGGCTCCGATTGTTTGCCCAGCCAGACGGCGCCGTGGTCGAGATCGACGCGGGCGTCGATGCCCTCGGCGTCGAGAATCGCCTGCAATTCCAGAGCGTAGAAAAGGATTTGCACGCGATGCGTCAGCTTCAATGCCTCGCCGCGTTTCAGATCGACAACGCGCAACAGCCGGCCGCCGTCTTCCCCGGGCAGAACGGCAATCAGATCGGGATGGTTATCGCTAATGACGATCTGTTTTGGGTTTATTCCATAGGTATCGTAAAAATCCGGTGGCGGCGCGAGCGTCGGCTGATAGAGAAAGCGACCGGCCGGCTCACGGCGTAAGTGCCGTAGCGTCTGCGCCAATGGCAGGCGGCGCGTGTGCAGTTCACCCGGCCCGCCAGCGACGACGACCTTGCCTTTCAGCAGACGCTCGACGACTTCTGTTTCCCACTGATAGCCGCTGGCGAGGATGGATTCGACGAGTGGACTTTGATCGAAGGCCGGCTTGGGAATGCCCTGACGTTTGCGTTCCTGCGGCGTGGCGGAGGTGTAGTAGAGGAAGCGCTCGCAGTCGTGGAAGAAATAGCGAGCGATGGTGGACGGACTGATACGAAACGGCGGCGCGGCGGCAGGCATCGCGTGTTCTCGGTGATTGGTGAAGAAACCGGCGCGAGCGAGCGATTGTCCGATCGTTCGTTCATTGTTATGATTTATCCTAAACTGCGGTGAGAAGCGTGTCCATGACACGCGAATGCGAGGAGGGGCAATCAGGCGTTCGCGGTCAAACGGTTAACGGGGCCATTTCGCCGTTCACATCTCCACCCACTGGATGACCATTGATGCGGGCACTCGTTTCGTAATGTCCTTTCGCGAAGGGTTTCCCATGCGACGCATTTATTGGATCGTGTTCCTGATCTCCTTGGTGAGTGCCACGTCTCCCAAGCTGTTGGCAACGGAACCGGAGAAATCGGCCGATCGAATCGCCCGACTGATCGCTCAACTCGACGACGATCGATTCAAGGTCCGTGAGGCTGCCACCAAGGAACTCAAGCAAATCGGTGCGCCGGCGGAAGCTGCGGTACGGCTCTGCCTGACCGAATCTTCATCTCCCGAAGTGCGTCTTCGGGCGCGTGACATTCTGCGCGTCATAGCGGCGCACTACACGGGACACTCGGCCGGTTGGCATTGGATTTACGGTTCCATTGCCCACGGGCAGACTTTCCGAGCCGTCGAACGGACTATGGAATCGTTGGAACTGCGGGTCGCCCGCCTCAACACTGTCTGCCCCGCCGCTCCGTTGGAGGTCGAAATCCGCGATCCGGCGATGAAGACCGTGTATGCGAGAGGAAGCATCGAGGCGAAGCGAACCAAACGTCAATTCGCCTGGCGAAAAGTGGACTGGCAGCACCGCGCTGCCCTGACACCTGGGCAAATGTACGTGATGTTCTTTCACTCGCAGGACACCTCAAATAAAGCTCCCTGGGTGGTCAACGCAATCTACAAAAATCTATACCCGGAAGGAACTCACCTGGGCTACTCGACCGAAGATTTTTTCTTCCGCCTTACCTTCGCGGGTGGACGCTCGATCCATGTGGGGCCGGGCGAAAAGACAGACTTGGCCGTTCCCATCAGCAGCGGTGCGGGGGGCGGTACGAAGGCAGTTGGCACGTTGAGTCTGGTCGGCTTTGGGCTGGTGCCGCCCTGCGAGAACGCTCCGGCCGATCCCCGGACGCCGAAGACTGTGCGGAAACCCTCCAAGTAAGCCTTCGTGCAAAGAACTTCTGGCGGCCGCATATTTGCGCTATTCTATTTATCCTATCGCTGCACAGCTTCTTCAGATAAAGCATATTTTATCGTAAGCGTTCACGAGTCGAGGGTGATAAGGGTATACCGCCCACGCTTTGATGATGAGAGGCAGTTCCCCTACCGATTCGGTGACCACCGGCAGCAAACCTCGTCGGGACGGATGTTGGGAGTTACGGCACTCCTTTCTCGGCTTCGAGGCCCCAGTATTTCGGTCGAAGACAACCCGGGAGCGACCTCGCGGGAATTCCTCTACTTATTTCAGCCTTTCACGCGGCCAACATTGCGGCAAGCAGCACAGGGGAGGGGTCGAACGGCAGTACCAACCTCCCCGGATCGTACCCCCATCGGCGGCGAGGTGGCAAGCGCGGGGGAGCCTTTCCAGCCGCGCAAGCAAACAGCCAGGGGAGTTCTCCCCTGGCTGTATGCTGCCATCTTCATCCACTTACGTGATCGGCGTGATGACCTCGCCGGGCCTGCGATCCTCCACGGCATCGCGCGAGTTGCCGCCCAGCGCGGCGAAGAACCAGTCGCTGCCGCCCTGCCCGAAGAGTTGATCAACGGCCCCGTCGTCGTGGACGGTCTGCGCGTTGAGGTACGTCGAACCGTTCAGACCGCCGGCGACGCTGCCGTTCAGCTGGCCGATGCGCTGCTGGTAACTCAGATCCCTGCGGCCCCATTCGGCGAGCAGGGAAGCGAGAGCGGCCAGGTTGGTATCGTAGTCGGTTACGCTGCCGATGAGGATGTCGTCGCCGTTGCCGCCATACAGCTTGTCGGCGCCGCCGCCGCCGATGAGGATGTTCCGGCCGCTTCCACCGATGAGAGTGTCGTCGCCGCTGCCGCCGACGAGGACGTTGTTCGCCGAGCTGCCGCTGGTGTTGATGGTATCGTTGCCGTCGCCACCGAAGATGAACGCCGGTACGGCGATCGAAACCCTCGTCCTGCCGAACTTCGCGGTCTCCAACTGCACGTTGTCGTCGCCGGCCTGGGCGTAGACGACGATGCGGCCGGTCGGGCGATAGGAACCCAGGCTGACGCCGTTGAGCGACACGCTGATGTCGCCGGAGGTGTCGGTGGGCTTGAGGACGATCGTGTCGTCGCCGGTCGTCCCGCCAACGACCAGGTCGTTGCCCTGCAAGGCGGCCGTCGTCACCCTGACCGACAGGGTGCCCGGCTGCTTGCTCTGCTGGCCGTCCTTGTCCGTGGCCCAGACCTGCACCGTGTAGTTGCCGGCGGCGGTGAAGACGTGGCTGAGCGAAATGCTGGCCGCTCCGCTCATCGTGGTCGTCGATTGATCGCCCCAGTCGATGCTGTAGGTGAAGCCGGCCGCCTGATCGACCGGCGAATCGTCCTGGGCCGTGAAGGTGAAGTTCTGCGCTTGCCCCTGGACGCTGGCGGTCGGGCCGGACACCGCGGCGGTGGGGGGCATGTTGTTGACGATCACCGTCGTCTGGTAGTCGGTGTAGCCGCCGTCCTTATCGAAGATGCGGCCATAGACGATGGGCGTGGCCGGACCGTCGGAGAAGGTGAACTCCTTCGAGGGGCCGTCGGTGGCCGTATCATAACTGGTCGCCAGCTGCGAGGGGTCGGTGACGATGCTGTAGTGGAAGCCGGCCTTCGTATCGGCCGCGGACGGATCGGACGGGTTGGTGAAACTCACGGTCATGGGGCTGTTTTCGTTCACCGGGCCGTTGTTGGACAGCGTGGCCGTCGGAGCCAAGTTGGTGATGGTGATGGTGGCCTCGGCGAAGCTGCTGAGGCCGTTGGCGTCGGTGACTTTGAGGTGGACGACGTAGGAGCCGGGTCCGTCGAGACCGGCGGCGGAGAAGGTCGGAGAGATGCCGGCCTCGTCGCCGCGCGAGGCGGCGCCGGCCTCGCCGTAGATGCCGTCGTTGTTGAGGTCCCAGGTGTAGTTGAGCGTGGAGGGATCCTGGGCCGGGTCGGTGGTGCCGGAGGCGTCCAGCTGAACCGTGCCGCCCTCGGAGACCGTGTACGGCCCGCCCGCATCGGCCGTGGGGGGAGGGCCGTCGGTTTCGGTCACACTCAGGCTGTCGGAGGCCGTCATCTGTTGAGTGTCGTAGCGAACGATTTGCATGCTGGTGTAGTAGCCGGAGATGGTGTCCAGCTTGCCGTCCGCTTGCAGGTCCATCCCCCAGATGCTCTCGAAGGTGGCCGGCGGCGTCGTGGTCAACTCGCCGGTGCCGTTGAATGTCGTGTCGAGCGTGCCGTCGGGGTTGTAGCGGGCCAGGGCCAGGACGTAACCCGTGTTGGGGACGAGGATCCGTCCGCCGACCAGGATCTTGCCGTCGGACTGCACGACGACGTCGCGCGCCTGGTTGTCGCCGCTGGCGAAGCTGAGCGTGGTCAGGCCGTTGCCGTGGAAGCTGGTGTCCGGGCTGCCATTCGGGTTGAGGCGGGCGACGACAAAGTCGTCGTAATTGCTGTTCGTCCGGTTGGCATAGCCGACGGCGACAATCTTGCCGTCGCTCTGGAGGGCCAGCGCGTCGCCCTGGATGCTGGCGTAGGAGCCGAAGGCCGAGGTTGGGAGGAGTTCCACGCCGCCGTTGCCGAAGGTGGTGTCCGGCGTGCCGTTGGCGTTGAAGCGGACGACCGGCAGCGAGTTGTAATTGGCGATGCCGGTCATCAGGATCTTGCCGTCGGGCTGGACGATCATCGCCTGGCCGGTGGTGTTGTACCAGCTGTGGGTGGGGTCGGGGTTGATGCCGGCGTAGCCGCCGGAGCCGAAGGTGGTGTCGAGGTGGCCGGTGCTGGTCAGGCGGGCAACGGCGAAGCCGGCGGGGTCCTGCCTCATGCCGCCGACGAGGATGTCACCGTTGGACAGGACCGCCGCGTCGTACGCCCAGCCAGCCTCCATGTTAAACGGGAGCGTGACGAGACCGCCGCTGCCGAAGGTCGTGTCCAGGGTGCCATCGGTGTTGTAGCGAGCGATGCCCCAGGCGCTGTAGTTGCTCGTCGTGAGGTTCACCGTGCCAACGACGATGATCTTGCCGTCGGGCTGAAAGGCGATGCCGTTGGCGTAGCCGCCGGTCGAGTTGGCGAAGGTGGTGGTGACGGTGCCGCCATTGCCGAAGGAGGTGTCGGGTGTGCCGTCGGCGTTGGTGCGGCTGACGGCCCAGGTGGCGCCGGCCGTCGGGGAGGCGGCCACGGCCACGATCTTGCCGTCGGACTGCACCTTGATGTCGGGGAAATTGGCCGAGCTGCTGACCTCCAGAGGGACGCTGGCGAGGCCGCCGTTGCCGAAGGTCGGGTCCAGCTTTGCCGGGCTGGGCGCCGTCGCCGTGATCGTCACCGTCTGCGTGGGGTAGATGACGTGGTCATCGACGGCGTCCACGTTGAAGGTGGCGGAGGCGGCCCCGGCGGCGATGATCACGCTGGTGGGCACGGCCGCCTGGTTGGGGTTGCTGCTCGTCAGATTGACCGTCAGCGCCTGCGAGTTGTCCATGTTGTTGCGCGTGACGGTGCCGGTCGTGGCCGCGGCCCCGGTGTTCTCGGCGATGCTGTGCGAGGCCAGCACCAGCGTCAGCGAGGGGTCGGCCGACAGCAGCGTCCGGCTTTCGAGGATCTCGAGGGTGAGGCGAGTCGTTGGAGGGGCTTTGCGCGTTTTGAGGCGGCGCGAAAGATCCCCGAGGCGAGCGAGCCAGGGCATGAGAGGTTCTCCAGAGGATAGTACGAACGCTACCGGGTCAGCCTGGCACGACCTTGGCCGTGCCGGGGTGCGTGCGCGGCGAGTATCCGCGTTTCAGGTGAGGACAGAATCGGAGCCTTGTCTGTGGAAGGAGGACGGAAGCTCTCTGCACGTCGTCGTGCCCGTCGTTCGGGGCCGGCCAATAAGGTTTGCGAGGGACCCCGGCCGACGGCGTGTTGTCCGCCGTCTGGCCATCAGCCGTCCACGGGGCGTCCGGCGATCCGTCGGGGTGGGCGGGCCGGCACTTGGGCTGGCGGCGAGACGAAACACAGCGGATTGTCTCCGACACCAAGTCGAGTTGGAGTTTATCCTTGAGAAAAGATAAAAGCAACTATTTTTCCGGACATTCGCCGGCTCGGACTTGATCGGCGAGTCATGGACGGCGAGTTGCTGTAACCGCGCTAATGGCCTGTGAAACCTCGGCCAGGCTCCGTTCGACGCGGTCACGGCGACGGTCCAGGCCCACTATTCACATCAGACTACGCCTTCGCTGCTCCCCAGGGCGTGAACCATTACACCACCTCTGCCAAGGCCCGTTGGGCCTTGGCAAACGACTGCTGCACGCCCAGCAGGCAGACCATGCGGCGGGCAGCAGCCGTGACATAGCCGTCCAGACCGAGGATGGCATCGACGCCAAAATCGCCTCGACCGCGCGAAGGGCAGCGGAAATAACGGCGTTGGACGTTGATACGACCCACGGCGGTCACGGTTGTGCGGCCATGCCGCCCCTTGGACAAGCCAGCGGAGCCGCACGCGCAGCTTCCGTGGCGTGCTAGCCCTTTTTTTGCTCGGCGTCGGCAATGCGTGCCTGCACAGCGTTAGCCAAGGTGCTGCGGAGCAAGGTGCGTCCGTCGTGGAGTGCGACTTTCTCACAGGCGTCCAAGACGGTGCCGTTGGGCGCGGTTTGGGCAACGTGGCGTATTTGAGCCACGAAGGCGATGGCCTGTTCGAGTGCCAGTCGTTCGGCGTCATCGCGGTATTCAATCGTCAAGACAGGCATCGGATTCCCTCCCTAAAAACCCCAAGTTTCTCAGCCGACGGTTCTACCAATCTGCCAGTCCAAAATCGAGAGGGACACCCTCTTCGTTCCCTTGCGGTTGCATGGCGTGCGGATTTTACGATAATGGAATATGGAGAGAACGGCATTGTAATGTAACTCAACCCGCCCTACTGGGGCTTGGCAACGCGGAGCGGAGTATGCCGACAGTTGAGCAAGACGTTCCCTTTTTGACCCGCGAGGAGGTCGAGAAGCGCGCCGCCGACATTCTCCGAGAGCATGGGTTGGAATCGATCCCCATCAATCCCGTCGTGCTGGCGAACCGACTGGGAATGGCTGTCTACAACGCCACGTTTTACGACGACAATATCGTCGGCACCATCGCCAAGCAAGGCGACCAAGTCACCCTTCTGATTAATCAGTTCGCTCCCCCTTTCGTAAGCGCTTCACCATCGCTCACGAACTTGGCCATTACTTCCTGCACCTTGTTGGCGACGGCACGTTCGTAGATGGCGAGGCCAACCTATTCCGCCAACTCCAAGAGGACCAACGGAACCTCACTCCCGACCGCTGGCGTGAGATCCAGGCGAATCTGTTCGCTTCTGCCCTTCTCATGCCGGAAGATGCTGTCCGCTCAGAATGGAAGAAGCGACGGTCCATCGATGCGCTGGCTCGTCAATTCAACGTTTCCGAGGCGGCGATGGGTCTTCGCATCGCTCAGCTTGGGCTGGACTGATGGCGAAAGCGATTCCTCGCTCAGTTGAACCAGAAGCCGAAACCGATGAAATTCAAGGGACCACCGAACGCCTTGTTGAGCCGCTGTCCCACGCGTGGATCGGCCAACTTCGTCAGCGTTCCCTTTTCCAAGTAGGGCGTGGCCGCCGTCCCCTGCACCCACTCGATCGGATCGAACGTCCGCGGTTGGGTGAAAACGGCCCGCAGGTTCACGCCGCGCTCACCGCTTTTGCCACGCCAGAACGGGATCAGTTTCTTGCCCTGCAACACCTGCTCCGCCTCGTCCAGCGTCTCCCGCCAGGCATCGACGATCTCTTGGGTGACAGGGACGCCGAGTACGCCCGTCTGCTTGGGGTTCGGAATCCATTCGTTGTCGTCATCCTTCTCCGCCAAAATGAACTTCCACATCTCCTTGGCCTGGGCGACCCCTGCCTCAAGGTGTTTCAGGGCCGACTTGGTCCGGGCGGGTTCCTTGACGGGCAAGCGCGTCAGCTGGTGGAAGAAGGACACTACGTCCGACCACAAGGGCACATCGGTTCGCCCGGCTTCATCGAAGGCGAGGCGATTTTCCAGCAGGAAGGTGTGCGGCGTCTCCACCTTCTCGAACAACAGATGGGCACCGCATTCAAAGGCATTCTGTCCATCCACCGCCAGCAGCAGTTCCGTCCAAGCCGCCAGGAGATGACAATAGCCGCGCAGCCAACTCACATCGCCACGATCGAAGCCGATCACGAGCTTCTCGGCCTGCTGGTGTGCGCCGGCCGGGGAAGCCGCGACGCGACCAAACAAGAAGGCCGCGCTGATGGGTTTGTCCTGCCCGAACGGATCGATGCGGATGCGTCCGACGTGGAGCGGCAGCTTGACGGCGGGATCTTTCACCTCCGCCAGGGTAGCCTCGGCCTTGACCAAATCATCGAGAAAAGTCTGGACTATCCGGCGGGCGGCCGTGTAGGTCAGTTTGTCGGGGTGGGGATTCTGCGGCAGAAATTCCTTGATCGGGGGCGGTGGTCGAAGAAAGGACTTCTCCGTGCGCAGGCCGTATTTATACAGATTGCCGCCCAGGTGTTCAAAGGTTTGCAGGAATTGCAGCACGCCCAAGCCAAAGCGAGCTTGGTCATCCTTGGGTTCCTCCTTGAGCCGGCCTTGCAGAGCCTTCGCGCCCTCGGCCAACTTGCCATCGAGCAGATATTTCTCGGCCAAGGGCGCGGTTGCGGCAGCGCGGCAGTCCGGCAGGGGCATCACCATCGCGCAGGCCAAGACCAGAATGCGGTAATTGCAGAATCGTCTCATCGTCCTCTCCTATCTGAAGGGAGCGCGAAACGTATACGGAAAGAACCTTTTTCACGGCTTGGGCGCTTCGACGCCTTGCAGCTTCAACGTGGTCACCGCCTTCGTCGCCAGGTCGATCACCTGAATACGATGGGCGTTGGTGTCGGCGACATACAATTTGTCGTTGGCGTAACTGATGCCGCCCGGCTCGCTGAACAATTTCGCTTTCTTGTCGCGGCCCGCGAACGTCGTGCAAGCGTGTGTCCGTGGATCGATCATCTTGATCTTGCTGTTGTAGGTGTCGGCGACATACAGCTTACCCTCGACAAAAACGATGCCCAGCGCGTGTTGCAATTGCGCCTTGGTGCCGACGCCGTCTTTGTCCCCGAAGTCGAACAGGCCGGTACCAACCAGCGTGGACACGTCGCCCTTGCCGTCGAGCGGCACCGCCCGGACGGCGCTGACCTCGCTGTCGGCCACGAACAGCGTGACGCCATCCGTGGTCAAACCGCTCGGCTGGGCGAACGAACTGACCAGCGGAGAGCCATCGACGAGATTCTCGAAGCCATTGCCCGCGAAGGGAATGAGCGTGCGCTTGGCCAGATCCATCACCCAGATTTGATGGTGGCCGGCCATGGCGATGTAGAGATAACCGCGATGCAACAGCAGACCCCACGGGCTGTTCAGGCCAGTGAACAGGGCCGCGCCGCCGCGGCGGATGTCCATGCCCTGATGACCCAGGCCGGCGATGGTGCGAACCGTGTGCTTTTTCAAGTCGAGGGCGCGGATCATGTGATTTTTACGATCCGCCACGTAGAGTGTATCGCCATCCAGAGCTAATCCCTGCGGATCGTTGAACGACGCCCGCTCGAAGGCACCGTCGGCATGGCCGGCCTTGCCGGTGCCGGCGATCGACTGTTTTTTGCCGTCGAGGTCGGTAATGACAATGCGATGGTGCGTGCTGTCCGAGATGAACAGCCGTTTGCCGGCACCGTCGGCCAGCACCTTGCCGGGAAACCACAAGGCACTGCTCGACGCCTTCTCCGCTTGCTCTTTCGTGAAGTAAATCGGCTTCTCGTTGAGCGTGCGATTGGCCCGATGCGTGCGGATGAGTTTGTCGATGACCGGCACGGCATCGCGGAAAATATGTTCGGACTTCGAGCCGGCGACGATGTAACCCTCCGGATCGATGACGGCCACCGTCGGCCAGGAATCAACGCCGTAGGCCATCCAGATTTTGCGGTCGGCGTCGTTGATGACCGGATGATTCAGTTCGTAACGGAGCATGGCCTTCTTGATGCTCTCCGACTCGCGTTCGTTCTTGAACTTCGGCGAGTGGATGCCTAGGACGACCACTTTGTTGGGATACTTCTTCTCCAACCTGACCAGGTCGGGGAAGAGGTGCAGGCAATTAATTCAGCACAGGGTCCAGAAATCGAGGATGACGATTTTGCCGCGCAGATCCTTGAGCTTGATCGGTTTGTCGGAGCCGAGATAGTCGGTGGCACCATCGAACTCGGGAGCCTTGATGCGGGTGGGCGCCTGGGCGTTGGTTCGCGGCATTATCGAGGACGGCATGCCGGCGAGAAGCAGCCCCATGCAAACGGGCAGCGCGACAGCGAGGATGCGACGACGCATCCGATTGGGCGAGAGCAGACGGATGGACATGAACGCTCTCCTTCGAGGATGGACGAAGATCATTCAAGCTTCTTTCACTGTACCCTGAATGCGCCGTCGCTGCAATTTTGCGCGAAGGAAGACCGGGTTTGATCCCAAAGGCTCACGCGGATGGGGGATTCCCTTCCGGCTTCGGCGCATCGCCGGACGATTCTGGGTTAGCGAGGTCGCCGAGCTTGTCGTGGTATTTCTCAAGGACCAACTCCAAACCTTCGCGGATCAACTCGGACCTACTTCGACCAAGGCGTTGCGCGGCTTTGTTCACTTGATCGAGCTTTTCGCGCTCGATCGAATAGCTGTCGAGAACTCTCCGCAACTCAAGCCGTTCTTGAGGAGACAGTTGGCGGGGGGGCGACGGAGGATCGTTCCAACCGTCAACGATGATATCAATGGTGTCAAGGCTATCGGAAGTGGGCGCTTCGGAAAGGTGTCGTGGCTGAGACGTATTCATGATTCTTCCTTTCTAGTAAATACCTGAAGCGTTCGCTGGGCGATCATTTCTCCATCCGCCAGTAAAGTAACTTGATAACGTCCCTCCACAGGGAACGCTGTTACTACCCGAAAATCAGCCCGAAATTCCTGGAGTGGGTGAGAGAATTTCACCGTGGCTTCCTGGATCGAGATTTCGTCAAGCGTATCGAGACGTGTCAACTGCAAACGGAGTCTGCTTTCACCGTGGCCATCGGTGAGACGCGCATGAACAACGAGGCGATGGGGTTCTGACGGAATCTCCCGTACTCGCAAGCGCGTCAAACAATTGACGAGAGTGATATTGTGTGTCTTCTCTTCTACGATCACCTGCTCGCACACGGTCAGGTTGATGGCTATGGGCAGTTTAACCATGCGTGACTCCAAACAACCGAATGGATGCGATTCTCTGTCCGTTCCCTCAATATCTCCATTGTAACAAACTACTCCGCCGGTCGCCTTCTCCCGTCACTCCGTCGACACAAGCAAAACGCGGAAGCCGCCGCGGTCGTTACGATGTTCCGTGGGCTTGTTCGCGCAGCGATAAGCACAGCGGCATTCGTGAGCCTCACTGTTCCACGAACCGCCGCGCAAAACGCGCTCGCTACCGTGATGCGGACCATGCGGATCAATGAGATCGACTTTATCGTAAAACTTCGCATCGTAGTAATCGCTACACCATTCGAGCAGATTGCCGTGCATGTCGTACAGACCCCAGCGATTGGGTTTGCGTTGACCGACCCGATGCGCCTTCTCGCCGGAATTGCCGCGATACCAGGCGTACTCACTCAGCTTTTTCGCATCGGGTCCGTAGGAATAGGCGGAGGTGGAACCGGCCCGGCAAGCGTACTCCCACTCGGCCTCTGTCGGTAAGCGATACGTGCGGCTCTCCTTTTTGCTCAGCCAGTCGCAAAACGCCTTGGCGTCGTTCCAACTCAGGCAGGCAACCGGATAGTCGTCGCTCTGCTCCCAACCAGGCTTGAGCCAGTAGTGACCGGGACGGGTATCGCCGGCTTTTTCCGCTTCGGTTCGGTAATTCGTCGCCTTGACGAAGGCGCGGAAATTGCCGACCGTGACCAGATTAGCGCCCAGGTAGAACGGCTCGGTGATCGTCACCTGATGCGAGGGGGCTTCGTTTGGCCGATGATGCGGTTCCCGCTTCTCCGACCCGATGAAGAACTCGCCGACCGGGATGCGCACCAGTTTCATGCCAAGAGAGTTTCTAAGGATCTCTTTGGGAGATGAAGCAGTGGGGCCAACATCTTGCCGGTTCTGGACAGCCGGCGCGCGAAACAGATGCACGAGCCAGCCAATCAGCAAGGGCGAGAGGATGACGGCGATCGCGATCCACAGCTTGCTCCGTCGAGACGGCGACTTTCGGCGGGACGCCTGTCCTCCCGGCGAAACGGACGGCACGGCAGAGGCGATGGGGATAGCCAAAGGAGGCGGTGATGGGCGAACTACCTGCCCCGCCGGTACCGTCGCCTGGGCAACCGGCGGGGTCAGAGCGGCCAGGTCCAGAACTAACTCAGCGGGCGTCTGATAACGCTCGTCGGGACGCTTGGCCATGAGCTTGCCGACAATCGCCAGCACGCGGGCCGGCACCTCTGGACGCAGTTGCTCAACGGCAACAGCCTCGTCGCACTGATGGGCGAGCAACTTGGCCATCGGCTCATCGAGAGGAAAGGGCACCCGCGCGGTCAGCAGGAAGTAAAACGTACAGCCGAGACTGTACAGGTCCGAGCGAATGTCGGCACGATGCGAGTTCAACGCCTGCTCCGGGGCGATGTAGTCGATCGTGCCCATGACGACGCCCAGGCGCGTGAGCTTGGTGGCCGGTGCCTCATCCGCATCATCGTCCAGCAGGCGAGCCAGGCCCATGTCGAGGATCTTGATGACCTCGCCGTGCGTGGCCCGGATCAGATTGGCCGGTTTGATGTCGCGATGGACCATGCCGTGTTCGTGGATATGCTGCAAGCCGAGCGCCGCTTGACGGATGTACTCGCACGCCTGCGGCACCGGCAGGGAGCCGGACTGTTTGATGAGACGCGACAGGTCGATGCCGGCGATGTATTCCATCGCGAAGATATGGGCGTCGCCGACCTGCTCGGCGTCGTAGGCGTGAACGACGTTGGGATGCGATAGACGCGCGGCGGCCTGGATTTCCTGATGAAAGCGCCGGATGAGGTCTGGCTTGACGAGTTCCTTGCGAAGAATCTTCAGGGCGACGATGCGGCCGAGGCGCTGCTCGCGTGCCTTGAAGACCTGCCCCATGCCACCCTCACCGAGGCGTTCGAGCAACACGTAATGCCCAAGGACCAGATCGGCGGCGCGGCCCTGGAAAAGTTGATTAATCTGATAAGGCGTCAGCCAGCCGCGTTGGAGCAGTTCGCGGGCCAGAGACAGCGGATCGGCGGGGCGTGCTGGCAGCGTGCGAATCAGTTCGGCAAGTTGATCCGGTTCGAGCAGCTTTCCGCGGCTGAGGATTTCGACCAGGCTGCGGGCGGATGCGATGGTCATCGGGGCTTCCGGCGAGCGAAGTTCGAGCGATAGGCGAGGCACTCGCTCCGCGAGTACCTGTCCCCTCGCGGAGCGAGGGGACTACAGTGCAAACCGATAATAGCCCGGCGCGAAAGACACTGCAAGCGGAGCGTCATCCAACGATCCCGCTTCTCCCCTGTTTTTCCCGCCGTTCTCGGTTATCTTGAGGACATGAGCCGAACCAAACCAACGCCGATTCCACTTTGTGAACTGACCCCCGGCCAGCAAGCCGACTTTTTCGCACTCTTGGCCGAGAAGACCAAGGGCACGACGCGCGAGGGCAAACCCTACTACGCCTGCCGTTTCCGCGATGCTCGCCGCAGCGCCTCCTTCATGGTCTGGCAAGACAGCCCGCGCTACGAAGAATGCGAGCGCGATTGGCAAGTCGGCCAATTCTACAAGCTGCGCGCCGTCTACGGCGAACACGAACGCTACGGCCCCCAGTTGACCGAAGTGCAGGCCATTCGTCCCGTCAACGACGCCGACCACACGGACGGTTTCGATCCTTTGCAATTCGTCGAGCATTCGCGCTACGACGCCGCGACGATGTTCGCCGAGTTGAAGACGCTGGCGACGACGCACATTACCGACGAAGCGCTGCGTCGCCTGGTGTTGACGCTGCTCGATCGCCACGGCGAGGCGTTCCAGCGTTTGCCGGCCACGCGCGATCGCTTCTACCCATTTGCCGGAGGACTGCTCGAACATACGCTATCGGTGACGCGCTCGTGTCTGCAACTGGTGGAGCGCTACACACTCCATTACACCGAACTGCGTCCGCCGCTGAACCGCGATCTAGTGGTGGCAGCGGCCATGCTGCACGACCTCGGCCGAGTGCTGGAGTTCGGTCAGGCGGTGCCCGGTGTCAGTCCAGCGTATACGGTAGCGGGGCGCATGGTAGGCCATCTTATCCTCGGCCGCGATCTGGTGCGCGACACGGCCCGCGAATTGGGCGACGTGAACCCGGAGTTGGTGCAGATGCTCGAACACATTATCCTGAGTCATCTGGTGCTGCCGGAGTGGGGATCGCCGCGTTTGCCGCTGGTGCCGGAGTGTCTCATCCTCCATCACGCCGACGATCTCGACGCCAAGCTGGAGATGTACGCGCGCTGTCTGAGCCGCGATCGAACCGAGGGACCGTTCACCGAGCGCGATCCGGTGCTGAATCGCCATCTGTTCAAGGGCCGAAGCGTGTGAAGCGAGGGATAAATCAAAATAAGACAACGTCACATAAACGCTCCGCTGCGCGTCGCGGCTACACATTAGAACAGCACGCCGGTCTCGAACCAGCCATCGCCGCAGCGCTGGACGCGGACGCAGTGGCCGGACAGGATGATCGGCTCGCCGCGCGCGGGCGTTCGCAGTTCCAATTCGATCTGCGATCCAGCAGGGGCACGCGGCAGATACAGGCCCATGCCACCCAAGGAGATATCTTTGCCCCTGCCTTCAAGGCTTTCGCCCGGCTTGCCGTCGGTGAGGAGAAACGTGGCTCGCACCGGATGAGGCCACCCCACACGTTCCTGGTTGCGTCGTTCTGGGTACGCTTCCAGCTGCGAGCGCAGACTGTCGAGCAACAGCGGCCCCAGTTCCTTGATGAGCGAGTCATCGGGCTTGATCTTCTTGTCGGAGCAGCGGACACGCACCGACACCTCCGGCAAGGTCGAACTGCCTGGTCGCGGCCTCGTCCAGCGGATCTCGACGAGCAAACCCGGCGCTCCGCCGAGCCAACGCTGCCAAAAACGGCCCGGCAACGCGACCTGCAAGACCAGTGAATTGTCCGTTTCGCGGACAAGCTGGGCGTTCCACTGGCGACGGAACGTCTCGAAACTCGCGCGTGCATTGTTGGGCACGAGCCGAGCCGGGAAACGCCCCTGGAGGATGCCGACGCTTGAGGACGCCCATTTTTCCGCCTCGGTCGCCGGCAGCGCCCCGCGTGCCTCGACAATCAATTCGGCGACGATGGCACTGGCGCCGGGCCGGATGTCACTGCCCGTGCCTGGCTCTCCGGTTGTCGCCGATCGATCTCCCTCCAGAGCGGCGATGAGTTCCGTGCAGGTGGCGAATCGCTGGCCGGAATCGATGTCGAGCGCCCGCGCGAGGACAGCGCGATCACTCGCCGACAACGCCTCCAGGTTGGGCAATCCCGAACGTCGGCCGCGCCAAGGCGTCGTGCCGGTCAACATCTCCTGAAAGATGACGGCCAAGCTGTAGGAATCACAGGCGGGACCGATCTGCTGCTCCAGCAATTCCGGTGCGGTATAACGTGCTTGCAGCTGTCCTTGCAACTGGCCGACCGGCTGCCACACCAGCGGCAGCAAACCAAAATCCGCGATGCGCATCTGGTCGCCATCGAACAATAAATTTCGCGGATGCAGGCCGAGATGTTGCAGGTCATAATGATTAGCCAACTCATCGAGGGACTCAGCCGCCCGCCGCAGCCAGTCCAGCAGTTGGCGGCGTGGGATGCCACGCTCCTTACGGTTGCGACATTCCTGAAAGCGATCGCGTAGGCTCACCGAGAGGAGGTCGGTATCCACAAGCAGGCACCCCGGCCCCGCGGAAATAATCCGCAGCTCCGGCAGGGCAGGATGACGCAAGGACTGTAGATGGGCGATGGCTTCCTGTTCGCGGGCGGCGTCGGTCCAGGTGACGCCGAATAGCACTTTCACGAGCCGGCGCTTGCCCTCCGGCGTGCGTGTCTCCCAGGCTTCGCTGAAAGGCGTGCGGCCCAGGCAACGCAGAAATTGATAATCGGGCAAATAGCGAGCCTGCGCGGGGCCTCGCTCCAATACCACGCTGGCCAGGGGCGTGGTGGCTCCGCCCCGACTGGTGTCCGCGGAAGGTTGCGAATCGCCGCCGACCTTCTCATTCCCTTCCAGTGCCTGGATAAAGGCCATGCAGGTGGGAAAACGCTGTTCGGGGTCTTTGGACAAGGCGCGCGCCACTGCGGCCCGATCGCCTTGGGGCACTGCCTGTAAGTCGGGTTCGGCCGTGCTGTGCTGCATGAGCAGCTGACGCATATTTTTGCCGTTGAAAGGCCGGCTGCCCGTGAGCAGTTCCTGATAGACGACCGCCAAACTGTATTGATCGCAAGATGAACTGATGGCATTGTCGAACATCTCGGGAGCGGCGTAGAGAGCCGTCATACCCCCCGAAGGCGAAGCGCGTTCCGTCGGAGCGGCCCCATCGGACAGGCTGCGAACGAGACCGAAGTCGGCCACTTTAACGTGATTGCTGACCAAAAAGAGATTGGCCGGCTTGATGTCCAGATGCTGCAACCCGTGACGCAGATTCATCAGATCCAGCACGTCCGCCGCTTCATGCAGGTATCCCAACAGTTCGTCGCGCGAGATACCCGCCGCGCCCTTCGCTCGATATTCGTTGAACACATCGGCGAGGCTCTTATCCGCCAATTCCATGACGATCACCAGTTCGCCGTCGATCAACTCGACGCGCTCCATCGACAGCAGGAACGGATGACGGAGCGACTTGATGTGCTGAATGGCCTTGAGTTCTTCGACGGCGGCCGAAGCGCCGGGCAGCGGTCCCTGTTCGCCGGCCACGAACTTGATGGCCTTGAAAAGACCGCCGGGCGCCTCGCACTTCCACACTTCGCCGAACCCGCCACGCCCCAACGGCTCGATCAGGCGATAGCCGGGGATTGGCTCGCGCTTGCGTTTCCTGGTTTGCAGCATCCGTAGGATCCTGGAAGGGGGTGATCCGGACACACTCCACCGCAAGAGAAGCCTAGATTGCGGTATACACGGATGCAAACGAGAGAGGAACGATTTTCGGCGGTTTCCCGTTCGGCCGCTTGCGGCTTAGCGTGTGGAGACGCTAAGCCGCAAGCGGCCGAACCGCTCAGCCATGGAGATCGGCGTCCGGTCCCATGAGGACGACGCCGCGCAGCGGCGCCTCCACGGTGGCCAGACGTTGTTGGGCGGCGTGGACGATCGGCAGATGGCTAACACCACTGCGCACGGCCAGCAACACGCTATTGACATGGGTACATAGAAGCAACGCATCGGCGACCGGCAGAACGGGACAGGCATCGATGACGATGAAATCGAATTGTTCTTTGAGGCGAGTGAAGAGACCGCCCGCGCCGTCCTGGGCGAGTGCCTGGATAGCGTGCGCATCCCAGTGGCCGGCCGGGATCATCCATAAGCGGCTCAACTCGGTCGGCTGAATGATCTCGGACACGTCCGCCTCGCCGCGCAGCACTTCGCTCAGGCCGGGTTCCAGCGGCATATCGAACAGCGTGTGCGCCTCCGGCTTGCGTAGATCGGCATCAATGAACAGCGTCTTGCGCCAGGCCCGCGCCAGGCTGGCGGCGAGCCGAACGGCCAGTGCCGTCTTGCCTTCTCGACCAATCGCGCTGGTGACGAGCAACAAACGCGGCCCATTGCCGCTATCGCGCAGCAGCACGGTGCGCAAGGCATCGACCGCCTCGCTGATACTGCCTTGCTCTTCGAGATCCTTCAGCGTCGTCTTTCGTCCACTCCGCACATTTGGGATATTCCCGACAACCGGCAGACCTAGACCGCCGATGATGTCGCTGCCCGATGTGATGCGGCGAAGGCGAAGTTCCTGCCATGACAGAGCCAGCACGAACAAGGCACAGCTGCCGGCACCGCCCAATCCCGCCAGCTGCCAACGTCGTTGGGGATTTTTCGGCTGCACCGCCGGCATTTCTCCCGACGCGCTAACTACAGAGGGAATCGTGGCCGGGTTCTCCGCGCGAGCAATCTCGACGGTGAGTTTACGCAGCGTCTCGTTGTCCGTGGCGATCTCCTCGCGCAGCGTTCGCGACTCCTCCCCAGCGGCCGCGCCGCCTAGCTTCTGGACTTCCTCTTCCAGAGACTTCACCAGGCCTTCGTAGAAGGCGGCTCGCTCACGGAGTTGGTTTACCCGCGTCTGATATTCCTCGCTCGCTCGCATACGCATCTGTTGCTCGACGATGGGCACGACTTCCTTACGACGCCTCTCCTGTTTCTGTTTGGCCTCCTCGCGCACGCGCTGGAATTCGAGCAGACGAGGATCGCCTTCCTTGAGAACCGAGACGCGGATCAATTGCTTGATCTGCTCCTCGGCTGCCGTCAATTCCTTGGATAACTTCTGGTTGAGGGCGTCCTCTTTCAAATAGGCCAGCACGGCCGCATCCTTGACCGTGACGCGATCCACCTCGGTTCGCCGTCGTTCCTGGGCTGCCAACTGCGCCCGCGCGACGCGCAGATCAAAGCGTGCCTGCTGGCACTCCTTCTCGGCCGCGCCTAGCCGCGTATTCTCCAGCTGCGCCAACCGCTGGCGTTTTTGCCGTAAGGTTTCCTCCGTCTTGCCACGAGCTTCCTTCAGACGCCGCAAGGACGCCTCACGCTGACCAGCCACCTCACGGACGTAAACTTCGACGATGGCGCGGGCCAGCACGGCCGTCTCGTCGGCGTTCGCACTCGTGACGCGAATGGACAAGATGCCCGGAAGAGAACCGCCTTCAACCGTGAGGTGATTTTCCAGCCAGGCCAGCGGATCACGCTCTCTTTGAACGGTGGGCAGTTCCGCCACCTCCGGCTGCCGCAACACGGCTTCAAGCACGGTCGAGGACTGGATCAACGCTGCCTGCGCCCGCTGGAAACGAGCAATCTCTTCCTCACTCGTGCTGCCCCCCGCGGAGGCACGATCGGGAGCGGGAATGCGCAGACGGACTTCGGCGCTGTACTGCTCCGGCAGCAGCGACCACAAAAGCGCTCCCACGAATCCGCCGACCAGCAATCCCAGAGTCGAGGCGAGCAACCAGCGTCGCCGAAACGCCTTGAACAGGGCGGACGATACCGAGGGGGAAACCATACGCGGAGGAAGCGATGGTGTTTTTCTTCCGTTGGAAGCGACGCCATCTGAAGCAGAGATTGGTGGGGCCGATACGGCCGGCCCATTGATTGGTCTGGAACTTTCATGCGCCATGGTAGCATCCCCCACGACAGACTCTCCACCCCGAAAATTGGCCCCGGCCATCATCTGAAGATTTATACGTCACAAATGAACCCTTGCCAAACGTCGCCCCCCTCCTTGGCACAATTCGCGCGTCGCCGATACTCTCACTGAAAAAATGGAGCTTGAGCATCGTATGTACTTGTCTCGGGGGATCGCTGCCGCGCCCGACACCGGCCCTCACAGAGAAGGAGGACAACATTATGATGGCTCAAGTAGAATCCGTCGCGGATATGCCGGAAGAAGGCGAGAGCCTGATCGACCGGGCACGGGCCGGGGATCGAACCGCCTACGGCGAGTTGGTGCGGCGTTTCCGTCCGGCGATTTACAGCGTGCTGCTGACCTGGCTGCGCGATCCGGCCGAGGCCGACGACGTGGCCCAGGATGTCTTCCTACATAGCATGCGCAAGATCGGCCAACTCCGCGACTCGCGCTGCTTCTCTTCCTGGCTGCGGCAGATCGCCGTGCGTCTAGCGCTCAATCGTCTCAACCGTCGTCGTCTCGTGAGCCGTCTTAATCCCACGCGGCAGGCGTTCTTGCCCGGCAGCGACGCCGACCCGCTCGATGAGATCGTGCGGGCCGAGGAGCAAGGCAAGGTTCACGAGGGACTGAGCCATTTGAAACCGCTCGATCGCGCCATGCTGGAGGCGTTCTATCTGCGCAG
Source organism: Gemmataceae bacterium (assembly GCA_035553375.1). Lineage (GTDB taxonomy): Bacteria > Planctomycetota > Planctomycetia > Gemmatales > Gemmataceae > JAJPHU01. Next base: position 171,974 of record DATNCY010000332.1, read on the forward strand.
CCGTTCCCTGCGTGAGATGAGCGCCGAGTTCGATGTCCCACTCGGCACAATTAAACGCCGTCTGCACACGGCGAGACAGCGTTTGCGACAAATCCTGGAGTTGGGCGAACGGCCCATGTAAGCCCACTATTGTTTACGTTTCGCGCACCTCCGCGAAACGTAAACGGGATTGTTCGCCGGCCTCTTGCTCTGAGAGCCGAGCTATGGTCCAATGGCGGGCGGTGGGGAGACTCCCAAAAGGTGGTCTCGCCAGGCAACACGATGGGCAAGGGAGTAGCCGACAATGGGATGCGATATGTTGGTGGCCCTGTCTCGGACAACGCGGGACGGCGGAACATTCTTCGCTCACAACTGCAACCGGCCCGGCAATGAGAACCTCACGCTGCTGCGCGTGGCGGGCAGGATCTTCTCTCCGGGCGAACGTGTGCAGACCAGCACCCTCCTCTTGCCGCAGGCACGGCAGACATGGACGGTGCTGGCAAGCCGCTGCCTCGGTCAATGGGGCTATCCGCATGGACTCAACGAACACGGCGTATCGATTGGTCTGACCTCGATCCGCACTCGACGGCGTGAAGCGGGGCTTGGCCTGACGGGACCGGATCTGGTTCGATTGGGTCTGGAGCGCGCGACCAGCGCCCGGCAAGCCGTCGATATGGTGACGGACCTCGCGAGTCGTCATGGTCAAGGCTGCACCGACGCCGACAGCGATCCCGCCTTCCTCATCGCCGATGGCCGCGAAGCGTTCGTCATCGAGATGTTCGGCCCACACTGGGCGGTGCAGCACGTCAACGAGGTGCGGGCGGTCAGCGACATTTGCCATCTTCGACGGGATTGGGATCGTCTCTCCCACGGTTTGGCGGACTTGGCCATCGCGCAAGGATGGTGGCCGGCCGACGGCAGCAAACTCGACTTCGCCGGTGTGGTGGCCCCGGAAGGCGGCGACAATGCTCCGTCGTTGCGACGTTGGGGGCGAGCGATGCTGCTGCTGGAACAATGCAACGGGCAGATCGATCTCGCCGCGCTGCGCCGCGTGCTGAGCGATCACTTCGAGGGCTGTCTCGACGCCGTCGATTCAAGCAAGCCGTTTCGGATGGTCGGCCGTGAAGAGAGGGTGACGACATTGTGTCGCCATGCGGCGACTTCCTCGGCGTCGCGGACGGCGGCCAGCCTCATCACGCAATGCGGGCCGGATCGTTCGCCGCCGATCGCTTGGTACTGTTTTGGTCCGCCCTGCGCCAGTGTGTACTTCCCTCTCTTTCTTGTCGGGGAGTTGCCTGCGAGCTTCCAGACACCGAGACAAGCGAACAGCACTCGTGAGTCGGCACGCTACGCCGTGCCGTGTGCCGTGCTGACCGACTTGCAGGAGCGTTTCGATCGGGAGACGCAGGAGTTCGTCGCCGCGGCGAGGGAACTGCGTCAGCGCGGCGAGAGCGATCGTGTGCCGCGACTGGCGGAGTTGTTCATGCAGCACAATGTGGAGTGCTGGGAGAACGCCTGCCTGGATTTCATGCCGGCTCCCTCGCGTGCCGGCCGTACCGCCGCCGGGAGCGAATTTCATTCCTCTGGGGTGTGGAGTTGAGTACCTGCTTGTGGCAAGGGACTACGTCGTGATCCTTCGCACCTATCTGCAACGCTGGTGGCCCGCCCGTCGTCCTCAAGGGGAAACCTCGACGCCTTACGAAGTGCCGTGTTTCTGTGGTCGTTCGTTGCGCGGCCAGCGGCAGCGTTCCGCGCAGGTCGTGACCTGTCCGAGTTGCCGGCGGAAGCGTTTCCTTTTGCCAAGCAGCCCGTGGCCAGGGCACGCTACGTCCGCTGTTCTCGCCTCGCAGGCCCCCATCTCGCCTAGGAATCTGGGGCGGCTGGTTCTAGTCATCGTTGTAGGCGGTGCCGTGGCGATGGGACTACTCTTCCTGGCGGTCAAACCGTATCTGCGTCGTTCTCCTTCGCCACCGGAAACGACGCCGGGTGTGAATATCCGCGCTCACATTGAGGCTGGGCGACACGCTTTGCGTGAAGAGGCTTTTCGTCTCGCCCTGAAAGAATTGAATGCGGCCAGCGAGCAATGCGATCATACCCCCGATGCTCTTAGTCGGGAAGAGCATCGCCAATTGAATCAACTGCGCCGGCAGAGCGATCTGCTGGCCCATCTACTCGACCGCTCGCTGGAAGAAATCCTTCAACAAGCCATGCAGCATCGCAGTGAAGACGAATGGCGCGAGAAGTTCAAAGACTATCGCGGTCGCACGGTCCTGTTCGACGATGTCCTCCGGTTGGATTCCATGCACCGGCCGATCCTAGGCTCCTACGTGGTGCGAGTGGGGGAGGTGGAAGCGCGCGTGGCCCTGGACAATCTGCCCTTGCTGAGGCAACTGCCGCTCGATCCGCCGCAACGCTGGCTGTTTGGCGCGCGGTTGGCGAGTTGCCGGCGCGAAGACGGCGGCGTGTGGGTCGTTCGCTTTGAACCAGAGAGTGTAGTCCTTCTCACGGATGAAGGCGCCACGGCGGCTTGCTATCCTGGCTCGATGAATGCGGAACTGCGTGCCGTGTTGCAACGACAAGACGACTGGTTGGGACGTTGAGAATGGCCAGCATAATCCCTCCTCCCGTTTACGTTTTGCGGAGGTCGCGCGAAACGTAAACAGGAATGGACGTAAGCCGACCGTTCGCCTCCGAGCCACCGAGTGAGGCACTAGCCGGGATACGGGGTCGTCGTCTGAACCAGGAAGTCATGGAGCAGATGGCGAACCATCGCTCCGGCCGTCAAGCCACGCTGATGAGCTACCGTCTCCAGGACCGAAACCTGCCAGCCGGGCAAGAGGAGCGGAATTTCCACCACATCCCCTTCCAACAGCGGCGACCGAGCTTCCTCGACGCAATACTGTGTCCGTGGGTCGTTACACATGGCCATCGAATCCTGGCAAGAGAGCAAAGAAGCAACTTTCGTTTTTCTTGCAAACGCAATGCCACTCGTCTTTTTCTAAGGATGCCTGGCGCAAGTCATTCTGAATCTGACAGTTCCGTAATGAGCCAAACGGAGAGCGTCTTGTCGCCGATGGGCAATGCTTGTTCTTTCTACAAACATTGCGCGTTTGAAGGGCGATAGAATAGAAACACCAACCCGTCGTTGGCGCTGCGAGCCGGTAAGAGGAGGGTGAAGGCATGGCGAAGAAAAAGAAAGTGCGCGTGGACATGCGCAAGAATCGGTCCAAACCGCCGCGTCCGCGTCAGTGGACGCGCGATTTTCAGGACCACGGATTCACCGAAGAAGCGACGACCGGGCAGGAGCGCGTGCGTGCCAAGGGAGACCTCTCGCGGCGACGGACCATCATTCAGGATGAGAAGGGAACGGTGGCGGAGGCGGGACAGGAGCCGGCGGAGATGCCGTCGGTCGATGAATTGACCTCCCTACCGGGGCGCGTGCTGCGTGTGCATCGCTTGTTCAGCGTGGTCCAGACCGCGGATGGCCAGCAGTATCGCTGCGCCGTGCGTCGCCTGCTGCGTACCCTTGCCACGCACGAACGCAACATCGTAACGACGGGCGATCGCGTGTGGATTCGCCCGGACCGCTGTCCGCTATCCGCTATCTGCTATCCGCCAGACGCAACTCCAGACAGCGGACAGCGGACAGCGGACAGCGGAGCGCTGGAAGGATGGATCGAGCGCATCGAACCGCGGCATGGTCTGCTGACCCGCGCGTCGCGCGGTCGAGAGCATGTGCAGGTGGCCAATGTCGATCAGGTCGTGTTCGTGATGTCGCTGGTCGAGCCGGAACTGAAGCCGCACCTCATCGATCGTTATCTCGCCAGCGCCGCCCAGGGCGGCATTCGACCGATTTTGTGTCTGAACAAGGCCGACCTGATTGAGCCGGCGCGCTATCAACCGCTGATTGGCATGTACCATCAACTCGGCATTCTAACACTGTTGACCAGCGCCGCCGATGGGACCGGGATTGCCAGGCTGCGCGAACATCTGCACGATCGGGAAACAGTGTTTACAGGACAAAGCGGAGTCGGTAAATCGTCTTTGCTCAACGCCATTCAGCCGGGGCTTGGTTTGCGTGTATCCGAGGTGAGCGATGTCAATCAAAAGGGCCGCCATACGACGACGGCGGCCGAGTTGATCGAACTCGATTTCGGCGGCTGGGTGGTCGATACGCCGGGCGTGCGACAATTCCAACTGTGGGATTTGCTGCCGGAAGAAATCGAGGGCTTTTTCGTCGAATTTCGTCCCTTTGTGCCGCTGTGCGGCTACCCTGACTGCACGCACACGCACGAAGATCGCTGCGCCGTCAAGCGCGCGGTCGCGCGGCGTCAAATCAGCATTTCCCGTTACACCAGCTACCTTGGCATGTTCGCGGGCGAGGGAGGATAGAGCTATCGGATAGCACTTTTTCCGCCAGTTCGCTGCGGCAGCAAGGGAATTTTGTGCGGGTAAGCTAGAGCGGGACGCCCTGAAACTTGGCTACGCGCTCCAGTTCCGTCACCAACTCGCCCGCCGTCTGATAGCGGTCCTCTGGACGCTTGGCCAACATTCGCAGCACAGGTCCCTCAATCAAGCCGGGCAACGCCATCTGGAACTTCCGCGGCGGTTCGGGGTCCACTTTGCGGATCTTCGTGATTGTCTCCACCAACGATAGATCCGCAAACGGCGGCCGGCCGGCCAGCAGGGCATATACCGTCGCCCCCAGACTATAGATGTCCGACCGGCCATCCACGTCCGCTGTGCCGCGCGTTCGTTCCGGTGACATGTAGTTGATGTCGCCCAGCAACTCGCCCGGCCGAGTGACCTGCCGAGCCAGGGTTCCCTCGAGCGCCTTGGCCAACATCAGGTCGCCGAGCTTGGCCACCTTGTCGGCGGCGCGGACGAGAATGTTCGGCGGGGCAATGTTGCGGTGAATGATGTTTTGTCCGTGCGCGTATTCCAGCGCCCGCGCGACGTGGACGGCCAGGCGGAGCGTCTGCCGCCAGTCGAGCATGCCGGCGACGCCGATGCGCTGGATCATCTGCGTGACGCTCTCGCCCTCGACGTGTTCCATGGCCACCCAGCAATGCGGCCCCGTTTTGCCCGCCGCCAGGAGGGTGACGAGGTTGGCGTGCCGCAGCGGCAGCATGGTCTTCATGGCGCGGACGAAGCGCTGCATTTCCTCATCGTTCTCGGCGAACTCCGGCTGAAGCACCTTCAAGGCAACAGCGCGGCCGTCCTTGGTATCGGTGGCGTGGAAAACGATGCCGGAATTGCCGGTACCGAGGATCTCCCCGATGGCGTAGTGCGACAAGGTCTGGCCCTTGAGCGATTCGAGCCTCGTCGCGGAGGTGGCGGCCGGTGCCGCTGCCATCGCACCTGGGGCAAGCGTCGAGGCATCGTTAGGCGGCTGATCGCCGACTTGCAGCCGAAGTTGCGTATCGCCGACCCGGATCACATCGCCAGGCTTGAGGATCTGCCGTTGAACCTTGTGGCCATTGACGAATGTGCCGCCGCTGCCGCCGGCGCAGACGAGGGTGACGACATCGCCATCCTTGAGGATCTGACAATGGCTGCGTGAGGCACGCGGATCGTTGATCTGGTAGTGGGCCTGGACACTGCGGCCGAGCATGAGGTCGGGGCCATCGTGCAGCGGCAGGGCTTTGCCCTTGTCGAGACCAGCTAGGACGAGGAGCTGCAAGCTCATGAGCGAGGGACTCCCAGGGGCGAAGGACGAAGTCAGTTTGATAATATCACCGGCAGAATGAGGAAATCTTAACATGCCGGAAGGCCGAGTGAAAGAGGCAGCTTCACGGTCCGCAGATGCCCCCTGCGACATCGTGCGGCGTGTCATGCTCAATATCCTCCGCATTCCCCAACTTGCTCGTCCATTTCCCCACCGTGCGCGGAAACGGAGCCGACCGCGGCGCTGTAGCCGCGCCTCAGGTAAGGGGAGCTTACGAGTAGCGAATTGAGATGTGTCCGGCATTCGCGGTGCGCGCCGGGCGTCCGACACAGCCGGGCATCTATTCGGACAGGCTACTATCACTCAAAAAGGTTCCTGGGACGGCGGCAACACCCCACGCCTTCTGTTCTCTCTATTGTTTTCCGGGCGGTGATCTCTTGTTGAGGACTTTCACGAGTTCCATGCTGATGTCCATGCTTGGATTCCTCCAGTACACGGGCATAAGGGCGGTTTCGTTTAGCTTTCTCGCAATGTTCTTGGTGCTAATGAAATCCTCCTTGGTGATGGCGTCGTTGTAGTGCAGAAGCAGATCGAAATCGTGAGCGATGGCATAGTGCTGAGCGGCTTCAATCACATCAAAGTAGCAAATTCGCATTTGTTCTTCGCTCCTCTTCGCGATCTTTTCCTTGGCCTGGTTGCCGCTTTCCTCAGCGATTCCTTTGATCTCTTCTTCGTATTTCTTGTACTTGTCGTAGTGCTTGAGGACATAGGTGAGGTTCAGAATCGCAATTCGGGTGCGCGGGCACGGATTGGTTCGTGTTTGCTCTTTGTCCTCAGCCCAGACACGCCCGAAATAAGCTAATCCAACTGCGGCAACCACGATTGCTATCGAAAGCAGTGTACGCATGATCCTTCTCCTTGGATGGAAGCACCTCAAGGACGAGCAAGAAACTCAGGAGCCAAACCAGTGTCGAAATCGACTCTTGGCGCTTTTCCCTGTTCCCCTTCGCCGAACGAAGAGCGGTCTATCCGCCGTGCCATTGGGCCAAAAACCGTGTCCGCGCCGTCAACGGCACGGCGGATAGACCGTTGTTGGACGGAACCGCAGGCCACGCTACCACAAGCCTTTGGACTTTCGATCCTTGCCGGCCCGCAAACGCTCCGCGATTCTACGAGCGAACACCCCCGCCACGCAAGCACCAAATGCCCCCGTTCGCCTCTCTACGCTCTGATTAGGGCGAAAGGACCATCCACCTCGCAGCGGTTTAGTTCAACAAGTTATTCTCGTGGGCCGCGCACACTGATATACCGCAACTTGGCCACCTCCGCTTCCTTCTTGGTGGTGAGTTTGCTGCCTGCCGCCTGTTTTTATTAACGAATGACCTTCCCCTTGATGTCCAACACCACGGCCGCCGCCAGGCCGTTGCCCAGTGCCTTGAAGTTCTTGAACGTCCACACTACTTTTTTGTCGCGCGTCACCTCGAACAATTGGGGATTGCTCGGCCCAGCGTGACAGTTCCCGACGATCAGATTGCCGTTGGGCAATAGCTGGAGCGTCGTCACCCAGGCCAGGCGAATGCCCGGCAATTCGTCGTGGCGGATGCTCCAGACGATTTCACCCTTGGGTGTGACTTCGAGTACCCGATTGTTGTTGCCGCCGGCGATGAGCGTGTTGCCGCTGGGCAGACGGATGGCGCCGAATACCTCGGTTCCGTGGCCTTCGGGACCGTGGCCGTCGCTGCGCGGCCGGCCGCCGAGATCGAGCCGATAGCTCCAAACAACCTTGCCTTCGGCGTCGTATTCGCGGACGACGCCGTCCATTTCGTGACAAACCAAATAATGGCCGTTGTCCAGCTTGCGGACCATGCGCGTGTCGCGGTGCGCGTTCGGCTTCTCGACCGTCAACGCTATCTCCTTGACGATCCGGCCGTCTTTGTCCACTTCGATAATCCGCCGGTTGCCCGACTCGGCGATCATCGTTCCGCCATCGGCGAGCCGCTGGAACGAGTGGACCTCGACACGTCCCTTATAGCCCTTCTTCGGTTTGGACTCGTAACGCCAGACGATCTTTTTGTCCGGGTTCACCTCGACGATGGTCGCGGGGCCGGTCGATAGCAACACATTGCCGTTGGGCAACCGCGTCAGATCGTGACATTCCGCCTTGTTGACGTACTCCCACTCGACTTGGCCCTTGGCGTTGATGAGGACGACATGCCCTTTGTCAGCGGCCAAAACGCGATGGGTCGGCTTTTCCTCCGCTGGCGCGGACGCTGTCACGATCGAGCCGATAAGCAAGACCACGGGTGAAACTTGGTAGATGCGCATAACAGACCTCAAAAGATAATAACGATCTCGAATAGATTCAAAATCACAAGCGGTTGAACCTCAGCGAAGCGGCCGGCCTGCTAGCGCTTTGCCGTTGGTGTCGAGAATCTGGAAATGATGGATGCCGGATTTCTTGTCGTCGGTGTAGGTCCAGACGATTTTCTTGTCGCGCGTCACTTCCAGCAATTTGACCTGTTTCGCCGTGGCGTGATGGCTGGTGATAACGGTATTGCCGTTGGGCAAACGCTGCGCGCCGCAGGCGTCATTGATGGGTTTGCCCGGCAAATCGTCGTTGCTCAACTTCCATACCGTCTCGCCCTTGGGATTGACCTCGATGGCGAGATTGCCAAGCGTGCAGTTGATGAGGGTGTTGCCGTTATCAAGCCGAATGGCGGTGAACGGCCAGTGCGGCGTCTTCACTTCCCAAACAATTTTGCCTTTCGGGGTATACTCGCGCACCACTTTATCGAGCAGTTGAGGAACCAGATAGTTGCCGTTGGCCAGCTTGCGAGCCATGCGCGTTTGCAGGTGATGATCTTTCGTCTGAGCCTGAAGCGCTACTTCGACGACGATCTTGCCTTCGCGGTTCACTTCCAACAAACGCGGTTTGGCGCCGGCCTCGGTCAGCAGGATGTTGCCATTGTCGAGAGGTTGCACGGTGTTGACCTCCGATTGGCTGCCCTTGAACGCGAATACCGTTTTGCCCTCGCGCGTGACCTCGACGGCCGCCCCACCCGGATATTCCCGGTTCTTGGTGAGAGCCAGAAGGATGTGACCGTCGGCTAACACCCAGCCGTCGCGCGAACCGTGCGGATAACGCCAGGTAACTTTGCCCGCGTCATCGACGAGGACCGTCTCGACGCCGGTCGCCAGAAACGAATGCGTGATCTTCTCAGCGGCAGTCGCGGCATTCCCGGCACAGACGCCGAACAACAAACCGACCATCGCAACACAGCGACTTATTCCGTGCATGGTATTCGACCTCTTTCAGGAGAGGAAAAGGAGTTCACCGATCTTGGGCGCAATCCATCCGCCGACGAAAAGGCGAGACCCGTTCGCCCGTCACGGAAGTTGTATCAATTCCGCCTAGATGGTTACAATGGCTCAGAGTCAGAGACAACGCACGGTGGCGACGGTGCAGTTATCGCTGCCGCCGCCGCGATTAGCCAGCTTGACAAGATGATTCGCCAAAGCGACCGCCGATAGGTTCCCCTTGCCAATGGCGTTTTGAAGTGCGTGATCCTCGACGTGGGCTTGCAGGCCGTCGCAGCAGGCTATCAGCCAGTCGCCTGCTTTCAGTGCTAGCTCATAACGGGCTGGGTCGATGAGGGGAAACTTGCCGACCGCTTGCGAAACTTCGTTCCGTCGGGGATGCGTGGCCGCCTCTTCCGGCGTCAGTTGACCCAATTCGACCATGCGCGCCACCAGCGTTTGATCGCGCGTCACCTGCGTCAGCCGGCCGGCCCGCCAATGGTAGACGCGACAATCCCCCACCAAGCTGATGCAAGCCTGACCGTCCCAGACCAGCAACGCCACGGCCGTCGAACCCATGCCTTTGTAGGCCGCGTTATTCTTCGCCGCCTCGCGGATGACGTGGTTGGCATCGCGCAAGCCGGTATCCAGCGTATCTCCCAGGGTCGCGGACGTTGGCTGTGGCGATTGTCCACCCATCGCCTCGGTTAGAAGAGACGGTAGCACGTTACTCATGGTGCGAATGACCAAGTTGCTGGCACGGTCGCCGGCCTGGTGGCCGCCCATGCCGTCGGCGACGACGATCAACGCGATGTTGTGCCGCTCATCAAGGTTATACCAGGTGCATTGCTGGACGATGAGACTGTCCTCGTTGCGCTTGCGGACTCGGCCTGTCGTGGTGGCCGTGCCGATGATCAGCTGACACGAGACGCTCTCCTCCGGTTCCGGGATGAACTCCGTCATCGGCTCCGATTCGGTGATTCCCTCCAATTCGTCCAGGATCTTCTTCGCGGCATCCTCCCCAACCCGTTCAACGTCCACCGCTCCCAGGACCGCGTTTTCGTCCAGTGTCAGAAACGCTTGCTCTTCCTTCTCGGCGGCGCGCACGTCGTCGAGCCAGTCGGGTGACTTGGATCGCGGAGGCGGAGTCTTGTCGGCCTGGCGCACATCGTTAAGCCAATCCGGGGCATTCTTCGGCGGCGTGGCCGGGGTTGTGAAATCGATGGCAGATTGAGCTTCGACCGCTTGACCGCGATCGCGTCCCTCCGGCCAAATGAGGTCGGCGGGAATTAACTGCCCAGCTATCGCCAACTGACGAAGCTGCGCCGCCGTCACCGGACCGCGCGTTTGGCCGGCGTGCGTGTAATACCAGCGATCGATCATGTTCTCTCCCCGGAGAGCAGGCTCTCACTTCTCGGGGCCAGGTTTCACGAATGCCGATTTTAGCTCAATCGGCGCGGAGTTACAGTGAATCATCACGGCATGTTTGCCGCCCAGATCGAGGGCGCGGGCCTCATCGAAGAGAACCTTGCCGTCGAGCCAGACCTTCATGCCGGCCGACGTTATTTGCCAGCGAACCGTGAACCAACGGTTGGCCGGCAGCGTGACCGACTTCTCGACAGCCTGAGTGCCGAAGGATCCTTCGGCCCCATCCGGCCAGAAGAGTTGCAGATGGTCGCCGTTCTTGTTGAAGTTCTGACCGATGACCAGCCGACCACCTGCGCCAATGTCAATGTGCAGATCGGTCGCCCCCGACCGGGCCACCACCGTGATGTCAAGCGCTCCCCGGTAGTATTGCCGAGTCGTGATCTTGCGGGCCTGCGAAATACGGAGTTGGCCGGTCATCGGGTCGGGCGTAACGCCCGGAGAGAAAACGAACTGCCACCACGGGTTTTGCAATTCGGGCACCATCTTCGCCAACGCCGCCATCGACTTTTTCGCGCTCTCCAGCTTCATTCCCTTGGGCAACTGGGCGACCGCCTGTTGGTACCAATACTGCGCCCGCTTCTGGCAAGCGGTCTTCAACGCCTTCGCATTCACCAGGCCGGACTGTTTGCGCCAGGCGTCGCCGAGGGCGGCTTGCTCGGCGGCATCGGTGGGGGTGGCCAGATCCTTCTGCGCCAGTGCTTTCAAAGCCGGATCGCTGCCGCGTGCCAGCAGCGGCAGGCCATCCTCCCAGTCACCCCGCGCCACGCAATGGAACTTGCCCACGGCCAGGTTCGCCTTGGCATCATCGGGATCGGCCTCCAGTGTGCGGAGAACGGGTTGGAGCTTTTGGTGTTCTTGCTTGACGTCTTCCGCATGCTTCAACACGACTTCCGGCATCAGACGTTTCGCATCGTAAGGGGTGAGTTTCACGGAGCCAATGCGGATGGCCTTCACCAACCGCGGGATCGCATCATAATTCCCCTCGCCGATGGCCTGCTCCACGAGGGGCAGGCCCATTTCGATAAATTGCGAAGGCTGTGTACGTCCGGACCGTATCGACTTTTCCAGGGCAACGCATTTCATCTCCAGCAGATTAACATCGAAGAACTGGGCCATGAACTGGGCCTGACTCAACCCGCTGAACAGATTCCGTTCGGCGGCGCTATCGCGAAGTTCACGCAGCACGGCGAACCGCCGCGGAGGATCGTTGTTCGACCTATTGAGTTCATTAATCAACGCCCTCTGCAACTCGTTGTACTCGCCGTCGTATTTCTCCTTGAGGGTGCTATGGAGATCCTTCACGGCTGCATCCACCTTAGCCGCATCGGGCACGGGCGGTTTCCGTGAGCGTCGCCTCGTCGGTTGCGTTTGCGGCGGCTTGACGACGACGGTTTCGCCGGACGTGAGCCATTTGTCGATGCGAACCATTTCGCCCTGACCGTGTTTGAACTCGAACTGATCGAAGGTCGCGGTGAAGGAGTTTTGGATTGTGGCAGCAATGACGCCGATTTTAACCTTGTCGGGCAAGGGCATTTCAATGGGGTTCAACTCGACCCACTTGTTACCGTCTTCGCTATACGCTGCCAGGAGCTTGTTACCACGGCGTTGCAGGCGTAGATGAGTGTGCGTGCCGGTCAAGTTCAGGCCGGCGGCAGGATGTTGATGGGGCCTACCATCTTTATGCGACGACCAGAGGACGCGAAGTTTATCCCTCGCCGCCAACCCGCGCTCTAATTCAAGATAGTTGTTCTCGTCTATCCAGACAATCAAGCCTGCTGCTAGCGAGAAAAATGGCTCGCCTTTGCCATCATCGCGATATGCGCCACCGACTCGTACCTGCGCGGTGAAGTCGCCGGCAACATTCCCCAGCAGGCGCGGGGCCGCTATTCCATGCCTCGGCGAGAGATTATAGTTTCCATGCGGGATGGTCACGGTCAGTTTGCCGGCGGCTTCCTGAAACTTGCACTTCCCCTTTGGATCCGTTGGTTTATCCCAGGTAAGCGTTCCCTTCGTGCCGCCTTCCGGCGGCATGAGCCATTTGTCGATCCGAACCCATTCGCCCTGGCCCTGTTTGAGCTTGAACTGATCGAAGGTTGATGCAAACACGCCTGCGGTGTTTGAACCGGCCAGGACGCCGATTTTGATCTTCGAGGGCAACGCGATGTCCAGCGATGTCACTTTGCTCCAGTTCTGGCCGTCCTCGCTGTAGGAGGCGAGGATTCGTTTGCCCTGTCGCTCCAACCGCAGATTCGTCTCGGCCGCGCTCAGTTTGACGTTGTGCTTCGGACCCCTCACCTTGCCATTCTCACGCACTTCCCAGTTGACATACGACGGCCAATCTGGCCGCCCAGCCCATTTTGCGCGCTCGAGACGGAGGAAGGTGTTTTCATCGACCCACAGAAGTAGTCCCGCTCCGATCCAAGAATAATTCCCACCATCGGACGTGGTAGCCGCCAACGTGAAGTCGCCCCCGATCCGCACCTGAACAGTGAAGTCGCCCTCCAAATCGGACAAGAGACGCGGCGAGTTCTTATTGTTGCCCTCAACGGAAAGGAGGCGAGGTTTGGCCGGAACCGTGATGGTCAGCTTCCCCTCGTTCTCCTGAAACTTGCAGTCACCATCGGGATCGACGGGTTTATCCCAGGCAAGCGTTCCCTTCGCACCGGGATTGGCGACGCCGGCTTCCGCCGGCATGAGCCATTTATCGAGGCGAACCATTTCGCCTTGTCCCTGTTTGAGCTGGAACTGATCGAAGGACGGCGAAAAAGGCAGCGCGATTGCGCCGGCGACGATCCCCAGCTTAACGGTCCTGGGTAGCTTCATCTCGATGGCTTTTAGGTTGGTCCACGATTTACCGTCCTCGCTGTAGGAACCCAGGACGGTGTCGCCGCGCCGTTCCAACCGAAGGAAGGTCACTGCCCCAGGCAGTGGTGGAAAACCACTCGACTTGGGCAATCGTTTGCCGTCCTCCCGTAGTTCCCAATTGATGTGAGGGGTTCGTCCTCCTCCTGCGGCTCGTTGCAGTTGGAGTTGCGTTTTTTCATTGACCCACAGGACGAATCCTCCCCCGATCCAGGTAAACCGTCCGCCCTGCTGGGGGGCACGAAAGTCGCCGCTAACACGCACTTGAGCGGTAAAGTCGCCTTCAATGTCGCGCAAGATACGCGGCGCGTTCAGCCGCCCCGACTCTGCGGCAAGTACGTGATCCTTCCCCGGAAGCGCGATCGTCAGCTTACCCTCCGGTGTTTCCTCGAACTTGCAGTCACCGTCCGGATCGATGGGTTTATCCCAGGCAAGCGCTCCCTTCGCGGCGGGATTGGCGACGATGGCTTCCGACGGCATGAGCCATTTGTCGATGCGAACCATTTCGCCCGGCCCCTGCTTGAGCTGAAACTGATCGAAGGTTGGCGTGAAGGGTTCGGAGATGGAGATGGCGGCTACGCCGATTTTGAGCTTGCGAGGTAGCTCAACCGTGTAGGGCGTCAGTTTCGTCCACTTTTGACCATCCCTGCTGTGAGAACCAATGAGGTTGTCGCCCTGGCGTTCCAGGCGCAGGTAAACCTCTGTCCCGGAAATGGTCGGAAAATTACCCGGCCCTGGCATCGGCACTCTCTTGCCGTCCTGGCGCACCTCCCAGAAGCCGAGTTCGGCCATTCCGATGTTGGCGCGTTCCAGCCGGATATAGTTTTTTTCGTCGGCCATCAGGAACAGTCCGGCGCCTTTGATATTTTTCCCCGCGAAATCGCCGGCAACGTGTACCTGAGCCGTGAAGTCGCCTTCGACATCGCGGAGCATACGAGGTCCGGTCATCCGCCGATTTTCCACCGAAAGATCGTGTCCCTTGCCCTCCAAAGTGATTGTCAGCTTCCCGTCCGCTTCGCTGAACTTGCAGTCACGTTGAGGATTGATCGGCGGATCCCATCCAAGGGCCGGGCGCGGATCGGAATTAGCTGGGTTGCCGGCGAACTTTGTGGGCAGCGGTAGCGACTGGGCAAAGGAAAGATCGTCCTTGCGATAAGCGAACGTCACGCGCTGACTGTCCGCCGTGAATGTGGCGGAAACACGCTGCTGGTCCACGTCGCGTCCGCCCATCACGGTGATCGGCTGCGGTCCAACGCCCAGAATACGATAGCCATTGCCGAATTCCATGAGCAGGAAACGACTATCGGGCGAGAACACCACTCCCTGGACGGAAAGGTTTCCCCTGGGCCTATGCCACAAGAGTTTGCCGGAATCCAACTCCCACAACGCGACGTCGCCTTCGTGGCCGGAGGCGATGTATTTGCCGTCCGGTGAGACGACGAGGGAACGGACGGGCGCGGTAAGGCCCTTGTAGGTAACGGTGAAGCCGCCTGGTTTGAGCGGCCAACGCAGCATCACTTGCTCGGTATTCTTGTCGTTTTGGTCGTAGCCGCTGATCAAGTACTGACTGTCTGGCGAGAAACTCACACAGGAAACCTCATGGGCATGGCTATACCCTCCGCCTTTTTTGTTCTCGAAGTCCCATACGTTAACCTGCTTTCCGCCATTGGCAGAGGCAGCGCGTTTGCCATCGGGAGTCAGGGCGATGCTACAGACATGGTCGCTGAACGAGGGACACGAGTTGATCGTTTGCCCCGTTTGCACATCCCATAACCGCAGCGTCTTTTCCTCGCCCGCCGTGAGGGCGAGTTTGCCATCGGGTGAGAAGGCGACAGCCACGATGGCCCCGGTATGTCCGCGGAACTCGCGGATCATCTGCTTCGTGCACGGCTCGACAAGTCGCCACACCGTCTCGCCCTCGCTGGAGATAGCCAACATATCTCCGGCCGGCGAAAGCTGGAAGATCCGCCGTGGTGTCTCGCGCTTCGCAACGGGCATCGGATTGATGTTCGGCGGAGGCGGGGTTACGTTATTGTCATCAGGATTGGGATCGTCCGGCTTTGGCGGCTTGGGTTTCGGTTTCGGGGGCTTCACATCAATGTGCTGCGCGATCGGCGTTCCTTCCGTGTCGGCCGGTCCTTTCCGCATTCCCAGGCCAACGCCCAGGCCAATGCCGACGAGCAACAGGGCCGCCGCACCGCCGATCGCGCCCCAGCCCCACATCGGCATTCCGCGTGATACCCGGCGTTTCTTAACGACCGTGTCACCGGACTCCTCTTCGTTGAAGTCCCAGTCCGGCCCCTGCGCCGCAGCTGGTTGTTTGGCGATCGCCGCCGCGGAAGCTGCCGAAGCCGTCGTCACCTTGCCGGCCGGCTTTTCTTCCGGCATCAAGTCCGTCAACAGCGGCACCTTGGCCAGCGGTCCCTGGCAGGCGCGATACAGTTCCTTCACCAGCATTTGCGCTTGCGCATCGCCGATGGCCAATAGCTCTTTGAACAGCGGCGATTCAGCGGGTGCCTGGAAGTCGGTCTGCCGAAACAGCAAATTGTCGCCGTTGTCGTAGCGCTCCCATAGCGAACGGCCGCCGACCGTCAGGCAACGCAACGCCGCAGCGATGGCCAGGAGAGAAAAGCGATCCACTTCCTGGTCATAAGCGCCCGTGCGCAAGCGTTCGGGATGTTGATAGGCGGGATGACCCACTTCGCCGGATTGCGTGCCGACCAACGACGGAACACACATGCCATCGTAATCGATCAGCTTGACCGCCAGCGACTTGGCTGTGCTGCCGGGTACGAACATGACGTTGCCGTGCTGCAAATCGCAGTGGGCAATGTACGACTCGCGCAAACGTCTCGCCATACGCAGCCAGATTTGCCCCAGCCCCTGCAAGATCGGCTTTTTGTCCAGATTATCGCGGACAAACTCATTGAGGACGAAGCCTTCGACCCATTGCATTTTGAGGATGGGATACCATTTACCGCGTACGCGGATGCCCTGTTCCTGATACTGGAAATCGACCATGAAGGGCAGTTTGGCCAGGTGCAGATACTTGCCAATCTCGGCATAGCGCTCGCGCAAACCAAACACCTCGCGTGTGAAGCATTTGACGGCCCAGCGTGAGCCGGACGGGCAGCGTACTTCATACACATCGGCGAAGTTGCCCGAACGCGGCATGGGAATGCCCAGCGCATTGGTGACGGCCTCACCGGTTTTCAGTTCGGCATCGCCGAAGCTGTTGGCCGGATCTTGAATGACTTCGTTGTAATCTTGCGAAAGTGGCCAACTCATGGAACAACTCCCTGGGCATGAGATCAATACCAAGTAAGGTTATATCCTCCACGGTGGAGGTCGCGTCGCTTGGAACCGGACGGCGGTTGCGATGGCTGAGGCGAAAGAGACCAGCCGCCTCATGCACTCGGCACGGCGGCTTCACGAGGTTTGCGGCGACCATAGACACCGCACTTCGTCCAGAGTGGCCGCCGTTTCGAGGGCTTTGAGGATAGCCCGCAACGTCTCTTCTTCGTGAATCGCGTGGATCTCAGGCATCAACTTAAGCCCCTCGTCGCCGAAGCGCACCCGCAACAGCGATTCGATGCCCTCACGCAGCCCCATGCGGTGCCCAACACGTTCAATACTCGTAACGTATGGCATGCGTTTCTCCTCCTGAACTCTGTTCAGTTCTTGCCAGAAAACATCCTGCAAAGGAGGCGGCAGTTCCATCAGCCAGTCGATGAGGCGGAACAATTCGCGCACATCCTTCGGACGGAAGCCACGCTCGTACAGATTGCGTACCAGACGGACCTTCCAGGCATGGCGGCCGGCCGGGTTGCCATGCGTCTGCCGCGCCTTCAGGTGGGCCAGTACCACTTGCGCGAACGGGTTGGTACTCGCCTCCAGCATGGCTTCGTGCGCCGCCAAGTCCAGCAGTTTCACCGCCGGGAAACGGATGCCGGCCTCGCAGCCGAACACAGTAGATCCAAGTTGCAGCTGATGAGACAAGACAAACGCATGTTCCCTCCAGAGAATAACTTCTGTCACGATTTCATTCCTGGAGGGAAGCATGCGCAACCACCACTATACCATCACCTCACGCCAAGTCCACGACTAT
>DATNCY010000333.1:0-44759 GCA_035553375.1 Gemmataceae bacterium
GGCAGAGACTTGGGCGTCGGCGAGCAAGGCTTGGGCGGTGGGGTGTTCGAGTAGGGACATCCGTGTCGCTCCGGAGCGGCCTTGTGGATCAACGCGTTAGACGAGTAGTATACCCTCCCAGACAAAACGGTTACAGTAGAATTACGCTGCCGGTGAGAAACCGTGGTCCAACTCCGCGTCGTCAGCTAAACTCGAACATCGTTCCGAAGTGGGGTTCGCTACACGATGCTCCGAGATTATCTGCGTCGCTGCCAATTCAGACTGACGTGAATCCTTGTGTCGCCCTGACCGTTCCACTCCGTCCGCAGACCGGCACCTTCGAGCGCCAGAACGATCTTTCGCCCAACGGCTACCATCGCTCCCTCGCCTTCCTCCACGGCCCCATAGGCCAAGTAGAGGTAGCCGGCCTCGCAAGCGCTTTCGGTATCTTGCATGTGATAGAAGACATATCCCTCAACCGATCGCTCCGCTTGCGCCTGTTCGATTTCATCCCCGATTTCATAGTGTCCGCAAGTGGAACAGCAGGTGAAGTTCTGCCGCGCCACGATACCAGCACGGTTCAATTCCTCGAACGCCCAGTCGAGCCGGTCACAATCCGTCGGACTCTCCCACAAGCTTTGCGCACGCCGGTGTTCCGCCATTTTCTCGGCAGTGAAGCGGATGACCTCGCGATGGAATGCCTCATTCTCATCGTCAACCTCGAATGTTTCGAGGGCCGATTCAATGATTCCTTCTTCGCTCTCAAATCCCTCTGTCACACGCACGGCCACGAACGAACGAATTTCATCTGTTAGTTCGGCCATCACTTTACCTCCGAGAAAAGCAGCAACAGCAAAGGAAACACCCCCGACACTGTAACCTATTCGGACGAGACAACCAAACGCCGTAGCGATTTATTCGTTGTGGATGCCGAGATACTCCGTTACCTTGTCGATACAGCCTTAGCGTTTATTCGGAGACCGCATGATGTTCACACGCAACCTGACCGCATTAGTCATCGCATCCTTGCTCGCCACGCTCTCAGCCCCGGCATACGCCGCCGATGCGGAGTTGATCTTGCACAACGGCAAGATCATCACGGTCGATAAGAAATTCTCCATCCAGCAGGCACTCGCCATCCGCGGGGAGAAGATCCTGCGCGTCGGCAGCAACGAGGATGTCCTGAAAACGAAGGGACCGGACACGCACATGATCGACCTCGGCGGGAAAATGGTGCTGCCGGGGCTTATCGATTCGCATGTGCATCCGACCAACGCCTGCATGGTGGAATTCGACCATCCCATACCCGAAATGGAGACAATCGCCGATGTACTGGCCTACATCAAGGGCCGGGCCAAGGCGCTGGCAAAGGGTGAATGGATTTCCGTCCGTCAGGTTTTCATCACCCGACTGCGCGAGCAGCGCTATCCGACGCGCCAGGAACTCGATGACGCCGCTCCCGATAACCCCGTCCTCTTCGCCACTGGGCCGGACGCCTCGCTCAACACGCTCGCTCTCAAACTAAGCGGCATCGACAAGGATTTCAAAGTCACCGACGGTGGAACAGGGTTCGCCGAGAAGGACGCCAAAACCGGCGAACCGACCGGTATTCTGCGTAACTGCACACGCTACGTTAAAAGTCAGCCGTCCGGTCGGCGTGCCACCGAATTGGATCGCACCGAACGATTGTTGCAACTCTTCAAGGATTACAACGCGGTCGGCCTGACGACCATCGGCGACCGCGACGCCAGCCCGTCGGCCATTGACCGCTATCGCCGATTGCACAAGCAGGACAAGCTCAACCTGCGCATCGCCGCCTCGCACCACATTGACACGATTGGGGCCATCGAGAAGATTCAGGAAAACATTCGCCGTGTGGCCAAGGATCCGCTTGTGCAAGGCGACGACCGCTTGCGCATCGTCGGCATCAAGACCTATCTCGATGGCGGTATGCTCACCGGCAGCGCTTACATGCGTCAACCGTGGGGCGTCAGCAAAATATACTCGATTACCGATCCAAAATATCGCGGTGTGTTGTTTATCTCCAAGGAACGTCTGCTGCCGATCGTTCAGACGACCATCGAATCCGGCTTGCAATTCACCGCCCATTCTGTGGGCGATGGCGCGGTTCACACGCTGATCGATGTGTATGAAGACCTGTCGCGCAAAATGCCGATTCGCAAGACGAGGCCGTGCATTACCCATTGCAATTTCATGAGCGCCGAAGCGGTTCGCAAGATGGCCGAGTTGGGCGTCGTCGCCGACATTCAGCCGGATTGGTTGTATCTCGATACGCGGACTCTGACAGCGCAGTTCGGCTACGATCGGCTACGCTATTTTCAGCCGCTGAAGAGTCTGTTCGAGGCTGGCGCGATCGTCGGCGGCGGCTCGGATCACATGCAGAAGATTGGTTCGCTGCGCTCGGTCAATCCGTACAACCCCTTCCTCGGCATGTGGACGACCATCACGCGCAAGGCGAAATGGTACGATGGCCAACTTCACCCGGAGGAAGCGCTAAGCCGCGAGCAGGCCATTCGCTTTTACACGAGCAACAACGCCCATATCTTGTTTCTGGAAGATCGCGTCGGCTCGCTCGAAGAGGGCAAGCTGGCCGACCTTGTGGTACTCGACCGCGACTTGCTGAAGTGTCCGGTGGACGACATCAAGGACACACGCGTTGTGCGCACCTACGTCAATGGAAAGCAGGTGTACGCGAGCAAGTAGGGAGCTATCCCAGCTGCACCCGCGATCGCTTCACGGCCGCGCGGGAATGTGCAGGTCGATCGCCTGCAATACTTGATCCGGCGATAGCCGGGCGATCACTTCGGACGAACGATAGAGCCAGCGAACCATACCGTGTCGATCAACGAGGATCGTCGTCGGCGCGTCGGTGTCGCTGCCGTCCGGCGCCGAGTGAGGATGAATAAGCCCCGCTGCGTCGGACAGTCCGTGTTCCTGATCCGCAAGCACAATCAGATGGGGAAAGTCGGTCTGCGTCTTCTTGGCGTCGTCGAGTCCTTCCACGGAAACCACAATCACGCGCGTGTTTCGCCGAGCGAAATCTTCATGGTGTCGTTCGAGCTGGCCCAGCTCGATCATGCAAAACGGTCACCATCGGCCACGGAAGAAGACGAACACATTATTTGCGTCGCCTTGGAGGTCATTCCGCGTGAACGGCGTCCCGTCGGCTCGCGTTGTTGCGAAGGATGGGAAAGGCTGCCCCACGGCAACCGGCCCCGTGTAAGCCGGTAGGCGCACCGCCAGCAAAAATGCCCACTCCGCGCCGGCGAGCAAGACCAGCAGCAACAAGGCAAGTACGCGCCAGACCGTGCGCGTCTGCCACAGTGAGAGGACGAGAAAGACCACCCCGAGCGTGGCCGAGATTGGCACATACCACGGCGTCATCAGATTGTGCATCGCGATCTGCACGACGTAGGCGATCACACCCAGGACCGCGAGAAGGAGGCCCATCGCCAGAAAGAGACGACCCGGAAAGCGCCGCGGCGCGGTAGCGGAGGAGGTAGTCATGTCTTCAATCTACGATCGGGATGACGGAGATTCCATATGAGGCATGGAAGTAGGTGCCGCGAGCCGAGCGGCACGGCTTGAGTAGGTGCCGCGAGCCGAGCGGCACTATGAAGTCAAAGTCCGGCTCGGCTCGCCGGACCTACCGCTGGTAAGTGCCGCGAGCCGAGCGGCACTTCTCCAAGTCCGGCTCGGCTCGCCGGACCTACGAGCCGAGCGGCACGGCTTGAGTAGGTGCCGCGAGCCGAGCGGCACTATGAAGTCAAAGTCCGGCTCGGCTCGCCGGACCTACCAGCGCGTAGGTGCCGCGAGCCGAGCGGCACTTCTTTGCGTCCGGCTCGGCTCGCCGGACCTACCGCCAGCGGCTCATTTTTGCAGGATAAGTTTATTTCGCCGCGTGATCCGCAGGCGATAGCGGTTGCCATCGTGTTCGATGCAGATTTCTTGTTCGCCGTGAAACAACTCCTCGGCGCGGACGACACGCGGAGTCGGCGACTTCGCGCCCTCCTGGGCTTGTTCACCGTCTCGGTCTTCGATCCTGGACATCGCCTGTCTCCGAATGCTTGGGGACGTTCTTGTCGTGTTGAGACGCGGTTGCAATTCTCCGCGAACTGCCTGATTCCCCGAAAAAGGTGAGAACCGCGGAAGATCGCTTGACGGTTTGGATGGCGACGATACACTAGCGGTTAGATATTGAGACTCAGTATCATCAGCAAGTACCGCTGATGATTTTTCTTCCCGCCGAGGCTGCTCCGCCACCGCAGCGGCGCTCTGTCGCCGCATCCGTTCGCAACGCACCTCGTAATCCTTCGCCCAAAAGGAGTACGTTTCCATGCGCGCGCGAACCGACCGAACCGCCTTCACCTTGATCGAACTGTTAGTGGTGATCGCCATCATCGCCATCCTCATTGGCTTGCTCTTGCCGGCCGTGCAGAAAGTGCGTGGCGCCGCCGCCCGCATCAAGTGCGCCAACAATCTCAAGCAGATTGGGCTGGCGATGCACGGCTACATGGACGTTAACAGCACCCTGCCGCCCAATGGCGTCTTCACGTACAACGGCGCTGCCGTGGTTCAAACGTCGCCCTGGTCGGCCATGTCGCGCATCCTGCCGTACATCGAACAGGAAAATCTGTTCCGGGGTATCAATTTCAGCATGTCCTACAGCACGCAGCCGAACATCACCTCCCAGCGCGTCGCCACCTATCTCTGCCCCGCCGAGGTCAACGACAAAGGCAGCGGCACCAATCCCACCTACGGGAATAAGAACTGGACCCTTAGCTATGCCGTGAATCTCGGAACATGGGGCGTGCTGACGAACAAGGCGGCGGGGATGCAGGGGAGCAACGGCGCTTTCAGTCCCAATCGCGGCTTCCGAGCCACGGATTTCAGCGACGGCATGAGCAACACGCTCGGTCTTTCGGAAGTGAAAGGCTACACGTCGCGCGTCACCAACAGCGTTAATACGACGACGTTTGCCAGCCCGCCTCCCCCGCCGTCTTCGCCGGGCGACATCAGTTCGTTCTCCCTGGCCGCCTTCGACCCCAGCAAAATGACGCATGTGGAGTGGGTGGACGGCAAGGTCCACGAGACGGGTTTCACCACCGTTTTCCCGCCGAACACCTCCGTGGCCTACGCGAGCGGTGGCACCACCCATGATGTGGATTTCATCACCGCCACGGAATCGAGCCTGGGTGACACCTACGCGGCCGTTACCTCTCGCAGTTACCATACGGGCGGCGTCAACGCCCTGCTGATGGATGGCTCCGTGCGGTTCATCAACAATTCCGTGGCGGTTGGGACGTGGCGAGCCTTGGGAAGCCGAGCCGGGGGCGAAGTCGTCGGCGACTATTGACCTTCGCTGGCCTGTCCGCGACGCGGGCGTTTGGCAACCGCGTCGCGGATCAACTCACGAGTTCATGGGATGACCACGGATGGCGAGAGAATAACCACTTCGTTCGCTTGCATCTCCAGGAAAGCACGAAAAACGCGCCCTTCCGTGCTGGCATGACGTGTGCATAAAGGGGAGGCCCACCCGCCGGGACCATCACTCGACGGCGGCGACGCCTCGCGCGACCCCAGCGAAGGAAAGGGAGACCATGACGAACTTGCGAGCGATCCGAGGCGAAGGAGAGGACAACCACACCCTCCGCCCCGGCTTCACGCTGATTGAGTTGCTCGTAGTGATCGCTATCATCGCCATTCTCATCGGCCTGCTCCTGCCGGCCGTGCAGAAAGTGCGTGAGTCGGCCAGCCGGATCCGCTGCCAGAACAATTTGAAGCAGCTCGCCCTCGGCTGCCTCGCTTACGAGAGTTCGTTCGGCGGACTGCCGCCCATCGGCTCATCCACGCGGGATCTTGGCTGGGCGACGGAGATTCTGCCCTACATCGAGCAGACCAACCTTTATAACCAGTACAATTTCCAGTTGCCCTGGTTCGACGCCAGCAACGCGAATGTCATCAATCAGCGGATCGCTATTTTGGAGTGTCCCTCCAACGGCGTGCAGCCGCGCGTGTTCCAGGCCAGCGATCCCGCTTTCGCCGACCTCGACCCCACCGGCAACCCCGATGTGAACTACTCGGCCGCCAGCACCGATTACTTCGCCCCGATGGGTGCCAACGCCTCGTGCTACCGGCAGTTCTATCCCAACACTGCGGCAACGGCGGATCTCTCTGCTGCTTTGCAGCTCTACGGCAGCCGGCGGATGACCGACATTAGCGATGGCTGTTCCAACACCGTCATGCTGTCAGAGATGTCGGCGCGGCCGTGGGTCTACGTCGGCAGCGGGCAAATCATCACGAGTCCGACGAATAAGTTGGTTTACGGCTTCGGAGCATGGGCGCACAACAACACCTTCAACGTGGGCTGTTTCACGGTTGACGGGCTGACATCGGGCGGTCCTTGTGTCGTCAATTGCTCCAACCTGCGGGCCGTTTACAGCTTTCATCGTCCCGTCGGCGCCAACGCCGCGTTTGCCGATGGCTCGGTGCATCTGCTGTCTCAGAGCATCTCCGGTGCTGCCTTCTACGCCCTCATCACGCACGCGGGCGGCGAGGTCGCGACCGGCACGGACAACTGACCGCGACGAGTGAAAGTGCATTCGCGGATGCTATATCACCAAGAAGTATCCTTTTAGTGGAGTAACAAATGCTCGCGCGTAATTTTCGCCCCATGCTGTCCCTCGCGGGGCTGGTGGCCGTGATGGGGGTCAGTTTCGGAAACCCCGGTGCATTCGTTCGGGGCGATTCCGCGCCCATGAAAAAAGCCGCCAAGGAACGTCCGCCGCAGACACCGGTGTTGGCCAAGAACACCGTAGCGCGAACCGATGTCGCCTACGGCAAGGACGAAAAACAGCGATTGGATGTTTACGCGCCGAAGGATGTCAAGCAAGCACCCGTGGTGATCTTCGTTCACGGCGGCGAATGGACGCGCGGCGACAAGGCGAATGTCAGTTACAAGCCGAAGTTCCTCAACGAAAACGGCATCGTCTTCGTGAGCATCAACTACCGGCTGACGCCGCCGGCCAAGCATCCGGCCCAGGTGAGCGATGTAGCCGCCGCCGTCCATTGGGTACACGATCACGCGGCCGAGTTCGGTGGCGATGCGAAGAAGATTTTCCTGATGGGGCACTCGGCCGGCTGTCATTTGGTTACGCTTGTCGCGCTCGATCCGCGTTACCTGGCCGCAGTCAAGCTGCGCCCCACCGACCTGACGGGAGTGGTAGCCTGGAGTGGTGGGGCTTACGATCTGGTCGAGAAGGTCAACGCCGGCGGCAATTATGCCGGTTACATCAAGAAAACCTTCGGCGAATCGGAGGACGCATGGCGTGACGCTTCCCCCGTGACTCATGCCAAGGATGGCCGAGCAAAGCCGCCGTTTTTGTTCGTGTCCATCGAGCGCGGCAATGCGTCCCATAAAGCCGCCGAGCGATTGGCGAAACTCATCCGCGACGCGGGAGGCAAAGCGCAAGGCAAACTCCTGGAGGGCCGCGACCACTTCCACGCCAATCACCTTCTCGGCGCTCCCGACGACACTACCGGGAAAGTCCTCCTCGACTTCGTTCAAGGCGCGAACCAATAATCATCGCGTTGGCCAAGGTTTCCCCATCAAGGCGTATCGCGATCCTCCGGGATCCGATACGCTTTTCGCCGCGCCATTTGCCGATACGCTTCGGTCAGCAGCGCTCGGCGATCCTCTTCGGTAAGCATCGCGGCGAATAGACCATCGAGCAACCCGGCACCAACTCCCGTCTCGCGCAGCAGCCGGCTTTCCATCTCGCCATTCGTCTCGATGAAGCCATCCTTCCGCAGATGGTTCGGCGGGAAACCGAGCGCTGCCAAAGCCGGCGCGATCATCAAACCGCGATGACAATCGAGCGGGTCTTCCTCGCTGCATAAAAAGACGACTGGGGAACCGAGCAGACCGCGCGTGAGTTGTTCGAGGCCGCGCTGAAATCCCGTCGTCGCGCGCATGCGCTCGTAATCCAAGTAACCCTCGTCATCGTACAGCATGCGCGACGTCGGCCGACCACCGAGGAGATCGCCGAGGAACACATAGGCGATGCCCTGTTCGCGCAGCCCGCTTTCCAGTGGCCCTTTGTTGAAGTGCGGCAACCAACGGCTGTACGGACTGGAACGCACGTCGGCCAGCGCCGTGACACCCGCTTGTTGTAAAAGTGCGAGGAACGTCGGCCAATCGTGGTTGGAATGACCGACGCTGAAGAGACGCACGCCGCTTCCGGCCGTGGTCATGAAATCGACTCCACAGGCGAGTGAATAGTTTCGGGTAGTTTTTCGTTAGCCCAGCCCTTCAGGGCTGGGAGGAGTTGTTTGGGCCTTCAGGCCCTCCACCGCGTGGGCGCGACCGACGGAAGGGGCTAAAGCCCCAACAGAGGCATGCGCCGCCCCCATCCCAGCCCTGAAGGGCTGGGCTAACGAAAAAGGCTCCCATACTCCCAAAATCGGCGCACGCACCCGTCTCCACTTCGTATTTGCTTTTCGCTCTCCGGCGCGTTCATAATAACGGCATCATAACAGGTCACGTACAGGTAAACCATCAAGACTGATAGAGACAGATTAATGCGATCTATAATATCAATAATTGTCCTTATCTGCGCTCTCGTTCTGCCATCTTCCGCTGTCCGGGCCGAGGAGGCGCACGCCATTCTGAACAGGGCCATTCAGGCCCACGGCGGGGAATCTCGGCTCGCTCGGACGAAGGTTGGGCGTCTCAAGGCGAAAGCGGAGGGCGCTTTCGCGGGCGCGGGAGCCTTCAACGTAACGTGGGAGGAGACGTTCGATTTGCCGCGTCGTTACAAGCAGACCATCGAAGGAACTGTCAACGGCATGGCGATGAACACGGAATCCGCCGTCAATGGAAGGAAAGGGTGGATGCGCCAGGGCAAAGAGCCCCCGCGCGATTTTTCGCTACCGGAACTCCTCCCCCTTGAGCAGCACTGGCATACATTCCTCGCGCAACTCTTGCTCTTACGGAGCAAGGATACTCAACTCACTTCCTTAAATGAGGAACGACGTGACGGCCGCACGCTCGTCGGCATTCGGGTAGTCACTTCCAGAGGCACGGCAGACCTTTATTTCGACAAATCCACCGGACTGCTGGCGTGGGCGCGACGGCCGCTGCTGAACTTCATGGGGGGACAGCAGATGAGGGGGGAAACCGTCTACGACGATTACCGTGAGGTTAGCGGCGTCCGTTATCCCATGCACATCAAAGCCTCCAATGGAGATGCCAATTTCGTGAATCGCACGCTCTCGTCGATCGAGTTTCTCGACAAGATCGATGACAGCGTCTTCGCCAAACCGGAACCGCCCCAACCCGCGGCGGATATGCGGTTCGACATACAACTTGTCCCAGAGCAAGAGACCGTACCGGCTCGCTGGGACATTCGGCTCATTCTCGCCACGCTGGGCGTGGGCGTTTTTGTGGGCGTTGTTTGGCTGATCGTCCGAGCCTCCAAACGACGAGAGGCCCCGACGCCTCCAAAGTGAGGTGACGATGCGTTGAGGAACAGTACTGTCCCTCAACGTCTTCTTCGGTAGAATGGGACGTATCGCCCACTCGGCAAAACGTGGGAGTTCGCTTCTTATCGCTTCGCCTGCAACGACGCAGAGCCGATTTGTCTGTCCCCCTCTTCGGAGATACCGAAGGGAGTGGTGAGGCTGCGCATTGTTGTACGGTTCCAAGGACGTTCCCAGACCTTGACGAAAGGGAAGATATGGCCGCTTCCGAGAAGGTTGCTCTGTCACGGGTGAGTACGCTGTCGCTCCCTTTGGAGCGGGATGTTTTCCTCCGCACCTTGATCCGGGAACTGGCTGGAACGCTACAAGAAGTGGTCGGTCTGGAGGAAGCCTCCGGCTTCGTCAGCGTCGTCGGCCAAAAGATGGGCGACTGGATCAACGATAGTTACAAGTCCGCGCTGGAAGTGTCGAACCTGAATCGACAGCAGGTAGCCGATGTACTCGTGGACCTGAAACGCCGTATCCAGGGCGATTTCCACATCATTGAGGAATCCGACGAGAAAATCGTGCTAGGCAACCGTGCCTGTCCCTTCGCCGAGAAGGTCATCGATCGTCCGGCCCTGTGCATGATGACTTCCAATGTGTTCGGCGTCATCGCCGCCGAAAACCTCGGGTACTCCAAGGTCGTCCTTGAGGAAACCATCGCCCGGGGTGATGGCGCCTGTCGTATCGTCGTGCATCTGAAAGCGACGCCGGAAGCCGAGGCAGCGAACGGTCGGGAGTACTTCAAGGGGTAGCCAGCCATCGTGTCCGCCCTTGAGCAGTTTCGTCAATTCGCGGATCTCCTGCCGGAAGCCATGCTGCTTTTGACGGCAGAGGGAACGATTCTCGCCGCCAATAAGGGTGTCGAGGACCGGCTCGGTCTTC
Organism: Gemmataceae bacterium; assembly: GCA_035553375.1. Taxonomy (GTDB): domain Bacteria; phylum Planctomycetota; class Planctomycetia; order Gemmatales; family Gemmataceae; genus JAJPHU01. The sequence continues at coordinate 10,408 of DATNCY010000333.1, forward strand.
CGCTGGACGAACTGCAAGGCCAGCAACTCGCGGAACTGGTGAGCGATGCTCCCGAAACCATCTCTCCGTATCTGCGTGCCTGCGCCCGAAGCCGAAAGATGGTCCTCGGATCGTTGCGGTTCGCGCGGAAGAATGGCGGCATTACTCCGTGCCGCTGCGAAGGCGCTGTCTTTCGCCCTCGCAACGCGGATACTCCCGCCCTGCTGCTCGTGCGTCTTGTCCCAAAAGAGACGGCGGTCAGCCAGTTCATCGCGCTGAATCAGCGTGTCACCGAGTTGACGAAAGAAATCGCGCGGCGAACAGCGGCCGAGACCGCTCTGCATGAAAAGAGCGAGTCGCTGCATGTCACCCTGGCGAGTATCGGTGATGCCGTCATCGCCACGGATGAGCATGGCATGGTGACGTTCTTGAACAGGATCGCCGAATCGCTAACCGGCTGGCGGCAGGAAGAGGCGACGGGGAAGCCGCTGGAAACCATCTTCCACATCGTGAATGAGAAAACCCGCCGCGTGGTCGAAAACCCGGTAGCCAAGGTCATTCGCGAAGGCGTCATCATTGGCCTGGCCAATCACACGATCCTGATCGCTCGCGATGGGACGGAAAGACCCATCGACGACAGCGGCGCACCGATTCGAGGCAAGCAGGGGGAGATCCTGGGAGTCGTCCTGGTGTTCCGCGACATCAGCGAGCGGCGCAAGAGCGAGGAGGAGATTCGAGCTAACGAAGAGCAATTGCGATTGGCGCTGGACGCGGGCCGCATGGGAACATGGGACTGGAACATCCTCACCGATGAGGTTGTCTGGTCGCCCACCCTGGAAGCCATCCACGGAATGGAAGCGGGCGCGTTTGAGGGTAACTTCGCGGCCGTCCGGAAAACGATTCACCCGGAAGATAGCGACCACTTTCTCCGCGCCATCACCGAGAGTCTCCAGCAGGACAAGGCGTGTCACATTGAGTACCGCATGGTCTGGCCGGATGGCGCGATTCACTGGCTCGAAGGCCGGGGACAAGTCTTCCACGACGAGGTCGGCAGGCCTGTCCGCATGATGGGCATTGGCACCGACATTGATGAGCGGAAGCGAACGGAACATGTGCTGCGTTTCCTCGCCGACGCCAGCGCCGCCCTCGCCGAGGTGGTGGATTACGAGAGTACCTTGCAAAAGGTAGCTCATCTCGCCGTGCCGTTTTTCGCGGATTGGTGTACGGTTGATCTCGCCGAGATGGACGGCTCCGTGCGCCGGCTCGCCGTGGCTCATGTGGACCCATCGAAGGTGAGTTTGGCCCAGGAATTAGCTCGTTGTTATCCGCCCGACCCCAACGCGCCACGGGGTGTGCATAACGTCCTTCGCGCCGGCCAATCGGAACTCATGTCGGACATCCCAGACAGTCTGTTGAGTCAAGGGGCGCAAGACGAAGAACATCTGCGCATCCTGCGTGAGTTGGGGCTGAAGTCCTACATGTGCGTGCCCCTCAAGGTGCGCGGGAAAATGCTGGGCGTCCTGTCATTCGTCATGGCGGAGTCGGGCCGTCGCTATCAAGCCGAAGATCTTGCCCTGGCGGAGGATCTCGCCCATCGAGCCGCCGTCGCCGTGGAGAATGCCCGACTGTATCAGGAACTTCAAGAGGCCGACCGGCGCAAGAATGAGTTCCTGGCGACGTTGGCGCACGAGCTTCGAAATCCCCTCGCTCCCGTGCGCAACGGCCTGCAAATCATGCGTCTGGCGTCCGACCGGCCGGACGCTCTGGAGCAAGCGCGTCAGATGATGGATCGGCAACTGGGCCACATGGTACGGCTCATCGACGATTTGCTCGACGTGAGCCGAATCACGCGCGGGATGATTGAATTGCGCAAGGAGTGTGTAGACCTTGCCGCGATGGTGCATAGCGCCCTCGAAGCCAGCCGCTCGGCCATTGAGGCAGCCGGCCACGAATTGACGGTGAAACTGCCGAGCCAGCCGATCTCCCTGTACGCCGATCCGACCCGCTTGGTCCAGATTGTCAGTAATATATTAAACAATGCCGCTCGCTATACTCCGCAAAACGGCCGCATTGGGCTGACCGTTGAACGCCAGGACGAGCAGGCCATCGTGCGGGTGCGCGACAACGGCCTCGGCATCCCCACCCAGATGCTGCCGCGCGTCTTCGAGATGTTCACGCAGGTAAATCGCAGTCTGGAGCGATCGCAGGGCGGTCTGGGCATCGGCTTGGCGTTGGTTCAGAACCTTGTCCACATGCACAGCGGCACGATCGAAGCCCATAGCGCCGGACTCGGACAGGGCAGTGAGTTTATCGTGCGTCTCCCTATCGCGCCGGCGGACGGCGAGGACGCGGCGGAGTCGCCGGGACAGCAGGCGCAACAACCCGATCCGTCCGTCGGCCGGCGTATTCTGGTCATCGACGACAACGTGGATGCGGCCGATAGTCTGGCTATGCTGTTGCGCATGCTTAAGAACGAAGTGCATGTCGCTCACGATGGGCCGTCGGGGATCGATCTGGCTCGCCGCTGCCGGCCGGACCTTCTTTTTCTCGACATTGGTTTGCCGGGCATGAGTGGCTATGAGGTTGCCCGCGCTATGCGGCAAGATAGCGAATTGCGCGGCATCACGATCGTTGCCCTAACCGGCTGGGGCCAACCCGAAGATCGCCGCCGCAGTCAGGAGGCTGGCTTCGACGAGCATCTGGTCAAGCCCGTAGCCCCCGACTTCCTCATCGAGATCCTCTCTCATCCTCCGCGGCGAAACAGTTGAGAAGGCGAGCGAGGGGGCATGGACGTGCGATACAGGGGTAGTCAGACTCGGCTTTTACACTTTTCGGAGCGTTTGGCGGGCCGATGGCGGAACCTCCTGCGGGTGAATAAACTTCGGGTAATCTCACGCACCGAAGTTCATCGCACCGCACGGAGGTCCGCTGATGGACCAGCTTATTCCCAGCCTGCGCGTTTTGCTAGGCCCCCTGGCTCCTGCCTTTCGCTCCGAAGTTTACTCCTCGTTTTGTCTGACCGTCGTTGCCTGGATTGTTTGTCTCGGTCGCCGCACGATCAGCCGGGTGTGGGAAACCACCGGCCACACGCAGCAACGCAACCATGCCGCTGCCTATCGCCTCTTCAGTGAAGCCGTCTGGAATTGGGATAAGGTTTGTCGTTTGCTCTTGCTGCACGTCCTGGCCCTGGCACCGGGCGTGCGACGCTGGCTCGTCCTCGATGATACCCTGGCCCACAAACGAGGAGCCAAGGTGGCCTTCGGCGGCATCTTTCTCGATGCCGTCCTCAGCACGAAGAAACACAAGGTCTTCCGCTTTGGCAACAACTGGGTGGTCGTCGGGGTGGTCGTGGAGTTGCCCTTTCGCCCCAACCGTTACTTTTGCCTGTCGATTCTGTGGCGGGTCTACCAAAAGCAGGGCAACAAACCCAAGCGGGAGCATCGCACCAAGAATCAACTGGCCGCCGAGATGCTGGCGGTCCTGGCCGGATGGCTTCCCACTCGGGAAATCCTGGTAGTTGCGGATAGTGCCTACATCGGCAAACACCTGTTGCGGCAGCGGCCGGCGAACGTGGAAGCCCTGGGGCCGATCCATTGGAAAGCTGCCTTGTATGAAGTGTTGCCCGAGGCCCAGGGGCGAACGAAGCATGGCCGTCGTTGGCCGACACCCAGGGAGATGTTAGCCAATGACCAGCAGGGGCCGGCGACGAAGCAAGCGATCCCTTTCAAGAATGGGGTGACACGGGAGTTGGAGATCAAGACGATCCGTGGTGTGTGCTGGTACGACACCGCTGGGCCGAAGGCCGTGCAAGTGATCCTGGTGCGTGATCCGGCGGGGCAGTGGCGAGACGAAGCTCTGGTCTGCACCGATGTCCGTCTGTCAGCGACCGAGATCCTTACTGGCTACTGCCGCCGCTGGAGTGTGGAGGTCGCCTTTGCCGATGCCAAGCAGTTGCTCGGTTTTCACGATCCGCAGGTGTGGAGTACCTTGGCCGTGGGACGAGCGGCCCCGATGGCTTGGTTTGTCGCCACGTTGGTAGTCTGTTGGTATGGGGAGTCGGGGCAATACGGTCCGCAGGCCGAGCGGCACCGACCGTGGTACAAGGACAAGGAGACACCGACGTTCGCTGACATGTTGGCGGCCTGCCGGTTGCAATTGGGGCAAGCGTGGCTCAAGGCCGAGAGTGGTTCAAGAGCAGATCAGGAGGACAAACTGGCCTGGTTGTTGGAGTATGTGGCGACCAGCAACTGAACGTCAGCGGTTCAGCCCAGAAAACCCAACAATAATCGCCTGCCAATGGCCGAGGAACCAAGTTCTCTAGGTCATCGAACGACGAAAGTATGCCCCGTTATCTGTAAAACACAAGTCCGAGACACCGCATGATTCGACGGCGACCGCAGAAAGCCGGCCGCGAGCAGGACGAGACAAGCGTGATGATGGAAACCGCGCCACGAACGCCCCTCGAAATGATCGAGTCCCAATTCATTCACTAATTCGTCGCGGCCGCGCTGCGCCGCCTCGGATAATTCCGGCGGCGTCTCCGCCAGCCAGGTCAGACCGCGCTCTTCCACCGCCTGCGGCAATGCTTCGACATTCCCCCAAGCGCCGCCCGGCGCGACGGCGCGAGCGTGGATGCCGGCGGATCGCGCCTCGTCGAGTAGTTCCAGGGCCAGCGCGCTTTTGCTGACGGGACGCCGCACGATCTCGGGCACCCCGACACTATCGAGACGAGCGCGATCTTCCAGCCAGTGACGAGGCAGATACAAACGCAGGGCCAAAGGCACACATCCCACGGGGCTGATGTGGTGCAGCGAAACGGCAATCTGGCAGTTGGTCTTGCGACGCAGCGCGACGCTGTATTGCCGCTGCACACCGACCGAGTATCGTCCTTGCTTGAGGAAGGCGAATTCCTCAAGAACGAATACGCCGCTCGGGTCCAAGCGTTCCGCCAGCCAGCGCTGATAGCGCTGACACAATTTTTGTTCGTCCCACGGACTCTGATTGATGAAGTGCTGGAGCGCTTGGGCCACATCCTCGACGCGCAAACCATCAGGCAGCGTGACGGTGCGCGCCAGGCTCTCGATGGTTTTTCGCCCGCCGGGACGGAGCAGACCTTGCAGATAAACCGTGGCCCAATCCGCTTGTTCGCGGCGTTGGAAATCGCAACGGAACCAGCGGGTGAATTGTTCCAACCGCTGCGGTAATGAGGTATCGCGCTCGCCCATGACATTCTTGTCCTCGAACCTTCTGGCCAGCCCGCAGCGCCAGCAAGGGATTGAATTACCCTTGCTGGCGCCGCGGACTGGCAATTCATTGGGTTCGTGCCTCTAATAATCGCCCGTCACGGCCTCACCGCCATCGCGCGTGACCAAGGCCGCATACAAGACGATGTTGATGCTCTGGGTCAGGAAATGGACGGAGCCATCTCCGAAGAGGGCGTTGGCACCGCTGGTATGGAAGGCGTAGGTTTCGCCGGTCCCGGCGGTGCCATACACCGGATCGGGGAAGGAAGAGCCAATATCCCGGCCGTTCGTGCAGTTAATGGCGCAAGGCCCCGGCACACTGCTGCCGTCGAACGTGGAGCCTTTCAGATCGAAATCCGACGCGGGCCGAGACCAACCGCCGCCGTTGACTTTGTTGGTGGGTGTCGAGCCGACGGCGCGGCCCAGGCGATAAACTTGCGGCCGGCCCGCCGACTCGGCGAGCAAAATGGTATTGGACAAGCCATCCGTCACGCCGGCGATGGTGGCGGTCTGGTTGCGGATCAAAATGCCGGAATTGGGGGCAATCTGACCGGGATAGAGCGAGGCCAGCTGCGCCGTCACGGAAGTCGGCGCGGCGTAATCGATGACGCCGACGATGGGCGACCAGACGGCCGGCGGCTGAGGATTGCCGTCGAAGCGACTGGGGTTGGGCGTCGAGGGGCAGTTGAAGATTTTGACTTGCTGCGACGTACTCGGCAGGTTGTTCGGCGAGTCCCAGTTGCTGTTGTAATCGTAGGAGCGCACGAGATTTTGCTGCTCCATGTACGGCAGGGCGGCCACGGTCCAACTGGCCCGCACGGCCGCCGTGGCCGAGGGCGGACGGCTGCTGCTGGGAAAGTAACCCAGCGCGGACTGATGGCTATGCAGCGCCAGACCGAGTTGCTTGAGGTTGTTCGTGCAAGACGTGCGTGCCGCGGCCTCGCGGACTTTTTGCACGGCCGGCAACAGCAGACCGATGAGGATGGCGATGATGGCAATCACCACCAATAGTTCGATCAGCGTGAAGCCGGGACGCCGGCGCGAAGACGAGTAGGTCATGTCGAAACTCCTTCCATCGTGAAAAAAAAGCTATTTTAGGGTTGTTAAGTCTTTTATCGCGGTGCCAGTTCAAAGGTCGGCAAGTCGTTGTCGCCCTTGTTGATGGTCGCTCGCAGGCCCGAGTTTTCAGCCCGACCGTAGCGATCGGGGAGATAGTTCACCGTGACGTAGTCGTCGCCGCCAGCGGTGCGTGTGCGCGTGGCGAGGAACCACTGAACCGTGACGTGATATTCACCCTCGGGCGCGCCATCGCCCTGTTTGTAGCTCGTCAAGGTGAAATGACCGTTCTCGTCCACGGAGCCGACCGGATGGATGGCTTCGGGGCTGGCATCGTTGACGGGGTGGAAGGTGATTTGAGCGCGGGCGGCCGGCTGGCCCTTGACCAGCACTTGCCCGCGCACCGGATGAACGGGTTTACGACCGGACGAACACGCCGGGCACAACGCGGCCAACACAAGGACGCCGGAGACGAAAGCAACACGCATGAGTACCCTCCTGGGTAGCGCGTGTGTCTCCGGTGGTCCGGTCAACAACGCAGACAATCGTGGGAAGCCTCCCGCGAACGGGTCGGCATCGGATCGCCGCTTGCGGCTTAGCGCTATTCGCTAAGCCGCAAGCGGCTCAATGCGGCGTGCGCGACGAGCGTTGATAGCGTTTGCGCTCGGTGCGTTCCACCTGCACAACAACGCCGTCTTGCACGAGCAACGTGACGGAGCCGAACTGCAAGCCGCGCAGGGCGTCCTCGACGTGTTGCCACGTCCAGCGCAAGTTCGGTTCCTGGACCGTTTGACGGCTCGCATCGGCGACAAGCGAATCGGCCATGACGGATTTTTCCTGTCTCTAAATTGAGTAATCCGGCACAAACACGCGGGCACGGCGCGGAGCGACGTACACGCGATCGCCGCTCCTCAACTGGAGTTCTTCACAGCGTTCGGGACTCAATTCGACATGGAGGGCGGCTTCGTTCTCCTCGGCGAGCAGATGAACGCGGGCGACGGCGCCGGCCGGGTGAACGTGCAGCACCGTGGCCGCCAGGCTCGCCGGCGAGTCGGAAACATGATCGATGTCCAACTCGTGCGGCCGAACGTACACATCGGTGGAGCGCGATTCATCGTGCGGATAATCGGGGCAGGGAACAACCGCGCCGCCGAGGAAGGCCCGGCCATTTTGCACGCGGCCCTGGAAGACGTTGACGTGACCGAGGAAATCCATGACGAAGGCGCTGGCCGGCCGCTCGAACACCTCGCGCGGACTGCCGGCTTGCTCGATTCGGCCGTGGTTCATCACCACGACGCGGTCGGCCACCTCGAACGCCTCTTCCTGATCGTGCGTGACGAGGACCGTGGTGCAATGGATTTCACGATGCAGCACGCGCAGCCATTGGCGCAGTTCCTGACGCACCTTGGCATCGAGCGCGCCAAACGGTTCATCGAGCAGCAGCACGCGCGGTTGCGCCGCCAGCGCTCGCGCCAGGGCCACACGCTGCCGCTGACCACCCGATAGCTGCGACGGTCGGCGTTTCTCGAAGCTGTCCAGACGCACCAGACGCAGCAATTCATCGACGCGCTCGCGGACTTGCGCTTGCTTCCAGCCGCGTACCCGCAGGGCGAAGGCCACATTCTCAAACACGCTCATATGGCGAAACAGGGCGTAATGCTGGAACACGAAGCCGACGTTGCGCTCGCGAGCCGAGCGATGCGTCACCTCCTCATCCTCATACAGAATGACGCCGTCGTCCGCCGTCTCCAGCCCGGCGATGACACGCAGCAGCGTCGTTTTGCCGGAGCCGGATGGCCCCAGCAGAGCCAACAGTCCGCCGCCCGGCACCGTCAGATTGACGTGGTCTAACGCGGTGAACGAGCCGAAACGCTTGCTGATATTTTTGATCGTGATACTCATTGCTCTCCCCTCGTAGGCGTCTCAGTTAGTGGCACGAACAAAATAGCGAGCCTCCCGCGTGAGCGGGGGGAGTCTTCATTGAATCCCCCCGCTCACGCGGGAGGCTCGCTATTTGTTAGTGTCGGTTAGGCTCTCGGCAATCTCCCGGCGTTCGCGGCGTTCCAGCCCTACCTTGAGCGCCAGCGTCACCAAAGCCAACAGCGTCAGCAGCGAGGCGACGGCGAACGAAGCGGGCGTGTTGTATTCCTGAAACAGCTTCTCCACACGCAGCGGCATGGTGTCGGTTCGCCCGGCGATGTGCCCGGAGACGACGTAGACGGCTCCGAACTCGCCCATAGCGCGGGCGTTGCACAGGATGACGCCGTACAGCACGCCCCAACGAATGTTCGGCCAGGTTACACGCCAGAACATTTGCCACCCGCTGGCTCCGAGACTCACGGCGGCCACATCCTCATCGGGGCCGACTGCTTCCATGACTGGAATCAATTCACGCACCACGAACGGCAAGGTCACAAAGGCGGTCACGAGAATCAGTCCCGGTGTGGCGAAGATAATCTTCAATCCGTGGTCGCGCAGCCAGGGGCCGAAGTATCCCTGCAAACCGAACAACAATACGAACATCAACCCGGCCACAACCGGCGACACCGAGAACGGCAGATCGATGAGCGTCAACAAGATCGTCCGTCCAGGAAAGCGGAAGCGGGCGATGGCCCACGCGCAGGCCACGCCGAAAACGAGGTTGGCCAATACCGCCGCCGATGCCACAATCAGCGTCAACCCGATGGCATGCCGCGTATTCGCATCGCCAACGAGGTTGTGCCAGTACGTTGCCACTCCCCGACTGAGCGCCTGGTAAAAGACATTGACGACCGGCACAATCACCAGCACGGTCAGAATGAGAACAGCGACGAGCGTCAATCCCCAGCGCACCGGCCACGGGTCGCGGGCTTTCCGAACCTCATGTTGCACGGTTTTTGCTCCATCGTTCGAGAAGGTTGATCGCGGCCAGCAGGCCAAACGACATCACGAGCAGGACGACGGCCAACGCGGTCGCCTCGCGGTAGGCGAACTCTTCCAGCCGCGCGACAATCAGCACCGGAGCAATCTCGGTGCGAAACGGCTTGTTGCCGGAGACAAACACAACCGATCCGTATTCTCCCAAACCGCGTGCGAAGGCCAGGGCGAACCCCGTCAGCAGCGGCGGCACCAACGGCGGCCACAACACGCGCCGGAACGTCTGCCAGCGATTGGCCCCCAGGATGGAGGCCGCTTCTTCCAGCTCCGCCTCCAACCCCTCCAGCACCGGCTGCACCGTGCGCACGACGAACGGAAAACCCGTGAACGTCAACACCAGCACGATGCCCAATCGCGAGTAGGCTCCTTCGATGCCGAGCGGAACGAGAAACTGTCCCAGCCAACCGTTGGGTACATACAAACTGGAGTACACCAATCCCGCCACCGCCGTCGGCAGTGCGAAGGGCAGATCGACCAAGGCGTCGAACAATCGTTTCAGCGGAAACGAATAGCGCACCAACACCCAGGCGACCAACAAACCCAGCACGGCATTGGCCGCCGCCGCCGCCAGCGATGCCCCGAAGGTGAGCGCGTAGGCCGAGCGCGTGCGTTCGTTCCACACCGCCGCCCAGAACTGCGCCGGCGTCAGCGACGCGGCCTTGAGGAAGCACGCCGCCAGCGGAATCAGCGCCAGCAGACTTAAATAGCACACGGCATAGCCCAGGCTCAGCGAGAACCCCGGCAGCACGCGCCGGCTTATCGTCGCCATGATCGACGGCTCCTCTGTCTTGACCAGTCCGCAGCGCCAGCAAGGGAATGTCCCTTGCTGGCGCTGTAGGCTGGCATCTTGTTTCAACGACTCGGTTGGTAGATCGTGTCAAAGATCGCCCCGTTGGCGAAAAACTTCTGCTGGGCGTCCTCCCAATCGGCGGCGACGGCCGTGATCGGAAAGAGTTTCAGCTCCGGCAGCTGGGCCGTATACTGCTTCCGAATGGTTTCGTTGATCGGTCGATAGTGGTGTTTCGCCAGTGTATGTTGGGCTTCGTCGCTGTAGAGGAATTGCAAATACGCCTCGGCGACCGCTCGCGTTCCCTTGCGATCGACATTGCCATCGACCACGGCCACGAACGGCTCCGCCCGGATGCTCACCGGCGGATAAACAATCTCCAGCTCGCCCGGCGTCTCAGCCACCTCCAGATACGCCTCGTTTTCCCAGGTCAAATGGACATCGCCGATCTTTTTTTGCGCAAACGTCGTCGTCGAGCCGCGCGCTCCATTGTCGAGAACGGGCGTGTGCTGATACAACTTCGTCACGAAGTCGCAGGCATCCTCTTCCGAGCCGCCACACTGCTGGACCGCCCCCCAGGCCGCCAGGAAGCTGAGCCGGCCATTGCCGGAAGTCTTCGGATTGGGCGTGATGACCTCGACGCCCGGCTTTACCAGATCGGACCAGGTCTTGATACCCTTGGGATTGTCCTTGCGGACGACGAACACGATGGTGGAGAAATACGCCAGCGAATGGTGCGGCAGACGTTCCTCCCAACCGTCCGCGATCAGTCCCTTCTTCCGCAGCGCGTCGGTGTCGGACCACAATGCCAGCGTGACCACGTCGGCTTCTAAACCGTCGATGACCGACCGAGCCTGTCCGCCGGAACTGGCGTGCGATTGCTTAATCGTCACATGTTGCCCAGTCTTCCGCTCGTGGGCGGGGATGAACTGCGCGTTCAACTCTTGCCACAGTTCGCGGGTCGGATCATACGAGACGTTAAGCAACTCGATCCCATCCGCCGTCCCCTGCCCGCAACCCGACAGCAGAACGGCGAAAATGCCGGTAAGAAAGAATCCACCGCAGGTTAGGACTTTATTCCACCGCATGGAGACATTCCTTTCAGGAAGAGCCAGCCGTCTCGAAAGATCACTAAATTAATCATGTTTATCATGTTTGTCCGCATGGAGATTATCGGTGAAGCGCGGCCGTTTGTCCAGAGGAAGAGTGGGAAAAAATGGAAAAATCGCCCGTGGTCCGGATTGCCTGACTGAAAGATCTCGAAGGGAGTGCCGCGAACGGGGGGTGACGCTCGTGTCTGAGACGGCGTTCGATGGGTGAGCTATCTGATGCGGAATCTTACTCGATGCGACCGCGTGTTCGTTCGCGAGCCTTGCGCAACGCTTCCACCATCGCCGATTCGTTGCGTGCCGGCTCGCGCAGTTCGTCTCGGCGGACGGGTGGAGGTTCGGGAGCAGGCGGCGGCGCGGAGGGAGATGATACGGGAACAGCCGAATGCGGACGTTTGCGAGAGAACCAGCCCGTGCGAGCGCGGCGCTGCCGCACGGTTTCGCGGACGAGTCGGCCCTGACGCGACAGCAGACCACTGCGACGCTCGAAGACTTCGAGCAGCAAGAGCAACACGACCACACCGAGAAGCCACGGCGCGATGGAAACGAGCCGCACATGGCGCGGCAACTCCTTCCAGGCGCCGGACAGATCGACCCGTTCCTTGCCGCCGCTGGCCCGCGCCAAGCGTTCCAGCGTCGCCAGACCGCGGCCATTCTCGACGGGTTGAAACTCCGGCGAATACGGCAAACAAACCGGTGGCAGCGCGACCGGCTCGCAGCCCGGCACTTCGACCGTCGCCAGCGCCGTATCCCGGCCTTGCAGCGCGATCTCCAAACCAAGCGTGTCGGCCCCCGTCCAGCGCAACGCCGTCTTGTAGCTCTGCGGCGGCTGTCCCGGACGCGCACGCAGTACCGTCACACGCGGCAATTCCGCGAAGGGATCGCCCTGACGCTCCGGATCGAGATGCAGTTGCACGCGATGCAAACCATTCTTCACATCCTGGGTCAACAACATATCGGCGGGCAGACGGTTGACCGGCCCGGCGACCCAGCGCGCCAGACTCGTGTAATAGGCGCCCACATCTTTCCAGCGCGTCATGGGACCGGCATATTTCCCGTCGGCCTCGCCGGTGTAGCAAAGAACGCGGCCGGTCCCGGCTCGCCAGGACGCCACGATCGGAGCCTTGTATTCGTCTACCGTGCGCGTGGCCAGCGTCGCGCCGGAACGCAGATAACACAGGTTGAAACCATCGATGGTCTGCGACAGATCGAAGGGCCGACCGGCCAACAGCGACAATCCCGGCGTGGACTCGATCGGCGTGCGCACATCAAGAAACGTGTTGCGGGCGACGACGAACGTATCCTGGGCGAACAAGCGAGGTAATTCCTCTGGTTTGTCCGTGAAGAAGATTCGCCCGTTGCCTCGCTTGGCGATGTCGCGGAGCAATTCGGCGTCCTTGTCCTTGGGCGTGCCCAGGCCGATGACGCTGACCGTGATGCCGGCTTTCTTGCACTGGGCGAGAAGTTCCTCGTAACGGCCCGGCTCCTCGGAATCGTTGGCGTCGGCGAACAGAATGATATGCCGCGTGCCGGCGGTGGCCTTGAGCAGCATCTCGGACGCCGCTTCCAGGGCGACGTAGATGAAGATGCCGCCGCCCTGCGAATGGATGCCCAGGATATTGTTCTTGACCGCCTGTTTATTCTTGACCGGCGCAAGGTTGGCGATGGTGTGGGGAATCGTGTCCACGGCGAGGACGCCGAATTCGTCCATCGGACTGAGCAGGTCGAGTACCTGCGCGGCCCCTTCGTTGGCCAGATCCATCTTGGCCCGACCGCCGCCGACGGGGACCGCCATGCTGCCGGAACGATCGAGCGCCACCACCATCGCCAGCGATAGCTTGCGATGCTCGTTGCGCAGTTCCATCGACACCGGCAAGAGCGGATCGAGCGGTGAGCGGAAATAGCCACCTGGACCGTAGGAATTGCGGCCGCCCGTCATCATCAGACCGGAGCCGGTTTCACGCACCCACACGGCCAGGTTTTCCATGCCGGCCGCGCCGATCTTCTCGGCAGGAAGGTTTTCCAACAACACGGCGGAATACTTCGATAGTTCTTCCAGGGACCAGCGGCACGCCTCGGGCGACTGCACCTTGACGGGGAGCCGGCCCGTTTGCAGCAGTTTCGCCAGACCGGAAGATTTCGCCTCGGTGACGTGCAGGATGGGCCGCGGCCCTTGAACGCCAACGAGAAAATGAGCGCGGTTGTTCTCGGGCACCGGGTCATTCTCCCCGCCCAGCACGGTGAGCGTGTAGGACTGCGTACCGGGTTCGTCGGCGCGGTCGCGGAAGGTCAGACGATTAAGCCCGGATGCCAGCCGTTGCTCGCCGGAACTCAGGCGTTCCTCGCCGCGGCGCAGCTCGAAGGAAACCGTTTGCGCGATGGGCGAACGAACCCAGGCGGTCAGAAGGAAGGATTCGCCAGGCGCGACCGACGGCGGCGCTTCGATGCGGGCGATGGCCAAATCTTGCGCCGTGGAACGCTGCAAGGGCCGATAGTCGATGGCGAGATTGCGCGCGGCGGCGCGAGCTGCGAAAACGGCCGGATCGCGGCCGCTCCAACGGCCATCGGACAGGACGAAGATTTTGCCGGGCGCATCGCGCGGGATGAGCGTAAGCGCGGTTTCCAGACCATCGGCCAGGTTCGAGGCATCGTCGCCGACCTCATGGACGAAGCCGGGAAACTGGCCAGTTGTCGGCGGCCGCTCGACCGCCGCCGTGCGGCCGAACGCTACGACTGCCAGGCGATCGTCCGGCCCCATCGCTTTTTGCAGCAGATCGATGGCCTCCTTCTGAGCCGTCGCGCTGTTGGGCGGCATCGACTGGCTGCGATCCGCCACGACAACGATGGTGCCGGCCTGACTCGGTAGACGCAGCACTGCGCCGCACAGGGCGAGCAACAACAACAGCAGCGTCAGCCCGCGCAGGATCAGCAGCAAGCGCGAGGGCAGTCGCCATAGCCATAGCGAGAGAGCCAGGGGGATGGCGAGAAACAGCCAGATCGGATGAAGCAGCATCACAGGCACGATCTCCATGCAAGAAGAACTAACCACAGAGGCACAGAGACACAGAGAAGACAAAAGGAATTCTTTCTTCTCTGTGTCTCTGTGCCTCTGTGGTTAGTTCTTCTTGTTTCTACCGCCGGATCGCGCCACCAGCAGCAAGTGGACCGTCGCGATCGCCAAAACGAGGAGCAGCAGAACCCAGGCGATACTCTGATATTCCAGACGCAGAGAGGTTTCGTCCAGCCAATCGCCCCAGCGACCGGAGGAACAACCGGACAGATCCGACTCATTCGCGGACAGGGCATTGACGGCGAAGGACGCCGATTCCTCGTCCGCCTCAATGGACCAGACGCCCACGTTGTTAGTCGGCACGACGAGGCGTTGATCCTGCACGGGTAACGTGCGTTTTGTGCCATCGGGATGAATCACGACGACCGACGCGCGCGGCGTGGCAAACGTCGTAACGGCCTGCTCGCCGAGGCGGAGGTTGACTCGATGCAAACCGGGTTTCTGCGACGCGCGCCATTGGAGGAGGTTCCAAAACAGGATGGGCCAGCCCGGTGCGTCCTGCACGGTGGATAGTTCCGGACGCAAACGAAGCCGTAATCGGTGGGCATGCGTTCCAGCTGGCGCGTCCGTCAGCAACGGCACATTGCCGGCCAGAATGACGGGAGCGCCGACGATTTTCGTCGTCTTGCCTGCGCCCCAGACGACGCCGCGCAGAGTCAATCCTTCGGTCAAGGGGTGGTTGCGGTCCAGCACGAACGGCCCGGTGTAGGAGGCGGCATCCTTCTCGACCAGCAAATGCACGAACCAGGCATCGCCCGCGTCCTCCGGCGCTTCGGGCTGATCGGTGAAAATAATGTCCGGGTGCGCTGCGTCCGGCACGACGCTGCGCGTCGCCCGCAGCGCCTTATCGATCAACTCACGCATTGTCTTATCCTCAATGCGAACCCGCGTGTGAACGGGTTTACCGGCGACCGGCAGCAGTGACACCCGATTGTCAATGGCGAGTTCATCATCGCCGAGACGGGCGCGGAGAATGGGCGTCTCTTCCTTGAGCGCGAGGATGATACGTTGCGTTTCACTCGGCCGAAGGTGAAGTACGGATTGCTGTAACACGACGCCGGGTTCGCCGCTCTCGATAAGCAAAGAAGTCTCGGCCGGCTCATCCGAGAAATTGGCGATCTCGAAAAGGCATCGCTCGCCGCTTTCGTGCGGAGTACGGACGGCGTTGACGATGGCGACATTGGCTCGTGCTTGACCGAACGCCCACCACTGCACGCGGCCCTTGTGCAATTCATTGGGCGGCGCGCGATCCGTCAGCACGAGCAGCAAAGGCAATTCGCCGCCCAGCTCGGAGGCGAACGCTAGCGCTTCCTCAATCTGACTGGAGGCGGCACGGCAGCGCCAATCGCGGAGCCGATCCAGGCTTTCCGCCGTGGTGTTCGCCGTTTCGCCCAGCGCTTGCGTGCTGTCTCCGGCAAGGAGAAAACGCACCGAATGGCGGGGATGTCGGCGCAACTCGTCTTCGAGCGCCTGGATGGCCTGAGCGCGGGGCGATTGTTCGTTGCCAGCCTGCATCGAGAACGAGTCATCGAGGACGACGATCAACGGACGGACGCTCTCGCGGAGCGGCAGTTGCGGATCGGCGGCGGCGAGGACGAGCAGCGTCAGGGCGAGCAGTTCGAGAAAGAACAACAGCGGTGTGCGCAGCCGATCGATGCGCGTGCCGCCTTGCCGCGATTCGCGCGGATCGAGCCAGAGCATCAGACTGGAGACGGGATAGCGGCGATGGCGTCTGCGCAGCCAGTAAATGGCTACGAGGGTGGGAAGGGAGAGGAATCCCCAGAACGCCAGCGGATAGGTGAACAGCGGGAGCATCGGGGACTCCACACAGGCGGAGAACACCCAAAAGCGAGTGCGCGATCCGTCTTCGGACGTGGTGGGCCATTATAACCCGACAAGATGGGTGATCGAAAGGCTCCCATCGATGTTTCTCGGACCTATCCCTGTGGATCAAGGGCCGGTTGGCGGGAAGGCGATGATGGCCCGCTTGCGCAGCCGTTGGAATGGACTGTTGCGTAACAGGCGGCCGGCATCGTCCTTGAGTGCCTTCGGCATTTGCTTGTTGTCGTTCAGGTCGAGCAACCACTTGGTGCCCGTGAAGGTGCCCGCGAGTGCCTCCAGCGCCGACTGGGCCAGAGCCGTGTTGCTCTCGGCGGAGCGTACCAGATCTTGCAATTGCTTCATCGCCACGGTCGCCACGCGGGCGTTCGTCTTCTGGCCGGACAATTGCCCCAGCGCCAACACGGCCTCGGTGCGCAGCGCCGCCGGCCTCGTTTTGAGCATGTCTTGCAGCGCCTCGACGGCGGCGGGCACGGGCAGCAGGCCGAGCGTCCGCGCAGCGGCGAAACGCACCGCCTCGGGTTCGTCCTTACCCCGCGCCAAGGCGGCCACCGCGCCGACCTCGTCCGTCTTCTGGGCCAGACCAATCAGAGCCAACGCCGTCTCTTTGGTATCGGCCTGGGCCAGCATGCCCTTGATGGCGGCGCTCAATTCTCGGCTACGGCTGAGATATTGCCACTTTCCGGGCAGGAAAAGTTTCAAATTATCGATCACCTTCTCCCGCGCTGCGGCGGGTAAACCGGCCTGGAGAGCCTTGAGCAGGATCGTGCCGGTCTCCTTGTCTTCGTAGGCGGCGATGATGTCCACCATCTGAGCGCGTTGAGCGGCGGAAACCTTGGCATCGCCAAGGCGAGCCTCCAAGAGCGGCAGCATGCCCGGCGGCCGCAGTTCCCACACCAGATTGCCGATACGCTCGTCCCATTCGACGAACAACTTGTCGAAATCGGCCAGGATCGCGTCGCGGCGTGCCTTGTCGTGATGACCGACCGCGATGCCGATCGCCTCCAGGTAAAAGCGATCCTTGCCGTCGTACTTCATGGCCAACTCGCGGATGAGCGGCTTGGCCTTGACCTTGTCCGCATCGCGCAGTTGCAGCAGCGCCTCACGGCGCACCAGAGGAGAATGGCCATAGATCAACTTGATGAGGATTTCGCCGTAATGAGCCGGCGAGACGCCGTGGGCATCCCTGGTGAGGCGCAGGGTCATGGGCGACATACGCGGGTCCGGTGGTTCGTTGACGGCGCGGCCGACGGCGATGGCGGCGGGCGTCAACGGCAGACCCTTGCGCGAATAAACCTGCCAGAAGGCGCGGGCCCGCAAGTAAGGATCGTTGTTCTGGGCGATGGCCGGATCGAGGATCTTCTTGACCTCCTCCGCCGGCAGTGTCTTCAGGCGGGCGATGGCCATGGCGCGCACCGACAGGGCCGGCGAGGCCAGCGCCGCAGTGATGCCGTCGTTGCTCGTCAGATCCACCTTGGGCACACGGTACGAGTTGCCCTTGGGGGCCAGGCGATAGATGCGACCACGGCTAACATCGCCCATGCGGTGGTCGCCAATATCGGGATCGTACCAGTCGGCGATGAATACGCTGCCGTCCGGTGCCACGCAAACATCGGAGGGGCGAAACCAGTTGTCGGTGCTGGTTACCATGTCCTCACGCTCGACGGCGTAGCCGGCGCCGTCGGGCGTGAGGTGGTAGCAACGAACCTGGCGCGCGCCGGCGTCGGTGTGCAGCAATTGACCCTGATATTTCTTCGGCAAGAGTGTCCCTTCGTAGGGGCACATGCCGGCCGGCGAGCCGATCCCGGTATCCAGAATCTTGGGCACGACGCCGGCTTGCTCCTCGTGCCAGAGCTTCTGGCCCGGACTGCGCGGATGATAACCGTAATCGCCGCCCGCCATCACGTAACAGAGGCGCGTCCGCGGTTTGTCCTCGTCGCCGAGGTCGGAAGTGAACACGGTGCCGAAACTATCCACGCATGGCTCATGGGGATTGTGGAAATTGTGGGCGATCCGTTCGAGGTTCTTGCCGTCGAGGTCGCAACGCCAAATGGTGCCGGCGCGGCAATCGCTATCGTTGCTCGTCCACTTGCGGCCCTTGCCGTCGGCGCTTTGTAGGTTGCGCACGCCCTGGTCGCCGGCGCTGAAGTAGAGCTTGCCGTCGTGACCGAGGAGGATGCCATGGACGCCGTGGTCGTGGTCGAAGCCGCCGAAGCCCGTGAGGAGTCGCTTTGGCGGCCCGTCGGCCTTGCCGTCGCCGTTCTTGTCCTCCAAGAGCAGAATGTCCGGCGATTGGCAGATGTAAACCTTGTAAGAGAAGGTTCCCTTGCGGTCGCGGCTCGGTTCGGCGGCCACGGCGATGCCCAGCGGCGCCAGCAACTGGGGCGATTGGTAAAACGTGATGGCCTTGTCCGCTTTACCCGTGCCCTTGCTGTCTTCCAGGATGACAATGCGATCGCCGGCGGCTCGATGGAGTTTCTTGCCTTGCTGCTTGTTGCGATAGTTGACCGATTCGCAAACCCAGACGCGGCCCTTGTGGTCGATGTCCATGCACGTCGGATTGACGAACAGCGGCTCGGACGCCCACAGGGACATTTCCAGCCCTTCGGCCACCGTGAAAGCGGCCGCCGCCTTGTCGGGTAGAAGTTGGGCGCACGCGGCGGAAGGAACGAACAGCGCCGTGAGGAGGACGAACGAACGCAACCAGCGATTCCACATCGGTGGTGACTCCTGGGGGCGGGCGACAAATGCTGAACACGGAGGGCACTGCCCATACTACCCCGATGGGGACGCTTCGCACAAATGGATAACGCCCTCTAACGCCGCCAGAGCAAGACCTCGCCGGAATGCACGCCCACGTCACCGCCGCTGGCCAGCAGTTTCCCATCGGGAGAGAAGGCGACGGCGTGGACACGACCTTTGTGACCTTCAAGCGCGGCAACTTCTCGATTGGCTCGCAGGTTCCACAAACGCACCGTGCGATCCCAACTGGCCGAGGCCAACGTCTTGCCGTCCGGCGTGAATGCCAGAGACGTAATACGATCCTGGTGTCCTCGCGGAAGTCGCTGCAAGTCGCCGCTGAGCGGATTCCACAAGCGGATGGCGCCGTCTTTCGAGCCGAGAGCGATAACCTCCTTTCCAGGGAGGAAAACGCCGCATAGAACCGGCGAATCGGCTTCCTCGCCGAGCGTCGCGAGCAACTCGGCCGTGCGCGCGTCCCAGATACACACTTGTCCGCCGCGACTGCCGATCACCGCGTCGCCGGCGGGCGTGAAGGCCAGCCATGTCGAACCGCCCGGATCGCCGATCCAGTGGCCGTATTCCTTCCAACTACCGGTTTCCCAAACGCGGATCGAACCGCGATTCCCGGCCATGGCGAGGAGGTGGCCGGTTGGAGAGAACGCCAGGGCCGCGACGGCTTCGGTGTTCTTGCTATAATCCGGATTTGAATTGGTCCACATCAAACGAGTGAGTTCGAGAAGCTGAGCATAAGCACGAGCCTTTTCACTGACGAACCGGCGGGCTTGCCATCGTCTCCCTGGCATGTCCCAAATGTGAACGCCGCCGTCTTCCGCACCCGCCGCGAGCAGACGGCCATCCGGCGACCGAGCGACAACGTAAGGCGGAGTCATGGTCTCGCGCATCGGCACAGCGGACGGCTCCTCTTGTCCGGTCGCCGCATTCCAGAAACGCAGCGATTCCGCCGTGTCGCGCAGCGGAGCCGTCTCCTCCGCCAGCAGTCTCCGGTTCTGGATGTGCAGGCCGGCGACACGGCTAGCCGTGAACAGCAAACGGCCATCCGTCGAGAAGACGAGGGAGCGAACACCGCCCAGCGCATGGCCGCACGGCTGACGCGCTCGCCAGGTCGTCACATCCCACAAGCGCACGACACCATCGTCTCCCGTCGTGGCAAGGGTTCGACCGTCCGGCGACAACGCCCCGCGATCGATGGTTCCGGCAAGGATGTCCTGACGGCATCCCGCCGGCATCTCGCACAGAATCGCTCGGTGATAACCCGTCACGAGTAAGGTTGAGCCGTTCGCTCCGAAAGCCAAGCTCCTTACAGGCTCTTCCCTAGCCTTCCAATGTACTGCCGCGCCTTGGGGAATCAGCTTTCCATCGGGAGAGAATCGCCAGACGCGAACCGTACCATCGCTCTCCCCCGTGGCCACTTGTCGCCCATCGCGGGACACGGCCAGATGGACGACGGTTGATCCAACCGGGACGGTAAACGATGGTTTCCGAGGCGGGGAACCGTTGTCGCGGATGTCCCAGACCTGAACGGACGAGTTAGCCGTCAACAACGAACGGCCGTCCGGAGTGAACGCCAGCGCGTGAACATCTCCGCTGGTTTCCAGGCATCCCTGGTCGGTTCGCGTTGCCGGATCCCAGAAACGGATCTGCTTCCCGTCTGCCGAGGCGAGATGCCGGCCATCGGGAGAATAGGCGATGGCGGAGACAACAACCGACTGAGACGGCGTGACGCCGAGCAATCGGCCATCGGTTGCATTCCACAAGCGCACGAATTTCTCGCCAAAGCAAGCGGCGGCCAGCGTCCGGCCGTCCGGAGCAAAGGCCATACAGCGGACATTCTGCACGGGGCAGCGCACGACCGCCCGAACCGCCAGCGTGCGCCGGTCGAACAGACGAATGGCCCCTCCCCACACCGACACGGCCACCGTTTCGCCGTCCGGCGACCAAACGGGCAGACCAAAGCTGGAGAATGTTTGAATGCTGTCCGGGACGTGCCGGACGGTCGCATCCAGTTGATGAACAATCCCCTCCGCGGTGGCTGCGGCCACGATGCGATTATCCGGTGAGAAAGCCAGTTCAACGATGGCCGTGGGTTGCCAGCGATAGTGCCCCCGCACGCTCGCGGTCGGGATGTCCCACAGACGGACGCCTCCTTCGTCGTCTCCGATGGCTAGGGTTTGTTCGTCGGGAGACACGGCCATGGAACGAGCGCGGCCGATCGCGTCGGACCACACCAGCGGGATTCGCTGTTTGGCGTCCCAGATCGCCCCGCGCGATTCTTCATCGACGAGGAGCAAGAACGTGCCGTGGGGAGAGAAGGCGGCGGAAACGATCATTCGGTCGAATCGCCTTTGCTCGCGCATCGCTCCGGTCGCGGGATCCCACCACTGGAGGCCGCGAAAAGAGGTATCGTTGCAGATCGTAAGCAGGGTATCGCTATCGGGTGTGAAGGCGAATCGAACAACGTGCTGAGCGGGCAGGGTTTTCCGTTTCGTCGTCGCGACGCAGTCCGAAATCGTGATCCCCGTTTCGTCGTCCACGACAAGCCAACGTCCGTTCGGCGAAAGGGCGATGTGAGCCACCTCGCCGTTTGGCCGCAATCGGGATTTCGTTTTTTCTGAAGCAAAATCCCACACGACCACCCCGTCTTCGGTCGCCCCCGCTAATGAAGCGCCTTGCGGGGCGTAGGCTGCCCGGGTGCGGAGGTGACCGGGAAAATGTCTAAACAAGGCCTGTCGAAAGAGCGAGTGGCCCGTTTGCAAGTTCCATAGGTGTAGCGTCTGATGGTTCGGATCGCCGCCGCCGGTAATCAGCGACCGGCCATCGGGACTATACGCCAAGAGATGCAGCGGCCCATCGTGCGCCGTCAAGGCTGGCCGCGTCACTTGGCGATACCGTCGCAAATGCCACCATTCAAATCCGCGTAAGTCGCCGGTCTCGTCACCGGCTGCCCCATACGGATCGAGCAGGTCGGGCAGTTGGAAGACATCGCCGGTCTTGAACAGATTGTGCGCGAGGTGCAGATCGGCGGCGTAACGAGAAACACGAGCTTCGGCCTCGTTGATGCGGGCCTGCTCCTCGGCTCGTTGGGCGCGGCTGCGTTCCTCCTGTGTGCGGGTCAATGCCTCCTCCAACTGGAGCGTGTGCCCCAGCAGAGCCAACGGCGCGGCCAGGGCGATGAGACAAACCACGACGAGGAGAGCCGCGACCGCGGGACGCCGTCGGCTCCAGCGAACGACTCGCTCCGGCCAAGCCGGGGGCCGAGCGTGGACCGGCTCGCCCTTGAGGAAGCGCTGGAGATCCTCGGCCAGATCCAGGGCGCTGGCGTAGCGGCGTCCCGGTTCTTTGCGCAGACATTTCAGACAGATAATCTCCAAATCGCGCGGCGTTCGCGGCTCCAGCCGGCGCGGCGTCACCGGATCGCTATCCTGCACCTGACGGACAACGTCTAACACGGACATGCCGTGGAACGGTGCCCGTCCGGTGAGCAGTTCGTAGAGGATGGCGCCCAGCGCGTACACGTCGGCGGCGGGGCCAATCTCGCGCACCTTGCCGGCGGCCTGCTCCGGGGCCATGTAACTGGGTGTCCCCAAGATTTCGCCGCTGGCGGTCAGATCTGATGACAGGTTGCGAGCCAGGCCGAAATCGGTGATTTTGGGGCAGCCCTCCGTCGTCCGCACGATGTTCGACGGCTTCAAATCGCGATGAATAATGCCCTTGGCGTGAACGGCGTGCATGGCGTGCGCCAGCGTTTCGACCAGTTCCGCCGCCTCATTCGGCGGTTGCGCTTCGCCACGACAGTGATCCGTCAGGTTGCCACCCTCGACGAATTCCATGGCGAAGAACGGCCGGCCTTGGCACTCGCCGACATCGTAAACCTGAACGATGTTCGGATGCTGCAACTGCGCGATCGTTTCCACCTCGACACGAAAGCGTGCGCGCTGGGCGGCATTGCCTTGAAGAGCCGCAGGCAGCATCTTCAGTGCGACGATGCGGTTGAGCGCGAGCTGTCTGGCCTTGTACACGACGCCCATCCCGCCGTGCCCCAATTCCGACAGCATTTCGTAGCCAGGCACGCGCGGGAGATCCGCAACGCCCTCTTGCTCGAATACCTCACGAGAGGGGAGAGTGAGTTGCCCCATCGAATCGCCGGCATGCGGGAGGCGAGCGGTCAGGGCGTCTTGGTAGGCGGGAAACCTCGGCAAATAGGACTGCCAAGCGAGCGTAGGATCACCGCGCCGTCGTATCGTGTATTCCGCACTCACGAGTTCGACGACGCCGGCGGCATCGTCGGCCAAGCGGGGATAGCGCGTGAGATATTCCTCGATGCGAACCGGCTCGCCGTGTTTGAGACGAAACTCCAGTTCGATATGCACCAATTCGACGAGGACGAGCGCGGCGGCGGGGCTATCCGGCAGATAGTCCTCAAGAGTTGGCTGCTGTCCGCGATAGAGTCTCGCCTGAAACGACTCCAAGCAACGATCGAGTTCTTCCGGCCAGCGCACGGACGGAGCATTGCCGCGTGAATGGTTAGTGGACATGGGCAATCCTCGGACGCGATGACGAGGAGCGATTGAGTGCGATTAGCCGTGCGTCAGGCGATCGTCCGTCATCATCGCTTCCAACCCGGAACGAATCTCGGCGCGGACCCGTTCTACGCCGCGTTCATAATATCCCACCTTCGCGCTGATTTCCACGATGCTGTAGCCTTGCAGACTCAACTCGAAAATGCGGCGCTTGACCTCGGTGCCCAGGCGGTTCATGGCCGCTTCGGTGGTGTCCCCAACCGGTAGTTCCGTGAAGGTCATGCGCTCTCCTGCGGATCCAGTTCAGGGGTTAGGGTCAAATGTTCCAAAGTGGCGGCATCACCCGTCCAGCCGAGCAAGCCATACGTTTGCTCCGCCACACTGCTTTCGCGCATCACCGCGAGCCGTACCTTTTCATGTTCCTTGAGCGGCAGCGTTTGGGTTGGCTTGAGGACGCCGTTTTCATAGACCGCTTCGACCGTCAGATTCATGGCTGATTCTCCAAGGAATCAAGAGCGCGAGAACTCAATCCATTGTACACGCACTCGCTCCCAACGTAATTTACCGGCTCAAACAAACAACTCGGCGATGGATGCCATGCTCAACGTCCGTTCCATCTCACAATCCCAATTGCAGTCGTGCCTCTTCGGACATCCGGCTCATCTCCCACGGTGGATCCCAAACGAGTTCGACCTTGGCCGACGTAACGCCGGGAACGGCTTGTACCCTCGATTGGACATCGGCAGGTAACGCGCCCGCGACGGGACAAGCGGGACTGGTCAGCGTCATGCGAATGGACACGGCCCCCGCAGGATCGATGTTCAGATCGTAGATAAGCCCCAGTTCGTAGATATTGACCGGGATTTCGGGATCGTAGCACGAACACAAGGCGGCAATGACGCGCTCTTCGAGAGGAGCATCGGAGGGAAGGGCGTCGGCCTCCTGAGTTGACGCCGGAAGGGCGGGTTTGTCGTCGTGAAGAGGAAGAGTCAGACGCTGTCGAGGTGTATCGTCCATCGCGGAATCTCTCATTCTTTGCGGGTGGGACCGGCGTCCCGCCGGTCGGTAAGTGTGGCGGCGAAGTTGCGGAGACGCTGCACCATCGCAGCCATGCCGTTACGCCGGCCAAGGGTCAAATGCTGATCCAGCCCGAGGCGTGCGAAGAAACCTTCGATATCGAACGCCAATATCTGCTCGGCCTTTTGTCCAGAGAACAGTCGCTCAAGTACCCCAATCAGGCCACGAACAATATCGGCGTCGCTATCCGCAAGGAACTCGACCGTGTCCGCTGTCCCCGGACGTTTCCGCGCCCACAGGAACACCGTACTTTGGCAGCCACGCACGCGGTTGGCCTCGGTGCGGAATTCATCGGGCAGCGGCGGGATGTCCTCGCCCATGTCGATGAGGTATTGATAACGATCGCCCCAGTTCTCGAACAAATCGAAGTCTTCCTCCAGTTCATCGGCGGCGGCCTGCGGACTGGCGGCGACGGCACGCGGATAGGTTGGCTCAACGTCCGTCGCTTGCGGCTTCGCGCTAAGTCGCAAGCGGCTGGTGAGGATGCCGTGCAGCGCGTCCACGAAATGATCGATCTCCGCCGTCGTGTTGTACATCGCAAACGAAATGCGCGTCGTGCCGGGGATGTCGAAGCGATCCATGACGGGTTGACAGCAATGATGTCCCGTGCGAACGGCGATGCCTTCCAGGTCGAGTTTCGTACCGATGTCCAAGGAGGCGATCGGCGGATCTTCGACCACGAACGAGATGACCGCGGCCTTGTGCGGTGCATTGCCGATGATGCGCACGCCGGGGAGTTGTCGCATCTTGTCCGTGGCGTAACGCAGCAGCATATCCTCATGTGTTGCGATCTTCTCCAGACCGACCGCTTGCACGTAATCGAGCGCGGCACCCAGGCCGACGGCACCAGCAATGTGCGGCGTACCAGCCTCAAACTTACTCGGCAAATCCGCATAGGTCGTCTTGGCGAACGTGACTGATTTAATCATGTCGCCGCCACCCTGATACGGCGGCATACGTTCGAGCAGCGCGGCCTTGCCATAGAGCGCGCCGATGCCGGTCGGACCATAGATTTTGTGCCCCGACAGCACGAAGAAATCGCAGTCGAGTTCCTGAACGTCGATCGGCAAATGAGCGGCGGACTGAGCGCCGTCGAGTAACACCAATGCACCGCGAGCATGGGCCAATTCGATGATGCGCCGCACCGGAGCAATCGTGCCGAGCGAATTGGATACATGCACGACCGCGACGAGTCGAGTGCGATCGTTCAATAGCTTTTCATACTCATCGAGGAGAAATTCGCCGTCGTCGCTGATGGGCACGACGCGCAGCACCGCGCCGGTTTGCTCGCACAACATTTGCCACGGCACGATATTGGAGTGATGCTCCATCGCCGAGACGATGATTTCATCGCCGGCGCGGAGATTGGGCCGCCCCCAACTTTGGGCGACAAGGTTGATGCCCTCGGTAGCGCCACGGACGAAGATGATTTCGCGCGACTCGGCCGCGCCAAGGAACCGGCATATTTTCTGCCGTGCGTCCTCATAAGCGCGCGTGGCCCGTTCGCTCAGGAGATGAACGGCGCGATGAATGTTGGCGTTGTCGTGGCCGTAGTAGTGCTGCAAAGCATCGAGTACGGCTTGCGGCTTTTGCGTGGTGGCGGCGTTGTCGAAATAGATGAGCGGTTGACCGTGAACCTCTTGATGGAGGATCGGAAAGTCCTCGCGGACGCGCATGACCTCGAAGCCTCCGGAGAGGGTGGTAGGGACAGGCGAGACGCCTATCCCACCGGGAGCGACAGGGACCGGGTG
Source organism: Gemmataceae bacterium (assembly GCA_035553375.1). Classification (GTDB taxonomy): domain Bacteria; phylum Planctomycetota; class Planctomycetia; order Gemmatales; family Gemmataceae; genus JAJPHU01. The sequence continues at coordinate 36,515 of DATNCY010000333.1, forward strand.
AATGCTCATGCGTCCTCCTCGGCGGACTCAGCCACCGGCAGATGATGGCTCTCCAGCAGGCTTCGCTCTAGTGCCTCGCGCACGCGCGGCACCTTGATGCGGCTGACAATGTCATTGGCGAAAGCGTAGGTCAGCAGGCTGCGTGCCTCGGCCAAGCCGATGCCGCGCGAACGCAGGTAGAAAATCGATTCGGCATCGAGTTGGCCGACCGTCGCCCCGTGCGTGCATTTGACATCGTCGGCATAAATCTCCAACTGCGGCTTGGTGTTAATAGTCGCATCGTCGGACAAAAGCAGCGTCTTGTTGGTCTGCTTGGCGTCGGTCTTCTGTGCGTCCTGGCGAACGTAGATTTTACCGTTGAACACGCCGCGCGCCTTACCGTCGAGAATGCCCTTGTACACTTCATGGCTGGCGCAATGCGGATAAGCGTGATCGATAAAGGTGCGATTATCGATCAGTTGTTGACCGCTCGCCTGATACAAGCCATTGAGGGTACATTCACCGCCCCCGCCCTCGAAGACAGCGTTGATTTCGTTGCGAACCCATTGCCCGCCCTGGGTGATAGCGTGCGACGAGAAGTTAGCGCTGCGGCCAAGCTGCACCTGCATCGTTGCTTGATGAAACGCCTGATTGCCCTCGTGCTGCACCTTGTAATGATCGACGACCGCGCCAGCACCGACGACAATTTCCGTAACGGCATTGGTAAAGTAAGTCAGGTCCGGAGCGCCCTGGTAACTCTCGACCAAGGTACTCCGGCTCTTCTCGCCCAGAATAACGAGCGCGCGGCGGTGCCAGACATGGGGTGCCCCGGTACGACTGGGCACGAAATCCACAACGATCGGCTCCTCAATCACCGTGTTCGGCGGAAGGTAGATAAAGATCCCCTCGCGCAGAAAGGCCGTGTTCAGGGCCGTGAACGGTTGCTTCTTCCAGTCTGCATGGCGGGCCAGGTGCGGCTCAACAAGGGTTGGATATTTTTGCATCGCCTCGGCCAAGCCGCAGACGATGACGCCAGGAGGGAGAGAGTCTTCCCAGGTAGGAATGTCTCCGACCGCGAAGTAGGTTTTCTCTGGCGGAGCTAACTCGAAGGGAACTTGCGTCAGCGCGGAGAGAGGCGTGAACCGCCATTCTTCGTCGCGTGGTCCGGGAAAGCCCATCTCGGCAAAGCGTGCGATGGCTGCCTTGCGTAGCCGATGTATGGCCGGCGTTCCCGAGGCGGCCAACTCGCGTTCCAACCGCTCGAAAGCGGCGACATAGGTATTATTCGCGTCCATCACTTCCGTCACCGCTGTCTCCTCACTGCCTACACCGATTGAGGCACGCCAACCGCTTATTCCAACCACTTGTAACCCTTGTCCTCTAACTCCAGCGCCAGCTCCTTCCCGCCCGATTTGACAATCTGGCCACGGAGCAATACATGCACCTTGTCGGGCACGATGTAATCGAGCAAACGCTGATAGTGGGTAATGACGATAACGGCCCTATCGGGACTGCGCAAGGCGTTGACGCCGTCGGCCACCGATTTCAGCGCATCAATATCCAGGCCGGAATCGGTTTCGTCGAGAATGGCCAACTTCGGATCGAGAATGGCCATTTGCAAGATCTCATTACGTTTTTTCTCGCCGCCGGAGAAACCTTCGTTGACCGGCCGTTTCAGCAGATCCTCGCTCATGTGAATGAGCTTGATCTTCTCTTTGACCAGCTTCAGAAACGCTCGGGCGTCGTATTCCGGCAGGCCGCGATACTTGCGAACGGCGTTGACGGCCGCCTTGAGAAAATACGTGTTGCTGACGCCGGGAATCTCGACGGGATACTGAAAGGCGAGGAAAATGCCTTCGCGAGCGCGTTCCTCGGGATCGAGTTCCAGGAGATTCTTGCCCTCAAAGAGAACTTCGCCGGCCGTCACCTCGTAGGCATCGCGTCCGGCGAGGACGCCGGCGAGCGTACTCTTGCCGGAACCGTTCTCGCCCATGATGGCGTGAACCTCGCCGGCGTTGACCGCGAGATTGATGCCGCGCAGGATTTCCTTGTCGTCTACTCGGGCATGCAGGTTATTAATCGTGAGCATTGATTGAAACTGATCCTTCCTATTCATCGTTCAACTTCCGCAGGATTTGCCAGCTTGGATGAGCCGGAGCATTGTTCCCTGTGGGATGTCGTCCTTCTGAACGCCATTGGGCAACACCAGACCTGCCAAACCAGGACGCCCGTTCTCAAACATCCCAATTGACTCAAACAGCTTAACCGACTGGGCCGTGGTCTGAAGGACGCTTCCATCCGGCCGGATAAATTCGATCGCGTCTCCAGGTTGGATTCGCACTTGCGTTCGGTCTGAGAAACAGCAGTGAGCTGTCAAACCTTCCCCAACAACGATAAGAGCAAACTCGACCGAGAACAGTGGATCTTGTAGTTTCTCTTCTGCCATGGCAAAAACTCCCAAACTGGAGATTTACCCCACGCTGTCTTTCAAACTCACGCCCAGCAACGTCTGTGCTTCGACGGCGAATTCGAGCCACTGATTAAGACTTCACTCTGTAGACCTGGAGGACTCTCACCAGACAGTCATCCGGAATAACCTCGAACGCCACAACTAACGGTGGCACTCGATAAAAGTACATTCCTCCAAACAGTCGGGCTTTCTGATCGGGATCAATTTTTAGCTCCTGGTCGATAAGATCGGCCGCATCTGCGACAGCCTGACGATTCAAAGGCTGATTGTAGAGGCGTGTCAGTTCGCTGCTCGCGGCCGGCAACCACGTCACGGTATATTTCATCCGGGATGCTCCAACGAGCGGAGATGATGCAACACCTCTTCCGTCGTAAGTCCTCGCTCTTTGGATGCCGCCCGGCGCTTCAGTTCCTCAAGGTCGAACTGTGCGATGTCCTGCTGATAGAGCAGATCTTCGCCTCGGTTCGCAGGCGTGAAATAGCCCAACAGGTTCCCGCCAACGTCGCGGATTTCCGTTGCTTCCTTGATAGGTGTCAAGAAAGCCTGCACCGCCTCAGTCGCAGTCATATTGGTCATGACACTACTCCCGTCCTAACCCATTGTCGTTATCCGACGCTCCCTTCCAAACTTACCCCCAGCAACTTCTGTGCTTCGACGGCAAACTCCATCGGCAAATTCAAAAACACTTGCTTGCAGAAGCCATTGACGATCATGTTGACGGCGTCTTCCGCCGATAGGCCGCGCTGCTTGCAATAGAAAATCTGATCTTCGCCGATCTTCGATGTGGACGCCTCATGCTCCACGGTGGCCGTGCTGTTCTTGACCTCGATGTAGGGAAACGTGTGCGCTCCACAGCGATCACCTAGTAGCAGCGAATCGCACTGACTGTAGTTGCGCGCGCCGGCCGCGCCCTTGAGAATCTTCACCAAGCCGCGATAAGTGTTCTGACCGTTGCCGGCGGAGATGCCCTTGGAAACGATGGTGCTTTTGGTGTCCTTGCCAATGTGGATCATCTTCGTACCGGTGTCGGCCTGCTGCTTGTTATTGGTCAGGGCCACCGAATAAAATTCGCCGACCGATTTGTCACCTTGCAGGATCACACTGGGATATTTCCAGGTGATGGCCGAGCCGGTTTCCACCTGCGTCCACGAGATTTTCGAGCTGACTCCGCGACAAGCACCACGCTTGGTCACGAAGTTGTAAATGCCGCCACGGCCTTCCTTGTCGCCGGGATACCAGTTCTGCACCGTCGAATACTTGATCTCCGAACGCTCGCCGACAGCGACCAACTCCACAACGGCGGCATGCAACTGGTTCTCGTCGCGCTGCGGGGCCGTGCAGCCTTCCAGGTAGCTGACATACGCACCTTCCTCGGCGACGATGAGCGTGCGCTCGAATTGGCCGGTGCCGGCCGAGTTGATGCGGAAGTACGTGGACAACTCCATCGGGCAGCGCACGCCCTTGGGGATGTAACAGAATGAACCATCGCTGAAGACTGCCGAGTTCAGGGCGGCGAAAAAGTTGTCGTTGTGCGGCACGACGGAACCGAGATACTTGCGAACCAGTTCCGGATGTTCGCGCACCGCCTCGGAAAACGAGCTGAAAATGATGCCCATCTCGGCCAGCTTGCCCTTGAAGGTGGTGGCCACCGAGACGCTGTCAAAGACGGCATCGACCGCGACGCCGGTCATGCGTTTCTGTTCGTCCAGCGAGATGCCGAGTTTCTCGAAAGTCTTGCGCAGTTCCGGATCGACTTCATCGAGACTATTGAGTTTCTTTTTCAGCTTGGGAGCGGAATAATAGATGATGTCTTGATAGTCGATGGGAGCGATTTCCAGCTTGGGCCACCAACGCGGTTCGTCCATGGTCAGCCAGTGCCGATAGGCTTTCAGACGCCATTGCAGCAACCAATCCGGCTCGTGCTTCTTAGCGGAGATGAGCCGGACGATGTCTTCGTTCAGACCGCGCGGCACCGTCTCGGATTCGATGTCCGTGAAGAAACCGTGCTGATATTCGCGATTGGCGAGTTCTTGGATCGTTTGAGTCGCAGTCGTCATCGTATTCCCTATGCGATAGTTCCCATCTGGACAATCACGCGCGGCCAGCCGAGCCTATCGTCAGCAAGGCCCCCAGAGGTTCCAGCGTATCGGTCTGTAAATGAGCGTGCAGGCGTTCGGCGATTTGTTCCTGACTTTGCAACAAATCGGCGAGGGTGAGTTGATCGAGAAGCCGGCGCATCCACTGTTCGAGCGTTTGCCAGATAACCCGCAAGGTGCAGCCGTCGTTGTGGACGCAGGTGCCGCCGGTTTCCGGGCCGGCGTGTCGTTCGCAATACGAGGGATCTTCAAAGAGCGGTTCCCCCAGCGCCCGCATGACCTCTCCCAAATGCACCTCGGACGCCGGTCGAGCCAGGCAGTACCCCCCCGAACGCCCGCGTGTACTGGTTATCAATCCGGCCTGCCGCAGCACAGATAACAGCTTGGCCACATAAGGGGCCGACAACTTCTCGGCCTCGGCAATCTCCGGAATGGTAAGAGCCTGTCCGTCGCCGGCTCGCGCCAGCCGCAACAGACAACGCAACCCGTATTCTTCCTGGGCTGTAATTTTCATGCGGCTCTCCCCTTCGACAACACGGCTTCTCTCCTGTAAATTGTATCAATCTGTACTCTTCTGTCAACGATTCTCCCGGACGCACCTCACCAAGCGGAAAAGTACACAATTCCTTGCTAATAAACAACTTGCGTTACAAATTAAGGATGTGATCGAAAAGTGAGAGAGGTTGTTAAAAGCACTAACCGCTTGCAGTAGGTCCCGCTTGCCGAGCGGGACCTTGCCCCAACAGGTTCCGCTTGCAGTAGGTCCCGCTTGCCGAGTGGGACCTTGCCCCAACAGGTCCCACCCGGCAGGTGGGACCTACCTCAGTTCGGCTTCAGTTGATACGAACCACTCCCGGTTCGCCTTCGGCACCCTCGCAGACGATGTCACGTTCGAGGAAGCGACGAATGATGTCGATGTTGGTGGTCAGATGCCGCGTCACCTCGGCAACGCGATACTCCGAAGTGCCTTCCGCCAAGGCTAATGGTAATACAATCTGGTCGGCACTATGAACGTCAACGAGGGCGTCGCCCGCATCGAGATAGGCGATCACTTGATCGACGGCTTCATCGGCCACCCGTTCCGCCGGTTTACCGCGCGCTCCCAGAGCGAAGAATAAGGTCGGCACGGGAGTCGTGTCTAACTCCACCGCGACTACGGTGCCCGGTCCGCCCTCCCACGTTTCCTCACGCAGATGGGCTTTCAGCCCATGCTTCTGCAATCGGAACAGCGCGCGCCGAGCCTGCCGGCGGGCGATCCCGACATCGAGTCCGGCGACAGCACTGAACCCGCTCGCCTTGATCGATCCGCGTGCGCCCAGATGGATGCCGTGTAGTTTGGTACATGGCTGAATGAACGCCTCAACCATGCCGCCGCCGCGCGGATAGAAACCAGGGCGATTCATGCGCAGGCTCAGGCGTAGGCCAGCAAGTTCCAAATAGCGTCGCCAAGTGGTATCGAGAAAATGAAAACAAGGACTGGTTGAGACGTGCGTTCCGCCAATCAGCGTCAATTCGCTGGGCGTCTGGCCGCGCAACGCCAATGGCAAATAAAGTGTGTGCAATACCAGGCCAATCGCCCCGGCCGTGCCAATATCGAAGCGATACTTCCCCGCGCGCACGATGCCCGGCTCGAAGACGAGATCGCAGCTGCCGAGCGAAGCACCGCGCATCTCGGCTTGGCCGATTGTGGCTGCGGCACGAACGCTCATCAGGTGTTGAGGTTGCAACCCCGGCTTGGCGCGGCCAGCGCGGACGTTGCGCAAATGAAAGGCACGGCCGGTCAACAGCGAGAGGGTCAGGCTGGTGCGCAGAATCTGCCCACCGCCCTCGCCGAATGATCCATCCAGTTCCAACATGGCATCGCTCATACCACCAGGAGAGCAGAAGCCGCGCCGAAGTTCAGGCGAAAAGTGTTAATCTCCTGCATGATCGTTTTACTTTTGGCTGGTGTTCTCCTATCGAATTGGCGGCCCTACGGTCACTTCCGAGAGAGGAACCGGTTTCAGAAGGACGGGCATGGCACCGGCGCGGAAGATGGTGACAAGCTCATTGACCGTCTCGGGGGTGAAGCCGCCGGAGATTTCGACGCGGTCGCGCATGGGGCCGCCGAGGGGCGGTGCCGAGCGAATCTGATTATCGAGGAGGATGGCCAGTTGGCGCTTGAACCCGCCGGCTTCGGCGGACGGCGTGTTCCGGCTGGTCAACTCGTGGAAGAGATTGGCACCTGCGGCGTTCAGGCGGAAGCGGATGGCCGGTTCGCCGCGCTCGTTCTGTCCCGGCTCCGCGGAAGCGAGGTACGCGCCGGTGATCCGTGTGCCGGGCGAGGGGTCGCGGGTGAGGAGGAAGAATTCGTACTTTTTGCCCTGCTCGCGGTCCTGCGGCGCGAGTCGTTCTGGGTTAGGGATAGTTCGGCTGAATAGCAGAGAGGACTTCTGCACGATCGGGAACCGGATGGCCTGCGACTTGTCGCGGGCAGCGGCGACGGCCTGCCACTGCCGGCCATGCGTCGGGGACTTTTCGGCATTGTTGTTCAGATACAGCATGTAGATTCCCTCCTTGCCGATCTCAACCCAGCTGTAAGCGTGATGGGTGGTTTCGCCTTGCAGTGTGACGGGGAAGGTATCGCCGCCGTCCTTGGCGCGCGGCGGAGGCGGTGGCTCGCCAAGCATCGCCAAGTGCCGCAGTTCGGCGGCGTTCTCGGCGTTCCCCAGGTAGTCAACGGCACATTCGATAGCCTCGCCGTCGTCGTGCGGGTTGGCCAGGATGCGGAACTCCAACTCGCCGCACTGCGCGATCAAGTCCTTGACTTGCTGAACATACTCCTCGTGTAATTCGCGATTTTCGCCGCGCGGGATAGCAATCTCGACGCGCCTGTCGCCGATCAGCCGGACGGTGATGCCGGCGAAGTCGGCAGGGTCGAGGCGGCGCAGGAGGGCATCGGGCAACTTCTCCGGCTCGCTCCCAGGCAGGAGGGTGTGCGTATCTAACTCGTAGATCAGCACCGTCCCGCCCAGCTTGCGGAAGTCCGGCCGGGTCCACCATCGATACAGATACCACCCGCCAGCGGCGATTCCCGCGACAAAGACGATCAGGACGAGAACCAGGCCGGCTTTCTTGCGTGCATTCTTCATGGAGTCAGACCTTTCGCGGTCGAGGGAGTCGGCTGCGACTCCAGGGTTTGAGTCTATCTCCGTGAAGGAACGATCTCAAGAATTATCCCGACTTGCCGGCCTTCGCATCGCGCTCATCTCATCGGAGTACGCAGCGTGAGCGAGGCAGCCCGAATCTCTCGCTTACGTTACAGGCTTCGACAAACATCATTTTTCCCGGCGGCATAACGTCTGTCGAACTAAGCCGCTGCGCGGTGGATAGTCTTTTCGCCCTAACCAGATCGGCGAACGGGGGGATTTGGTGCTTGCGTGGCGAGGGTGTTCGCTCGTAGAATCGCGGGGTGGTTGTGGGGCGGTTGGGATCGAAAGTTCAAAGGATTGATTTGTAAATCTTTGTGACCCGCAGGCACTAAGGCGGAGGGCACACGAGGCGTGAAGTTCGCCAACCCACTCATGGTGACGTGTTCGCGTTGCGCCACGGAGTCGCGGCACAACTCGAAGGACTTGCTCGCGCTCACGGTCGTCTGCCCTGCGTGCGGATCACCGCTCCACGAGGTCGGGAGGCGGATGGGGGCGAGCGTGGACGAGAT
>DATNCY010000334.1:0-20809 GCA_035553375.1 Gemmataceae bacterium
CTCATTGCGCGCGAGGTGGCGGCCTGGGAGAACAAACGGAATGACCGCAGAGCGCGCATCCATTGGACCTTTACCTTGGCCGCTGCTCGATACAAACTCCGCAAACTTTACCCGTCAATCGAAGATTGACGACCCACTAGGGTAATCTCCACGGCCTTGGAGCCGTGGCCGCATTGAAGCTCGATGTCGTCAAGCGTCAGGCCTGCGCCGGTGGGGTCATCTCCACGGCCTTGGAGCCGTGGCCGCATTGAAGCCCTTTTGCCGCCTCTTCCGCGAGGTCGAACCAGATGGATCTCCACGGCCTTGGAGCCGTGGCCGCATTGAAGCATGTAGACTGGAAGAACATCCCCACGCATCTGGTTGATCTCCACGGCCTTGGAGCCGTGGCCGCATTGAAGCCTTATAGCGGGGCGAAGATACATCGGAACCGAATCCATCTCCACGGCCTTGGAGCCGTGGCCGCATTGAAGCAAATCCTCAGCCGCCTCGACTCCATCGACGGCAAGATCTCCACGGCCTTGGAGCCGTGGCCGCATTGAAGCGGGGTATTCGGTGGTCGCCGCCGATCCCGGAGATTGCAATCTCCACGGCCTTGGAGCCGTGGCCGCATTGAAGCTGGACAGCACTTGATAGTAATTTCCGTTGTACTGTAATCTCCACGGCCTTGGAGCCGTGGCCGCATTGAAGCGTGTCAGACCAATCACTGGGTACAGCGAAATCGCCGGATCTCCACGGCCTTGGAGCCGTGGCCGCATTGAAGCCAGTCATAAACGCCACCGGTCTTAAAGGGGGTGGAGATCTCCACGGCCTTGGAGCCGTGGCCGCATTGAAGCATGGTGAGCGTACAGAAGACAAGGGATTCTGGGTAATAATCTCCACGGCCTTGGAGCCGTGGCCGCATTGAAGCATGGCAGGTAGCGCCTGGCAAACGATTCAAGGACATGATCTCCACGGCCTTGGAGCCGTGGCCGCATTGAAGCACGATGTCGCCCAGCGTCTTGACTTGCGGGATGTCCCCGATCTCCACGGCCTTGGAGCCGTGGCCGCATTGAAGCGGTTGCAGCGGGGGAGCATCACCGTGGCAGAAGGCCATCTCCACGGCCTTGGAGCCGTGGCCGCATTGAAGCGTCCTTGGCCGTGCGCAGCTCGCGGATGGGCAGTCCATCTCCACGGCCTTGGAGCCGTGGCCGCATTGAAGCACCAAATGGTGGGCAACGACTATGCCAACTTGGTTGGGGTCTCCACGGCCTTGGAGCCGTGGCCGCATTGAAGCCTATCGCTCGCCTTCCCCTGCAAATACCCCAGCATCGTCTCCACGGCCTTGGAGCCGTGGCCGCATTGAAGCTGCCGCATCACACGCGCCCTCATCGTCAGCGACGGCAGCAGTCTCCACGGCCTTGGAGCCGTGGCCGCATTGAAGCCACCTGCGCCGGCTGGATTGAATATGGCCCCGCGATGTCTCCACGGCCTTGGAGCCGCGGCCGCATTGAAGCCTACGAGAAAACCGGCAAGGGCATCGGCTATCATGAAGTCTCCACGGCCTTGGAGCCGTGGCCGCATTGAAGCGTGGACGCCTGCATTGCTCGCCAGTTGCCGGCTCGCGTCTCCACGGCCTTGGAGCCGTGGCCGCATTGAAGTTCGAGGATGCCGTCCACATTTACTGACAACTGCGCTCGAAACTACCCCCCCGTTGCTCTTTACAATAGGAGGTATGAAGGAACCCTATGGTTGGCGTGAATGGCGCCGCCTTCGAGCGTAGTATCCGTTCCAGAATGGCTGGACCGAACTCGAGATCGCTGAAGCCTTGGGAGCGTCCAAGGGCGCGGTGAGCCAGTGGTTGACGAGCGCTCGAAAAGGAGGACACCAAGCCCTTCTTTCTCGGGTCCGCGGAACGCACGCCAAGCTGTCTGAGGAGCAAAAGCAGTTCATCCCCGATTTTTTGTGGCATGGTGAGGTTTGGACGTGCCCGCACGTCGTTGAAGTTCTGGCTCGTGAATTGGGAGTGACTTCCCACCGCGATCATGTTTCGCGCATTCTCAAGGAGTTGGGTTGGACACCGCAAATGCCGATCACGCGGGCCATTCAGCGTGACGAAGCAGTCATCGCCCACTGGCGGACCGAAGTGTGCCCCCGTTGCGTCGGCGTGCCGTGGCCGAACGCCGAACCCTGGTTTTTGTCGATGAATCGGGCGTTTACTTGTCACCGAGCGTGGTCCGCACCTATGGCCCTCAAGGGCAGACGACGGTCGTTGACAAGAAATGGACGCGCGACCATCTATCGGTCATGGCGGGCCTGATACCAGCCGGAAAACTGTATACATTGGTTCGTCGCGAGTCGCTGTCGAGTTCGGAGAGCGTGGTCTTCCTGAAACACTTGCTCGTGCAAACGGGCAAGAAGTTGCTGCTGATCTGGGATGGATCGCCGATTCACCGCTGGGGAGCAGTGCGTGAGTTCTTGACGGAGGAAGGCGCCGCAGGGTTGTCTTTGTAAGGACGAGAGTTTAGTTTCGAGCGCAGCTGTCAGTAAGGCCAAAGCTACGGACGCTAATGGACTCGAAAACTGGGCGAAGACGCCGGGCACGCCGCTCTTGTGGGTGGGTCTCCAGGTGGGCGCGGTACTGGTTTAGCAGGGCGGAAACCTGATAATCATCAGTACCCTTCCCGGCGTCCTGCACCACCAGCTTGCGGAACTGATCCAGAGCGGCCAGGTAAGTGGGGCCGCCCGGCGCATCGTCCGGACTCCGGGCGAGGAAGAGGCGGGTAGAGCCGATCCAGCAGGCGTAAGCTTTTCGGCTCTTCCAATACCGGACAGAGGATTTCGGGCTGCGTGCCATTGTGTCGCTCAGCCTGGCGCACGCTTTGCTTGGAAAGTTGTACCGAAATGGCGCGCGGCGAACTGGCACCCCTCTCGTTTACGTTTCGTGGAGGTCGTCGCGAAACGTAAACGAGAGAGGGCCATTCTTTTAAGGAGGAGGAAAGATGTCTCTGCGCTCGATTCGCCTGCGTGAAGCGTGGAACTGGGGAGGCTTATCCGCCCGCGAATTGGCCGTGCGCACCTACCGAGCGATGGATAAGCACGACACGCTCAACCAGGCGGCGGTGGTTGCCTTTTACGCCATGCTGTCGTTGGTGCCGCTCTTGGGCCTGGTACTGGCTCTCGCCGTGGGCGCGCGCCACGATGTCGCCATCCAACTCAAGGCGCTTTCCGCTCAGCAAATGCCCGACGCCGCCGCGTCCAAGATTGTCGGCGAGCAGATTGATAAAATCCAATCGGAAAGCTCGGTCGGTCTGTTGTCGCTGTCTACGCTCATTCTGCTGTGGTCGGCTTCCAGCCTGTTCGTGGCCGTCATGGATACGACGAACGCCGCCTATGGCGTGCGCGATGAACGGCCGTGGTGGAAGAAGCGTTTGTTGGCCATCGTGCTGACGATCATCGAGACGATCTTGCTCATTGGCGCTTCGATCTGCATCGCGGTATGGCCCGATGTGGCCGCCTGGTTGCACCTGGACAGCGTGGCGAAAACAGCCGCGACCGTGGTGCAATGGTTCGTCGTCGTGGTGGCGCTGTTGACCGCCTTCGCGCTGGCCTATTACTTCGGTCCTCATGTGGAACAAGAATGGGAGTGGATCACACCGGGAGCGACTCTCGGTGTACTGACTCTGATCGCCGCCAGCGTGGGGTTTCGGCTCTATCTAAAGTTCGGCCCCAGCTACAGCGAAACCTACGGCGCTCTGGCCGGCGTCGTGCTGATGATGTTGTGGTTGTATCTGGCGGCGCTGGCGTTGTTGGTTGGAGCCGAGATCAACTGTGTCATCGAACACGCCGCGCCGCACGGTCGCGCGCCGGGACAGAAAGAGGCTCCGCAGACTGAATCGGTCGGCGAGCCGAGTCGATGAAGGAGAAATGGGATGAAAGCGATCGCTGTAGTATCCGGCACCTCAACGCTTCGGCTGATCGATCGGCCGGAGCCTACCGTGAATCAGCCCGATGAGGTGAAATTGCGCGTCCTGCGTGTCGGCATCTGCGGCACCGACCGCGAGGAAGCCGGCGGCGGACGCTCGCGCGCTCCCGAAAGACACAAAGAGTTGGTTATCGGCCATGAAATGTTCGGCCAAGTCACCGAGGTGGGCAAGTCGGTGACACGGGTGAAGGTGGGTGATTTCGCCGTGTTCACCGTGCGCCGCGGCTGCGACAAGTGTCTGCCCTGCACCATGAATCGCTCCGACATGTGCCGTACCGGGGACTATCACGAGCGCGGCATCTGGGGATTGGACGGCTACCAGACCGAGCATGTCGTGGATAAGGAGCAATATATCGTCCATGTGCCCGCGCAATTAGCCGAATTTGGTGTACTCACCGAGCCGACCTCGGTGGCCGAGAAGGCCATCGATGAGGCAGCCCGGCTGCAAATGATTCGACTGCCGGAAGCGGGCGCTCATCCCGACTGGTTTACTGGCCGGCGCTGTCTCGTGGCTGGGCTGGGACCGATCGGCCTGTTGGCGTCGATGATCCTGCGCCTGCGCGGCGCGGAGGTGCATGGCCTGGACATTGTGGACGCGGGCACGGCTCGGCCGAAGTGGTTGGAACGAATCGGCGGACAGTACGTGGATGGCCGCAAAGTGCCCGCCGATAAGGTGAGTCAGACGCTGGGAGCGATGGAATTTATTTTCGAGGCGACCGGCATTCCCAAGCTGGAGTTCAATTTGCTGGAGGCTTTATCGCTCAACGGGGCCTATGTGCTGACGGGCGTTCCGGGTGGCTCTCGTCCTCTCGAGATCGCTGGCGCGGAACTGATTCGCCGGCTGGTGTTAGGCAATCAAGTGATGCTCGGCAGCGTCAACGCGGCGCGCGGCCATTTCCAGATGGCGGTGGATGATTTGGCGCAAGCGCATCTGCGTTGGGGCGATCACTTTTCTCGTCTTATCACCGACCGCCATCCGCATACCGATTTCGAGCAAGCGCTCCATCATCACACGGCGGATGAAATCAAATCGATCATCGAATGGGCACCGCTGCCCTCGGCGCAAGCAGATGATGCTCACGATCGAGGGCGGGGCGTGAAACCGGCGCAGCACGTTCCCAAAGATAAACCCGCTCCGGTGTGAAAACAGTCAATCGCGATGATTTCCAGCAAGTAGCCTCCAAAGAAGGAGTGAGGTATGAAGGAAGCCGATGCCGCCTCTTCGAGAGTAACGCCCCCTCACTCGGCGACGGGAGGATGTTCCGCCACGGTCGATCATGATCGTAATTTCCCGGATGTGGATCTGCTAAGTCCTTTGAATATTCGTGGTATCACCTTCCGCAATCGGATCGTGGTGTCACCAATGTGTCAATACTGCGCGGAGGAAGGCTTGGCCGATGATTGGCATTTGGTCCACCTCGGCAGCCGGGCCGTCGGCGGCGCGGGATTGGTCATGGTCGAGGCGACGGCGGTGACGCGCGATGGCCGTATCACGCCTGGCGATATGGGCATCTGGGACGATCGACACACCGAACCGCTGGCGCGCATTGCACGCTTTTTGCATCGCGAAGGTGCTGTTGCCGGTATCCAGTTGGCCCACGCGGGACGCAAGGCAAGCTGCGATCTGCCCTGGAAAGGCGGGGCATTTCTGAAGACAACCGCGGAGGGCGGCTGGCCGGTGGTCGGTCCCAGTCCGATTCCCTTCCACGAGGGAGACCCGCCGCCGTCGGAGTTGACCGAGGCGGGCATTGATGAAATCGTCTCGGCCTTCGTCACTGCCGCGCGTCGCGCCCTGGCTGCTGGCTTTCGCGTCTTGGAGATTCATTCGGCTCACGGCTATCTGCTGCATTCCTTCCTCTCGCCCCTCAGCAATCATCGCACGGATCGTTACGGCGGCAGCCTGGAGAACCGTATGCGTCTGGTCCTGCGTGTGGCGGAAGAGTTACGCCGGATCATGCCGGCCGGCCTGCCATTGTTCGTGCGCATCTCGGCGACCGATTGGGTCGAAGGCGGCTGGGATCTACCTCAATCGATCGCCCTGGCGCGTGCATTGTTCGAGCGAGACGTGGACCTGATCGATTGTTCCAGTGGCGCGCTGGTCCCCCATGCGAAGATTCCCGTGGGTAAGAATTATCAGGTGCCGTTCGCCGAGGCGATCCGCCGTGAAGTGGGGATACGAACGGCGGCAGTGGGGCTTATCACGGAACCGGAGCAGGCCAACGAAATCATCACGTCGGGATCGGCCGATCTCGTCTGTCTCGCGCGGGAGATGCTGCGCCAGCCCTATTGGGCCTTGCACGCGCAGCAAACGCTCCATCAGGAGCCAGCCTGGCCCCTACAGTATGGCTACGCGGTTCGCCGGCGAAAGTGAGGGAGGCATGATTATTGTTCTGATGGGCGTATCGGGTTCGGGCAAAACGACCATCGGCAAGGTGCTGGCTCAGGAGTTGAGCTGGACCTTCGTTGATGCGGACGATTTTCATCCCGCCGCCAACATCGATAAGATGCGCCGGGGCGAGCCGCTCAACGATGAGGATCGCCGTCCCTGGCTCGATGCCTTACGGCAGCGCATTGATGAGGCGCGCGATCGAGGAGAGAATATCGTTTTGGCCTGCTCGGCGCTGAAACACGCCTATCAGGAATACCTCCAGCGCGAAGCACCGGAGGCGATCCACTACGTCCATCTGCGCGGCTCGGAGGAATTGATTCGCCAGCGCCTTGCCGCCCGCAAGGGCCACTTCATGGACCCCAAATTGCTGCACAGTCAATTCGAGACATTGGAACCGCCTGGACATGCGCTCCAGGTTGACATCACTCCCGCTCCCCAGATCATTGCCGCCGAGATTCGCCGCAAGCTCGGTCTTTGAAACCGTCGCCCCTCGCCCCGGCGCATGATCGGCACTATCCTATTACCTCGCCAGGCAAATTCATCACGAAAGCACGAAAGAAGGAAAGCACGAAAGAAAACATCGAATGATTTTTTCGGTTTTTCGTACTTTCGTGTTTTCGTGATGAATTTACCTGCCGGAGTAATATCGCTGGCGAAGTGCCGTTCCCTCTTCCTGTTCGCGAGGAGCTTTTCCGATGTTCGTGCGCAACTTCCTCCTACTGTGTTTGTGTACTCTGGCCCTCAGCCTGATACACGCGCCGGGCCTTCCGGCCGCCGATGAAGCCGCCAAGCCCATCGCGGGCATTGGCCCAACCGGAGAGATCGTCAAACTGCATACCGGGTTCAAGTTCACCGAAGGACCGGCCGCCGACCGCGCCGGCAACGTCTATTTCAGTGACATCCCTAACCAGCGCATCCATAAGGTCGATGCCAAAGGCAAGCTGTCGGTCGTCTCCGAGAAGTCCAACCACGCCAACGGACTGATGCTCAACGCCAAGGGAGAGATCGTCGCCTGCGAAATGGATGGCCGGATCGCCGCCTACAGCGCCGACGGCAAATCGCGCCGCGTGTTGGCCGACAAATACGAGGGCAAGCGTTTCAACGCGCCCAACGATTTGGTGATCGACAAGCAGGGCGGCATCTACTTCACCGACCCGGCATTCAGCGCTCCGATGCCGCTGCCGCAAGGCAAAACGTGCGTCTACCATATCGCGCCCAAAGGCAAGGTGACGCGCCTGATCGACGATCTACCCAACCCCAACGGCGTCATCCTCTCGCCGGACGAAAAGACGCTGTATGTCATTCCCTCCGGCCAAGCCGAGATGATGGCCTATGCGGTCGAATCGTCGGGCAAAATCGGCAAGGGCCGCGTCTTCTGCACATTGAAGCAGAAGCGAGAAGGGGGCAAATCGGGCGGTGACGGCCTGACGGTGGACACGAAAGGCAATCTCTACATCACGTCGGCGCTGGGCCTGCAAGTGTTCGATCCGTCCGGCAAGTTGCTCGGCATCATTGCGTTGCCGGAGCAGCCGGCCAATGTCACTTTCGGCGGGGCGGACTTCAAGACCCTCTATGTGACGGCTCGAACCTCGCTCTACACCGTGCCGATGGAGGCGACTGGCCACCGCTTCGCTCGCGCGATGGCCAATCCTCAGCCCTTCCTGCGCACGCGCGATGTCATTTACGGACATAAGTCCGGCATCGCGCTGACGATGGACGTGTTTACGCCGAAAAAGGGAGGCAACGGGGCGGCCATCGTATTGATCGTGAGCGGCGGCTGGGTCTCGAACCCATCGTCGATCGACGCTTCCTGGTTCACGTCCGGGATCGAGGAATCCGTGAAGCGCGGCTACACGGTCTTCGCCGTTTGTCATGGCAGTCAACCGCGCTTCACCATTCCCGACGCCATCGCCGACATCAATCGAGCGATCCGCTATATCCGGCATTACTCCAGCGATTACCAAATCGATCCCCAGCGCATCGGCGTCACCGGCGGTTCGGCCGGCGGTCATTTGTCGCTGATGCAGGGCACCGCCGGCAACGGCGGCAATCCCAGGGCGAAGGATGCCGTTGAGCGCACCTCCAGCCGGGTGCAAGCGGTGGCCTGTTTTTTCCCGCCCACGGATTTCCTCAATTACGGCAAAACGGGCCAGCACGCCTTCGCCGAGAACGGCGTGCTGGCCAACTTCCGCACAGCGATCGATGTCCGCGAACTCGACAAGAAGACCCATCGCCTCGAACACATCACGGACAAGGACAAGGTGGAGTCGCTGTGCCGGCGCGTATCGCCGATCTCCCACGTCAGCATTGATGATCCGCCGACGCTGATCATTCACGGCGACGCCGATAAGTTGGTGCCGATCCAGCAAGCCGAGTTGATGGTCGCCAAGTTGAAACAAGCCGGCGTTCCAGCGGAATTGATCGTGAAAAAGGGTGCCGGCCACGGCTGGGGCGGCATCGGCAAGGACATGATTACCATCGTCGATTGGTTCGATAAGTATCTCCAGACGAGGTAGCCCTTCAAACGATGTATACGGTCGCTATTATCCTCGATTATCTGGAACCGTTCGCGCCGCTGGAACTCGCCGCGAACTGGGACAATGTCGGTTTGCTTCTGGGCGAGCGCTCGGCATCGGTCGAACGCATTATGACCTGCTTGACGGTGACGCCCGAAAGCGCGGCCGAGGCAATCGAGGCGCGGGCGAACCTGATCGTGACGCATCATCCCATCCTCTTCCGCAGCGTCAAGCGTTTGACCGATGCCACGCCGGACGGCCGAATGCTGTTGAGCCTGGCTCGCGCCGGCGTGGCCGTGTACAGTCCGCACACGGCATTCGATAACACACGCGGCGGGATCAACGATTTGCTGGCCAGTCGTTTAGGATTGGTCGAAGTCGGCCCATTGCGTCGCGCCGCCGGGCGCAGTCAGGTAAAAATCGTGGTATTTGTGCCGGAGAAGGATCTGAACGGCGTGGCCGAGGCGATGTTCGCCGCCGGCGCGGGAAACATCGGCGAGTATCGTGAGTGCAGTTTTCGTATAGCGGGCACCGGCACGTTTTTCGCTTCCGCGTCGGCCAATCCGACGGTTGGCCAAAAGGGGCGGCGCGAAGAGGTCAACGAATGGCGTCTGGAGGCGGTTTGTCCGGCAAGTCGAGTTGAGCCGGTAATCGCCGCCATCCGCCGCTCGCATTCCTATGAGGAACCTGCCTTCGACATTTACCCTCTGCAAACTCCTCATAATGAGATGGGCGAAGGGCGTCTGGGTACACTCGAACCCAGCCGGCCGCTCCTCGAAGTGGCGACGACCGTGAAGTCCGCGCTTCCCTGTGGTCCGGTGCAGGTGATTGGCGATCCGCAGCGTCCGGTGCGGCGCGTGGCTATCGTCTGCGGCGCGGGCGGCGAATTGCTGAGCGATGCCCTGCGAGCGCGAGCCGATGTGCTGCTGACCGGCGAATTACGCTTTCACGATTATCTGCACGCTCGCGCCGAGGGGTTGGCCCTGCTGTTGCCCGGACACTATGCGACCGAGCGCTGCGGTGTCGAGGCTCTTGCCGAGCGATTGCACCGCCAATTCCCCCAGTTGCACGTCTGGGCCAGCACGCGCGAATCCGATCCGGTCCAATGGGTTTAAGCCGCAAGCGGCTTAGCGTTTCGCCGGGCGCTAAGCCGCGAGCGGTTTACAAGGAATCAACGATGCGTATCTTTGTCACGGGCGGAACCGGACTGGTTGGTCGCCGGCTCATCAAGCGTCTGATCGAGCGCGGCGATCAGCCGGTGATCCTCACGCGCCGCGCCGCTCAGGCGCGCGAATTGTTTGGGACGGCTATCCCGTTGGTCGAAGGCGATCCCATGCGCAGCGGCGATTGGATGAACGCCGTCGCCGATTGTGACGCCGTCATTCATCTGGCCGGCGAAAACATTTTCAGCCGTCGCTGGAACACGGCATTCAAGACGCTTTTGCGC
Source organism: Gemmataceae bacterium (assembly GCA_035553375.1). Lineage (GTDB taxonomy): Bacteria > Planctomycetota > Planctomycetia > Gemmatales > Gemmataceae > JAJPHU01. The sequence goes on from DATNCY010000334.1 coordinate 10,314, forward strand.
GACAGTCGCATCCACTCCACGCAGTTCGTCGTCGAGGCACTGCGGCGCAGGCCACAAAAAGCCGACGGTCAGCCGAAAATTCTCGTGAACGCTTCCGCCATCGGCTACTACGGTGCGCACGGCGACGAGGAGTTGACGGAAGACAGCCCGCCCGGCTCCGACTTTCTTGCTCATCTCTGTGTCGAATGGGAGAACGCCGCTCGCGCCGCGGAATCGGCCGGCATCCGCGTCTCAATGGTCCGCGTCGGCGTCGTGTTGGACAAAGAAGGCGGTGCCCTGGCGAAACTACTGACGCCCTTCAAACTGGGTGCCGGTGGTCCGGTGGCCAGCGGCCAACAGTGGATGAGTTGGATTCACCACGCCGACCTGGTTGGCCTGTTCCTGTTCGCTCTCGATCGTGCCGAGGCATCGGGACCGTTCAACGGCACGGCTCCGAATCCACTGACCAATCGTGATTTCGGCAAAACTCTGGGACACGCGCTGCATCGTCCTTCCTTCGTGTGGATGCCCGGCCTGGCCTTGCGTGTCTTGGTAGGCGAGGCGGCGACGTTGGTTGAGACCGGGCAGCGGGTATTGCCCAAAAAAGCGTTGAAATTAGGTTATTCGTTCCAGTATCCCACGCTGCAAGCAGCCCTCGCACAGATTCTCGCTTGAAAGGAGCATGGCATGGAAGCGCTGCGCAGCATCCCGGCCCAACTGGAGCGCGACGGCTATACCCTCTTGCCGGAGGTGTTCACGGATGAGGTGATCGCCAAAATGGTATCCGAACTCGAAGGCGTCTTCGCAGCACGGGCTGGCGAGGATGCTTCCATTCGCGGTGACGAAGGCACGATCTACGCCGCGCGCAATGTCCTCAGCTTGTGGCCGGCTGCCGCCGACGCCTGGCGTGTCGCGCCGCTGCCGGAGGTTGTCGCCGCGATCCTGGGACCGAGATTCGGACTGGTGCGCATTCTCTTTTTCAACAAACCGCCAGGGCAAACCTGGGCGCTGCCGTGGCACAAGGATCTGACCATCGCCGTGCGCGATAACCGCTTACCGAGCCGACACTTTGCCAAGCCAACGCGAAAAGCCGGCGTTCCCCATGTCGAAGCTCCCCAGTTGATCCTCGCATCCATGCTGACGGCGCGCATTCATCTCGACGACGTGACGGTGGAAAATGGTCCCTTGAAAGTCGTGCCCGGCTCGCATCACACCGGCAAGGCATTGACGCTCGATCTGGCCGCGCCGGTTAGCATCCTGGCGAAGCGCGGCGATGTGTTACTGATGCGGCCGCTGCTGGCGCATTGCAGCGGCAAATCGCATCCCGACACGATGTACCACCGCCGCATTCTGCACCTGGAGTTCGCCTCCAGCAACGAACTGCCCGACGGCTACGCTTGGCACGATTTCATTCCGGGAATCGTTTCTTCCTGACGTTATTTCCTGTTTCACACGCTCCGCACAGGAATCCGAAGCAACGCATGGATAGGGCGCGTCCAAGAAGCACTTCCAAGTTTCGGCGAGCGGGGTCGCGTTAGCGCCCCGAGTGCTTCTTCTCTCGGGGCGCTAACGCGACCCCGCTCGCTGAAATTATTCCTGGCCGCGCCCACAGATAAAGTGGAGCCGCGGAAGATATCATCCCCTGGCATAATCATTATTCCAACGCCGAGAAAGGAGTTGTGTTCCGATGGTCAATACCAACGCTACCACATCAAGGGGAGTCATCAGCCTCGGCTGTAGTATCCTGGGTGGCCTCGGCACCATTGTCTTGCCCGCAATCTACTCGTATGGCCTACACCAAGAGACGACGGGGGTTAGTGCCGGCCTCGCCGTGTTGTGTTATGGGTTCCTGTCGGGCATGCTTAGTTTGTTGGGAATCATCTTCGGAATAGTCGCGTTACGCGGGATTCGTCTTGGCGAGCGCGGTGGACGGGGCATGGCGTGGACAGGGATCGTCCTTGGGGCTTTGCCGATCACCGTTTTCTTGGCGTACGCTCCTCCCCTACTATGGGCAGAGTTGTCAAACGCGATTCGCATGTGGGGATCGCCGCCAAAGTCGTAAATAGCGCTCTCCTCGCTCATGCTTCTGCTCCGCCGACGCCAAAGACATTGTGAAGGGAATATACGAGTTGGAAGGCGACGATCTGAAACTCTGTCTCGCTTTCCGAACCGAGCGACCCACAAAGTTCGCGGCCCCGAAAGGGCCTGGCACAATCCGCTTGTATGTACTCAAACGAGTGAAGCCCTGATCCGAGATCCCTTCAAGCCAGGATTTCCTTAATTAGCGTGCCATGCACGTTGGTCAGCCGCCGCTTGATGCCGTTGTGATAATAGGTCAATCGTTCGTGATGGATGCCGAGCAGGTGCAAGACGGTGGCGTGGAAGTCGTGCCAGTGTGTGCGATTCTCGACCGCCTTCCAGCCGACTTCGTCGGTCGCACCGTGAGCGATGCCGTGCTTGAGGCCAGCACCGGCCAGCCAGACGGAAAAGCCGTACTGGTTATGATCGCGGCCCTTGCCGACGACGTTCGCCGCCGATTGCGTGAAGGGTGTGCGGCCAAACTCCGTGGTGAACAACACCAGCGTATCGTCGAGCATGCCGCGCTGGCGTAGGTCGCGCAGTAGAGCCGCTACCGGACGATCAATGCGCCGCGCCTCCCGACCGTGGTTCCGCATCATGTCCTCATGACCATCCCAGTTGCGGCGTGGACTGCCAAAGGTGCCGCCGGAGAAGAGTTGCACGAAGCGCACGCCGCGTTCCAGCAAACGCCGAGCTAACAGACAACTTCGACCGAAATCCGCCGTCTCCGGGCGATCCAGTCCATACAGAGTATGCGTGGCCGCCGTCTCACGATTGAGGGCGGCGACTTCGGGAACCGCAAGCTGCATCTTGGCCGCGAGTTGATAACTGTGGATGCGCGCGGCCAACGGATCGCTGCGGCCGCGCTCCGTCAAGTGACGATGATTCATCGCGTCGAGTAAGTCGCGGGTGGCGCGTTCCGAAGCGGCAGCCACGGGCAAGGCAGGAGTCAGGTCATCAATGGGATCGCCCTTGCCGCGAAGGACGACGCCTTGATGACGGCCCGGCAGGAAACCGTTGCTCCAGTTGATCGCGCCGCCAGCGGGATATTCGCGCACATCCGGGATAACTACAAAGGCAGGCAAATTGTCCGATTCACTGCCTAGGCCGTAGGAAAGCCATGCGCCTAACACCGGGAAACCATTGAGACGAAAGCCGCTGTTTTGTTGGAACGTCGCCGGCGTGTGATTGGAAGTCTCGGCGTACATCGAGCGAATTACCGTCAACTCGTCAGCCACGCTTGCGAGATGCGGGAACAACGCGGACATCCACAAGCCGCTCGCGCCGCGCTGCCGGAACTCCCAATCGGGTTTACGGAGCAAGCCCACCTGACCGAAAAATACGTCGGGGCGCTCGGTTGTCTTCAGCGCCTTGCCGTGCGCCCTTAGAAGGTCCGGTTTGTAGTCGAAAGTGTCCACCTGGCTCATGGCCCCGACGAGGCAAATATGGATAGCGCGGCGGGCGCGCGGCTTGAAGTGCGGGCAGGGATCGCTCGCCTCACCCGGCACCGCTGCGCCCTGCACGATGCCGTCACGCAGCAAGAGGCTTGCCAGCGCGGCGCTACCCAGGCCGGTTCTCGTCCACGAGAAAAATTCGCGGCGATCGAACAATTCCTTGTCTGCCATGTCAGCCTCAATCGACGTAGAGGAATTCATTGCTGTTCAGGAGAGCGCGGGTGAATACGGGCAAGCCGTGCTGTCGCACCGCTTGCCGCGCTCGGTCGGCCTCGTCTTTCGCGGGCGTCCGACCGTAGGCGAGCAGATAGGCACGGCGAACCTGACGATCTACATCCTCGCCGGCCTCGCGCTGAAGGCGCTGGGCGAAGTGTTGGGCCATGTGCAAGACGAAGGCGTTGTTGAGCATGGCCAACGCTTGTAACGGCGTGGTCGTCATGGCTCGGCTCGGTGCGGTCGTGGAAGGATCGGGGCAATCGAAGGCGTCGAGCAAGCGATTGCGGCCGCCGCGCGTCCAGACGCGATACAGCGTCCGCCGCTGCAATTCATCTTTGGCCGAATCAACGGGCAAGTAAAGAATCGCGGCTGTGCCCGGCGCGCGGACCAGGCGAATGTCCTGAAAACCGGGACCATTCAGGCGCGGATCGAGCCGGCCGGCAACGTGCAAAATGCTGTCGCGCACCATCTCGGCTTCCAGGCGACGAGGACTCTTTCGCCATAGCAGCCGATTGCCGGCATCGACGCGAGCCGCTGGTTCGCTCCAGGATGACGCCTGACGGTACGCCACTGAAGTGACGATGAGCCGATGGAGATGCTTGAGCCGCCAGCCGTTCTCGACCAACTCGGCGGCCAGCCAGTCGAGCAGTTCGGGATGCGAGGGCCGACCGCCGTTGAAACCGAAATCGTTGGGCGTATCGACCAGGCCGACGCCGAAATGATAATGCCACAGCCGATTGACAATCACTCGCGCGAACAGTGGATTGTCGGGCCGGGTTATCCATGCGGCCAGGCGCTTGCGGCGTTCACCCTCTGGAGCGTCGGCGGATAGGCCGAAATCCGCCTTCAATCCGGCAACCGCCGCAACGCCCCCTGCCGATACAACCTCGGCCGGTTGCGCGGGATTGCCGCGGAGGAGCAAGTGAGCGACTTCCGGCTGCCGTGGTACGACGGCGTGAACCTTCGCCGACGGGCGAGACAAGAGGGCATGTTGCTTACTGATTTCATCCAGGAGTTTTCGATAGTGTGCGCGTTGTTCCTCGGTTAAGTGTCCGGCGACGGTTTCCGCGTCAAGGAAGCTGCCGCCTGCGGAGGCGGCGACTTCGGTGGCGCTGAGCGCTCGATCGTACAATTGCACACGGCGGAGAACGCCGGCCAGCAGACGGTTGCCGCCGGCCGGAGCGTGCCGCAGTCCGAACACGACTTGCGACTGTTCCGCCTTGAACACTTGCGGCCCACTGCTTTTGTAAGGCGTGCCGTAAGGCCGACCGTCGCGATAGGCGCGGATCGTGCCATCCTCCTGCCAAACAATAGCCACATGGACGGGCCGATGATTCGCCTCGGTTTCGACGGGACCGGCAAAACTACGGCTCCGCACGAACCCATTGCTCCCGGCCATCCACTGTCCCGCGTCGCGTTCGCCGAACACGATGGCATCGAAGACGGCCCCATCCTTGGTCTGCACGCTGACGATGCCGCCGCCGCGCTGTTGCAAATTGTCCAACGATACCCACGCTTCCAATGTCTTGGCCTTGAGGTCGTGCTTCAGAGGCAAGGTGGCGACGTAGCCGCTCTTGCCATCCACCTTCAGACCGTGCGCGATGAGTCGGGCGTCTCCGTGGAGTGTTCCATCCAGGCCACCGATGCGGTCGCGCAACCCGCTGGTAAAGTCCCACTGGGCCGTTGGACGCGGCGCCGGCAATGGGTTCGTCTTGCGTTCCGACAAGATCCGCTCGCGAACCGGACTTTCGAGAACTGACCGTTGTTTCTCCAATTCCGCCAGCCGTTGCCGCACGGGAGCCAGTTGCTTCTCGCCGAGAGGAAGGGGGCGCTCGCCGTGCCGCACGCCAGCGAGAGCGGCTGTCATACGATAATACTCGACCTGCCGGATCGGGTCGAACTTGTGGTCGTGGCAGCGTGCGCAGTGGATCGTCAGTCCCAGGAAAGTTTGTCCCACGGTGCCAACGATGTCTTCCAGTTCATCCTGCCGTACCACCCGTTTCATCGCCGCGCTCTGCTGCGTCTGTCCGACGGTGTCATAGGCTCCCGCGACGAGAAAGCCGGTCGCCGTGAGCGCCTCGGCATCGTCCGGGCGCAGCACATCGCCGGCCAGTTGCAGGCGAACGAATTCATCGTAGGGCATATCCTGGTTGAACGCCTTGACCACCCAGTCGCGATACCGCCAGGCGTTGGGCCGTAGTTCGTCGAACTCGAAACCGTTGCTCTCGCCGAAACGCACCACATCGAGCCAGTGCCGCGCCCAGCGCACTCCATAATGCGGCGATTGCAGACAGCGATTAACTCTTCTTTCGTAAGCATCGGGAGAAGAGTCCTGTTCAAATTCGGCGATCTCTTCGGGCGTCGGCGGCAGGCCGAGCAGATCGAAGAACAGGCGACGCAGCAGCGTGCGGCGATCCGCCGGTCCGGACGGATGGAGCTTGCGCGCTTCGAGTTTGTTCAGGATGAAGGCATCAATGGGATTGCGGCCCCAGCGTGCATCCTTGATGGATGGCGCCTTTGGTTTCACCACCGGCTGCAAGGCCCACCAGCTATATCCCGCTCGTTTGGCCGTCGTGATGCGAAACGGATCGATGGGGTCGGTGCCCCAGGCTGCTCCGGCCGCGATCCACGTCCGCAGCAGGGACTTCTCGGCGGCGCTGAGCGGCTTTTTCGGCGGCATCGTCTCGTCATTGACGTACTGCCACAACAGACTATCATCGGGCTTGCCAGGTACGATGGCCCCGCCCTGATCGCCTCCGGCCATCGCCGTGCGCCGGCGTGTCAGATCCAGCCCACCCTTTGGTTTCGCGCCCCGGTGACAATCGAGACAACGCTCGCTTAACAGCGGGGCAACGACCTTATCGAAATCCGGCCCTGCTCCGTGCAGGAGAACGCTGGGTGCGAGAAGTAGTAAGAGGACGGTCATCATGGATTGCACGAACCTGCTTTTCATCCGTGGTTTTCCTCCGCCCGGTTCTTTCTCTCAAGGGCACAACAACCCCATACAATCAGATATACTCGATCTACCTCGCTCTCGCCTTCATAAAAGGCTGAAAGATCATGGTGAGCCGGAAGTGGAGCGTCTGTACAGCATAAGCAACAAATAAGACACCTAAAGGATCCTTTTCTATGCACACCAGGACGAACCGAATCGGCGTTGGCGCATGGGGAGTGATGACGGCTCTGCTCGTGTCCTGCACTGGAACTGCGGCCGCCGCGGAATGGCAGCCGCTCACGAAAGAACTGCTCTCGACGGCCAAACCCGGCTACGGCGGCCTATCGGGAGTGGTGGTCGATCATCGCACCGGCCACCTTTACGTGAATGTCAGCGATCGCGGCATCTACCGCTCGACGAATCAGGGCCAATCGTGGCAGCGTCTCGGGGCGGAGTTTAAGGGCCGCACCGAGTGGCCGGGGTGCATGATGATTGATCCGCTGGGCGAAGGCAAACACATGGTAATTGCCACCGTGTATGGAGCGCCCATCGCCCACGGCACGACCGAGGGCGGCTGGAAGTTTGCTGACAAAAAATCCGCGCATGTCGATTGGTGCGCCGTGGACTGGAGTGATGCGGAGATGCGTTTCGTGCTGGCGCTCAAGCACGAATCGGGCGGCCTGCTGCTCGTTTCGCGCGACGGCGGCAAGACCTTCGCCGAGATTGGCAAGGGCCACGGTCCCGCCTGGATCTTCGACCGCGATACGGCCGTCGTCGCCCAGATGAAGACGAAAGAGCGCCCGAAACCCGGTCTGCTGCGAACCACCGACAGCGGCAAGACGTTCGCGCCCTGCGGTGCCTACATCGCTCATGCGTTGCCGCGCTGGGGCGACGGCAAACTCTACTGGTTGGTGGAAGGAGCGTTGCTGAGTACGACGGACAAGGGCGAAAACTGGACGAAGATCAGCGATCTCAAGGACGGCCGTTTCGGTCCCATCTTCGGCAAGGAAGCCAAGCATCTTTTCGTGTTGACCGGCGCTGGCATCATCGAAAGCAGCGACGGCGGTGTCCATTGGTCGAAACCGATCGCGCTGCCGAAGGAACTGAAAGGCGTCTCGGCGCTGACGTGGCTCGAATACGATCCGAAGAATGACGCACTCTATGCCATGAAAATGGGTTCGGAACTGTACCGAATGTCACGCAAGTAAGCCGGCGTCTTCAATCGGGCAAACTCAGCGCGATGAGTTCATCGGGACTGAATAGACCGCCGATGGAGAGGATGAGATACTGCTTCTTGCCGACAATGAGATCCAGCGGCGCACCCTTGCTGACGCCGGGATCGCCGCCGTAATAGCGTCACGGTCCGTCCTTCGCTCCGTGCTGCGCGCGGAGCGCGGGCGCGATCAGGCCAAGTCCCAGAAGGACAACGACGAACCGCGTTCGGAGGTTCATCGCGCTCAATACTCCTGAAAGCATTCGCGCAGTGGGTCGGAACACAGGGACAGCGAGACGCCCTCGTCATCCGGTCCGTGGCCCTTGGCCGTGCGGATGCACCAAAAATCGCTGGAACCTTCGTGATAATCCGGGGCGTCGGCGAAGCTCTCGCCGTAGACGACCATCGCCTTGCAGCACAGATTCTGACAGCGCGGACGATAGGGGGATTGTTCGGACATGATGGATTCCTCACGCAAGAAACGGCGAGCGGGGTCGCGTAAGCGCCCCGAGAAGATGCACTCGGGGCGCTTACGCGACCCCGCTCGCCGGGTGATTACACTTCCCAGTATTTCTTGTGTCCGGCCGCCGTCAGCACAGCGCGCTTGACGGCGACGGCCATCAACTTGACCTTGTAGGCGTTCTGGCTCAACGGCTTGGTGCCTTCGGCGGCGGCTTCGCCGGCCGCCGTCGCCGTCGCCTCGGTGACTTCCTTGCCTTCGAGCGCCTTGGCCGCCGCCTCGGCGACGTGCGGCGTCGGCGCGACGTGGCCAAGTACGATCCGCACGTTCGTGGCCTTACCGTCATCGAGTTTGAACGCAACGGCGGCTTGCACCAACGGCCAATCGTAGGATTGCTTGTGTCGCACTTCGTAGCTGGCGTTCTTCAATCCCTTGGCGGGGATTGTCACGGACAGCACGATCTCGTTCGAGGCTAGGACGTGTTCACGCTCCATCGCCGAGTTGGGAGCGTGGAAAAAGTCCGTGAGTTTGAGGCTACGCTTGCCCTTCGGACCCAGCACCTCCGCCGTAGCTCCCAGAGCGATCAGCACCGGAGCCAGTGTCGAGGGATTGACGATGACGCACTTGTGCCCCTGCGTAAAGATGGCGTGATAGCGATTCTCGCCATCGATGGCGAAGCACTTGTCGCCGCCTTTGAGCAGGCAATGCGTCGGTTCATCGCGGAAATACCAGCAGCGATTACGCTGGCACAGGTTGCCGCCGAGCGTACCCATATTGCGAATTTGCGGACCGCCAACGTCGCCGGCCGCTGTGGTTAAGGCCGGCAAGAACTCGCGTAATCTTTTGTCGGATGCGAGAGTTGCCAGAGTGGTCGCGGCTCCGATCGTGAGTTCCCCTTTGTCTTTGGACGGATGGACGCCCTGTAAGACGGCGACATCGCGCAAGCTGATAACCTTGTCCGGCTGAGCGATGTATTCCTTCTGCAAATCCAGCAGATCGGTGCCGCCGGCCAGCAGTTCGCTGGTGCCCCACTTGGCGTCGAGAAGTCCGACAGCCTGTTCCGGCGATGTGGGCCGGTAATACGTGAAGTTTTTCATCTACCCCTTCCCTCCTTTCGCCGCGAGCGCGGCCAATACTCTTTCCGGCGTGAAAGGTGTTTGCGGCACGCGCGAGCCAATGGCATTGAAAATGGCATTGCCGATGGCCGCGTGCGTCGAAATCGTCGGCGGCTCGCCGATGCCGATGACGCCGCGTTCCGGCATGTCGTGTAGATGCACGATAATCTTCGGCATGTCCTCAATGCCGCCGAGTTTGTAAAACTCCATGTCCGCGTTGACCTGTCGGCCCGTGACGCGATCCATGATACGCTCCTCGAAGAGGGCGTAATTCAGTCCCATGATGACGCCGCCGGATACCTGCGATTCGCAGGTCAGCCGATTGACGACCATGCCGCAATCCTGCACGGCCACGATTTGCGTGCAGCGAACGACGCCGGTTTCGGTATCGACCAGCACCTCGGCCATCTGCACGCCGCCGACGCCGGTACTGGATACGTCCTTGTTCTCCGCTTGCGTCGATTCGCCATAGGTCCAGCTGCCGGCTCCCTTGGCTTGCTCCATGCCCAGGACGGCGCAGGCTTTCTTCCATTCCCAGGTCTTGCCGCCGGCGCTATCGCGTATCTTGCCCGTCTCGATGACGAGGTTTTCCGGCTTGGCTTCCAATTTCGGCGCGATCTTGGCGAACAGATCCTGTCGCGCCGCCGTGGCCGCGCGCAGCGTGGCAGGCGACTGGGAGGGAATCGTCGTGCTGCCGCCCGATCCGCTCGATTGGCCGTTGGGACTCTCGCCGAACTGCAACGTGATTTGCGTCGGCTCCAGACCGAGAATCTCGGCCGTGATGAGCGCCGTCACCGTGCGTTGGCCGGTGCCGAGATCCTGCGTCGAAGTGCGGGCCGTCACCGAGCCATCCGAGGCGATGGTGATGGTACACTCGTTGAGTTGTCCGCTGGCTTGGCCTCCCCAGGTGTGCAGAGCCATGCCGATGCCGTGCTTGATAACGCCGGGCGTCTTCCCCGGTGGATGCCATTTTTCCTTCCACTTGGCCAATCCCGCGGCAATCTCGATCTCCCGCGTGTAAATAGTGTGTTGCAGCGCCTTCAGC
>DATNCY010000335.1:0-7296 GCA_035553375.1 Gemmataceae bacterium
CTCATTGCGCGCGAGGTGGCGGCCTGGGAGAACAAACGGAATGACCGCAGAGCGCGCATCCATTGGACCTTTACCTTGGCCGCTGCTCGATACAAACTCCGCAAACTTTACCCGTCAATCGAAGATTGACGACCCACTAGCATGGCCTGGGGAAAAAGGGCGACGCGAGCCGGAATATCGAGCGGTCAGTGCTGTCGCGGCGTATCAGCCACCGCGATGCAGGCCCTATGCCGCCGTTGGCGACTTCGCAAGTCGATCGCCAGGCCGTCCAGGTGCTGCATGACTGGATCAAACAACTGCGGCCCACCTCCGCGAAGTCGCGCTAGTGGTTCATTAACATGGTCCAGACGTTCGCGCTCTCTGCCGTGTACGGGACGGCACAGGCTCCGCCTCACGAGTCGGGATGGTTAATCTTCACGCCCGTCAAGAGGTACTGCCAGAGGGCGTCAATCTGCTTGCCGGCGTCGCCGTCCAGCACGTTATCGATGGCACTGGGTTTGCCCGGTTGGTAGGCGCTGGGCATTTTCGTACCGGGTTCGACACGCAGGGGCGACCACAACCAGCGCTCGAAATAATCGCGATTAAGGCGGTCTTTTACGTGCATGAAATTAACGCCGGGTGCCTCGAAAGCCGATTCGGCGACGGATTTCCCGATGTTGTGGCAGCCGGCGCAGTTCCACGCCTTCTTGCTCGCCAGCTGTCGGCCGATTTCCGCCCGTTTGAGATCGGGCGAAGGCAGGGACGAACTGATCGGCGGATAGCCGTGTTCGAGAGCGAGGCCGCGAGCCAGCCGTGCCGCCTGGGGCGAGAAGGACGGCATCCGCGCCCGCAGGAACGGCCGCGGCTTGTAGCGCACCTCGCCGGCCACAAATGTCGTCAACCACTCCGGCCGTAGTTTCTCGCCGGTCCAGGTCAAGCTCGGTCGCACCTGCTCGGCGGGATAGGGTTGGCCGTTGGGATCTTTATCCGAATCGTCACCGGGATTCTCCACCAGTAGCGCGTCGGCCTCCTCCTTCAACTGCGTCCAGCGGTCGTCCTGGCCATCGCGTTTGTGGCAGGCGTCACAGCGCAACTGCCGAATCTGCCGTTCGGCGAACTCCACGGCCGAATCGCGTGTCAATGAGGACCAACCGCGCGACAGGAAATCCGCCAAGGTGTTTCGCTGCTCGGCGGTGAGAGCAAAGAGCGGTGCCTTGCGATCGGCGCTCGGGTGGAGATCGAGACAGCCACTCCCTCGTTTCTCTTTCGCCAGACGTTCCAGGGACGCGGCACCGTGAGGCGCGGCCTTCTTCTGTCCGGGCGTCAGTGCGTGGCAGTTCAGGCAGCCGGTCGTCTCCAGCAAATGCCGGCCGCGTGCGGAATCCGGCTTCGCCGCGCTGCCAAGAGACAAATCCTTTTTCTCCACCGCGAGCAGGAAGGCGGCCAATCGAGATATTTCCTCTTCGCTTAGATGGAAATTCGGCATGCGAATCCAGGGATAATGTTTGTCCGGCTGGCGAAGAAACGCGCGCAAGGCGGCCGGCTTCCACTTGGTGCCGACGAAGCGCAGCGGGATGCGCTGATGCTCGGCATCTTCGAGGTCATCGCGGCCCGGCGGCAGATGGCAGGCGATACAGCCCAGATGAGCGAAGAGGCGTCCGCCCTGGTGAACCGTTTCCTCGCCGGCGGACTTTTCCGCTTCCTTCTCGTGTTTGCCGAGCGTGGCCAAGTAGGCGGCGATGTCGCGCGCGCGCGGATCGATTCCCTTATCCGAAGTGGGAAACAGTTTCGGCATCGTGGCCGTCGGCCGCAGAGCTTGCGGATTGGCGATCCAGTGCGCCAGCCAATTCTCGTTGATACGCGCCCCGATGTCGGCCAACGACGGCGGCTCGGCAGCCAACTCCGGCATGCCGCCCGACTTTCGCGCCGCGACGGTGTCCGCCGTGTGACACTGCAAGCAGTGGAAATGCGTCAACAGTTCGCGCCCCTCACGCAGCCGGTTCGCGGCAATCAATTCCTTGTTCTTCGCGTCGTGCCGCACCGCGACGAACGACACCGGCTCGCGGAAAAACTCGCTGGAGGCCCATAAAACACGGATATGGGCGTCGCCCTCCGCCGGACTTTCGTAGCGGATAAGCAGCGGATTGGCTCCGCGTTTCAGCTCGATCCGCTTGCCAGGCGCGGCGGCGAAATTCTCTCCCTTCAGGTCGAGTATCGTCTGGCCGTTGAGTTGGACGAGCAGCTTGCCGCGCCCCGCGGCGGAGAAAGTATATTCGCCCTTCAGATCCAGCGTTAACTCGCCCTCCCAGGTGGCGCGGAAGGGACCGGGAGGGAGAAACGGACTGGGACAGTCGCCGGCTGGCACATACAGCGCCGCCAAGCGGGCGGCGCGGAAATCTTTCGCTGTCGCCGCGTGCGCGTCGAGACTTTCTAGAGTCAGACGCAGCCCCGGCGATTTCTCTGGTGCGGCGCGTTCATCCTGTCCGGCGCGAGGACGCCAGGAAATCAATGGCAGCGCAAAGGCGAGTGCGCCAGACAGCAACAAGCCTCCGAGGACAAGCCGGAAGCAACGAATTTTCTCCACGAAGGATCTCCAATGAGGTCTATACGCTTAGGAACTATTCAACTACTAGCCCGGAGCGCCAGCGACGGGGCAAACCTCGTCGCTGGCGCTCCGGGCTAGTAGTTGAAATGGAGAATTGCTCGCGTATTCGCGTCACTTCCCCGGTACGTGGTTGACCGTGTTGTAAACCTCCAGGGCGATCGGCGTCCCATCTTGGGCCTTGATCTTGAACTTGATGTGCATCTGCATGACGCGCTTCAAGCCGGGTATTTCCAGCAGCACGGTTTTGCCGTCTTCGCCGAGACGTGCCGCCGCGACCTCGACGGAATCCTGCCCCTTGATGAATTCCTTGCTCAAGGCGGCGAGGGCTGCCTTGTTCTTGCCTTGGTCTAGACGCAGACGGTTATACTCGCGCACCTTGTTCTCGAAATCGAGGATGCTGGCCCGGTAGTGGGCCGAGCCGTAGTTGCTGCACCAGAGATAATTCCACTCTTTCACGGAGTAATTTTGGGCATCCGCCGCTGTCTTCGCATCGAGGCGGTCGGTGAAAGTCAACGCGATCCCCTTCGGCGTCACGCGCATGGCTTGTACCGTGTGCAGTGGTTTGCCGGTGTAGCGGACGCGCTGAAAAGCGGCGTCGCGCGGAGCGTTGGTCTGCCAACCGCGCAGCCCGGTGATGTAAAGCTGGCCATCGTGCTTGCTGAAGCGCGGACGCATGACGCCGGTCTGGAAGTTGATCGGAAAACGAACGACGCCGCCTTGCAGATAATCGCCCGGATCGATCAGGACATGATACAGCGACGATGTGCCGTAAGAAGTGTGCAGCAAATCCCCCTTGAGCGGTCCCCATTTATCGCTGGTGATCCAGGTTTGCCCACCATTGGAATTGTCCACGTTTTTCGGCAGCCAACAAATGGGATCGTCGTACCAGGTCGGTCGCGGCGTGCGATGCGACGTATCGACACAGCCGGCGAAGGTGCCGGACTTGAGCAGATTCAGACGGCACATCGGCATCCAGGTGCCCTCGTTGTCGCCGCTGGTCACTTCGCCCTTGGGACCGACGCCGATACCGTTGGGGGCGCGAAAGCCGGTGGCGAACACTTGTAGCTTACTGCCGTCCTTGCTCACCTTGAGTATGCAGCCGGAGTGTTCGGCAATGTACTCGAAACCGCTGCCGCCGCCGCGCACCGGGCCAGCCTTGGAGAAATAAAAATTGCCCTCCGGGTCGGTCTGCAAATCGAAGGCGAACTCGTGGAACGCCGGCGTCGTATGCACGTCGCCGTTGAAAATCTCGTAAAAATCCGCCTCGCCGTCGTTGTTGAGATCGTGCAGGCGAACGATACCCTCGCGGCCGAGCGTATAAACCTTGTCGTCCACGATCTTCAAGCCGAGCGGCTGAAACAGGCCGGTGGCATAGCGCTTCCAGGTGAGCTTGTCGAGTTTGTCGTCGATGCCGGAGACGATCCAAACGTCGCCGCTCCAGGTGCAGAGCGCGGCCCGGCCATCCGAGAAGAAATCGAAGCCGCCGAAGCGCATCCAACTCTTGTACGGGTTGTCCTCCGGGACCGTGAGCGTATCCACGACATAGGCGCCGTTGCCGCTGCCGAGCGTGCCTTTGGTGTGGATCGTCTCGGTCCAGCGCGGCGGGCCGCCCTTCGTCAGCGATGTCAGATCGAGAGAGTCATCGGTCTTGCCGGCGAGATCGTTGAAGCGCGCGAGCTCCGCCTCCTTGATGATGGCGAGGTTGAGACGGAAAGCGGCCGGTCCTTGCAGAGCAGGCAGTTTGAGCAGGATGCGCGCGCCGTCGGCTTGCAGCTTGGCTCCGGCGGGAGCGTTCGACAGTCCGGCCAAGGTCAGGGATTGCTCGTTGCCAAGTCCAAGGAGCATATCGGTTTTGACGGTTTGTTTTTTGTTCGTCTTCACCTCGCAGACCAGCATGGTGAGCGGCTTGCTCGAAGCAGACAGATTGAAGGTGCGGCTGAATACGGCCGTGTCTCCCTTGTGAGATACGCCGGGTCGTTCGAGAATCTTGCAATCGCCGACCGTGTAGCTGAGGACGACGCGCCGGCCGTGCAGGTAGTAGCCCTTGAAGCGCGCCCAATCGCGCGGCAGAGTGCCGTAGGGTTCAGTGCGTGGATCCGTAAAATCAGCGGTGCCGGGTCGCGCCCAGCCAGGCGTCATCGGCGTGCCCCAGAGTTGTTTGCCCTCGATCAAGGGCCAGGAGCCGTGGCTGCCGTCGAATGGCGTGCCCTTCAGTTGAAGGAATCCCTCGGTCCAGCCGGCGGAATAGCGCAGTAAGTCGGTATCGAAGCAGATGGCCGCCTCATCCGCCGTGCCGAGACGGATGGCCATGCCCTTCATGGCGATGTTCTTCTTGCCCGGCCCGTTGGCGCCGATGCTGGCGGTCTGGTAGGGGCCGTAATCCATCAGTTCATGTCGGCCCTGCTTCTTGGGCTTGGCCGCGACGGCGGGCGCGACAAACAAGAGGACCACTGTCAAAGACGCGAGCCAGCGCGGCTGGCGAAGACAGCCCAGGGTGAGAATCATGCGAGGGTTCCTGATTGGAAAAGGCGGGTAGGGTAGGTAGGTTGCCGGCCGGAGGGCGGGATATACTTTCGGTATGAGGGCCGTCAGGAAACGTCAAGCCGATCTTTTCCGGATGGATACGTCCTGCTCGAAAAGATTGTCTCATGGAAATGGTACAACTTGAAGAGACACAACTTTTTGCCTATTCGTGGTTCATTTACGGTTGGGAAGTCCGAAGAAGGAACCGAAATGCAAAAGCCGATGTGTCAATGGTTTATGACACATCGGCCAGAAACGAGCGGAGAGGACGGGTATGAGGCGGCAAAAAAATCAGTCTTCGCAAACGCCTTGGAATACAAGAGCTTGCGAAAAAAGCCGATCTTGCCACTGTGCCGAAAACCGGCTGGAATCGGATAAATCAACCGGCTGGAATCGGATAAGTTGGCCCCGCTCGGATACGGAAACAACTTGCCGCTCTCCGTTACGCCCTCCGCCCCTCTCCCAATTTCGATACCAACTGGTCGTTCTGTCGTCCACCCCATACCAGCTTACCGAAGCGTCGGACCGCACCCGATTCCGCCTATCGTTGGCTCGCCTCGCACGTCCTGGGTGTTCCTCGCCGGGCGAAATCCGCTGTCACTTCCCCTGCACCCACATGGAGGCGGTCCCACTTCACCCTTCGGGAAGCCAACGAATTCATCGCCCAGCGCCACCGACACAACCCGCCCACGGTCGGCGGCAAGCTCGCTGGCAATGCGAACTCATCCCGACCTTCGCACCCCGACTAACCACGCTTTTGGCCCGCCCTCGCTGAAGGTCAAGTCCTTCAGGTCGGGCCGGACCTCGTAGCGAGACGGCTCGATGGACTCGATGCTCCAACACCTTGTTCGGCCTGCCGATGTCCCAGGGCGATTGGCCGGCATAGGCGCTCTCGAAGGTGCTGCGGTCGGGTACGGGCATGGTCGTTCTCCTGTCGTCACGTCCTTGCGCTGCTTCTGGCACGCCTCGACGCAAGAGCGGTGTGGACGAGCGGCACCAGCGGCAGGGCGTCGGGCGGGAACTGATCCGGCGCACGCACGAGGCGGCGGGCCTGCACACGACGCTGATCCTGCTGGCAGCGCCGAAGACCCAGGCGTACTATCCGCACATCGGCATGACGAAGCACGAGTCCTGCTGGGTCATCGCCCGGCAGCCACACAACGAGTGAGAAGGACCATGACGCATTCCCTGTGCGAGACGTGCGCCTGGATGCGGGAGGTTATCACGCCCAAAGGATCACGCTTTTTCTTGTGTCAGTTGTCGCAGAGCGATCGGACTTTTCCGAAGTACCCGCCCCAGCCGGTCGTCCGGTGCAGCGGCTACCGGCCCAGGGACAAGAACGAAGAAGAATTGAAGCCGTTGGGGAAGGAATGATCCAGATGCGTCAGCGTCAACACAAGACGGTCCTGTTCCTCTGTACCGGCAACTACTACCGCAGCCGGTTCGTCGAAGTCCTCTTCAACTCGGTGGCCGACCGAATGGGGCTGTCGTGGCGGGCGTCGTCTAATACACACGCCCGATGAAGCTGTCTGGGTGGCCGCAGGAAACGCCTGAAATCCTGGGGTTCGGCTCATGAGAACCGGACACCATCATCGGGCGTGTGTATAAGGGGCTGGCGCTGGAGCGTGGCATCAACAACGTCGGCCCGATGGCAGTATCAGCGATTATGGCGCTGGAGGCGCTCGGCGTCCGAGCCGGCGATGCCATCACACGAATGCCGGTGCAGGTGACAAATGACGACCTGGAAGGGGAGGCGTTGATCGTCGCTTTGAAGCACGCCGAACACCTACCCCTGCTGCAAGAGCGGTTTCCGGCCTCGGTCGAGAAGGTCGAGTTCTGGTACGTTGACGACGACCCCGGAGGCGCTGGCCTGATCGAGAAGGATGTCATGGGTTTCGTCGCCCGTATCCTCGGCGGGGGCCACCGCCAGGAAATGACGCCGACTGAAGCCGCCGCTCCGGTGTCGCCATCCGTGAAGTAGCCGGCTAGGAAGCCCGTCACCTTGAAGGTGGGCACGGAGACGGCAGGCTGGCGAGGAAAGGGCGTCACGACGGTATTCGACGTGCCCCTGGACGAGGACGGTTTGCAACAACTGGCCGCAACCCTCAAGCAGCGGTGCGGCACCGGAGGGACGGTCAAAGACGGGCGGATCGAGATTCAGGGCGACCAGCGGGAGCGCATCGTCGCCG
>DATNCY010000336.1:0-3782 GCA_035553375.1 Gemmataceae bacterium
GACGCCGCAATTGCCCTTGCCCGCACACGGGAAGAGAGCGGCCGACGGACTGTTTTTGTAAGCCGGTACATAGTGGTGATTCTGCCAAACCTGACGCGGTCCCCGTGGCGCCTCGATGAGTCCTTCCAAGAATAGCTCAAAATCATCGGGTCTGCGCGTCTCTTCGCCGGGAAGCATTTTCGGCCGCTGGTCGCACGACTGGGCATCGACCAGCCAGGGCGTGACGATGACCAGCACTTCCTGCTCGTTGTCCTGGTACGAGGTACTGCGGAAGAACGTGCCCAGCCAGGGCAGATCGCCCAGGCACGGCACCTTGCTGACGGTGGCCTGTACCGTGTGCTGGATCAAGCCGCCGAGGACGAAGGTCTGGCCGGCCTCCAATTCGACCGTCGTGTTGACGTAGGTGATGGCGCGGCCGGGGACGTTGCTGCTGCCGGCGAGGGTGACGCCGGAAGCCGCGTCCAGGCTGCTGACGGACGGCGAAACTTCCAGGTGAATGCGGCCGTTGCCCAGCACGATGGGAATGAAGCTCAACATCGTGCCGAACGGCATGAACGTCACGCCGGTACCGCCGAAACTTCCGGTTTGCGGGACGGCCTGCTGGCCACCGACATTAAAGTAGGCGGGCCGGCCGCTCAGCGTCACCAAACGCGGCTCAGCCAGCAGTTTCGCCATGCCGTTGGTCCTCAGTGCTTCCAGGAAGTTCTGGAAGCCCCAAGCATTGTGGACGAAGCCCAGCAGAAGGTTGGTGCCCGAGCCAGGCGTGCCGATCATGCCGGTGCCGGCGCCGGTGGTGGCAGGAAGTAGGCCGCCGCCCGATCCGCCCGATCCGCCCACCGTGGCGGCATTGCCAATGGTGCTGCTGCCGGCCATGTACTTGCTGCTGCCCAGGAAGTTAAAGGTCAGGTTGCGCAGGTCCGAGCGCGACACCTGGACGATGACCACGTCCAGCTGCACCTGCTGCACGCCGCCGACACGCATGCCGTCGATGTATTTGAAGCCGACCGATTGCACCAGGCCGCGGATGACGGCCACGTCCTCGGCCCGCGACACCGTGCCCGCCAGAATGACGGTATTGTTCGAGGTGGGGATGGTCTGGACATTGGCCGTCGGCACGGCGCGCTTCATCTGCGTGCGCAGATATTCAATGTCCGCCTGGACGATCACCTCGTAAGTCTCCTTATTGCCGTCCGTGTCCTCCATCTCGAGGCGCACGACATCGGGCTGCTGTCCGATGATGAGGATCGTCGTTGGATCGCCCACCACCGTGCGGATGTTGATGGCGTTTTCTTTGGGATTGTTGACGGTGCGAATCTTTTGTTTTTTGGACATCTGCAATTTGACGGTCCCATTGATGGGGACAATCAAGGCGCTGGGCTGCGGCGAAGGTTCTTGCGCGGGCACGGCGTCCGGCCCAGCCGTGACGATCAGGGCGACTATCATTCCTCCCACAAGAAGCGGGATTTTGCCAAGAAAGCGGTGCATCCATTCACCTCGTCAGTAAAGGGCGAGCGGGAGTCAGCCGCTCGCCAGGGTCCGTCGCAACAACTATTCGGTTTCTCGGTGAGCGGGGTTGCGTAAGCGCCCCGAGTGCAAGTTCTCGGGGCGCTTACGCAACCCCGCTCGCCGAGAAACCGAATCACGGGAATCAATGAACTCGTCCGCCACGAGTCCCGCCGTGGCCCAAGGCCGGCGGCGGAGAAGCGGATGAGTCGTCGGGTTGGGCGGGCGTCAGCGCGGGCGGGGGCGAGGAGCGGCGCGGGGCGGCGTCATCGACATTGCGGCCCAGACCGCCGTGGGTCCAAACCTTCTCAATAGGGTCCATGGTGAAAACGGCCTTCTGCACGTAGTCGCCGCTGATGATCGTCAACGTGTGCGTCTGCAACGGCGTCGGCTCGGGAGCCTTCTCGGGCGTCTTCACGACCGCCGGCGTCGGGGTGGGCGTGGTGGGCAGTTCCTTGGGCAACGGAGGCAGCGTCGGGACCGGCGGAGCGCTGCTCGTGGACAGCGTTTCCTCATCCTTGTTGACCGAACCGTCGCGCGTGGGCTTGCCCAGATCGCCCCACTTCGCGCCCGGCAGGCGAACGATCCGCGTGTCGTCGGGCGTGCGCAGCGTCAGTCGCAGTTCGCCCAGCGCTGTCGCCAGCGCCAAGCGATTCGCTTCCTCGGGCGTGGCGGCCAGAGTCACGGTACTACCGAGAATAGACTGCGTCTGCGTATCGCGCACGGCGGTGGTGTCCACGGCCAGCACCAACATGTTTTGCATGATGATCTTGGACTCCGATTCGGACGACCCGCCGCGCAAGGTGGACACCACATCGACGCGCGAGCCGGGTAGCACGAAGCCGCCCGCCAGCGTCTCGGCGTTAACCTTGACGGCGATGGCCCGCATGCCCGAAGGCAGCTTGGCAAGCAGGCCGGACTGCTCGGCGTTGACCAGCTTGTCCTCCTGCACGTAATCGCCCTCGACCAAGGCCTGGCTGAGCCGCTGGCCCTTTACTTTCGCCAGTTCCTTCAGCGCCTTCTTGGGCACGGCGCTTTCGGCAACGTCTTTCTCCTCGAAGTACTTCTCCGGTTCCTTAATCAGAACCCAGGCGGGTACTTTCGCTTTGGCCACGAGGACTTTTACCTTTTGCTCCTCGGCTGGCCCGTTGGAGCGTTCGGCCAACAATCGGCTCGTCATGTAGCTGGCTGCCAGACCGCAGCCGACCGCCACGACCATCAGCATCATCGTCTTCGGTTTCATGGTGCGTACCTCAACGTGAGAACTTTATGGGCGAACGGCCGGCGTAAGCCGGCCGGTGTGGGCCAAACCGGCCGGCTTACGCCGGTCGTTCGCCCTTATCACGGTCGTGCAAATCGTTGCCACCGTTTATTTCGACAGCCTGCAACGCGGAACTTCAACTTTATCGCTTGTAGCAAGCCTGCCGAGTTTGCCATGCGGACCGGCCGCTTGCGGCTTCGCGTTCGTCGCGCGAAGCCACAAGCGGCTAAGCGCCATGCAGGTAAATCAAATAGCTGACAAAGCCGAGGCATAGCGGGATGCCGTAGGGCAGCAGGTGCATGCGCGACTTTCGCTTGGCCGCCTTGTCCGACGCCTTGCCCACGCCCGAGCCGAGCAGGTCGCCGAGGATCTCGCGGGTGTTGGCCATGTTGGCCTTCATTTGTCCGCGCACCGCGATCATGCCCAGGGCGAGAACGCCGCCGATGACGGCCGCCAGGCAGAAGGCGTAAACGAGAATCCAACCGGCGCCGGGATGCAGTTCGGTCGCCTGCATGCCATAGAACGAGCCGACCCACGCGCCGAAGCCCATTTGCATTTTCACATCGCCGGCGCCCATGCCGCCGATGGCATACAGTGGAAACAACAGCAAAAAGCCCAGCGCTGTCGCCACCATGCTGGCGCCGATACCGCCGGAGCCGGCCGACTCAAGCAGTCCGCAGCTGTGCAGAATGCCCAGACCCCAGCCGCTCAAAATCAGCGGATACGTCAGCCAGTTAGGCACCTTGAGTTTCCAGCCGTCGATGACGGCCGCCACAATCATGGCCGCACAGATAAACGCCAACGGCCAATGGTTAAGAATGAATTGCATAAGACGGCATCCTCTAACACTCACAGGTGACAAGGAGACGGCGAACGGCCGGCGTAAGCCGGCTGGTAGTCGCTTCACCAGCCGGCTGACACCGGCCGTTCGCCATTCGGTTACAGTTCCTTAGCTGCCGGTGCCGCCGACCTTGGCGCCGACGTAGCTGAAGGTGTTGTTGGCGTTGCTGCCCAGAGT
>DATNCY010000337.1:0-20055 GCA_035553375.1 Gemmataceae bacterium
ACCAGCCGGCTGACGCCGGCCGTTCGCCAAAATCGACAGGGGCAACCGCCGCCATACTCAACATCGCCATCGGGGCACGGGATATATAAAAAACGTCTTCCTGCTCCTGTCCGTGGAGACTTCCTCAATGGGATTGCTGGCCGCGTTGCTGAGTGCCCTTTTTTCCTCCTCAAAAGATCTGATGAGCAAGAGGCTCGCGTTCCGGTTAGACGGCACGGCTTCGACCTTCGCTTCCTTCGCGTTCGCGCTGCCCTTTTACGTGTTGCTTCTGGCCGGCCTCTACCTCTTCGGTCATGAGGCGTTCACCTATTCGCTGGCGTTTCTGACGTTGGTATTACTCCGCAGCATCACCGATACGTTCGCGGAATGGATGAAGATGTACGCTCTCGGCCACGGCGATCTCTCCGTGGTAGCGATCGCCTTCTCACTTTCGCCGCTGTTTTTGCTTGTTACTTCGCCCCTCATCACGAGGGTTCCCATCACCTGGGCGGAGGTGGTTGCCGTCTTACTCGTGGTGGGCGGCAGCATGCTCATGGTGTACCGTCCGTCGGCGGCGAACTGGACCGCGCAGAAAAAGGGCATTCTTCTGGCATTTGGCGCATCGCTGTTTTTCAGTTTCAATTCCTGTTTCGATTATTTAGCCGTTCAGAAGGAAACACCGCTCACCTCCGGATTTGCCGCCGCGACTTTCGCGGGGTTCAGCATGACGCTCTTATCCGCTGCGATTCTCTGCCCCTTCGTTCTTGGGCGCGGTGATCGCCTGAAGGCGTTGCATTCCCATCAGGGCGGCTTGCTGATCCGCGGCTTCCTCGAAGTCGCCTTCATGGTCTGCAAACTGTACGCGCTTGAGTTCATGGACGCGCCCGCCGTCGTGGGGATTCAGCGATTGTCCCTGCTCCTCTCGATCATCGGCGGGCGCGTGTTCTTCAAGGAAGCGGATTTCAAAAGGCGGTTGGCGGCGGGAGCCTTGATTGTGGTGGGAGTGTCTCTTCTCGCTTGGTGGCAGTTATTGAAACACACCCACGCGGGAGACTGACCGGGTACGGCGGCCAACGTCGTCAATTCTCGATCTTCACGCCATAGCTTTTGAGCGCGTCAAGCTGCTTGGTTTTGGCCGCGTCCGAAAGCGGATTGCCGCTTAGGTAGAGCCGCAGAAATGGCGCGAAACGCCGCGCTCCCTCGGCGTCGGCCTGCGCCCAGTTGACCAGCGGCGTCAAATCCGTGATCTTGTTTTTCTCCAGCAGCAACAAGTTCAAGTCCGTCTGCTTCGTCAATGGCGTCAGATCGACAATCTGATTTTCCCGCAGTTCCAGCGTCATGATGTGCGTCACCTTCGCCAGCAGCGAAATGTCCTGGATTTGATTATGACCGAGGTATAGCGAGGACAGATGGGTCAAGCCGGCCAAGGGATTAATGTCGCGGATCTTGTTGCCGGTGAGGTAGAGCGAGGCCATGCTGGTCAGCCCCTTCAGGGCGTCCACTTTCTCGATTTGATTGTTCGATAGTTCCAGATATTGCAATTTTTTGAGTCCTGCCAGCGGCGCAACATCGTTAATTTTGTTCTTTGCCAGGTCGAGGTACTGGAGATTAACGAGGTCTTTAAGAGGTTTCGTATCGACGATTTCGTTGCGCGACAGCTTGAGTTGCGCGAGATTTTTGCATTTCTCCAAGCCGGCCAGATCGCGGATGCTCTTGCCATCGGCTTCCAGGACGTAAACATTCTTCAATTTGTCGTCGCTGAGGGCGGCCTTCGGTTCGCGAAGAACCTCGCGGACGGCGGCCTCCAGATTTTTATCGTTAAACGGTGCCGCCGAGACGTTTCGCGTCGAGACATGCAGGCAGACAGCGCTAACAAAAACCACGACGAGCATTTTCGCCCACGATTGGTACATAATGGACCTCCTCGAAGTAAGGGGGCGGACGCATGAGGTAGGGGAATCGGCGCGATGATATTACTTTGGCATGAAATGCCATCACGAAAGCACGAAAGAATGAAATCACGAAAGAAAACATGGAATGATCTTTTTCGGCTTTTCGTACTTTCGTGTTTTCGTGATGAATTGACCGCCGAAATAATAGTCTGTCGGCCACCATACGGAAAGGATAGCCATTATGGGGGCATTCTGGCAACTCCCCGTCGATCCCGGCGACGACCGATTTCGGATCAGAAAGGTCAATGAAAGATTTTCAGTTGCGGCGAGGCGAGTTTCAAATCTTCGACGCCGGAATGGCTCACGCGAGTGGTGTAGACGTAGAGTTCCCGCAGTTCGGTCAAACGCCGCACGCTGAGAAGGCTCCGGTCGGTGATTCTGCTGCCGCCCAGGGTCAGCTTTTGAAGATGGGGCAAACCCACGAGCGAGGCAACGCCCTCATCCGTCACCGGACTGCGAAAGAGACTCAGATCCGTGAGGTTGATCGAGCCACGGAGGTAGAGGAGGCCGGAGTCGGTGACGCGCGTATCATTGAGATACAACTTGCGGAGATTGGGGAGGCTCTGCAAGTAAGCCATTCCCGCATCGGTGACGTAAGTGGCGGAGAGATTCAGCGTTTGGAGGTTGCCCAGCCTTCGCAGAGGTTCCACGTCGGCATCGGTGAATGCGGTATTAAAAAGGTTTAACTCGCGGAGTTTTGGCAACGGTCCCAGTGCATTGAGGATGGCAGCAGCGGAAGAGATGCCGTGCAGATCGAGGCTGACAATGGCTTTGTCGGGATCGGACGCATCGACTTGCACCTCGCCTTTCAGCTTGCGGATGACTTCAAGGGCTTGCTGTCTTCCCGCAGTCGGGTTGCCGGTCGTCGCCGCGGGGGTACGCAAACGCGCTTCGAGGAACGGATCGCGGATGCAACCGGCAGGCAGAAGGACGAGGCCGAGCGCCAGAAGCAAGAAAAGTGTCCGCATCCGTTCGACCTTTCCCTGGAATTCGAGTCGCGAGCATCCGCCTCGCGATTCGGTCGTCTCAAACGAGAGGCGACATACCAGGGACCGGCGCGGAGGACAAGCGATCTTCCCTTGAGAAGTTTCCTTCTCCGCGCCGGTTCACTCATTGCTTCCATCTCATCAGGACACCTTCCATCCCGTGCGGGTCCGCTTCAGGTGCCGCAGACGTTTGTTGCGGATACGCCGCCGCTTCCGCATGGTCTTGGGACTCGATCGGGGCATGTTAACCTCGCTCCTTTCGTTGGGTTTGCGTTGCTTGTTCCCAAAATATCCTATGAAACCGTCGCTCAAGAGTTGTGTCAGAGATTGTTCGGCCGGCTTGTCGTATCTCCTGGTTGCAGACATTTCAACTTGCGAGCATTGCGCCAGCTGAGAAAAAAGGCACCTAGGGACAGCAAGAAACTAATGCCGAGCAGCGCGTCCTTGAGTCGTTCGCGTGCAGCGGCGTCGGGGTCCATTCTCTGCAATGGTCCCGATTTCGCGGAGATGCTGTCGGGGGATTCGAGCTGTTCTCGTTTTATCGTGAACGGTTTGCGATGGCCGGCGCTATCGGAGACGATCACTTCCAGCGATTCCGCCTCCACGAATGAAAAAACGAAGTGGCCGTTTTCATCGAGTTGGCCTTCGGCGAGAAGACGCTGACCGGGACGAAACACCTGCACTTTCGCTCCTTTCGCTGGGCCGCCCGGATTGAACCAACTCTCGATTTTTATCTGGTGATCCGGCCCTACGGAGAAGCCCGCATCCAATCGGTGAGCGTGCGCGGGATTGACGGCGAACAGGATCGTGAACGCCGCCAACAGCACGGCAGAGGGCGGATAGCGGATAGCGGAGGGCGGAGGGCGGATGGTAAGGCCAAGCATTTCCGGTTTGACGCGTGCCAGAAAACTCACGGTGAAGCCAAGGACGATGCCTTCCAGAACGACGATGGGCAAGTGGGCGTAGAACATGAGCCAAACAATGCGCGAGAAGTCCTCGACGCCACCCCAGAGCAGGACCAGGGCATTGAGGATCAGTGTGGCCAGCACCGAGGTCATGCCGATGATGCAGCCACATATCCAGAGGAGCGAACTCCGTTCGCGCCGCACCCAAGGGAGGCGATGCAGACCGGCGAACATCCAACCCGCCAGCAAAGCCGGCAACGTCATCACACAGGTGTTGATACCGATGGTCGTGAAACCGCCGTGGCCGAAGACCGACTGCAACGCGATGCCGATCAAGATGGCCAGCGGCGCGCGCCGGCCCAGCACCACACCGACCAGACCGTTGAACAGCAGATGCACGCGCGTTGGTCCTAGGGGCAAATGCAAGAGCGTGGCGACGAAGAACGCCGCGCTGAGAATGGCGATACGTGGGATTTCCTCATCGCGCACTCGATAAGACGCCAGCAGCGCGAGCAAGCCCGCCACCACGAAGCCGCCGACCCACCAAGGATCGCGTAGCACGCCATCGGAGATGTGTACCGCCCAGGGCAGCGCTAGTGAGAAAGATCCCGCACCCATGACGTTCCTCGACTACTTGCTGCGCGCGGCTTCATCCACGAAGACCCATAACGTGCTGCGCTCGCGGATAGGATACATCTTGCCGTCTTTTTCTCGCAACCTCTTCGCGTGGACTGTGGTGAGACACCACCAGCCTGGTTCCGTTAGCGTGGTCGTGACAATGCCGTTGGGGTCGGTTTTGACGGTGCGCGTGATGTGTTCATCCGGTGGCAGTTCCTTCGGCGGCGCGGCGTTGTAGTGTTCGACTTCGACCAGCCTGTCAGCCAGAGGCGCTCTCGCGCTCTCGAGCATGTTTTTTGTTCTCTTGGACATGTCATATATTTCAGCCTGAAAGACCATACCCGGCCGCAGTCCATAGGGGCGGGTGAGCGGAACGAACTCGAAGTCGTCTCGGCTTTTCGCGTCCCAGCCTTTCTGAGCCTGGACATGCAGCACAACCTTGACGGTATCTTGCAAAAACTCGCTCTCTTCTTCCATCCAGATCAGCGGCGTTTGCAGCACGAACACATAATCGCCGCGCTGCTGGGGAGTGAGACGAAGCTGATACGCCGTCACTTCCTTGGCTCCCGCCTTGCGCGTGGTCTTTTCGAGTTTGTCGGTCAGCTCGGTTTTCTTGCCATCGGGCGCGAGAACGATTAGGCTTTGAGGGTGGGGCGCGTCGAAGAGTTGATGCTCGAAGGGATGGCCCCATTGATAGGTGACGAGGAGCGCTTCGCCCTTTTTCGCCGACGCGGATTGAGGCAACAACATGTTGAAATGCGCTCCCGCCGAGGCGACGAACAGACCGAAACACGCCACGCTCAAACTCAATGGCGACCGCATGACCTCTCCCTATCGCTCGATGAATAATCTCTCACCGTCAGGATCATCATACGATCTTGCAATTCGTCACACCAGGGGCGGAAGGCTGGAAAGGTCGATCCTCCGGCGCATTTGGCTCACGCTGGTTCTGTGTTTTCCGGCGCTGACTACGCCCATGGCGTCCGCTGCGAAACCGGCCACCAAGGATGTTCCCATGGAGGAATTGTCTGGGCATACGCAGCGTGTCCTCTCCGTCGCCTTCTCGCCCAACGGTCGGCTTATTCTGTCGGGCGGCCAGGATCACTCGATTCGTCTGTGGAGCCTGGCGACGGGGCAAGAATTACTCCGTTTGGAGGGGCATACGTCGCTGGTGCGTTGTGTGATCTTCAGTGCCGATGGTTCGCAGGCGCTGTCGGCCGGCTACGATCGCACGGTGCGTCTGTGGGACGTGATGCGCGGCCTGGAATTACGGCGTTTCAAGGGACATACCGGAGATGTTAATTCCGTTGCATTGTCACGCGATGGCCGGCACATTCTGACGGGGGGCGATGATCGCACGGTGCGCTTGTGGGATGTGCGGAGCGGCCAGGAAATGCGTCGCCTCACGGGACACAGCGACCGCGTCTACAGTGTGGCCTTCTGTCCCGCCGGCGGTCATGCGGTGTCCGCCAGCACCGATGGCACGGCTCGTCTATGGGATCTGCGGACGGGGCGACACGTACGTTCGTTTTCCGGCCATCAGGATGGTATCGTCAGCGTGGCCGTCTCTCCCGACGGACGCCAGGTGCTGACGGGCAGTTGGGACCGCACGCTGCGCTTATGGAACATCGACACCGGCCGACAAATCCGCAAATTCACCGGCCACACCCATTCGATCTGGAGCGTCGCCTTCTCGCCGGATGGACGACGTATCCTGTCGTCCAGTTTTGACTTGACCATGCGCTTGTGGGACGTGCGTAGCGGCCGCGAGATCCATTGTTTCAAGGGCATTCGACAACCGTTGTGGACGGCGGCGATTTCGCCCGATGGCAGCAAGGCCGTCTCCGCCGGCGACGATCCGACCTTGCGCGTATGGCGTTTGCCGAAATGAGTCTTTACGGATGCAGAGAGGGAGTATCCACCATGTTTCGCTCGTTCACCGTGAAAAATTTTCGCTGCTTCCGCGAGTTAACTCTGGCACCGCTGGAGCGCATCAATTTGATCGCCGGCAAAAACAATACGGGCAAGACCGCCTCACTGGAGGCGATTCATTTGCACAGCCAACCAAAGGATCTTGAATTGCCTTTTCTCGTCAACGAACGGCGCGGGACGAACAGCGAGAGGAAATACGATGGAGACATCTGCGAGTGGTTATTCTTCGACAAAAGCGGAGCTTCGGGGCTGGAATTGCAAAGCGAGAACGAGCAGGGCCAAGTATGTACGCTTCGGATGTTGCTTGTCGATGCGTACATGGTGGAAGACCAGTTCCCCGAACTAGGGGAACGGTTGCGGTGGGCTGGCGCATCCTCTGGATCGGTTGGTTATCGGTGGCTCATACTCAAAAGCCACACGAAAGATAAAGAAACCACTTCAATCATAGACCTCCACGGGCATGGCTATTCGTCCGTGGGTAGTAGTCCTGCTCCTTGGAATGATCCGAGCATTTTCATCGTTTCCGCTGGGCGATCACCGAAGGAGGATGCCATAGCCTTTAGCGATCTGGAAGTAGCGAACCGGCAGGAGGAGATCCTTCCTGCCTTGCGGATTCTCGAACCCCGCTTGCAGCGATTATCTATCGTGTTGTTGGCGGGGCAGCCAGTCGTCCACGGGCACGTTGGTCTCGGCCGGCTGGTGCCCGTGCAGTTTATGGGAGAGGGCATCCGGCGCCTGTTGTCTCTGCTGCTGGCGATTAACAAGGCTACAGGCGGGAATGTACTCATTGATGAGGTGGAGAACGGCTTACACCATTCCGTCATGGTGCAGGTTTGGCAGGCCATCGCCGAGGCGGCGCGGCGGGCGGACGTTCAAGTGTTTGCCACGACGCACAGCTACGAGTGCATTCAGGCCGCCCATCAAGCGTTCGCTGCCGGGCCGGGCTACGATCTCCGGCTGTTTCGCCTGGATCGGATCGATAGCGGTATTCGCGTGGCCGTGTACAACCAGAACACCTTGAACACCTCGATCGATATGAGCCTGGAGGTTCGCTGATGGCCGTCGCCACGGTCGCCCTTGCCAAACCGAAACTGCTTCTCGGCGAAGGCAAGGACGAAGTGCGTTTCTTCAACGCCCTGCTCGCGTATCTGGGCATCTCCGACATCCAGGTTGTCGATTACGGCGGCAAGACTCGACTGAAGGACTATCTCGAAGCGCTGGCGCAAACGCCAATCTCTGGGTTTGCCGGCCTTGTCTCTGGCGATCACGCGCGACGCGGACACCGATCCGGGAGGGGCATTCGCCAGCGTCAGCGCGGCGCTGGCGAATGTGGGGCTGGCCGTGCCTGGCTCACACGGTCTGCTCGCCGGTGCCAATCCGCGAGTCGGCGTGTGGATTCTCCCCGAGGGAAGGACGGCGGGGATGCTTGAGGATCTTTGCATGGCGGCAGTGCAAACGGACCTTGCCGTTCCGTGTGTCGATGAATTCTTCCAGTGCGTTTTTCGGCGTGCGGCTCGACAACCGAATAACATGGCCAAGGCGCGCCTTCACGTCTGGCTGGCCTCGCAAACGGAGCCGGATAAACGGCTGGGAGAAGCTGCCGAGAAAGGATACTGGCCGTGGAACGCGACAACATTTCAGCCGCTCATCTCGTTCCTGCAAGCGTTATAGGCCGCCTTGACGGTTCACTTTTTCGCGAAAACTTCGCGGAAACCTCGTAAGTGTTTCCCAAGCAATTCCTTCAATCGCATCGCCTGCGTCTGATCCATTTTCTGGAAGTGCAAAGAGAGTAAATCGCCTTCCTTGCGTTGGGTGCCAATGTTCGGCGATACGCCGAGATCCTCGACTTGGCTGAGATTGAATTGACCTTTTTTGCCGAGGAAATGACACTCCAGGGCGACCGCCTTTTTCGTTCGCCACTGCGCCCACGCTCGGCTGATGCCGGAAACGCGCAACGTGATCGCATCGCGCGCATCCCAGCGCACTTCCAGACCCGGCTCGACTTCGCGCACCAGTTGCAGTAACCGCGTCAGCAGCGGTCGCTCCCAGCGTAGCTTTTTGCCGGGCGGAAAGCCTTTTTCGCCGAGATGCCAGCGTTCGCCGTTGATCTTCCACGGCATCATATCTTCCGGTTTGGTGCGCAAGCGTTTCAGGTTGTTGTGGAACGACGCGCTGGCGTCGGCGAGAAACGCGCGGAACGCCGGGGTATCAATCTCGCTGAGGCGATGGACCAGAACAGTTACCGATTGCCACGGCCCTTTATGCGCCGTCACCCACACGCGCTCTTCGCTGCCGTACACTTCCAGCCCCGGCGTCTCGTTCAGCGGGCGAATGCCGAGGCGAGACACGAGATCGGCGTCCTTGAAGCGATTCTTCTCGACGCGGAAGACCAGCCGCAGCAGCCATTCCTGTCCGGTCATGGCGTGGAGGAACCAGCCCTGCGTTCGCACCGAAGCGGTGATCTCAACGATGGAGCGCTGATCCCAAACGGTATCGCTGAAGTCGCCGAGTTCGTGGATGCGTTCGTCGATCCAATCGAGGATGTGGCCCTCCCAGCGGCACGGTTTGCCCTCGCTGGTGACGCGCTCGACGGTATGCCAGCGCCGGCCGTCCATCTGCCAGGGCATGGCCGCATCCTTACCGACCGCTTCCAACTCCATATCGTCCGCGCGCGGCGTTTCGACAGCGTTGGGGTCATAGCGCGGCCGTTCGAGATGCGGCCCCGCTTTCAAGACCGGAGCGAGAGCGGCGGCAGTATGACTCTTGGCAGCGGCCTTGACCACTTCTTCGGGAGTGCCCTGCACGACGATGTTGCCGCCGGCGGGACCGGCTTCGGGACCGAGATCGATGATCCAGTCGGCCGTCTTGATTACGTCCAGATTATGCTCGACGACAATCACCGTGTTGCCGAGATCCACCAAACGATTGAGAACTTCGAGCAGTTTGTGGATGTCGTCGAAGTGCAGTCCCGTCGTCGGCTCATCGAGAATGTACAGGGTACGGCCGGTGCTGGGTCGGGCCAGTTCAGCGGCCAACTTGACGCGCTGCGCTTCGCCGCCGGACAGCGTCGGCGCGGCCTGGCCGAGCGCGAGATAATCGAGGCCCACATCGGCGAGCGTTTGCAGAACACGGCGAATCTTCGGCAGATTGCCGAACAATTCCACGGCTTCATGGACGCGCATGGTCAGCACGTCGGCGATGGAATGGCCCTTGTAGCGGACCGCCAGCGTTTCGGGATTGTAGCGCTGGCCGTGGCAAACATCGCACTCGACCCACACGTCGGGCAGGAAGTGCATCTCGATTTTCTTCTGACCGTTGCCCTCGCACGCTTCACAACGGCCACCCGGCTTGTTGAAACTGAAACGCTGCGGACGATAGCCGCGCACTTTTGATTCGGGCAACTGAGCGAACAATTGCCGAATCAGATCGAAAACGCCGGTGTAAGTGGCCGGATTCGAGGAGGGCGTGTTGCCGATGGGATCTTGATCGACGTTGATAACCTTGTCGATTTGTTCCATGCCCAGAATGTCATCGTGGGCCGTCGCGGGAGTGCGCGCGCGATGCAGGCGACGCGCCAGCGTCAGATACAGCACCTCGTTGACCAGCGAACTCTTGCCCGAACCGCTGACGCCGGTGACGGCGACGAAGGCACTCAAAGGGAACGCGACATCAATGTTCTGGAGGTTGTTTTGCCGCGCGCCCTTGACGGTAAGCCAGCGAACGGCCGGTGTTAGCCGGCTGGTTGAGGTTGCACCAGCCGGCTGACGCCGGCCGTTCGCCATGGGTATGCGGCGATTGCTCGGAACGGCAATAAACTTATTACCGGACAGATATTGTCCAGTTAACGATGCCTTGCTGCGTAACACTTGTTTGACCGTGCCGCGTGCTGTAATGTCGCCGCCACGGTCGCCGGCACCGGGACCGAAATCGAGCAGATAATCCGCTGCGGCGATCACTTCGCGGTCATGTTCGACCATGACAAGCGTGTTGCCCAAGTCGCGCAGATGCTTGAGGGCGGCCAGCAAACGGCGATTGTCGCGCGGATGCAAACCGATGGTTGGCTCATCGAGGACGTACAGCACGCCGGTCAAACCGCTGCCGATCTGACTGGCCAGGCGGATGCGCTGCGATTCGCCGCCCGACAGCGTTGGTGCCGCACGCGATAACGTCAGATAATCCAGCCCGACATCGGCGAGGAATTGCAAACGATTGCGCACCTCGCGGAGCAGTTCGCCGGCCACTTGCTGTTGGGCGGGCGTCAGTTGCAGGTTCTTGAACAAGGTGAGCGTCTCACCGAGGGGCAGGGCACCCAGTTCGCCGACAGTGAGGGACGGGCGATCCGTGCCGAACGATAGGCGACAGGCCGCCGCATCATCACGCAAGCGGGAACCCTTGCAGGTGGCGCAGGCGACTTCGCTGACGAGATGATCCAGCCGTTGCCGATACGCGGGACTGACGCGCGATGCCTCGTCGATGGCCGGGAACAACCCCTTGTATTGGAAGCGCACGCCGGGCGAATCGAGAAGAATCCAGGCTTCGCCCGTGCCGTGCAGGATCGCGTGTTGTTGGGCCGTTCCCAGATCCTCGAACGGCGTATCGAGCGAGAAACCCTCATGCTGGGCCAGCGCTTCGGCGAAACGCAGGAACGAAGGGTTCGCATTGAGATCAGGCCACGCGGCCAATGCGCCATCGCGCAGCGAACGGCGCGGATCGCGGATGAGCAGAACGGGGGAGGCACCCTGTTGAACACCGAGTCCCTCGCAGGTCGGACACCATCCGAGAGGGCTGTTGAACGAAAAATGATGCGGATTCAGCGGCTCGAAACTGCGGCCGCAGCGATCGCAGGCGAAGTGCTGACTAAAGCGTTCGACGCGCCATTTCGGTTCGGGCTTGCCGTCCTCGACATGGGCGACGTGCAGCACGCCGCGACCGAGATCGAGACCGCCCTCCACGGCATCCGCGATGCGCGTGCGTTGGTTGCCGCGCACCACCACGCGATCGACCACGACTTCGACAACATGCTTCCGGCGATGATCGATGGCGGGCGGTTCCTCGATGTTGTACGACTTGCCATCGACGCGCATGCGCACGAACCCGCTCCGGCGAATCTCGTCGAACAGGGCGTCATACTTCTCCTGACCGCGCCGTTCCAGCGGTGCCATCAGGTACAGTTTGCTGCCTTCCGGCAGAGACAGAATGCGTTCGATAATCTCGTCGGCCGTCTGCGTGCCGATGGGAATCTGGCAGGCCGGGCAATACGGCTGTCCCAGGCGCGCGTAGAGGACGCGCAGGTAATCGTAAACTTCGGTGACCGTGCCGACGGTGGAGCGCGGACTTTTGCTGGTGGTCTTCTGTTCGATGCTGATGGCCGGTGACAAGCCACTGACATGCTCGACCTTCGGCTTCTGCATCTGGCCGAGGAACTGTCGTGCGTAGGCGGATAGCGATTCGATGTATCGCCGTTGGCCTTCCGCATAGATCGTATCCAGGGCGAGCGAACTCTTGCCGGAACCACTCGGCCCACAGAAGACGCTCATGCCTTCGCGCGGCAACTCGACGGTCAAATTGCGGAGATTATGTTGTTGCGCACCCTGCACCGTCAAGGTGGTGATCTGCTTTCGGCTCTCGGTCTTCGCTTTGCGTTTACCGGCTTTGCTCTTGCTGCCATTGGCGGATGGCCGAGGGTGGAGAACGGATCGGAGAGCCTGCCCGGTATAGGAGGGCGTGCAGGCCGCCACTTCTTCGGGCGTGCCGGTGACGACGATTTCGCCGCCGCCGCTGCCGCCTTCCGGCCCAAGATCGATGATCCAATCCGCCGTCTTAATGACATCGAGATTGTGTTCGATGACGATGACGGTATTGCCGGCGGCGGCGAAGCCGTGCAGCACTTGCAGCAATTTATGGATGTCGTCGAAGTGCAAACCCGTGGTCGGCTCATCGAGAATGTACAAAGTGCGGCCGGTGGCGCGGCGGCACAGTTCGCGGGCCAACTTGATACGCTGAGCCTCGCCGCCGGACAGAGTCGGCGCGGCTTGGCCAAGTTTGATGTAATCGAGTCCGACATCGTGCAGCGTTTGCAACATGCCGCGCACCTTCGGCACGTTTTGGAAATGTTCCAGCGCTTCCTGCACATCCATCTCTAACACGTCATGGATGCTTTTGCCCTTGAACCGCACTTGCAGCGTTTCGCGGTTGAAGCGACGGCCCTCGCATACTGGACACGTCACCCACACATCAGCGAGAAAATCCATCTCCAAACGATTCGATCCATTGCCCTCGCACGCCTCGCAACGGCCACCGGGTTTGTTGAAACTGAATCGCCCCGGCTGATAGCCGCGCACCTTCGCCTCGGGCAACTCGGCGAACAGACTGCGGATTTCATCGAATACCTTGATATACGTCGCCGGATTAGAACGCGGCGTCCGGCCAATCGGCGACTGATCGATGTCGATGACCTTATCGATGTTTTCCGTGCCGGTAATACGATCGTGGTCGCCGATGGCGATGGTCTTGCCGTTGGCCGGCTCTTCGTCGTCTTCGTTGCCCGCCGCTTGCGCTCCGGGCTGGTAGCGCTGCGCTAGACCTTGCTTCAAAATGTCATTGATGAGCGAACTTTTCCCCGAACCGCTGACCCCGGTGATGCACACGAACAGACCGAGCGGAACCTCGACGGTGATGTTCTTCAAATTGTGATGGCGCGCTCCGACGATGGCTAGGCTCTTATCGCTGCGCGGCCGGCGCTCCTCAGGAATGACAATCTGCTTGACACCGGAAAGATACTGGCCGGTGAGACTGGCATGATTCGCCACGACATCAGCATAGGTGCCGGCGGCCACGACTTCGCCACCGCGCACGCCGGGACCGGGGCCGAAATCGACGAGATAATCCGCCGCCCGCATGGTGTCCTCGTCGTGTTCGACGACAATGACCGAATTACCCATGTCACGCAGGCGGAGCAGGCTATTGAGGAGACGTTCATTGTCGCGCGGATGCAGTCCGATGCTCGGCTCATCGAGGATGTACAGCACGCCGACCAGCCCGCAACCGATTTGTCCCGCCAAGCGAATGCGCTGCGTCTCGCCGCCCGACAGCGTCGGCGCGCTACGGTCGAGTGTGAGATAATGCAGACCGACATTGAGGAGAAAGCCGACTCGACCGCGTAGTTCCTTGAGCAACTCGCCTGCAATGGTCCGCTGCACGGGCGGCAGACTCTTCTCCAGGTCTCCGGTTTCCGGATCGAACCATTCCGCCAATTCGCCGATGGGCAGGGCGCAGACCTCAACGAGTGTTTTGCCGCCGACGCGCACGGCACGCGCTTGGCCATTGAGACGCTGCCCCTGACAAGTGGGACAGCCAACCACGCGCATGTACTTTTCCAACTGCATGCGTCGCGGGCCGGCAGCCGTCTTTTTGAAGCTGCTGAGCAATTGTGGGATGATTCCTTCCCACTTGCCGCCATGCTTCCACACGCCGCCGCCACGCTGCTTCCATTCGTAGGTGATGTGCTGTTCGCCGCTGCCGTGGAGCAGCAAGTCTTGCTGTTCGCGGGGCAATCGTTGCCACGGCGTTTTGAGGTCGATGCCAAGTGTTTGGGCGATTCCTTCGTAAATATGCCGTCGCCAGCGGCCCATGCCGCGCATTTTGCCGACGAGCGGAATCGCTCCGTTGTAGAAACTGAGCGCGGGATCGGGAATGAGCAAATCCGCGTCGAAGCTAAACCGTGTGCCGAGGCCATCGCAGTCGGGACACATGCCATGAGGACTATTGAAGCTGAAGAGTTGCGGGCTAGGCGGCTCATAACTCCGGTCGCAGTGCGTGCAAGCGTAATGAGCGGAGAAGAGAATGTCCTCTTGCACCGCGTCAACAGGGAGCTGACGCCCCCCGCTCGCCTCGGCTTCCACCGAGACGATGAGTGCGCCTTCCGCCAGCGCCAGCGCTTGCTCGACGGCCTCGGCCAGACGAGAACGCACGCCGACATCGTTCTTCAGGCGATCGATGATAATCTCGATATTGTGCTTGATCCGCCGATCGAGCTTGAGATTATCGCTTAGCCGTACCATCTGGCCATCGACGCGAGCGCGCACGAAGCCGCGTTTGAGCATGTCGGCGAACAGATCCTTGTATTCGCCCTTCTGCCCGCGCACCACCGGAGCGAGGACGAGGAAGCGTGTTCCTTCCGGCAGAGCGAGGATGCGCGAGAGGATTTGCTCGCGTGTCTGGGCCGTGATGGGCCGTCCGCAAACAGGACAATGTCCCTGACCGATGCGGGCATAGAGGACGCGGAGATAGTCGGAAATCTCCGTGATGGTGCCGACGGTGGAGCGCGGATTCCGGCCGGCGGCCTTCTGCTGAATGCTGATGGCGGGCGACAAACCGGCGAGATAATCGACATCCGGCTTTTGAAGCTGACCGAGGAACTGCCGCGCATAGCTGGACAGTGATTCGACGTAACGGCGCTGTCCTTCGGCGTAGAGGGTATCGAACGCCAGCGAGCTTTTGCCGGAGCCGCTGACGCCGGTGAAGACAACGAGTTGGTTCCGCGGCAGATCGAGATTGACGTTGCGCAGGTTATGTTCGCGTGCGCCGCGGATGACAATGGTGCTGTTATCCATAACGAAAAAGCCGCTGTTCCTGTGGCGAGGGAAGCGTAAAGTATTAGTATACGGATGTCGCGTACCGGCCACAAGAGCGCGAGATTCATTGGAAGGACGGCAAGCCTGTCGCGAACAGCCGAAAAGACGTTACACTCGGTTAGGCATGGGTTCTTGCCGGATCATCTCCTCACAGAGTCGCCGCACATGAGTTGGAAGACAAGGCTGGCGGTTTTGCGATGGGAACGACCACCGCCAGCACAATGACCGCGATTTCCGCATGAACCCGCATGGACATCATTCCTTTCGAGGCGCTGGCCATGACTATCGAGCCTGCCCTTCTCGCTGCGATCGCGGCTGAACCAGACGACTTTCTCCGCTTGGGCTATGACGGCTTTCCCCGGTATGACGACTTTTCCCGGTTGGTCTACGCCGATTGGCTCGACGAAAACGGCCAGCCAGATCGCGCCGAGTTCATCCGCATCGGATGCGAACTCTACAAGATGCACCTGAACCGCGAAACCGCCTCGGAGCAGCGGGAGCAATTGCTGTCGGCTCGGGAAGAGGAACTCTGGAAGCGGAATCGGGAGCGGTGGTTCCCAGGACTCGCTCGATTCGCGAGGGAAATTGCCGTTGGTCGCGGTTTTCCGTGGTATGCCGAGATGTCGGTGCGCCAGTTCATCGAGCATGGCGATGATCTCTTTCGGATCGCACCAACTATTGTGAACCTGTCGCTCGACCGGCTCGGCCGGAACGCTCCGGCGCTGGCTCAGTGCCGGGCACTGTCGCGGGTCCAGAGTTTGACGTTCTTTGGACCTTTTCGCGCCGCGCAAGCGGTAGCGTTTTTCGCTTCTCCTTACCTGGGCAACTTGCGAGAACTCGATATTGGCCATTGCGACGGGGAAATGGGCGTGCGGGGCGCGCAGGCTCTCGCTACCGCGGAATCGCTGACCCAGTTGGAAATCCTCAATGTTGGCGACCATGCCATGCTGGATGCCGGTACGGCGAGGATGCTTCGGAATTCACGATTGGCAACGCTCCGGGTAGTGAATCTTGAGGATAATGGATTGACCGACGAAACTGCTGAGAGCCTCGCACATGCCGAGTTCCTCAGCGGATTGCGCGACCTCGATCTATCGAGTAACCGTCTGTCGTCTTCTGCCGCCGAGATCCTCTGCCGCACCCAGCACCTTTCGGGATTGCAAAACTTCAGCTTATCGAAGAATCTCATTGGTTCGTCTGGGGCACTACAAATTGCAAATGCCAACTTCGCGTCTACGCTTGGCGCATTATGCCTGGACGACTGCGACCTAGACAATGAAGCGATGACTTACCTGTTTGCAGCCGGCCGATTCAGCCAGTTGAGCCAGTGGAACCTGTCGGGAAATCGTCCGACTGCGCAGGCATTCCGCGCGCTGGCGAGGAACACCGCCTTGCCGGCATTGCGAATCCTTGGCCTTGATTCCTGCGCGTTGACGCCGGCGCTTGCGGGTTGTTTGGGTGATATAGGAACGCTTTCGGGACTTCGGTGCCTTAACCTCACCGAAAACCCACTCATGACGGCCGGCGTGCGCAACCTGCTTGCGGGGCCGCTTCTCCGAAGCGTCCAGGATCTCGATCTCAGTAGTTGCCAGATCGGGGATGGAGGCGCAAGGGTTCTCGCCAAAAGCCGAGCGCTGGCCGAATTGCGTTCCCTGTCGCTGAGAGATAATGGCATCACTGACAGCGGGGCAAAAGCTTTGATGCAATCAGACACCTTGGCCGGTTTGCGCGAACTCGAACTCGATGACAATGCCCTGACCAAGTCAGGCAAAGCGTCGGTGAGGGCGCGGTTCGGTGAAGGAAGTTTTTTGGATTGAGTCTCCGCAAGGCCAATGGCAGGGCGCTGTCCCTTCATGGTGGCGGAAAAATGTCTCAGCGTTTCAGCCGTCGCGCCAGCGCGTCGATGCGGTCGCGGCATTCATTGCGTGCCTTGGCATAGCCCTTGGGATCAGGGCGCTCCGTCTTCAAATAATCGAGTACCACCGCTTCCGCAGCCATGAACTCGGCGCAGGCATGCGCGACAAGGGAGGCAATCGCCAGTGGAATTGTCGTTACGCCGTTGCGATCGCCATGCAGCAAATCGCCCGGATACACCGTCACGCCGCCGACGTGAACCGGCACATTGATCTGCGGGAAATGACAATAGCCGTGGGCGCTGATAATGCCGTCGCAAAAACAAGGGAACTGGAGCGCCTCGACCTGATCGAGATCGCGGCCCGCGCCGCTGGTGATAAGACCGACCGCACCGAATGCCTTGTAGGTGCTGGCCATCACTTCGCCAAAGGTCGCGGCCACCGGCGGATTGTCGATGTCCTGAAAGACGACCACCGGCGGGCCTGACATTTGCGCGAACGACTCCACCTGTTCGACCAAGCCGGAGTAAGCGCCGCCGCTCCACGCCGAGGCGGCCGAGCGGAAGGTGGCCGTGCTGGCGAAGCCGACCATCGGCGGCAGTTTCGGATAGCACGCCTGAATCCGGCGATCCATGTAGCCGGCCGTGCGCGGATATAACTCGAACAACTCAATCACATTGCACACCGTCGGCGTATCGTAGCGGCGCAGCAAATCCAGGTCGGCGGCAGTGACGGCGGGAGTCGACATAGGGGAAACCTCGGCAGAGTATTCGGAAGCAAAGGGGGCTGGCCGCATAGTAGGGTTTGAGCCGCGCGACGCCAAGAGGAAAAGTCGAAAGAAAACGACGATTGCCAGGAACCCTCGCACACGGGAGAATGGAGATTGCGAGGGCTTGTCGTTCCGAGAAGCAATGTTGTTTCAAGGGGTCCGCATGAATCTGTTCCTGGCCGTGTTCTGGTTGTTGTGTGCCGTGGTGCTGTTCGCTTATGAGCAGTTCATGGGCGAGGTCGCGTTCCGCATTCGCTGGGGCGATCGCGGCATTTCGGGAGCCTGGTTGGTGCTGGTCCTGGGCGTATATAATCTCGTGCGCTGGTGGGCTGGTCGCTCCTTCCGGGCCGAGCAGCGCGCTCTGGAGATCGCGCGGGCCAATCGAGAATGGGAGAAGCGCCGACGGCCAAGCGAACCACTCTCCCCGCCCGATCCGAACTTCAATTTCACCGATGAACCGCCGCCGGCCCCCAATCGCGGCATCACCGATCAACCGCCGTCGAATAATTAGCGCCGAGAGTCCAGTGCCGAGACAGCCACGGAGCCAGCCCCGTATCGCGGAACCAACACAACGTATCAAACACCGTTTCTTCCGGCGGTCGATGAATCAATCCGAAAGTCTCATCACCCTTCGCGCCGGAGAGATGATACGGAACGAACCCATACTGAAAACTCGCTACCGTCAAGCCATTGGGCACATTCGGCCACACACCCGAAGCGATGGCCAACGGAATGGAACCGGCGGTGCGTGTCCAACGCGGCAGCAAGCGCACACGGCCGCGCCTGCCGAGGATGCGTTGCACACTGTTGCCGAGATCGGCATAGCTCCGATACGGTCCTGCCAGCAGATAGCGCTCGCCGGGACAGCCCAGCCATAGAGCGCGGACGTGCGCGCGTGCCGCCTCGCGCACATCGACTACATTCATGCCGCCCGGAGGCAGGATCAGCCAGGGCCAGCGCGCCGCGGCGAGCAGCAGTTCATTCGTCGTCGGTCGAACGTCGCGTGGTCCGATGATATAGCTGGGACAGAGTGTGATCGTCTCCAGGCCGCGAGCGTTGAACGCGCGGACGATCTGTTCGCCGATACGTTTGCTGGTGTAATAGGGAGTGCGGATCGGATCGCGGTTCCGGGGCGAATCCTCATTGGCGGGATGCTCGATTGTGCCCGGAGCGATGGTGGAAGCGCTCGAAGTGAACACGAAGCGCCGGACGCCAGCCTGGAGAGCGGCGGCGCAGAGCCTCTGGGTTGCCTCCACATTGATCTCATGCGCATCCCGGCGCGGCCGAGGAATGAGTCGAGTCAGCGCGGCCGCATGAATCACGGCCGTAACCCCTTCCAGCGCGCTGGCCACCACGCCCGGATTACGGATGTCGCCGACCGCGAATTGGACACCATCAAGGCCGAGCCACTGCGGGCCGCGCGGCGGTCGGCGAACCAGGGCGCGGACGGCGATGCCATGCTCGCGCAGCGCCCATACGAGGTTCGCGCCAAGAAAACCACCTGCCCCCGTCACGAGAACACGTCCCGCGCGAATGATTTCCTCCGCACTCATGGCCGCGTTACTCCTGACTCGCGCCGATCCGCCGCGGCGCCTTGACAAGCAAGGACAGACCGAGAACAATTCTCAAAGATAATGCTCCACGGTTATCTTTCTCCGCTTGAAATACTCGAAATCCACGAGGAAGAAGAGTCATGATGGCGCGATACTGGGATGGAGTTCGACGGCTTCGACTCCTCGGTAAATTGCTTCTCAGTGGGCTGTTGGTCT
The DNA here is from genome assembly GCA_035553375.1 of Gemmataceae bacterium. Lineage (GTDB taxonomy): Bacteria > Planctomycetota > Planctomycetia > Gemmatales > Gemmataceae > JAJPHU01. The sequence continues at coordinate 19,397 of DATNCY010000337.1, forward strand.
GTTGTCTCACCGATGTCGCCTGCTCGCAGGGCAAGTCGGGGCCGGCCTACGATGTGACGCAGCGCCGTCTCGAACGGATACCGCCCGGCACCGTCATCGCCAAGGACGCGCCCAAGGGATGGACCAATCTCATCATCAAAAGCTATTCGCGCCCGGGCGCCGGCGACACGAAACAACTGTCGCCCCTCGCCGACCGGCTCTCGCGTCTGCTTTTCACGGCCATTCTCGCCGATGTCAAGGACGACAAGGCTCGCGGCGGCAAGGGTTACAAACTGGCGAAGGTCGCCGTTGGCCTGGGCGTGCGTATCCGCGACAAGGACACGATTGTCACGCCGGAGACGGAGCGCCGGCTGGGCGCCGGCCTGGGCTTGCTGGCGCGCGTTGTGCTGCGCACCGCACAGGAAAAACTCGCCGAGACCGTGGTCGTCGCGCGTTCGGACACCTTCATGGTTTTCGATTCGCCCTCCCTCATCGCCCGCGCGGGCAAGCACAAACCGATCGTCCTTCGCTATGCCGTCCTCGTCGATCCGAACAGTGGTCAACTCCATACGCTTGTCTGGGTGTTGGATCGTGAGGAACGCGAGCGGGGCATGTATGGCGGTCCCCATGATGCGATCCGCTGGCTGCCGGCGAATCTCAGCGAAGATTGCATTCTGCAC
>DATNCY010000338.1:0-6004 GCA_035553375.1 Gemmataceae bacterium
ATCATGTGCCGAGCGAACTGTCTGGGGGGCAGCAGCAGCGTGTGGCCATCGCTCGCGCTCTGATCAATCGGCCGCAGGTGCTTTTGGCCGATGAACCGACCGGCAACCTCGATTCGCGTACCGGCGAGGAGATCCTGACCGAGTTTCAGCGCCTCAACCGAGAACTGAAACAAACGATTGTCCTGGTGACGCACGATCCGTCCATCGCCAAATGGGCCGCGCGTCTGGTGACGGTGCGCGATGGCTGCATTGCCAGCGACATCCTCGCCAAACCGCTCCGCACTATCACGGAAGCGCCCGCGCCATCCCTCGTGCGCTCGCCCAGTAACCACGCCCCACGCGAAGAGCATTCGGTTGTGTGAACGGTCGTCTTGCTCTCCTTTCCCCTGGACTCGGGAGAGAGGAGAGAGGTCAGAGGCACGCCATGAGCTTTCTTTCCGCCATCCGTGTCGCCCTGGGCGCACTGCTGGTTCACAAAGGGCGTTCCTTCCTGACGAGCCTTGGCATCGTCATCGGCATCAGTGCGGTTATCGCGATGGTGTCGGCCGGCGATGGGGCGCGGTTCCTGCTGGAAGATCGTCTCAACAGTTTGGGCAATAACCTCATCCTGATTCGGCCGGGCAGCCGGACGGCGCAGGGCATGGTGGCCGATTTTGAACCCATTACCGGCGAGGATGTGCGCGCCGTCCGCCAGCGTCTGGGACACGAACTCGTCGCCGTCGCGCCGACGCAGGTGACACAGCGCCTACTGACGACGCATACCGCTCATCACGGTACCTCCATCGTTGGTTGCACGCACGATCTGGAACTGGCGCGCGGCTGGAAGATGCAGGCCGGGCGATTCATCTCCGCCGAGGACGATAAAAAGATGGCCTCCGTCTGCATCATCGGTGTCACCGTGCAAAAGAAACTGTTCTCCCATCAGAGTAACGTGCTGGGGCAGAGCGTGCGCGTGGACCGCTTGAACCTGCGCATCGTCGGCGTGATGGCTCCCAAGGGACGCTCGCCGACCGGAGCAGATCAGGACGATCAAGTCTTCATGCCGCTGACCACTCTCCAGCGCAAGCTGGCCGGCGAGGAACGGCTGACTCTTATCATCACCGGCACCCGGAACGAGGGCGAGATCGAGAAGGCGAAGGCCGACATCAGCCGCGTGCTGCGCGAGCGCCATCACCTCAAGCCGGGCCACGAGACGTTCGACGTCAACAGCGTCTACGAGATTGCTGATCTGGCGGTGCTGGTGACGACGGTGTTGCAAAGCCTGGTCGCTATCGTGGCGAGTATTTCGCTGGTTGTCGGCGGCATCGGCATCATGAATATCATGCTCGTGTCGGTGACGGAGCGGACGCGCGAGATCGGCATCCGCATGGCCATCGGCGCGACGCCGGCAAACGTGTTGACGCAGTTCCTCATCGAGGCGATTGTACTATCGCTGACGGGCGGCCTTATTGGTGTGGCGCTGGGTCTGGGGGCAGCGATTGGTTTGGCGCGGTTAACGGGTTGGCCGATTGTCATCTCCCCGATCGCCGTACTCGTGGCGGGCGGCGTGTCCGGCGGGGTGGGCGTGTTCTTCGGCTACTATCCGGCGTGGAAGGCGTCGCGTCTCGATCCCATCCAAGCACTGCGGCACGAGTGAGCCATTCTTACCTGTAAGATAATATCCCTTGCTGGTGCCGCGGGTTGGTTCAAAACAATTGCCGTCCCTCGCGCAGCAGTCGCCACCAGCCGCGCAGACGCTGTCCCAGTGTGGACGCATGAGCGCTTTCCAGCAGGCCGTGCAGCATTTCCGCTTGCCGCCCCGCGCCTGGACCCAGCGCGAATTCGTAATGCGGTCGAAATCGGCCACCGCGCACACTCACGACTTGCGGCAACGTCATCTCCAGCAATCCCTCGGCCCCCTGCGTCACGCCCCAGCCCGTCGCGCCGCTTCCGCCAAACGGCGTGGCCGGATGCGCCGTCGAAACGATGACATCGTTGATCGCCACCATGCCAACGCGCAATTTCGCAGCCAATTGAATTGCTCTCCGTTCGTCGCGCGTGAAGATTGATGCACCCAGCGCATACGGACACAACGATTCCATGCGTAGCGCTTCATCAAGGGAATCGAACGGCAGCACGGCGGCCACGGGCGCGAAGGACGCCTCCTGGCATAAGGGCATCTCCGGTCGGGCATCGAGTACCACCCTCGTCATGCATGCGTCGTCGTTCCCCGGAGGCGCATCTACCAATAATCGGCCACCGTTGGCCAGCGCGTCGCGCACCAGTCGTTCGGCGAGATGGGCCTGCGCCGGTAGAGCCAGACGAACCGGATTGGCTCGCTCCGCCCATTCGCGCAAGGCGGCGCAGAAGGACGCATAGACCGGACGCTGCACGAAGGCGCGGCGCACGGCGAGACAGGTCTGGCCGCGATTGAGGGTAGCGCCGAACCACATGGCCCGCGCTGCCAGAGGGACATCGGCGTCTTCCAGGACGAACTGCGCGTCGCAACCGGATAGCTCCAGAGTCGAAGAGATCAAGCGTTCGCCGAGTTTGCGAGCGATCGCGCGTCCGGTGGAGGCCGAGCCGGTGAAAACAACATGATCCACGGCCGCATCGGTCAGCGCCTGGCCGGCCTCGCGCGTCGCTTCCAACAAAAGGAACAGATTGGTGGGGAACCCGGCTCGCATGAGCAAGGCGTGCAGGGCGGCGGCACTGGCCGGAGCCACTTCCGACGGCTTCCATAGCACGGCGTTGCCGGCTGTCAGGGTCTGGATTATTTGTGTGCCGTTGAGAAAAAGCGGATAGTTCCAGGTGCCGATGATGCCGACGACGCCGCGCGGCCGGCGATGCACCGCATCGCGCTGGCCCCACAGCCAGAGCGGGCGCAGACGGCGCGGCACTTGACGCGGACGCAGCAAACGTGCCGCCTCTCGTTCGAGGAAAAGACAGGCATCGGCCAGCGGCAGAATCTCGCACGCCAGCGTTTCCTCGGCCGGTTTGCCCACATCGCGGGCTACGGCGGCGCACAGACGATCGCACTCGCTTACCAGGAGATGGCGAAACGCGCGGATCAGCGGCAGACGCTGGCGCACGGTCAGACGACTCCAGGCCGCCTGAGCGGCTCGCGCCTGGATGAGTTGATCGTCGAGAAGAGACAGCAAAGGGGGAGGTATCATGGTGATGTCACTTCGAGAAAATCGCCTGCGGTCGCAGGGACGGGCCGCACCCGCCCCCACGGCCACACACGGTCCACGCCATGTTCAGGGATGGATACGCTGGCCTCGATAAAGCTGGAACGGGCTGAAAAAGCTGGGAGCAGTCGCCTGCATCTGGGCCGGCGTCGGGAACGTACTTTTGCCGGTTGGAATGGTGTTGGTCATGCGTGTGCCCGAGTAGAACAACTGGGTCAGTTTGAACCCGCCGGCGCGAGGCATTGATGAAGCGATAGGCGCGTTGACGTTGCGATAATCGACCACCGTGTTGGTTATTTGTCCGACGACAGGCCCGAACGTGATAACCTGAGCGTGCGCCGACCCCACTAGCCCCAGCGCGAGCGTCAGCCCCGCCAACCACATGAATTTGTGCATGGTCGTACCCCTTCCTCCTCTTGCGAGGATCACCGATCCGACAGGCGAAACAGAATTGGGAGAGGCCAAACCATAGCAAGCGCTCGCGTGATGTCAAGACCAATCGTGAACCCTCCATGGATGGGACTTGTTAGCCGAAAGCTTGGAGCCTATAATTCTTTGATTCGTTTTTGGGCGTGGTCGCGCTTTGCATGGGGGAGCAATGCGGATGCTTGCCAAACCAGTGCCGTGGAATCTCATCATCGCCAGCGATTTGGGGCTGTTGGCTCTGGTGCGGGCTTTCGTCGAGGGTGTCTGCCAGGTAGCGGGCTGCGACGAAAGGATCACCCACGCCATCGTCATGGCTACCGACGAGGCCGTCAACAATGTCATGCGGCACGCTCATCAAGGACATCCTGAAGCCACCATTCAGATTCAGTGCTTTCTCCATCCCGACAGCATTGAGGTCAACCTGCTCGACGAGGGAGCGCCCTTTGATCTCGCTGCCGTGCCGCACCTCGATCCCGCCGAGTTGCGTATCGGCGGCCGGGGCGTCTTCCTCATGCGCGCCCTTATGGACGAATTAAGCTGCCAACCGCGCGGCGAACGCGGCAACACGCTGCGTATGGTCAAGCGCTGCCGGCCAGAAATCCCCATCTCGAAAGGCGCTTAACTACCATGATTGTTGACCAGCCCGCAGCGCCAGCAAGGGTAACACTCATTTCCTTGCTGGCGCTGTAGGCTGGCAATTCACAAATTGGCGATCAACTGCTCGGTAAGCGTGGCCGTCGTGCCGTCGCCGCCGAGATCGTGTGTCAGCCCGCGCCGTGCCGATAATGTCCGCCGAACCGATTCCTCAATGCGTTGAGCGGGCCGCCGTTGTCCGATGTGTTCGAGCATCATCGCCGCCGAGCGAATCAGGGCGATCGGATTGGCCAATCCCTTGCCGGCGATGTCCGGCGCGCTACCGTGGACCGCCTCGAAAACGGCGTAGCGCTGTCCGAGATTAGCTCCCGGCACAAGGCCCAATCCCCCCACCAAGCCGGCGCATAGATCGCTCACCACGTCGCCGAAAAGATTTTCCATGACCAACACGTCGAAATCACGAGGATCGAGCGCCATTTGCAAACACAGCCGATCGACGTGGATTTCCTGAAATTCGAGGAAGGGAAAATCATCGGCGACGGCCCGCGCCGTGGTCAGGAACAGACCGTCGCTGAGGGGCATGACATCGGCCTTGTGACAAAAGGTAACGCGACGCCGTCCGCCATGCTGGGCCAACTCGAACGCATAGCGCACGATGCGCTCGGCCGCCGTCCGCGTGATGATGCGCAGACTCTCGACCACGCCGGGCACGACGACATGCTCTTGCCCGGAATACAGCCCTTCGGTGTTCTCGCGGACCACGACGAGATCGACGTTGTCATACGGCACGGCCACGCCCGGCAGCGTGGACACCGGCCGGACGCTGGCGTACAGGTCCAGCTCCTTGCGCAGACGAACATTGATGGACCGAAAACCCTTGCCGACGGGTGTTGTACAAGGGCCTTTGAGGGCGACGCGATAGCGACGGATGAGATCGAGGGTGGCGGACGGCAGCGGATCGCCATAGCGTTCGGCGGCACCCAGGCCGGCCATCGCTTCAACCCACGTCAGGTTCGCACCCGCTGCCTGAACGACCGCCTGCATGGCCGCCGTCACTTCCAAACCAATGCCGTCGCCGGCAATCAATACAACTGGGGTAGCCAAGAATCCACTCCCTGAGAGCGATAGAATCTTTCCGACAGGTTGCGGGATAGGACGGCGTTTGTCAAGCGACGAACCGCTTCCGGCGGACGGGGCATGTTCGCCCTCACGGATCGGCTTGTAACGATAGTAGCTGTTATGCGCTTTGGGAGGTGATTTTTTTCCCTGCCGAGTAGGAGTGCCGGCTTGAGGACGAACCGCTACAATGTTGCAATTGGCTGAGGAGAGTGCCGATACCTAAGAACACGCAGCGGCGCGGGTTTACGGGATTCACCTGTGGAGCTGAGACGGTATCATGCAGGCGCTGAAAGGGCTCTTCATGGAAAAATGGTTTTGCTGGGGCTCCATGGGAGTCGCCGGATTGCTCCTCCTCTTGTTCTTGCTCGACCTGTTTCTCAGCGTCCCCTTCGGCGGGATCAGTAAAGCGGTCGATGTCCTCATTATCCTCTCTTGCGGCGTCGTGCTTTACCTGGCCTATGATGCCTTCCGCGATCTGCGTTAGCCCGTAATCAAGAGCGCCAGTCCAAGAATCAGGTGGTGCCTCCGTAGCGTTGCCAAACCCTGCTCTCCTAAGAGGCAGTAACAAAATGGCGAGCCTCCCGCGTGAGCGGGGGGAGGATACAGTGAACCCTCCCCCCGCTCACGCGGGAGGCTCGCCAAAACGAGAGCGTCTCTCCAGGACTGTTCAGTTTGAAACACGCCGCCCACGCCTC
>DATNCY010000339.1:0-19161 GCA_035553375.1 Gemmataceae bacterium
GAGATGGAGCAGGGACGAACGGAAGAGGCCGTTTCCTGGCTGCGTCGGGCCATCGCCCTGGTGCCCAACGATCAAGATACGCTGTACCAGCTCACGCTCGCCCTTCATCGCCTGGGGCAAGATCAGGAAGCCGAGCGGTATCAGAGCCGGTTCAAGGAACTCGATGAGACCTCGCGCGCTGCCAAGGCGACGCTCGACAAGATCCTTGCCCAGCCACACAATGCGTCGCTACGCTGTGACATGGGGAAGCTACTGTTGCGAATCGATAAGACACAGCAAGCCGAACGCTGGTTTCTCAGCGCCCTGCACGAGGATCCGGAACATCGACCGACCCATCAGGCGCTCGCGGAGTATTACGAGAAGAAAAGCAATCCTCCCGCACGAGAGCGAGCGGAGTTTCACCGCCGCAAGGCAGGTTAGGGGCTTGCGGACAATCCCCTTGCTTGCCAGCCCGCGGCGCCAGCAAGGGAACCCTTGCTGGCGCCGCGGGCTGGCAAAATTTTGTCGATTCCTATTTTCCTCATGGATTCTCTTCGTGAACGTGCGCGGCAGACGGACTCGGATTGTCCTGATTCTCTTCCTTTTGCTTCCTATTGGTTTCGGCATCGTTCAGGTTGGACGATACCTACAGGCTCTTCACGATTTCCACCAGGCACAGCACGCTTTGGAACAACGAGATTTTGCTCAGGCGCAGGCTCGGTTGGCTCGCTGTCTGGAATTTTGGCCCAGCGACACGGAAACCTGTTTCCTGGCCGCCCAGACCGCGCGGCGGCGCGGTGCCGGAGAAGAGGCGGCGCATCTCTTACGTCGCTATCGGGAACTCGGCGGTGTTCCCGAAGCGCTGGATGTGGAGCTTCGACTCCTGCGTTTACAGAGCGGCGATCTCCGCGAATCGTCTCGTTACCTTTCCTATTGCACGGACCATCCCGATAGCCCGCAGAGCGGGTTTCTTCTGGAGGCGCTAATCCAAGGCGGTATCCGGGTCGGCGACCTGCCGCTGGCGAACACGGCAACCGAACTCTGGTTGAAGCACTTCCAAAACACGCCGGATCAGATCCAGGGTTGGGTCTGGCGGGGCGATTGTGCCCGACGGCGGGGAGACATGGAGGAAACGCAATCGGCTTACCGCCGGGCATTGGAACTCGATGAGAACCAGGAACAGGCCCGCTTGGGGTTGGCAGAATCCCTTATTCGCCAGGCGCCGCAAGAGGCTTTACGACATCTTGAGCGACTCCATCAGCGGCAGCCAAACGATCGGGCCATCCGCTTGCACCTGGCCCGCTGCCGGCGCTGCCTGGGCGAACTGGATGAGGCGATTCGTCTCCTGGATGGATTGCTCCAGGAGATGCCGGACGATGTCCCGGCCCTGCTCGAACGGGGCCGCGTTGCCCTCGACCTGGGACAGGAAGAACAGGCGGAACGCCTCTTTCGTCAGGCTCAAACGCTGGCACCGGACCAGCGCGATCCCACTCTCATGCTGGCTCGCTGTTTGCGCCTCCGCAACAAAAACACCGAAGCAAAACAACTAGAGGTCCGACTTGAGGAGATCAATGCGCGATTGAAGCGAAACACGGAGAGACTGCTTCGGGAAGGACGACTACCATCCCCACAGAAAATAGAGAGCGGCCTTCCGATTGAGTAAGTATGTGTAGGGTGTGCCGAGAGCTTCTGCGAGGCTCGCCAGCGGGGGCGTGGTGAGCCTCGCAGAAGCTCTCAGCACACCCTACGAAATACGACCGACGCAAGAACGGGAATGCATCCTGGACAGCGTCTCGTTTTCACAAGCAACGAAGAGCAAGGAATTCATGACACCTCCTGAGACCAATTCGACGCAAGGGAATCGTTCACGCGCCAGATGGACGAGTCTTGTTCTCCCGATAAGTGTCGGTCTGAGCCTGCTTACGCTCCTCGCTCTCGTCTGGATAACCTGGGGAAAACAACAGGGCAACTCACCATCTCCTCAGGAAGATGGGTTTGAGGAAGCTTCCTCGGAGTCGTCGTTGTTTTGCGATGTGACGGACGAATCGGGAGTGAACTTTACCTATCGCAACGGAGAAGAGGCGAACCATTACACCATCCTGGAGTCGCTGGGAGGCGGTGTGGCTTTGCTCGATTATGATGGCGATGGTCGGCTGGACATCTTCCTCACCGGCGGCGGTCATTTCGGCGGGACCGACGGCAAGCAAATCCTGGGCTATCCCTCGCGGCTGTATCGAAACCTCGGTAATTGGAAATTTCAGGATGTGACCCACGAAATTGGACTGGCCGTACTCGATTTCTACACGCATGGCGCAGCCGTGGAGGACTACGATCGGGATGGCTGGCCGGATTTGCTGGTGACAGGTTATGGCCGACTCGCGCTGTTTCACAACGAGAGTGATGGACGGGGCGGCCGGCATTTCGTGGAAGTCACCCGGAAGGCTGGTCTACGCAAGCTGACCTGGCCGACCAGCGCCGCCTGGGGCGACCTCATGGGGAACGGCTTCGCCGACCTCTACATCTGTCAATACGTCGACTGGTCTATGGCCAATCATCACCCTTGCACGACCAGCACCTCGGGCGCGGCGCACGATGTCTGTCCGCCTCAGCAGTTTCAGCCGTTACCCCATGCGCTTTATCGCAACAATGGTGACGGAACCTTCCGAGAGGTAACAGGGGAAAGCAAGCTCAGGCACGATGGCAAGGGATTAGGCGTCCTCCTCACCGATCTCAACGATGATGGCCGCCCCGATCTCTACGTCGCCAATGACGCGACGGACAATTTTCTCTATCTCAATCGCGGTGCGGGCCAATTCGAGGAAAAGGGACTTCGCGCCGGCGTCGCGGTCGATGAGCATGGCGTTTACAATGGCAGCATGGGCGTCGATGCCGCCGACTACGATGGCAGTGGTCGGCCTTCCCTTTGGGTCACCAATTTCCAGGGCGAATGGCACGCCCTCTATCGGAATCTGGGAGAAGAACAGTTTCATCATCATTCGCAGGCTGCGGGCATTGGCGCGCTGGGGCAGCAGTTCGTCGGCTTCGGGACCGCCTTTGTCGATGTCGATAACGATGGCTGGGAAGATCTCTTCATCGCCAATGGCCACGTACTGCGTCATCCCGCAGGCGCCTCGGCACGGCAACGGCCTGTGCTGATGCAAAATGTGGAGCGGCAGGGGCGTCGGTTTTTCAAGGACTCTCCTTCTCTGGGTGGTCCCTACTTCCGCACTTCCGTCATGGGGCGAGGCGTCGCCGTCGGCGATCTGGATGACGATGGTTGGCCGGACTTGATCGTCAGCCACGCGAATGCTCCGGTTTCCCTGTTGCGCAACGAGGGAGGCCGCAAGGAAGCCAATAGCCACTGGCTCGGCATCCGGTTGATCGGTCGGAATCGGCGTCCGGTCGCCGGAGCTACCGTGACTCTGGAAGTGGGGAACCGGCGGTTGACGCGCTTTGTCAAGGGTGGGGGGAGTTATCTCTCCTCAAGTGATCGCCGCTTGCTCTTTGGGCTGGGATCATCACTTGAAGTTGGGACGCTCCGCGTGCGCTGGCCCTGGGGGAGTACCGAACGCTGGAAAGGGTTGAAGCCGGATCAATACTGGGAGATCCGCGAAGGCGAAAAGCTTCCCCAGCGGTTTTCGTCTGGGAAAGGGGAATGAAGAACGGAAAGTCATTTCGACGGCCGGCCACGGATTGGCGCGGATGGGATCGATGAGAGTCGGTACAATAAGAGCCGAGATGTTTTCCGTTCCCCGTCACTCCGGGCGGAGTGCGAGTTCATGGCCGAATCTCTGCAACCCGAACGCTGTGCCCGTCTGCTCAAGGCCCTGGCCGACCCGGAGCGACTGCGCATCATCGATTGTCTGCGTCAGGGACCGCGCAACGTCAGCGACATCGCCGCTCTGCTCGGCGTCGAAATCGTCAACATTTCGCACCATCTCGGCGTTCTGCGCAACGCGGGACTCGTGTTGGATGAGAAGCAAGGACGATTTGTCGTCTATCGACTGCACCCCGACATTTTCCAATCCGGCGAGCATCTCAACTTGGGCTGCTGCCGTCTCGAAATCCCCAAGGAAGGCAGTTGAATTTCGCCAGCCCGCAGCGCCGGCAAGCGAACCCTTGCCGGCGCTGCGGGCTGGCGAAATTCAACCACCCATCACGTTGTATCCGCAATCGACATAGAGAACGTGTCCGCTGATCGCGGAGGCTAGCGGGCTGCACAGGAAGACCGTGGCGTTGGCCACTTCTTCCGGCTTGATGCCGCGCGGCAGCGGCGAACGCTCGGCAGCATAGGAAATCATCTTGTCCATGTCGCCGATGGAGCGCGCGGCGCGCGAGGCGTAGGGGCCGGCCGAGATGGTGTTGACGCGGATGTTTTTGCTGCCGACGTTATGGGCGAGTTGCTTGGTATCTATTTGCAGCGCCGCCTTGGCCGTGGACATACCACCGCCATAGTGCGGCACCACGCGATCGCCGCCCAGATACGTCAGGCTCACCACACTGCCGCCATCGGGACGGTTCTCCATGAGCGGCAATCCCGCGCGCAACAGAGCCGTCAGCGAATACGCGCTAATGCTCAGCGCGGTAAGATACGCCGCGCGACTCGTGTTCAGAGCCAGGTTCTTGATTTCGGGGCTGAAGGCGATGCTGTGAATGAGAATATCGATCGCGCCATGCGACTCCTTCGTTCCCTTCATCAGTCCTTCGATGGAGTAATCGCCGTATTGATCCTCGACGCGCTTGAAGCGCCGATCCGACCGCGTTGCTTCGGGAACGTCCGCCATCGTGTCGTAGCTGACATCGCAGGGCAGCACTTTCTCCACGGTCAGATTGCCGGTCCCGTAGGGGAGGGCACGGCTCCTGATGTCGTCGGGGGCGTCGCCGGTGAGGAAACCCTCGACGATGCGAATCATGCGCGGATGCACGGCGAACACCAAACGCGCGCCGGCCGCTTGCAACGCCTTGGCGATAAACCAGGCGAAACTGTCGTTGTCACCCACGCCGGTGACGAGGGCCACTTTACCGCTTAAATCGATGGGAATCATACCTTTTTCCGCGTTCCAATCCTTGTTTATCAATTCGCCGTCGCCACGAATGCCGTAAGGTCTAGCAGATTGGGGGGATTTGGACAAGACGAAACAAACCAGCCCGCAGCGCCAGCAAGGGTTCTCTTGCTGGCGCTGCGGGCTGGTAAAGATACCCTTGCTGACGCTGCGGGCTGGTAATTTATCCGCCTTTGCCGCGATGGTTGACCCACGGGAAGGGCGTGACGACCTCGACTGGCTTGGTCGAAATCTTCTCGTTGAGGATGCCCTCGAAAATGGTGGCATACAGCTTCTCGATCTTGTTCATCGAATGTGCGGCCATGAGCATATGCACACGTCCTTGATTGCCGAGTACCCATCGCCCGCCGCGACGATCCAGCATGGGACGAGCGCCGGCCGCCTTGCCTTCGGCCGTTTGCAAAGCGCGGGCCGCCCGAATGGTTACATCCGGTCCATCGACCGGCGGTACCGTCAGCTTGGGAGCCAACGGCCGGCCGCTTGGATCGCGATAGGTCAACGCGCCGGTGGCATCTTCCACCGCCGGCGGATCGAACGTGACCGGCTCGACCGTCAGGCCATGCTCGGCCTTCAGTCGTTCGGCGTGCGCCTTACGGAAGAACGCCTTGAACTTGGCGCCGTCGCCCTTGGCTTCGTCCATCGCCTTTTTGGTGTTTTCGACGACCCATTTCGACTCGCGCAGCAACGTGGCGGCGTTAACTGGCCCGGCGATGACGTGCAAGACGCGGCCATCGGGGGCGCAGAAATAACTGGCGACATTGCCGCCTTGCTTTTGTTTGCCGACGATGCGGAAGGTAGCGACTTTCTGGAAGGAGGACACGAAGTATTCGTTGAGGTACTTGCCGACTTCGGGATTGGCCAGGGCGTTCACACGGAGCGCCTCAGCGTTGTTTCAGGTGAAGCGCGGGTCTTCAAAGTTGCCCGATACGTGCAGCACGAAGACGAGTTTCTGCTCTTTCTTGGCGATCTTGGCCGCCTGGCTGGGTGTATCGACAAAATCGACCTGCGTGCCGTGCGAGCCGCAAGTGGCTGCGGTTTTGTCGGTGATGACCGACTGGACGGTTTTAATGGGCTTGACCGGTCGAACGACGGGTCCAGGTACGCTGGGTTTGCCGTCCAACTCGGAGCCGTGGACCAGTGCCAGACCCACAAGCGGGGCCAGACAGAGTCCGGTAATGCGGAACAGAAGACGACGCATAACGCTTACCTCCTCCTCGGAGCTTGCCAACCTCCCCGAAATCAACCCAGCGAGGCCGGACGCACTCTCGCCATTATCTACCATGTAAGACGTTGGGCGAAGGCAAAAGTTTGCTCACGCGGAAGGTTGTTACAATTCGCGCCCCATTACTCGGATCAGCCGTTTTCGCCGGGGTGAACCCATTCCGTTGAACCATCGGCCCAATTTTCTTTCTTCCAGATGGGCACCAATTCCTTCAAACGATCGATGGCGTGACGACACGCCTCGAATGCCTCGACGCGGTGCGGACAACTCACGGCCACGGCCACGCTTACATCGCCAACCTCAAGATGCCCCAGACGATGTACCATCCCCATGTCGCCGATGGGCCAGCGCTGCCGTGTGTCCGCTTCAATCTCGGCCATCTTCTTCTCGGCCATGCCTGGATACGCTTCATAATCCAGTGCGACGGTGACACGCTCGCCGGTCAAATCGCGCACGGTGCCGAGAAATAGAACGACGCCGCCGCAGTTGGGTCGTCGCACCTGCTCGGTCAGGGCGTGATAATCGATGGCATCGTGAGTTAGTTGAATCATGGCAGGAAATCCGGTTGTTGGCCGCGAATGTCTGGCGGTTTATCGTGCAACTATTGTAGCAGCAAGAAGCCGCCGACCGGGTTCTCCTTCATAGAATGGTCGCTAGTTTGCTGACATTGTCGGTTGCGGAGAACCATCATGTTGCGCTGCGTGCATGCGTTGGGTGTCATCTTGTGCCTTGTCTCCGTCGCTGTTGGCGAGGCGCCGCGCATCCATGATGTCACGGTGGACGACTACTTCACGCTGGCAACCGTCACCCAGGTGACACTATCGCCCGACGGTAAACACGTCGCCTACCTGGAGGCTCGTTGGCAGAAGGCGACCAACGATCGCCGAGCCGACCTGTGCGTGATCGACACGGCATCCGGGAAAACGCAGCGCTTGACCGACACGCATCCCGGCTATCGGGGGCTGCGCTGGGGCGCGGATAACCAAACTCTGTATTGCCTCGGCAATCATCGGCGTGAGGGCGATAAGACGCCGCCCTACAACGGCACGGCCCAGGTATGGAAGCTCCCTCGCACGGGCGGCCAACCGGTGGCCGTGACGCTCGTCGAAGGCGGCATCGACGCCTTCGATCTCAGCGCCGATGGGCGAACGCTTTTCTACAGCGTCAAAGCGAAAGCCGCGGATCGCGATGCCTTCACGCATTTACGCGAGAAATACAAAACCCTGGAATACGGCCACGGCTCGCGGCGTGTCTCGCAGTTATGGAAACTCGACCTGGAAACGGGACAAGCGACGAAACTACTCGACGCCAGGCGTTTCATCCACGAATTTTCCGTCACTCGCGACGGCAAGCGCGTCGCCCTCATCACCACGCCCGACGACAAGGTCATCACCTTCGAGGGCCGCTCACGCATCGACATCCTTGAGGTGGAAGGCGGCAAGGTCCACACGCTGCCCGACAAACTCTGGCGGGCCGATGCGCCGTCGCCTTACGCCTGGCTGGACAACCTAGCCTGGTCGCCCGACGGCAAACGATTGGCATTCAACGCCGTCTTCGACGCCTACCCCGCTGAGATTATCGTTACCGAGTGGCGGGAAAATGAACCGATTTCCACCCGGCTGCCGCGCGGCGGACGGTCGGTGCATGGTTACGGCTCGCCGCTGCAATGGCGGACGCCGACGCGATTATGCTGGCTGATCGAAGAGAAAGCGCACGTTTCTCTCGCCGAGTATTCGTTGGACGCGAACAAGCCACTCGCTTGCGCGGGCAAGGAATCCGTCGTCTCCGCGTTCAGCTGCGATGCCGCCGGCGTTCGCCGAGTGGTGCTGAGGGGCGATGCCACGCATTTCCCCGAACTCTTTCTGCTCGAAGGCGGCGGAGAGCCGCGCAAGCTGACAGACCTTAATCCGCAAACGGTTGCCTGGAAACTCCCCACGGTTTCTGTTGTGTCCTGGAAGGGGGCCAACGGCGATACGGTTGAGGGTGTGCTGGAATTGCCGTCGGACTACAAACCGGGGCAGAAACTGCCGCTGGTCGTCGGCATCCACGGCGGCCCGACTTCGGCCGTCTATGCCAATCGCGCGTTTGAGATTTGGGCAGGACGCGCGTACCTGCCTGCGCACGGCTATGCGCTGCTGCTGCCCAATTATCGCGGCTCGACCGGCTACGGCGAC
Organism: Gemmataceae bacterium; assembly: GCA_035553375.1. GTDB lineage: Bacteria > Planctomycetota > Planctomycetia > Gemmatales > Gemmataceae > JAJPHU01. The sequence continues at coordinate 8,439 of DATNCY010000339.1, forward strand.
AAGTTCGTCACCGATCTCGTCGGCAAGGAAAACGATCTCGACGTGCGCGACATCCTTCAAGGGGTAGAGGCATTGATCGAGAAGGGCATCGCCGATCCTGAGCGCCTCGGCGTGTTGGGTTGGAGCAACGGCGGCTATTTGACCAATTGCATTCTCGCCAAAACGATGCGCTTCAAGGCCGCCAGCAGCGGGGCAGGTATCGTCGATGTCGTCCTCGAATGGGGCACCAATGATGAGCCGGCCTATCCCACGGTGTTCAAGCGCGGTTTCCCGTGGCAGAAGCCGGAAGATTATCGCAAGACCTCGCCGGCTTATGCGCTCGATCGCATACACACGCCGACCTTGATCCACGTCGGCGGCAGCGACGAGCGTTGTCCGCCGGGCCATAGCCGTATGCTCTACCGGGCGCTCAAGGAATACCTCAAGGTGCCGACGGAGTTGATCGTTTATCCCGGTGAGCCACACGGCTTGGCGAAATATACCAACCGCAAGGCGAAAATGGCGTGGGATCTCGCCTGGTTCGATCGTTACATCCTTGGCAAACGCGAAGAGGAAAGACAGCGTTAACCGCGTACTTGTGGCGCATTTTTTGCTGACTCGTAGGGATGGATAACTACCCTGGAGGCTTCAAGCAACTGTCATCGGGTCGTGTGACCCGGCAGTCTCATCGTAAAGGAGTTAGACGTGAAAGTGCGCACAGGTCTAGTCGTGGCGTTGATTTTCGGCATGGTCGTGGGCGCCTTCCTGGTGGGAAGTTACGCTCCACCCGCGTTCAGTAGGGCCGACGCCGACCGAGGAGCCGGGGGATCTCCTCATTACAACGTGGTGGAAACGGAGGGACACAATCTAATCGTCACAGACAATCAGAAGGACAAACTCTATTTCTACACCATCGACAAGGACAAGGAGATTGGCACGGAATTGCGACTGCGCGGTACGGTTGACCTCACGCAGGTCGGTAAGCCGGTGATTACACCGAAGCACAACAGGGCAGAGAAGTAAGGCTTGGGTTCGTCGCCCTTCGGAGGTGACTGTCATGAAACGCATCATCGCAATGGCTGCTGGGCTAGTGCTGACATTCGCGCTTACCTCAAGCGCGAACGCTCAGTATTGGGGCGGCCGGTATTACAACCCCTGGACCGGCGCGGGCGCGTATGGCGGCGGGGTCTACAATCCGTGGACCGGCGGTGCCTATTACGGTAGCCGAGGGTATAACGCCTATACGGGCCGCTATTATGGTGGCGGAGCCTTCATCAATCCCTATACGGGCACCTGGGGTTACTCCCGTGGTTACTACAACCCGTGGACGGGACGTTATGGTTACCGCTATCGCTATCGGTAACGGGTCGCCAGATCCTCAGGCGAACGGCCGGCGTCAGCCGGCTGGTAAGGCATGTCTTATCAGCCGGCTAACGCCGGCCGTTCGCCTCAAAATGGTTAGGAATGCTTGCGGCGTGGTCTGCTCTCCGCTGCCGCCGTCCAGGGATCTTCCGGCCAGGCGTGTTTCGGATAGCGGGCGCGTAATTCTTTGCGCACTTGCGGATACGTATTGGCCCAGAAACTGGCGAGATCATCGGTAACTTGCTGCGGTCGATAATTTGGCGCGAGCAGATGCAACAGGACGGGCACGCGGCCACCAGCGAGGCGCGGCGTCTCGGCCAAGCCGAACACCTCCTGAATGCGCACCGCCAGAATCGGCGGACGCCCTAACTCATAACGGAGCGTGATGTGGCTGCTGGAGGGCACCGCCAGGCGTTCCGGTGCTTCGCGTTCCACCGTTTGCCGCTGCGTGTGCGTCAAGCGATTCTGGAAGGCTTGCAGCCAGTCGGCCTTGCGCAGATCGGCGAACGAACGGCAACCGTGGCAGAGCCAGAATAATAGTTCCTGCAACTCCGTATCATCCAACGCCGGCAATTGCAGTTCGGGCATCCACGCACGCAGACAGCGAACGCGCGTGCGGTACAGTCCGGCGGGCGAATCGTCCGCCGGGGTCACTTGCTGTAGATGCTCCACGGCCGCCGCAGCCAGCACGCGAGCGGTTTCCTCGTTATTGGGCAGAGCCGCGTCGGTTTCCTCGATCACCAGGTCCGCGAAGCGTGTGCGCCGCTTCGCGGACACGCGCTCCGTCTCCGCATTGAACTCCACGTCCACCGAAGTACACACTTGCTCGGCGGCCAGCCAATCGCGTTCGATGGCGGACGCTTGCCGCACCAATATCTCCTTCTGGCCGGCATCCACATCAATGCACAGAAAGAATTCCGCATCGAGAACTCCGCTGTTCGGCGTCAGATGCACGCCGCGACCGCCGACCATCACCCCGCGTCGTCCGCCTGCCTCGCGTCGTCGAGCCACGCGATCGGGGAACGCCGCCAGCAGCGAACGCAGCACGACCTCGTCATCCGAAACGGGAATCCTCGCATGGTCGCCGCGCGCGCGCCGCAGCGAACACAGCAATTGATCGCGGGCACGCAGGACGAAACGAGCCGAGGCTCGATTCAGCGTCCCCAGCGCCGACGAAGTGCGGCCGGTGCGTTCGTATTCCTCCAGCGCCTCGATGCGATCAAGTACATCGGATGGGGTGGCATGACGAGGGCCGGCGGGCGCAGGTTGATCGAGAGAGCGAGCAAAGGGATCGCGTTCGGACAAAAGTGCAGCGGCCAGCGCGACGCGCTCTACCTGGCCAAAACGCTGGCCTTCGATCAACAAACGGCCCAGGCGTGGATGCACCGGCAACCGGGCCATAGCGCGGCCCTGTTCCGTCACACCGCGTTCATTGATCGCGCCGAGACGACGCAGCAGGGCGAGAGCTTGCGTGACCGTCACCTCTTTCGGCGGTTCCAGCCAGGGGAAGTGCAGCACGTCCATCTCGCCCAGACACAACAACTGCAACACGGCTCCGGCAAGATCGACGCGGCGAATCTCCGGCTCCGTTTGTTCGGGCCGAGCGCGATGAGCGCCCGCACTCCATAGCCGCACACAGACGCCCGGCTGGGTGCGTCCCGCGCGGCCAGCGCGTTGATCGGCGGAGGCACGCGAGATCGGCGTCAATTGCAAGCGATCCAATCCGACATGGGGATCGAAAACGAGCATTCGCGCCAGCCCAGAATCGACGACGGCGGTAACACCCTCGACCGTGACCGACGTTTCCGCGACGTTCGTCGCCAGGACGATCTTGCGGCGAGATTGTGGCAACAGCGCCGCGTCCTGCTGCTCGGCCGGCAAATCGCCGTGAAGGGGCAAAACCGCCAGATTGCGCTCCGTGGCGAGCGCTTCGAGATGTCGCGCCGTTTGCCGAATTTCATACATACCAGGCAGGAATACGAGCAAATCGCCTGTTGTGCGTTCGAGTGTGTTTTCCACCGCTCGCGCCACGGCGAGCGGCCATGATTGCTGCCCTGATCGCGGCTCATGAACAATGTCCACCGGATAAAGCCGGCCTTCGCTGGCGATGATCGGACAGTCGCCGAGATACGCCGACACGGATTCGACCGCCAGCGTCGCCGACATGACGACGATGCGCAACTCCGGCCGCACCGTTTGCTGCACGAGACGAACCATGCCCAGAGCAAGATCGCTTTCCAGTCCGCGTTCGTGAAACTCGTCGAAGAGAACCGCGTAGGTCGATTCAAGAAAGGGATCATCGTGCAGCAGACGGATAAGGATGCCCGGCGTGACGACGAGGATGCGCGTATGCGGGCCGCACTGACGATCGAAACGCACTTGATAGCCAATCTCATCGCCGAGTCGCCCACCGCGTTCGTCCGCCATGCGTCGAGCAGCGGCGCGAGCGGCGAGACGGCGCGGTTCCAGCATGAGAATGCGTCCTCGTGGCGTCCCTCCCGCATCGAGGATGGCCGGTGGTACGCGTGTCGTCTTGCCCGCGCCGGTCGGCGCACGCAGCACGACGCTCGCCTGCTGCCGCAGCGCGGCCAGCAAGTCGGGGAGGATCGGATCAATCGGCAGCGGCACGCGCGTCAAGATGAGCCTCCACGGGGCGTAGTCACAAACTGATCACGGGAGAGCGGTTTCGCTGGTGCTTGTTGTAGGAGAGCGGCACCGCGAAGTAGGTAGGTCCAGCTTGCCGAGTTGGACTTGTTGTATCCATGGCAGACTCCTGCGATCTGGGACACCATAGGTCCGGCTCGGCAAGCCGGACCTACAACGAAACGTGGACAATCTCCTACAACGCTACGGTAGCCGGAAGATCGCGGGAGAGATATACTGGAGCGGCAAGGAAGCCGTCCGCGACGGCATCACCCCAGCGAGAAATACCGTGATCTATCCCAAGATGGTTCGCATTCGCCAAACCTTCGACAGACCCAAGGTAGCCGACATCGCCACGGCCGTCACGTCGGCGCTGGAACCACTCAATTTGAGTCAGCGCATCAAGCCAGGCCAGAGCGTCGCGCTGACGGCCGGCAGTCGCGGCATCGCCAACATTCCACTCGTATTACGCAGCACTGCCGCGTTCCTCAAGAAACTGGGTGCCAAACCGTTCCTCATTCCCGCGATGGGCAGCCACGGCGGCGGCACCGCCGAAGGACAACGGCACATTATCGAAAGCTACGGCATTACCGAAGAGTTCGTCGGTGTGCCCATTCGTGCCTCGATGGACACGGTTCAGATGGGTGTCACGGCCGAGGGGTTCCCGGTTCTACTTGATCGCATCGCTTCCGAGGCGGATCACATTGGCGTCGTCGGCCGCGTCAAGCCGCACACCGGCTATCACGGACCTCTCGAAAGCGGCCTGATGAAGATGATGATGATCGGTCTGGGCAAGCACGCCGGCGCGCTCGCTTGTCATCGTATTCTGCTCGATTATCCCTACGATCAGGTCGTCCGTTCAATCGGTCGGACGTTGCTGGCTGCCGCGCCAATCGCCTTCGGCCTCGCCTTGGTCGAGAACGCCTACGATGAAACCGCGATCATCGAAGGTGTCGCCCCGGATGCGTTCGAGAAGCGCGAGGAACAATTGCTCGCCGAGGCGCGCCGGCTGCTTGCTCGGTTGCCGTTGCGGAAGGCCGACTTACTTATCGTCGATGAGATCGGCAAGAACATCAGCGGCTCCGGCATGGATACCAACGTCGTCGGCCGTAAACGCGCGTTCCGCACTCAAGCGGCGCTCGAAGGGATTCCGATCATGCGGCTGATTTACGTGCGCGGTCTGACCGAGAAGACGCACGGCAATGCGACCGGCATCGGCCTGGCCGACTTCACTTCCACGCGCCTCGTGCAGCAGATGGATTATCGGGCCACGACCATCAACTGTCTGACGGCCGGCTATCCCGAAGGAGCGTTCGTGCCGGTGCATTTCGGCACGGATCGCGAAGTGATTGACGCCGCTCTCGCCATCATCGGCACACGCGCACCGGAACAGGCTCGCATCCTGCGCATCCATAACACGATGCACCTCGACGAACTGGACGTGTCCGAACCGTGCTTGATGGAGCCGGAACGTCAAAGCGAATTCGCCGCAGTCGGCCGGCTCAGGCCGTTCGAGTTTGACACCACAGGCAATCTGCCGTCGTTGTGAGCGAACCGGGCCATTGAGTTGAGTTGGGGGCGATTTTTTTCTTTGGTAAAAATTCACACTCCCGCGTTTTGGCGAGCCTCCCGCGTTTTGGCGAGCCTCCCGCGTTTTGGCGAGCCTCCCGTGTTTTGGCGAGCCTCCCGCGTAAGCGGGGGGAGTTGCATCCTCCCCCCGCTTACGCGGGAGGCTCGCCGTTTTGTTAGGGCCGCTAAAGGATGAACAAGGAAACGACATGGAACAGGTTCCGGACATGGCGACGCAGGGAGTTAAGGCGTCTACCTCTCTCCTTCCTCTTTCCTCCTTCCGCGCGTGGTGCTACCTCGTCTGGCTGAGTGTGCAGCGCCAGGCGCGCGTGCGACAGATGGTGTGGATCGCCCTGGGGCTGTTAGTGTTCGCGGTGCTGCTGGTCGCGATCAATACCTCGGCGGGATCCTGGAGTATGCGGCACTGGCGTTGGCCGTTTCGCCACGGACCTACCTTCTTGCAATGGGCGGACGAAATTCAAATTCTGACGGCGGCGCTGGATCCATCGGCAGGTGGTCAGGGAGTGCAAGCAGCGCTGGCGGCATCTGTGCGCGGCATCGTCGATCAATCGGGCTTCCTGATTTTCTCGCGCTGGGTCGTATTCTCCATCTTCCTGAGCTTTCTGTTGCCGCTGTGGAGTCTGAGTTTCGCCACGGAAGCGCTGGGCGGCGAGCGCGAAAGCAACAGTTTGATCTGGCTGTTGAGCCGGCCCCTGCCGCGACCGGCGATCTATCTGGCGAAGTTCATCGCCCTGCTGCCGTGGAGTTTCGGACTGAATCTTGGCGGTTTCGGCTTGATCTGCCTGGTCGCGGGTCCGCCTGGAGCGATGGCCTTCCGACTCTTCTGGCCGGCGGTATTGTGGGCGACGTTGGCGTTTTCGGCGCTATTCTATTTGATGGGTGCCTTCTTCCGCCGACCTGCGGTGGTGGCCATCGTCTATGCCTTTTTTTTGGAAGTGATTTTCGGCAATATGCCGGGATATTTAAAACGTATCAGCATCGGCTTCTATACGCGCTGTATGATGTTTGAGGCGGCCCAGGAGTTCGGTGTGCAACCAGAGCGTCCCGACATCTTCTTGCCGGTGGATGGCAGCACGGCCCTCCTGGTGTTGATTGGTCTGACGATCGCGCTGCTTGGCATCGGCATGGCGGTCTTTTCGCGGTCGCAGTATCAGGAGATTGTCTGACGTTTCGCCGCTTGCGGCTTAGCGCGAACCCGGTGAAGAATCATGCACCAACCTCCCCCCAGCCAAGAAGCGAGCGAATCGCCGCGCCACGGTTTCCAGGGCGATCGCGGCGCACCACCGCCGCCGCGCTCCGGTCCCTCGACGTTGACCATTGCCTTTAGCCGCGAGGCCGGCGCGCGCGGCGGCACCATCGCGCGGCGCGTCGGCCGCAAGCTCGGCTGGCAGGTCTACGATCAGGAATTGCTCGAATACATGGCCCAGGATGCGGTCGCCAGTCAGGGCGTGTTGGACGATCCGACAACGCCTGTCGATTGGGCCGAGGCACGCGTGCGGCAATTGCTCCGCGAGCAGACGATCCACGAGCATCCGTCCATTCTGAACATGGCGCGCGTCGTCCTGGCTCTGGGAGCGCAGGGGCAGGCCGTGCTAATCGGTCGCGGTGCCGGCTGCATCCTACCCCGCGAGACGACGCTGAATGTCCGCATTGTCGCTCCCTTGCACGAACGCATCGCTTACATGGGCCAATGGCTGCGTCTCACGGTCGAGGAGGCGACCGAGCGCGTGCGTTTGCGCGATGAACGGCGTCGGGAGTTTGTGGTCAACAATTTCCATCGCGACCCCGGCGACGTGCATCAATACGATGTGGTACTCAATTCCACCTTGTTCGGCGAAGACGCATGCGCGGAATTGATCGCCCAGGCCGCGCGAGCGCGCACCGCGCAACTACTGCAATCCTAACCGCTTGGCGTTTCGCGCGAAATGCCCAGCGGCACGGCGAAACAAGAACACCTTTTTTCGCATTTTGGGAACCATGTTCGGAACCAGTACGTCCAATCGCTATCGAGCCTTCGACAAGAAGGACAACAAGCGAACATCCTTGACATCCCAAGAGGTTCGGACCAAGCTGGTATTGTCGGCCGGTAGGGCGGGCTGCCCCGCCTACGCGATCCGAACCGGCTCGCCATCATGAAACAGGGGGTATCCATGTCAGCGGGTATGAATCGTCGGCACTTTCTCAAACATGTGGCGGCGGCTTCCGCCATGGCCGTTCCCGGCATGCAATTCTGGCAAGGACTGCAAGCAGCCGCGCCCAAGCTCAAGAAAAACAACAAGAGCTTGATTGTTCTGTGGATGGGCGGCGGGCCTAGCCACATGGATCTGTGGGATCTCAAGCCGGGCGAGCAGACCGGCGGCGAGTTCAAAACCATCAAAACGCCCGCCTCCGGCATCGAGATCAGCGAAATCCTGCCGACCATCGCCAGCCAATTCAAGCATTTGTCCATCGTCCGCTCGCTGGTTACCAACGAGGGCAGCCATGAGCGTGGCACGGTACTGATGAACACCGGTCGGCAGCCTAGCCCGGTCGTGCAGTATCCGGCCATCGGTGCCACGGCCTCGTCGCTGTTGACCGCGAAGGATTTGGCGCTGCCGGGCTTCATCGGCGTCGGCGGCACTGCCCAACGTATCGGGCCGGGCTTCCTTGGCATGAATTACGCTCCCTTCACGGTGCAGAACGCTGGTCAACCGCCGCAGAATATCAAAGCGCCCGGCAGTCTGGGCAACGCCGATGAGACCACGGAGCGCCTGCGCCGTCGGCAGCGTCTGTTCTACACCGTCGAGGACTCGTTCAACCAAAATGCTTTCCCGCATCTGAAGAGTAACAATCCCAACCACGATAAAGCCGAGAAAGAAGAGGCCGCCATGCGCGAGGCGGCCGGCAGCGCCGCCCAATCGCACGCGGCCATCTACAAAAAAGCGTTCGACCTGACCATCTCGCCGCTGCGCACTGTCTTCGAGGTGAACAAGGAGCCGGCCAAGGTCATCGAGGCGTACGGCGGAACACGCAATGGTTTCGGCATGGGCTGCCTACTCGCCCGCAAGTTGGTCGAGCAGGGCGTCACCTGCGTCGAGGTCGATCTGGGTGGCTGGGACAACCACGGCAATATCTTCAACACGCTCAAGAACGGCAACGGTCCCCGATTAGACAAGGGCATGGGCCAGCTGGTCAAGGATCTGGTCGATCGCGGCCGGTGGAAGGACACCGTCGTGGTGTGGATGGGCGAGTTCGGTCGCACACCGCGCATCAATCAGAACACGGGCCGCGATCACTGGGCGCGCTGCTGGTCGGTTGTACTCGGCGGAGGTGCCATTCAGGGCGGCCAACTCTTCGGCGCCACCAGCAAGGACGGCATGGATGTCAAGGGCGACGACCGAGCCAGCATCGGCGATCTATTCGCCACGCTGTTCAAGGGTCTCGGCGTCGATCCCGGTACGAAGGTTCGCGATAATCTCGGCCGACCGCTTGAGATCGCCGACGGCAAGCCCCTCAAGGGACTTGTCTAACCATTCACTCCTTGGACGCCATCACCGCGAGCCGCTCCTTCTTTGGGAGCGGCTCGTTGTGTTTTTTGCTTAAAAAACCGTAATTTTTTGACAAGCTGAGCGCTTTCGACTCATGCTCGCTAACGCGCGCGGCTCGCCGGAGAAAAGCGACCTAACGAAAAAGCAAGGAACATGTGAGCAGATTTGAATGCGTAAAATGCAACACCTGAAGTATCCTTGCACAGGGGGCGAGATGGAAAATCACGCTCTCTTGCTCCGGATGAGAGCCGCGAGAAGCGAGGTGGTTCATTCCAAGTAACTTGAGCAGAAGAAGTTATCGCCAATTCTACATAACAGTGATCCGCGAACTAAAGGATTTGTGGAGGTATCGGCGCGAGACTTGCTATTGGGTAACTTGCCCTTTGCTCGATTGTTGAGGAGTTCTTCATTCCTTACCTATTTTTTCGCTTCGCTCAAGCCGCCCGAATCGCCATCCCCTGTTACCGGCGAGAATCTTCCTGACGTTCACTTGAACGCGAATAGGGATCTGCTTTGACAGAGATCCTCGCCCTACAATCCGTCCGTGTTCTCGCATGCCGTCGTATAAGACATTTTCCCTCTCCCTCCGGGAGAGATGGGTTCGTTCGCCTTTTGTCCTCGTTTCACAGGAGTTATGACGTGCTGAGACAGTCTTCCGGAAAACGGTTCCGTGGCTTCACCCTGATCGAGTTGTTGGTTGTCATTGCCATCATCGCTATCCTCATCGGTTTGCTGCTTCCGGCTGTTCAGAAGGTGCGTGCAGCCGCCGCCCGCGCGCAGTGCAGCAACAACTTCAAGCAACTCGGCCTAGCCACCCAGAATGCCAATGACACCTACAACCAACTGCCCCCTCTCCTCGGAGCCTATCCACAAGGTTCCACGGCGGCAAAATACTCCGTCCACACCTGGCTGCTCCCCTTTATGGAACAGCAAAACGTCCTCACCAACGGGATGTGGACCGCGCCTATCAAAACTTACATGTGTCCCGCCGACGCGACGAATACCACGAGTTCGCCGGGATACACTTCGTATACGGCCAACGGCCTCGTGTTCGGAGGGACCAGCACTACCGCTGCTGGTGTCTATGGCACCACGGCTCCGACGGACGTAGCAAGCAGTTTCACGATGTGTCAGCGCTACCCTGCCTGCGTTCCCGACGGTACCTCGAACACTATTTTTTGGACCGAGACGCTTGGCGTTTGCAGTTCTACCACTTACACTTGGTCGGGTGGTAGTGCTTACTTGGGCAGCTCAAGTACCTTTTTTTATCCAGGCCGTAATCAGAACAACTGTAGCGCAGGATCAGCGAACAGCGCCCATAGCGCCGCCGTTCTGGCGGGATGCGGCGATGGCAGCGTCAGAACGCTTACCACAGGTTTGAGCCAATACACTTACAGCCTCGCCCTGATTCCCAACGATGGTTGGCCCATGGGTTCCGGTTGGTAATTCCTCGGTTAGCCCTTCCAGCCTCTCGATGCTTTAGAGGCAGTAACAAAATGGCGAGCCTCCCGCGTGAGCGGGGGGAGGATACAGTGAACCCTCCCCCCGCTCACGCGGGAGGCTCGCCAAAACGAGAGCGTCTCTCCAGGACTGTTCAGTTTGAAACACGCCGCCCACGCCTC
>DATNCY010000340.1:0-9990 GCA_035553375.1 Gemmataceae bacterium
GGTCATGCGGGTTCGTTCACGCGCGCCGTGTTCGCGCCGAACTGCCGCCGCGCCCTTGTCGCCGGACTGGACTTCAACGTCCACCTATGGAACCTGGAAAACGACCACGCGAGCAACCGCGTTGTCGGAGCGATTGGACCCTTGAAAGGGCACACGGCCCGGCCCATGTCGTTCGCCTTCTCCCGCGATGGACGCCGCGCCCTCTCCGGTGGCATGGACAACACCGTCCGCTTGTGGGATCTCGACCAAGAGCGACTGTTACGCACGTTCGATAAACATACCAGTTGGGTCCGCGGCGTGGATTTCGTGGGCGAAACCGGCCTGGCCATCTCCGGCGACAATCATGCTCGCATCCTGCTGTGGGACACGCGCGACGGACATATCCACCACGCCTTTCTTGGACACGAGGGGCTGGTCTACTCGATCATGGTGTCGCGCTCGGGCCAACTGGCGATTTCGGCCAGCGACGACCGAACGGTGCGCGTCTGGAACCTGCCCCTGATGCACGAAGACTACTGCCTGCGCGGCCACGAGGACAAGGCCACCTGCGCGGTCCTGTCCGAGGACGACCGCCTGGCGGTGTCCGGCAGCTTCGATCGGACGGTTCGGGTGTGGGATTTGGCGAAGGAACGGACGCGCTGGGTCTTGCGCGGCCACGATGCCGTCATCAACGCGGTGGCGATCTCGGCCGACGGTCGCCGCGCTCTCTCGGGCGATCTGGCCGGTGCCATTCGCTTGTGGGATTTGCAAAACGGCACTGAGCTGCGCGTGTACAAACTGCCCGTCGCTCAAATTATACGGGCGGTGGCCTTTTGCCCGGATGGCCAGCGGATTGTTTCCGCAGCTGACGACGGCGTCTTCCGTTTCTGGCCTTTGCCGTGAAACCGTTCGGATTGCCCGCGCGAGTTGACAACGTGTGACGCTCGAATAAGTTCGTCTTCGTTCTCACGCCGAGCGCACGAACGAGGAGGTAACGTCTGTGGATGCTCCGCTAAACTATCTGCCGCGTCTGCCGCGCCGCAAGGATTTCCGCATTGGCTGCATCGGTGCCGGCTTCATCATGCGTGACTGTCATCTCGTCGCCTACCGTCAGGCTGGCTTTAATCCCGTGGCCCTCGCCTCGCGCACCCCGGCCAAAGCCCAGGCTGTGGCGCAACAGCACAGCATCCCGCGCTGCTACGACACCATCGAGGAATTGCTCGACGATCCCACGATTGAGGTTCTCGACATCGCCGTGCCGCCGGCTGCGCAATCGGCCATCCTTCACGCGACCTGTCTTCGTGGCGATCACATTCGCGGCATTCTCGCGCAAAAACCGCTGGCTCTGAGTGTGCAAGAGGCCCGGCAAGCCGTCGAAGCGTGCCGGGCCGCCGGCATCACGTTGGCTGTCAATCAGAATATGCGTTACGATCAGTCGGTGCGTGCGCTCAAGGATTTGCTGCAACGCGGCTGGCTTGGCGAACCCGTACTCGGCACCATCGACATGCGCGCGATTCCGCACTGGATGCCGTGGAGCGAGGGACTGCATTCACTCTCGACGTTCGTGATGAGCATCCATCATCTCGACACCTTCCGCTATTGGTTCGGCACTCCCGACCGCGTATTGGCCAGCACACGACCCGATCCGCGCACGCGCTTCCCGCACAGCGACGGCATCAATTTGTACATACTTGAATATGACAATGGCTGCCGCGCCAGCGCTTGGGACGATGTCTGGACTGGCCCAGCCCGCGAGGGCTGCGCCGGCGACATTGGCATCCATTGGCGTGTCGAGGGCACCGAGGGGCTGGCGCGCGGCATCATCGGTTGGCCAAGTTATCCCGAGCGCACGCCGAGTACACTCGACTTCAGCACGCGCCGTCAACCGGATACCTGGCACCAGCCGCGCTGGTCCGAAGTGTGGTTCCCCGACGCATTCGTTGGCACAATGGCGCAGCTTTTGTGTGCGCTGGAAGATGGCAACGAACCCGAAATCAGCGGCCGCGATAATGTGGAAACGATCGCGCTGTGCGAAGCCGTCTACGCGGCGGCGCACGAACATCGTGTCACCACGGTACGCGAGTTTCTGACACCGACGAGTGGGGATCGGCTACGGTAGTGGGCCGATGTCAAAACAGGCGTATTTCGAGAACATCTTCGTACCGAACGCAGGCAGCAAGAGGCCAAATATCCGGTCCCGCAACCAGCACGACGCTCGCCCCTCCAACTGACCGATTTTGCCGAAACGCCACGACTCCTGGGTGATGGCCGCCGTGCGTGCGAACCGCTCCTTGGTGAATGCCATCCATGCGACGGCCGGGTTCGGGTTTGCTGCCAGAGAGCGAGCCAGGACGATACCGTCTTCGATGGCCATACATCCGCCCTGTCCTAGATTCGGGGTCGTTGGATGAGCCGCATCGCCGATCAGTCCGACCCTCCCGATGGACCAGGTACGTATCGGCGGCCGGTCCATGATATCGTTGTGGATCAGTTGGCCCGGCGGAGTCGTGGCGATCAGCTGCGAAACCGGGTCGGCCCATCCTCGGAAAATCTCCGCTACGGTCTCCTGTTCGTCCGCGGAATGCCGTCCTGCCGGGGCGTTGTGTACCGCGAACCAGTAAATGCGGTCCTTCGTCAGCGTGGTAATTCCAAAACGATTCCCTCGCCCCCACCACTCTCCGATATAGCCTGCCTTGATCGCTGCCGGCCTCGGACAGATTCCTCTCCAACAGGTGTACCCCGCATAGCGCGGCTCCCGCAGCCCAAACAGCGCGGCCCGAACGACGGATTTGATCCCATCCGCTCCGATCACAACGTCCGCTTCGTCCGTGTGGCCGTTGGCGAAACGAACCGCGGCGCATTGATCCGTTTGTTCCACTCCAACGCATTCAAAATCGTACCGGACCACTCCGGTAGGCAGAAAGTCGGCCAGAGTACCAACGAGATCGGCTCGGTGGCTCATGGCGACGAACGGGCGGATGCCGACTTTTCTCTCAAAATACTCGCCGGAAAACGCCACCTGAACACGACGGCCTTCATCGACTCGTATCTCGGAATGATCCAGCGCGAGGGAGACGGCTCGCACAGCTTCCCCCACACCAAGATAATCGAGGGCGCGCACGGCGTTCGCCCACAGACTGATCCCAGCCCCGACCTCCCGCAATTCGAGGGTGCGCTCATAGAGCGTCACCTCGATACCGATCTTCTGTAGCGCAAGGGCGGCCGACAGACCAGCGATTCCCGACCCGATGACGATGACTCGCATCGCGCATCCTCCTCGACCATTTGGGGTAAGGATCGGCGGGGAAATAACTTCCCCTGTCGTTTACGTTTCGCGCGAAACGTAAACGCACTCCGCTGCGCGTCGCGGCAGCGGCACGAACGGAACACTCATTTGTCCCCGTTTCCTGGAAACGGCTTGTTCGTGCCTCTCAGCGCCCGCAGCAATCCTTCGGCCTTGTGGAGTGTCTCTTCATATTCACTCTCCGGCGTCGAGTCGGCGACGATGCCGCCGCCGACGGGAAACTGCATCCAGCCCCGGCCTATCGTGAATGTACGGATCAAGATATTCGTATCCATGCTACCGTCGAAGCCGAGGTAGCCGAGGCTACCGCAGTACGGCCCGCGTGCCGTTTGCTCCAGTTCGGCGATAATCTCCATCGCCCGCACTTTCGGCGCACCCGTCACCGACCCGCCTGGAAACGCTGCCCGTAGCAAATCGACCAAGCCCAATCCTGGTCGCAATTGGCCAACCACTTCCGACACGAGATGATGCACGGTGCGATAGCTCTCCAACCGGCACACCGCCGGCACGCGCACAGATCCATAGGAACACACGCGGCCAAGGTCATTGCGGAGCAGATCGATAATCATGACGTTTTCCGCGTGATCCTTGGCGGAACGCAGCAAGTCGTCGCGCTGCCGGGCGTCCTCTTCGGGTGTGACGCCGCGCGGCCGCGTGCCCTTGATGGGCCGCGTTTCGACGTGCCCGCTCTCGACGCGCAAGAAACGCTCCGGCGAAGCGCTGGCGAGAACGAAATCGCCGAGGTCGAAATAGCCGGCGAACGGTGCGGGATTGCGTTCGCGCAGCCGGCCGTACAGTTCTAGCGGCGCGAGCGTGGCGGCGTGCAGCAAGCGCTGCGATAGATTGACCTGAAAGCAATCGCCGGCGTGGATGTACTCAATGGCCCGCCGCGCCGCTGCCAAATAGCCCGCGCGATCGAAGTTGCTGAACATGCCGGGCAAATGCGCCAGCGCGTGGTGGAGCGCTGGTTTGACGGCAGGGCTGGTTTGCGAAGGAGAAATGGTTAATGGCGATCCGTAAACGATCATTTTTCGGACCGCTTGCAGACGCTCGACCGCACGGCGTCGCCGTCGCGCGGGGTCCGTCTCCGGTAGCCCCGTGGACAATAGCCAGGCTCGCCGCTGTGCGTGATCGAAGGCGATGACCCAATCGTAGAAACCGACTGCCATGTCCGGTGTCGCGAACTCGTCGTATCGCGGCCGCGGCAGATGCTCAATGTGATGGCAAAGGTCATAGCCGAACAGCCCCGCCGCGCCGCCCTGAAAGGGCGGCAGACCGGCAATCGTCTCTATCCGCCAATTGGCCAGTTTGCGGGCGAGAACCGCGAATGGATCGCCCTCACCCGAACCGTTGAGATTGTCCACGACCTGCCGCCCGCGCGCCCATAGCCAATCGAAGGGATCAGCGGCGACGAAGGAATAGCGGCCTAGCATGGGGTGCGCGAAGGCACTATCGAGAAACAGCAGATGCGGCAGATGAGCCAAGCGCTGGCACACGTCCCACGGATCGAGCCAAGGAGTCAATTCTTCGGCGACAGGCGTGACGAGATCGCACGAGGCGGAGCCAGGCTCAGCCAGCGGAAGGCCGGTCCATTGCTCTATCATTCTCGGCTTGGTATTCTCCATCTTCGTATTTCTATCCTCCTGCCGCGCTTTCGGCAGGACGGCCCACGGCCCGTCAGCTTAGGGATTCCGAATGTCTAACCCATTCCCCGGTATGGATCCGTATCTTGAGGGTGACCTCTGGACCACGGTCCATACCGATCTGTGTGCAGAGATTGCACGTCAACTCGCACCCAAACTGCGTCCGAAGTATGTGGCACTCAGCACGCGGCGGGTTGTCCTCGCCCCTCCCGACGAGAACGACGGTTTGACTGGACAGCGTTTTCCAGAACCAATCCCACACGTCAGCGTGGAGATCCGCGACGTGGCCGAACGCCGGCTGGTAACGTGCATCGAAGTCTTGTCGCCGACCAACAAGCGCGGTTCGGGACGGGAAGAATACATCGGCAAACGCTTTCAAATCCTCTCCGGCAACGCCCATCTCGTGGAGATCGACCTGTTGCGAGCCGGCACGCGCTTCCCGACGGGACAACCCTTGCCCGCCGTTCCGTACTTCGTGTTCATCAGCCAGGCTGAACGGCGTCATCTGGTGGAAGTGTGGCCGATTGCGCTGGAGCAGCCGTTGCCGGTCTTTCCGATACCATTGCTTCCAGGCGATTCGCCTGTACCACTAGACCTGCAACAGGCGCTCAAAGTCGTGTACGAGATCATTGGCTACGACGAACTGGTCGATTATTCGCAGCCACCGCCGGGACAATTAACGCCTGCCGAAGACGCCTGGGTCGAGGCGCAGTTGCATCGTGCCGGCCGGCGCAAACCTTAACATCACGACTTGAAGAGAGGCTCCGCAACGATCGCAACCGGCCCGGCAGCGCTCTGCCGGGCACGGCCACGAACCGAAGCTCAATCGTCGTCATCATCGTCTTGAACGCGCGGCATCACGAACGCGGCCCGCACCGGGGCCGGCATGGGCGAAGTCGCCCCCTTGATCGAACGCCAGATTACCTCGTTGAGCAACAGATCATCGGCAGCATCCTCCCGAGCCAGGTTGAATTTCTCCGACACCTTCGATCCCCAGGCGGTCGCCTTGTTCTTTTCCTGCAAATCCACTTCCGGCACGACATGCTGATAGCCCGTCAAATCCGCCTTGGCCTGGAACGAGTGGTACATCGGATGAGCAGCGGCGTCGAACTGGCTCATCGGCTTCAGACCGAGAATCAATTCCATCGTCCGCAGCATGCTACTCGTTGAATACATCGTCGAATCGACGTGGCCGCGCTTCGTGTAAGGACTGACAACCAGGGCCACCGCGCGATGAGCGTCCACATGATCGGGACCATTCTGAGCGTCGTCCTCGACCACGAAAATAGCCGTGTCCTTCCAGAACTTGCTCTTGCTGACGGCCTCGACAACACGGCCCAGGGCGAGATCATTATCAGCCACCTGAGCGCGCGGTGTCGGCGCACCGACCTTGGTTCCCGAGGTGTGATCGTTCGGCAAACGCACGATAACCAGGCTCGGAAAACCGCCGTCGCGCTCGAACCCCTGCAATTGCTCGATGAAGCGATCGGCACGCTTTTGATCGAGATAATTCAAATCCCATCCGCGATACATCGGATCGAAATGACCTTCGAGCGCCTTGACGCGCGCCTTGGCCGGATCGCCGACTTTCTTGCCTTCCTGCACCCATTCACCGTAACTGCGATAACTGACGCCGGCCTCGATGCAGCGATCCCACAAGTAGCCGCCGGCCGGACGCGCAATCGAATCGAAGTTGCCCTCGGAAGGATAGAGGCTGAGATTCTTGATCGAGCTGCTGATGGGTCGGCCGCGATAGGACTGCGGCCAAACCTTCTCGACGAAATCCGTGGCGTAGGCACCCATCGTCCACTGATGACCGTCCGCGGATACCTCACCCTCGACGTAGAAATTATCCAGCAGCACGAACTGGCGAGCGAGCTTGTGATGGTTGGGTGTCACCTTTTCATCGAATAAACACAAATGCGGATCGCCATTGCCTTCTTTCATGTCGCCGAAGACTTGATCGTAAGTGCGGTTTTCCTTGATGATGTAAATGCAGTGCTTGATGGGACTGGCCGCGCCGATTTTCTTGGGGATGGGGTTATCGTCGGGCCGATCGAGGGTGGGGCCGAAGTCGGCACGCAGCGGACTACACGCATAGGCTTGCTTGCTATATTCCGCCATCTTCTTCGGCGTCGGCATGTCGATGGTGGCAAGTGTGCCGCGGAACAGGCCGGCGATGTATTGCTCGATAGTACGGTTCCTTGCGCGGAGCGAAGGGTTCGGTCCCTGCGGATTGGCCCGCGAACTAAGTCCCTTGCCGTTGGCGACGTAAATCTTATTGGCCTTGGCGTCGAAGCGTACCGAGGTCGGATACCAGCCGGCCGGGATGAAACCCAGAGACTGAGCCTGACCACGCTTGACCACCTGGAAGACGGCGATATTGTTGGCATCGGCGTTGGCCACGAACAACAACTGACCATCCGGCGACAAGCTCAAACTGCTGGGCGTATTGCCCGACGGTGAATTCGGATGTAGGGAGCAGGCGATCGTTTGCAGCGACTTGCCCTCGTGCATCACGTCGAGAACGCACACGCGCGTTGAATTGGCGCAGGAGACGTAAAGCGTCTTGCCATTGGGTGCGAGCGCCATCTCGGTCGGGTGGCTATCCGTCGGCCAAATGGCGGCGACCTTGTCGCTTTCCCGATCGATGACGGCGACGCCGGCCTTACCCCACAGACTGACGAACAGGCGTTTGCCGCCGGGTTCCGGCAGACAGGTGTAAGGATAACTGTCTTTCTCCAACTTCACGGTGCGGCGCTTGCCGGGGTCGTCGAGAGGTACGATGTTGACGGCATGGCCCCACACGCCGGCGGCGAACAGCGTCTGCCCGGCGGCGTCCGTGGCCAGACCGCCGGGAACGAACGTCTTCAGCTTGTCGGCCATGCGGATCGTGCGATGCTGGGCCAGCAAGCCATCCTCGAATGTCCAGGCGTGGACGACATCATATTCGCCGCCGCTGGCGAACAGCGTCTTGCCATCCGGCGCGAAACATAGACCGTAGAACGTCTGATCGATAGGCACGCGGCAAGTGATTTTCTGATTCGCGCCCGCCAGCGTGACGACGATGACTTCATGAGTGCCGAAACCCGCATGCAGCGCAGCGAGCCACTGGCCGGTGGGATGCAGCGCGAGATTGACGGGGAAATCGCCGAGCAGCAGTTGTTTGCCGGCCGGTCGCAGCGCCCATTGATTAGGCAAACGAATGACGCCGTCCGGTTCGACGCCCGGCAGCATTCGCTTTCCGCTTTCCGCTTTCCGCTTTCCGCTTTCCGCCCTTCATCGGCCAGGGCGGGCAGCGGATAGCGGATAGCGGATAGCGGAAAGCGGAGGGCCAGACCGGCCACACCGACGAGCAACAGGACGGCGGCAACAGAGCGGTGGTTCATCCTATCCCCCAAACATCAGAATCAGGTCAGCACAAACGCCCACCCCGGCGAGCAGGCATACGGAGTAGATTAAATCGCTGACGGTCGGTATGACAAAGAAGAATTGAGGAATGGAGGTATTTTTCATGGCTCCTCTTGGCGGCCATTCGCCTGTTCCCCGCGCTGGTCGGCCGACAATCCGGCAGAAATGCCTCGGTTGGTGCGTTCATTTCTATACCGCGTTGGGCCTGGTCGCTGCCGCGACGATCACCGTACTTCTCGTGCAGAACGGCGCGGACGCCTATCGCCAAACTTTTCTGCTCATGGTTCTCGCCGTGCTGATTGACGCCACCGACGGCACCTTCGCCCGCCGTGTTCGCATCAAGGAAGTCGTGCCCAACTTCGATGGCCGCCGTCTCGATGATCTGGTGGATTTCCTCACCTACACCTGTTTGCCCCTTCTGCTCATCTGGCGCGCGCGGCTGCTACCGGAGAGTTGTGAGGCCTGCCTTCTCTTTCCCCTCATGGCCAGCGCTTACGGTTTCTGTCAGGTTTCGGCCAAGACCGACGACGGCTATTTTCTTGGCTTCCCGTCGTACTGGAATCTCGTCGCCTTCTATCTGTATGCGTTGCAACCGCTGCCCGGCTGGTTCTCGCTCGGCGTGATCGTGGTACTCGCCCTGCTGACGTTCGTGCCGAGCCGCTATCTCTATCCCACGCAGCGCGGCCGGCTCAATCAGGTGACGTTTCTACTCGGCCTCGCCTGGACGATTCTGCTGGTGTGGATTTTCTGGAATATGCCCGCACAGCCGTTCTCGCCTGCATCGCCGGACGACAATCTGACGCGCCGACTGACTCTGCTATCGCTGTTTTTCCCCGCCTGGTACATGGGCGCATCATGGATCATCAGCGTCCGCTTCTGGCGCAAGAAACGTCGCCGCAAGCGCGACCCTATGCCGGCGGTGTTGTCGTGATGCTTCAGGAATGCTTGCGATGGGCAGCCTGTAGGCGTTTGACGAACGCGGCATGTTCGCGGCTGGCGAGACCTTGCTGAAGTACCTCCGCGAGGCGTGGGGAGTCGCAGCGAAGGAGCGCGTTTGGCTCGATCCACAATCCCGGAAAGACGCGCGATCGAGAGATGCCCTGACGATTGGGCGTGACGAGTTGACCGCTGGGAAAGTGAAACCAGTGGACTTCCTGTTCTTCCACGCATACCACGAGATATTCGATGATGCCCGTTCGTTCGTAATCGGCCCGTTTGGCGTGCATGGCGACGTTCCGCCGGCTGTGAGCGATTTCCACCAATAGTTCGGGCGCTCCCTGCAAGTAATCGTCGTGACTCGTTTGCGATTGACCGCCGTATTCCGGCAGAATGCGCATGCCTAGATCGGGCTGTGGTTCGCTGTCCTCATCGAGAATCGCCGTGGCATTGTGCGTCACCTGCACGCCCGGCGTGGCACGGCGGTAGGTGCCCAGGAGGTAGCCGATTTCGTCGTCATAATTCGAGTGCGTCAGTTTGAGCGGGGAAGCCATGTGATAGACGACGCCTCCAATCAGTTCCCACTTGTCATCCTCGGGATATTGCAAGTAACGCCGGTGGAACTCCGGTTGTTTCATGCGCTCCCCGTTGACTAACAACGGAACACCGCTTTTCAAGGGAGCCGATTGGAGTGGGGATAACGTACTCATGGTTTGC
>DATNCY010000341.1:0-21773 GCA_035553375.1 Gemmataceae bacterium
AAGGCAATCGCACCGAAGCGCTGCGTGCCGTCGAAACCGCGCAACCCTTTCTGCCTCACACGAGCAAGCTGACCGATGCGTTCGAGAAGCTGCAAAAAGAGGCGGCGCGGAAGGAGTGACATGGGCGTATTCGATCAGGCCAGTCATTACGCCTTGAAGAGCGATCCCTCCGCTTTCTTCCTGTGGCGAATGCGTCGTTTCGTGGACCGCTTCACGTTTTTGGGCTGGCTGGATACGACAACGCTGGCCTTCCCCGGCGAACCGGATCGAATTTGCGATACGGTGGCCGAGTTCGCCCCGCGCGACGGCGAAGGACCACGCCGATTGTTGGATGTGGAATCTCAATCCGAGCCGCATGGCGATATACTGGAACGGCTGGGCGAATACGCCTATCGGCTGCGTCGAGGGCAACGCTACGGTGTGGGAGCGGAAGGGAAATATCAGGTGGTGAGCGTCCTCCTCAACCTGACGGGCCGGGCGCAACCATCCGAATTGGACATGCGAGAAGCCGACCTGGACGGGGCCGGTTTGCACCTGCGTGTCGTGTTAATAACATTCGCAGAAGAGGACGCAGCCGCCACGCTTGTTGGCATCGCATCGGGAGAGCTATCGCGCGGATTATTGCCGTGGATTCCCCTGATGCGAGGCGGCGGCGAGGCCGGTATTATAACGGAGTGGATCAGGCTGGCCCTTGAGGAGCCGAGCACTCCGCGACGTGGAGATTATGCGGGACTGGCGTTGGTGTTCGCGGAATTGGCCGGACGGCGTCCGGTATGGCGTGAAGCGTTGAAGGGGTGGAATATGCAAGTATCGCAACAAGTGCTGGAATGGCAGGCGGAAGCACGCATTGAGACCGACTTGGAGCGCTTGCGCAAGGTCATTCTCCGCGCAATCGAATTGCGATTTCACGTCCCGGTCCCGGCCGATCTCAGGGCAGCGGTGACGGCACTTGGCGACATTGATGAATTATCGCGTTGGTTTGAAGCCACGCAAACCTCAGAGAGTCTCGAAGCATTTCGGACAGCGATTGGCCACACGACAGCGTCGAGCAATGGCAACTGATAGGAAACGGAGAGGAGACGACTGCCATGGGAGACGAAGGGCGCGGAACCAGACACGACCAAAAATTCGCGTACGAACTGCCAAGAAAGATACAAGTATCGCAACAAGTCCTGGAGTGGCAAGCGGAAGCTGCAATGGAATGTTCGCGCAGATGCATTCTTCGCGCGATTGAGTTGCGCTTGCGCGCTCCAGTCCCCGATGATCTCACGGCGGGGGTAAAGGCGCTGACCGACAATGAGTTATGGCAGTGGTTGGACGCCGTGCTAATCTCGGACAGCCTCGAATCGTTTCGGGCGGCAATCGGTCAGTCGCCGCGCATTTCGTAGATCGCATCTTGATTGATCGCTACAATATCTGCACGTATGTTATTGTTTTTGATTGCCCCCCTTGACGAGCAACCGTAATGACTCGATCGTCTGCGTTCCATCACGCCGTGTCGCTTTTCAGCTTCCTTCTCCTCATTGCTCCCGCCTCGGCAGCCCCCGCGCCAGAGAATAACTACGTGTGGATCGAAGGCGAGGCGGCCAAGACGAATTTCAAACCGAACATCGCTGGTTGGGGTAAGAAACACTTCCTCTCCGGCGAGAAATGGCTGCAGATCGCCGTGGACGCCGACAAGATCGAGAAAACGGTTCCTGCCGAGGGCGTCCTGCTCAAGTATCCGTTTACGCTGCCCAAAGCCGGCGATTACGAAATCTGGAACCGGCTGGGCTTCGAGTTCGTCCGTTCGTCGTTCGCCTGGCGCATCGACGGCGGCGACTGGAAGACGATTTTGCCTGATGAGTTGACCACCGATTTGATGGAAGTCGATTTCTTCTGCGAGGTCGCCTGGCTGAAGATGGGCGAGCGCAAACTCGACGCCGGCGCGCACACGTTGGAGATCAAGCTGCCGAAAGAACGCGATAAGCAGGGCAAATGGAAACGCATTTTGTACTGCGGCGATGCTCTGTGCATCCATCATGGCCCCTTCATCCCGCACGCGAAATACAAACCGGATGAAGACGGACGCGACACCACCGACCGCGAAGCAAGCAAGCAGGTCTTCGAGTTGCCCACGCCGCCCGATGCCGGTAAGCGAACCGCGGTGGCGCTGAAGGGACTGTGGGAAGTGTGCCGCCATGATGAGCAGATGCCGGGCGAGGTCGCTGAGCCGATTCGAGACTTGCCGGCGCATCCGCACTGGAACGCCATTGCCGTCCCCGGCGACAAGAACACGCTGCGGCCGGACCTCCTGTTTGCGCATCGCCTCTGGTATCGTACGAAAGTTCGTGTACCGGAAGGTTGTACCGGCAAGTCGTTTCACCTTGTGTTTCCGCAGAATAACCTCAATACGACTGTCTACGTCAACGGCATTTATTGCGGCTTTGACAAAAACCCGTTTGCCCGCGTGCAGATTGACATTAGCAAGGCGGTCAAACCCGGCATCAATGAAATCCGGGTCGGAATTCGTGATGCCTGGTACGCGCGCACCGCGGACCCAAAAAAACCTTTGAAGCTCCGTAAAACCTTTAATCTGCCCATCAAGTTCTTCCACGATGGTTTCCAACGGCTCGCCTATCCCGTCTGGAATCATCCCGAATCCGGCATCCTTGTCACGCCCGAACTGGTCTGCGCCGGTTCCGCCTATACCTCTGATGTGTTTTGCAAGCCGTCCGTGAAAAGGAAGGAACTGGCGCTCGATGTGACGGTCACCAACGGCGGCAAGCAACCGATGTCCGGCGAGGTACTGTGCGAGGCCGTCAACGCCAGCGGCGAGGTCGAGAAAAAGTTTCCTTCGCAGACGTTCAAGGTCGAGGGGCACGGGCAGCAAACACTCACGCTCGCGGAGAAATGGGAGAAGCCGAAATTGTGGTGGCCGGACGAGCCGGTGATGTATCATCTGCGCACCACCATCAAGGCCGACGGCAAGGTTGTCGATGTCAAGGAAACGCCGTTCGGTTTCCGTGAATGGACGTTCGATAGCCGCGATTTCAAGCTCAATGGCGTCGTCTGGCACGGCTGGGCCGATACGCACACTCACGCGACAAAGGAAGAATGGCTCGATTTCTATCACAAGACGAATCAGCGTTTCATGCGTTTCTGGGGCGTCAACTGGATGGGCATGCCGCCGGATGCGACACTCGATTTCTTCGATAAATCCGGCGTGGTCGTGCGGCGCAGCGGCATGCTCGACGGCGAGGGCATCGGCTACATGGCCATTGAGGAAGACCCCGATTTGAAGGAGAAGGGCACGCAAGTCAAGATGGACCTGATGCGCAACTGGCGCGATCAGGTCGTTGCCCAGGTCAAAGGCGAGCGCAATCATCCGTCCGTGATGATCTGGTCCATCGAGAACGAATGGCTGTACATCAACTGCATCAACCTCTACGGCGGTCTGATGGATCAATTCGAAGCGGAAGTGACCAAGACTTCGGACGCCGTGCGCCAGGCCGACCCGACGCGGCCGACGATGACCGATGGCGGCGGCGCGACGAAGGCCAACACGATGCCGGTCCACGGCGATCACTACACGACGGGGACGTTCCCGTTGTATCCGGCGCTGGCTTACGAAGTGAACGCGACCGGCGGCGGCCGCGGCCGTTGGAAGTGGGACGAAAAACGCCCGCGATTCATTGGCGAGGAACTGTACACCGGCCACGATCCGGCGTTCGCCTATTTCGGCGGCGACGAGGTGTTTATCGGCAAGGCCAACGCGCGGCGCGCGGTCGGTCTGGCGGATCGCATGTTGACGGAGGGCTATCGCTGGTCCGGCTGCGGAGCCTGGCACTTCTGGCAGACACAGGATCTCGGTCAGGGACAGTACGCGGCCAACGCGCTGCGTGCCGTGCTGTGCCGGCAATGGGATTGGACGTTCGGCTCCGGTCAACAAGTCCACCGCACGCTCGGCATTTTCAATGACACGCATTCCAACGAGCCGATCACGTTCACCTGGACCCTGAATGTCAACGGCAAGAAGGTTGCCGGCGAAAGCCGGGAGTGTCGCGTACCGGCGGGCGAGAATGAAAAGTTCGATCTCACGCTGAAAATGCCCGAGGTTTCCGGGCGTAGCGAAGGCGAATTCGTCCTATCTCTATCCGTCAGGGGCGAAGAAATCTTCAAGGATACGAAGGCTGTTTCAATCCTGAAGCCGGCCGCGATGGCCAAACTGCCGGCGAAGGATCTGCTTGTCTTCGATCCGCAAGGGACGACGGCGGCGTTTCTCAATGCACGCAAAATAGCCTTCACGCCGTTGAAGGATTTGACCGCTCTGCCCGATAGCGCCAGGGTGCTGCTCGTCGGCAAGGATGCCCTCGACGAGAAGGAGAGTACATCGAGCCGGCTGGCGGCCTACGTTTCCGGCGGTCATCGGGTGATCGTTCTCGAACAGAAGCATCCGCTGAAATATCAGGGCGTGCCTGCGGACATGGAAGCGGCCAACAATGAAGGCCGGACGGCGTTCGCCGAAGACCTCGGCCATCCGGCCTTGCGCGGCCTGACACAAAAGGACTTCTTCACCTGGAGTCCTGACGAGATCGTCTATCGCAACGCCTACGTCAAGCCGACGCGCGGTGCCAAGTCGCTCGTGCAATGCCATGAAAAACTGCAAAACTCCGGCCTCGTCGAAGTGCCCGTCGCCGAAGGATTGCTACTGCTCTGCCAGCTGGTGACGGCCGAGAAACTCGAAACGAACGCGGTTGCTCAGCAGTTGTTGCTCAATCTCCTTGACCATGCGACGAGCTATCGGCTGACGTTCCGCAAGGTGATCGCCTGCACGGAAGGCGATGCGCCGCTAGCGAAGACGCTCGACGGCATTGGCCTGCGCTACACCAAGACCGGCGATCCTCTAAAGGCGATCGGCACGCCGGGCGCGACACTCGCCATCATCGCGGCGACGCCGGATCATCTCAAAACGCTGACCGCCAACCGCGACAAGATCGAGCAGTTCACCAAGAACGGTGGCTGGCTCGTCTTCCACGGTCTGACGCCGGAGGGGCTCGCGGATTACAACAAGATCGTCGGCTACGAACACATGATTCGCCCGTTCCGGCGCGAGCGCGTCATGCTGCCCGTGGCCAAGAGCCGGCTTATGTCCGGCCTGACGCTTAATGATGTGGTTATGTATTCATCCGAGCAAATCTTCCCGTGGGCACCCGGCAATTACGTCGCCTCGGACATCTTCAGTTATGTCGTGGACTTCGACGAAGTCGCGCCCTTCTGCCAGTTCCCCAATCCGTCCCTGTTGAACATGGTCAACGGCATGGTGTCCGCGGACGCCTGGAAGTACATCGTCAATGTGCCCGCGCCGGCGAATCCGCCTCTTGATTGGCTGCTCAAATTGCCGGAGGAACAAGAGCTAATTGAGATGGAGTGGACCGGCAATACCTTTTATTATCCGGTGACGCGCGTCGAGTTGATACTCGATGGAAAACAGAAGGCAAGCTTCAAGACGAAGCCCAACAACGATGCGCAACTGTTCGCCATCGACCCACCGTTGAAGGGCAAGAACATCACACTCCGGCTGGCCGAGTGGACCAAGGTGCCCGGCAAAGCGCCGGTGACGGGATTGGACAATCTCCGCCTCAAGGCCCGCCGTTCGCCGGAGTTCTACAAGCAGGTTCGCCCCATGCTCAATGTCGGTGCTTTGATGGAGTATCCGCGCGGCGAAGGCGGTTTCGTGTTGTGTAACCTGCTTTTCAAGGACGCCAAGAGCGAGCAAGCGCCAGGCAACTTCGCCAAGAAACAGACCATCTTGACGACGATTCTGCGTAATTTGCAGGCACCCTTTTCCGGCGGGAAAACCGTCATCGCCGGGGCCAAATTGAAGTATCAACCGCTGGACATCGCGAAATACGCCACGCAGTACCGCGATGAAAAAGGCTGGTTTGGCGATAAAAAATTCACCTTCAAGGATATGCCCATCGGCGACTCGAAGTTCGCGGGCGTGCCGTACCACGTCTACGAATTTCCCACCTCGCCGGTGCCGACCGTACTCATGCTCGCGGGGAATGGCACGCCCAATCGGCTGCCAAAAGAGATCCGCAATATCGCTGTCAAGCGCAAGTCGGATGCGTTGTTCTTCCTGCACACGGCTCGCATGGACAGGCCGCGAAACCCGCAAGAAATCAAGGACAAAAAGAAGTTCGAGATGCTGCGCTACGTCATCCACTACGCGGACGGCAAAAGCGTCGATGTGCCCATCTATGCCGAAATCGACATCGACGACTACCGCCAAAAGACGCCGCGTGCGCTGCCCGGCGCTCAGATTGCGTGGACGAAACCTTATGAAGGGACCGGCCTCAGCGCGGTGGCGTACTCGAAGCAGTGGAACAATCCGCGGCCGGATGTGGAGATTACCAGCATTGATATGGTCTACGGCGCTCAACCGCGCGGCGTCCCCGTGCTGATCGCGGTGACGACGGCGTTGCTAAGGTAAGCGATCAAACGACCAAGGCGGGCGTAAGCCTCTTGGTGGTTAGGCCAACCGTCGCATCCCAGGAATGCGGCCCGCAGTACAGGCAATAGGCACGGCGGCGGGCAGACGGCCGAACCGCTCACGAGTTGACGGAGCCGAACTGTCGGAGTCTGTATAAGTGTTGGGTGCGGTTCGCCTCGGTCGGTGACCGTAGGGGTTCCGCGTCCGCCTGTGATAACCAAGCCGGATCGCCGAGGAAAATTCTCCGTCGCCGCTGCTACATTCGTTCGGAAATCCGGGCGGAAAAACGCCGTCGATTGCCGTTCTGCCGTTCCCGTGAGACTTATATGTGTTCGGCGTCGGCCCTCGGAGCCTGTTGGTCGTGGATTTGCTCCAGCACCTCCACCACCGAGCGACCCCGCACACTTATCCGGCTGCCCGCCTCGGTCTGCCATCCATCCAACCGGCGGAGTGTCCCGCTGGCGGCTTCGGCCAGCGCCACGAGGCGACCCATTCCGAGGGCCACCACCGCGACGAGCAACCAGAGCGGGTTAGCCGCGAGAGCCGAGAACAGATCGCCCTGCCGAGCCAGGACAACGACTGTACCCGCGTACGCCAGTGCGCCTAACAGCCCGAGGAAGTAAAGCAACACCGCCACAAAGCCCCTCCTTCAGTCGGGTAGCAGGAGAGCCTCGCGGCTCTCCCGCCCCCTAAGAACCGTGCTTGCCCGTTTCCGGGCACACAGCTCAAGCCTTCCCAAGCGTCCCTCGCGGAACGCAGCGTACTTCGTTCCCATTCTATGCCTATGTTTCTGACGATGACAGATTCATCGTATCCCCGCTCCTGGTTCCCGAACGCTCAGCGATCACCCTTACACCTGCGACTTCGTGTCGCACCCGGACGACCAAGCTCACCTGCGGCCGCCGCTTTGGGCGGCCGTAGGTGGAGTGCCTGGGGTTTGCCCTTGACACTGCCTCAGTCCGTCTCCCGGTCGAACCCGACTCGCTGACGCTTACTCATCCACCAAAACTTGTGGTTCCCGGCCGTGAGTTTGTACGTGCGCCCCGAGTTGGTGACTGTGATCATCGGTGCCTTGCCGTTGACCTCGTTGGACGTGCCGCTGAACGTCTTACCGGCATCGAGCGTGTAGCTCTTTCCACTCGGCTCCATCCGGAACCGAACGGTACGGTTCGAGTCGTTCTTGATAGTGTACTTGATCGCTACGACCTTGGCCTTGCCACCTTTGGGGCTGTAGCCGTCCGGAGCATATACCCGGAACTTGTAGAGAAGGATCCCGCTCGCCTTGCTCTTTCGCACCCCGGTCAACTTGTTGTAATCCGACGAGTTCGAGAACGTACCGGGCTTGAAGCCCATCTCCTGGACCGTGACGACCAAGCCCCGCTTGTTCCCCTTGAACGCATCAGCCTTCTTCTCGTCCCGGCTGAAGGTCGTCGTGTTCTTCACAAGGTCGCCGATATTCTCAAACTTGTTCGAGAGGGTATTTACCACCTGCGTCTTGGAAAACTGCTCGAAGGCCTTGATGTTGGCCATGCCTTCGATCTTGCCGTTGACCGCATCCAAGGCCAGAGCCCGCCCCTCTGCCTCTCCATTGATTTTACTCGGCCGGCTGATGCTCCAGCCGAACTCGCCGGTGCCCTCCATCAGCAAGTAGCGGTTGCTTTGCGCGGAGCTTATGGACACATTGGCGAGTAGAGCCGCCATCACTCCCGCCATCCAGATGCTTGTCTTCATCGCGTTCTTCTCCTCAGGATTTACTGGTTGAGTGAGGCAAGATCGCCTCCTCCACCTACAGAAACGGAGGTCGAGGGCTGGACCGGACAACATCGGCAAAAAAATCTTCGACTATCGGCCTCTCCGCTGCCGAATGACACATCTCACCTGTCTGGCCTGCTCAAGTAGCTATTGATTTCGGAAAGACGTGATAGCGGCCGGATCAAGTCGTCGGGTACGGAGGCGGCGTTGTCGTCGCCCCCTCCGCTCAGAACCGGACGTGCGCGTTTCCACGCCTACGGCTCAAGCCCTTCACATCAGCGACGGGTTCGACCCTGGTTAGAACGCATGGTTCCCACACTTTACGCAGGTCGATCCCCCAGAGCCGAAGCCGCATGAGGAACACAAATGCGCAGCGATCTTGGCGAACGCTCCTCCGCATTTGATGCACTCCGACGCTTTGCTGTCAAAGCCGCAAGAACTGCACAAGACCGCTTGGACCTTGGCGAATGCTCCTCCGCACTTGACGCATTCCGATCCTTGGCTCCCGAATCCGGCAGCGGAGAGAGTGAGGATTGAATATCGACTACGCCTTGGGTAGTCCCTGAATCGCTTCGCGGAAATCGGCTGCGGTCTGAAAACGCTCCCGGGGATCGCGCTCGGTGGCCTTTTGCAAGAACTGAGCGGTCAGCTTGTCCATCTTCGGGCAAATCTCACGCGGATCCTTGCCGGCGCTGTTCATGTGACTGAGCAGTGTTTGCAACGATTCGGTCTTCTCCCAGGGGAGCGTTCCGGTGTAGACCTCGTAAGCCGTCACGCCCAGGGCGAACAGATCGACGCGATTATCGGTTGTGGTGCGGCGAATCAACTCCGGGGCCAGGTAATTCGGCGTACCGGTGCGGTTGCCCGGCTTGCGGAACTCCGGTTGGTCTGGGATTGTGAGACCAAAATCAATCAGCTTGACAACACCGTCTCTCGTGACCATCACGTTGCGCGGGCAAATATCGCGGTGCATATAGCCTTGCTTGTGCAGATATTCCAGCGAGTCGGCCATCTGCGCCAGGATGCTGATGCGATTGCCTTCCATCTGCGGGCTTTTCGTCTCGATCAGATAGTTAAGCCCCATGCCATCGACCAGTTCCATGACCAGATACGGTTCGCCCTCCGTCGTGATGCCATACTCGAAGGTCTGCACGATGTTCTTGTGACGCAGACTCGTGCAAATGGCCCCTTCTTTGGGCTTGTTCAAGCCGACGAAACGCGCCTCGAACTTGGCGGTCTTCTCTTTATCGAGCAGTTTCAGACAGACGGTTCGGCCCAGGCTCTTATCGCGCGCGCGCCATACTTTCGACATGCTGCCTTGTCCGGTCCGCCCCAGCAGTTCAAAGCGTTTGCGCACATCAATCTTCGGCAGATTGCTCTTGGGCTTGGATTTGAACCAGTTTTGTAGATTAAACAGGCCCACGGCCATCACTCCTAACAGTGGTTAGTGGTTAGTGGTTAGTGGTTAGTAAAGACAAATTCACCCCCTGCACTAACCACTAACCACTAACCACTAACCACTATTAATGCTCGCAGTAATCGATGATCTGAGCAACCTCGGTGCGCAGGTCTTTGCGTGCGACAATGCGATCGACGAAGCCATGTTCGAGCAAGAACTCGCTAGTCTGGAAACCTTCGGGCAACTCCAGACGAACGGTGTTCCAGATGGTGCGTTTGCCGGCGAAGCCAATGAGCGCGCCGGGTTCGGCCAAGGTGATGTCACCCTGCAAGGCGAAACTGGCCGCTACCCCGCCCATCGTCGGATTGGTCAAGATGCAGATGTACAATCCACCGGCGCGATCGTAACGCCCCAGCGCGGCGGAGATCTTGGCCATCTGCATCAGTGACAAGATGCCCTCCTGCATGCGGGCACCGCCGCCCGAACCACTGACGAATATCAGTGGCAGTTGCATGCGTGTCGCTTCCTCGGCGGCGCGGGTCAATTTCTCGCCGACCACCGACCCCATGCTGCCGGCCATGAACGCGAAGTCGGTGACGCCGAACACGACTGGCCGGCCACGGATGAAGCCGCGACCGACTACAGCGGCATCAGGCATGCCGGTCTTGGTCTGCTCCGCGCGCAGACGGTCCGCATACGGCAATCGATCCTTGAACTCTAACGGATCGCACGGACGCAGATCGGTGAACCACTCCTCGAAGCTGTCCGCGTCGAGCAGCTGCGCGATGCGATCGCGCGCGGGCAAGTAAAAGTGATAGCTGCATTCGGGGCAGACGTTCAGACGGCTCTCGGCCTCCTTGCGGAAGATGGTGGCCTTGCACTGCGGACAGCGAATCCACAGTCCCTCGGGCACCCCGCGTTTGGGCCGCTCTGAGTCTGCCATCCCCGTCCCCGGTTTTCTCTCGTTCGGCGTCATCCTGCTCACTCGATCCTACGCGCATCGCGGAACCAACAATATTCTGATCTTATCACAACCGCGAACGGCCGAATCGTCAAGCTCTTTTCATGGCCCTGACCGAACGGGAGCCTGCGCCGATCCGGGCGAACGTCCGGCGTCAGCCGATTGGCGAAGCGCCCACCAACCAGCTGACGCCGGACGTTCGCCACCCAATGCCAGAAATATGAGCAGCGGAGCGGCCAGAATCAGGCAAGCCAGCACGATAATCGGAATCAACAACGGCGATGGCGATAAAACGCCATTAATGGCATCGAGCAACCCCGGCTGAAAAACAGGAATAATCAGCAACACGTTCCAGACCAAGTGGAAAGCAATCGCACTCAGCACGCTGCCGGTGCGCGTGACGAGCAACCCCAACACGATGCCGGCCAGGAAGTACGGCACCGATTGAAAGACGTTCATCTGATACAGCGCATAGAGGAAGCTACTGAGGAGAATGGCGGTCCACGGTCGAAAGCGCCGGCGCAGGCCGCTGAGGATGAAGCCGCGAAAAGCTAACTCCTCGCACACGGACGGCAGGACGACGAATACCAGGATCGAGAGCAGCGAATAGGAAACCGGGAACAGCCTGCCGGTTCCCGCTTCCCTCGTCGCTATTCCCTGCGAAGAGAGAAGTGTTTGCTTAATCTGGGGGAATTGCTCCAACAAAAAGAGCGTCAACGCGATGAAGGGCGGCAACAGCAGGACGGCCAGAACCACGGCGGCCGGCCAAGCCCATCGGGGCGGCCAACGCAGAGATAGACCCTGTAGCGGTCTCGTGGTCAACAGCAAGACCATGAACAGGGACGGAGTCGCTACGAAGGCCAAGTAACGGATGGCACTAAAACTCAGGAGGGAGGTTCGACCGCCGCCGAGCGTTAACCAATGCAGGCCGAAGATCAGAGCAAAACAGAACAACGCCTGGCCCACACTCGGCAGGGCTTCCTTCTCGCGGAATAATCGTCGCAACCATAATTTCATGTCGAGGCGTTCCGCCTCACGGAATAACACTTCCTCACGCTGGAATTGCTCAATGGCCCAGCGCAGAGCTAACCAACTGTACACGACCATCGGAGCCAGGACCGGCACGAAATAACCCCACAAATCGCTATCGGGCGGCTTGACAGCCATCAGCTTTTGCAACAGGAGCGCCACGCCCGTTACCGGCACCATGCTATAAAAATGGTTCAGCTCGACTCCCGGCACCAGTGTCAAAAAGATGAGCGGCATGGTGAGCAGGAACAGCGGCATCAAGTAATATTGGCCTTCCTTGGAACTGCGGGCGTAGGCACCCACGGCGAGACAGATGGCGCTGAAAAACGCGGACAACGGCAGCAGGAGAGCCACGGCCCAGAACAGTGCGGCCGGCCGAAAGGACGCCTCGGCTATCAGCAACCGGCTGAATTGCCAGGTGGTAACGCCCATGCTGAGCAAGTTGAGAAGCGCGGTGGCCGCACTGAACACCCAGATGGTGAGGAACTTGCCCCAGACGATCTCCTCGCGGCTGGCCGGGCTGATGAGCAGCGTCTCCATGGTGCCGCGTTCCTTCTCGCCGGCGCACACATCGACGGCCGGATACAGCGCCCCCGCCAGCGACCACATGACGAGAATGAATGGGAAGATGCGCACGAGCATCTCCAGCAGATCATCGGATGCTCGCTTACCGGCTGGCCTGGCCCGCGCCGCGTCGCGGACCTCGATCGGCTCGTCGTAATCGGCTGGCAGTCCCTGGCGTAAGAGCCGCACCTCTTTGAGATTTTTTTTCCACTGGCGGAGAATCGCTGACAACCGGTTGTCAACGAGCCGCGATCGTTCGTCACCCTCACGGGTCAGAATGTACAGCAGGGGCCGGCCGTCCTTGCGCAGGATGTCCTGAAAGTTCGCCGGCACGACAAGGAGCAGATCGACCTGCCGATTGTCGAGGGCGGAGCGGTCCACCTGCGCCAAAAATTCATGAGGCCTGCCGTCAAGGTGGCGTGTGAAGTCCTTCGGATCGAGCGGAGCCGAGTCGGCGTCCGGGGTGGGCGTATCGAGGGACCGGATGATGAGCATCCGGGCCTCGTCGGGATTGTCGAGGTACAGAGGAGGGAAACGGAGATTCTCGCCGTCGTGAAGAAAGAGGGGCGGATAGTCCTGGCATGGGTCATTTCGCCGCGCCTGATCCAGCGCCGCGGCCGTGGCCACTCGCTCGATACCCGCCAGCGGAACGCCGGGCGCGGCGGGCGTAACGGTGAACCAGGACAGCGCAGGCACGGGGCTGAGGACAGTGCAATGGGGGGTCAAGGGAGGCAGATATTGCTCGCCCTGGACGCCGAGGATGGTCTGCTTGCCGAGATAGCCCAGGGCCAGCTGCATGACGCCGAAGCCGGCGATGGGATAGAGCAGCACCGGCAGCACGGCGATCATGAAGAGCGTGCGGCGATCGCGCAGCTGGTCGCGCAACTCTCGAATCCAGATGAGACGGATGATAGACCAGCGCATGAAAGGACATCTCCCCACCACGACGCTTCAGGGCGGCAGGAGATTATACTATGTAGGTGGACGGCGTGAGATACCGAACCGTATTCGATTCTCCGCCGAAAGGGTCATGCCGAAATCGCCTTAACGGTGCGGATGAGGTCCGTCGTCTGCAATTCTCGCACGCTATCTTCAAGAGCGGCCAACCGCTGCGCCGCGGCAATGCCGTCATAGTGCCGTCCCAGCAGGGCATGCAACTGTCGTTCGAGACGATCCTGCCGTTCGCGCAACTCGATCAGTTCCGCGTGGACCTGGACGAGCAGGATGCGCGTCGCCAGGCGGCGCAGCCAGCGCACCGCTCGACGACCGCTTTGCACCAGCGTATATTCCGCATTCAGCAGGTTCGCCATGCTCCCGTCCTCCTTCTCGGTTCAAGCCGCCAGCCATTCCTCGATCAGCACCTGCGTCAGTTTCTCGGCGAGAATCGCCAGATGATAGGCTTGCTGCGCATCGCCCGCCGCCGCTCGTCGCTGTCGCGCCGCCCTCGCCAGGGCGCGCTCGATACGCGGCAGCAGCCGGCGAATGTGGAAATCTCGCCACACCACGGCGGCGACCCGCCGGCCGATGGCAGCGAGTTCGATCCGGCGGTCCAGGATGTCCGTCAGCGCATCGGCGAGCGCGGCGGCGCTGCGCTCGATTTTCCAGCAGTGGACGCCGTGGACCAGCCATTCACCGATGCCGCAATTGTTCGTGAGGAGGGGCACGCACCCCGCCGCGGCCGCCTCCAACGGAGCGAAACCGAACGGCTCGCGCTCCCAGGTCGGAAAAGCGAAGACATCATATTCTCGATACAACTCCGTTAACTTGTGCTGGCTTCGCAGTCCCTTAAGCCGCACCCAATCGCCAAGATCGTACTGGCGGATCAGCGCGGGATAGGTGTCGTCCATCACCTTGCCGTAGAGGTCGATGACGAAGTTCGTCCGGCCATCCTGACGCAGCCGATGCGCCGCTTCGATAATCAGATCGATCCCTTTGGGCGAACAAAGATGGCCGGCCGCGGACGCCACTCGCAGACGACCGCCCCGAAAGAAGTGCGTGCGTGACGGCGGCTCGACTCCTTCGATCCAATTGGGCACCAGCTCAACAGAGCCGTTCAAGATACTATCCGGATCGTCTATTTCCTCGATGACTCGCCGGCTGCATGCCAGGTAGGTGCCTTGCAAGTGGCGCTGCACGATGCCAGCCAGTGGGCTGCGCGATGCGCCCAGCGGCAGCCGGCACAAATCGCGCGGTGTGCGGTCCATGAGGTGCCATACCCACGGCACGCCGAGATATTGCAGGCACGCCATCAAGCCCAGACCGCCTAGGCCGACGAGGTTCCAGACATAGACCACCTTCGGCTCGAAGGAATCCAGCGTCTCCAACAACGCATGGACGTTGAAAGCGTTGACGAAACAGGCGCTGGCGTGCTGGAGCCCCAACGTGACGAGATGATGTTTATTTTGAAGATAGGGATTGTACACATCGGTCAATTGCAGCGCTCGCCGGACGCGCGGTTCGGGCGCGACCGGCACGCGCGGAGCGGAGGTGAGGACGAGAACATCATGGCCCATGTCGGCGAGCGCATCCGCCGCCTGCCGGCAGCCGAGTTCGTAGCCGCCGAAGAAATCCGGTGGATAGAGATTGCTGAGGACGAGAACCCTCATGCCGCCTCCTGAACTCCGCCCACCAAACCCTGATAAATGCGTGCCAACCGTGGACCATCCTCGATCGGATCGCCCAACGCGACGAGACAATCCGCCAGAGCGAGGAAGTTGATCGACTCACCCAGACTGCTGCTGGCTCCGCCGTGCGTGCTGACGCACACCGGCTTGCGTTGGAGTTTGGCAAGCAGCAACCCCATCTCTCCCGTGCGCGTGTGCGCATGATGAATATGCACCACGTCCGCCTGCGCCAGCACGAGCGGCAGATCCCACGACAGCACATCGAGCGGATGACCATCGCGGTAGGCGATCGGTAGCACGCGCAGCCGCACGCCGGGCGTCAGGTCTTCCTCCCGTCCCGTAGGGCCGAAAGCAATCACCTCGATGGTACACGTCCGGCCACTGCCCTCAACGACACGGCGTGCCAATTCCAACAGTGGCTCGACTTGTA
Source organism: Gemmataceae bacterium (assembly GCA_035553375.1). GTDB lineage: Bacteria > Planctomycetota > Planctomycetia > Gemmatales > Gemmataceae > JAJPHU01. The sequence continues at coordinate 15,235 of DATNCY010000341.1, forward strand.
CTCCTCGCGCCGAATGTTTATCCACGTACAGAGGTGTCAGATACGCAATGGTCGTGTTCATGGCCGAAACTTCCTGAGGCCATCGCCTCGAAGAGAGTCCGAGGAGGGAAGAGAGCAAGTTGAAAGGAGGAGAGTTCGCGTGGACATTGCGTGCATCCTTGCTCGCCGAAAGAACGTCCGGGATAGAGCAATAGTATGGCGTGGGAAGCTTTTCTTGTCCAGGGTAAAGGGGGTGGAATGAGCCGGATCGAGAATCATCGGGTGATCGGCACGTCGAACAAGCGCGGCCTATCGCCGCTCAGCGATTCGCGGACGCGGTCGGTCAATTCCTCCGGCTCCGTGATTCGGTGTGCCTCGACGCCCAGCGAACGAGCGAGGGCCACGAAATCGACTTCTGGCTGTACCAAGTCCATCGCCAGATATTGCCGAACCGCCATGCGGGGCAACGGCATCACGTCGCCACAGTGCTTGAGAATCTGATACTGCGCGTTGTTACAGATAATGAACGTCACGGGGATATGGTGATGCGCTGCCGACCACAATCCCTGGATGCCGTACAACGCCGCACCGTCGCCGAGGATTGCCAACACCGGGCGCTCCGGCCAGGCCAGTTTGACCCCCAACGCACAGCCAAGCCCCCAGCCCAGCGCCCAACCGCGATGGCCGAAGTATCCGGCCGGATCACCCAGCGCACCCAGACGCTCCAGGGTCGCGTTCGTCGTCGTCACGGCCTCCTCGACAACGGCCGCGTTGGGCGGCAGCACCTTCGCCAGCGCCGCCATCAATGTCAACGGCGTCATCGGTCGTCGTTCGCGCTCCGTGGCGATCTTCCCTTGTAAGACCTCGCGCGCCGCGTGCCGTGCCGTTGCGTATCGGTCCATCCTCGCTCGCGCAGCCGACGTTTGCGGAGAGGTGACGATACCGGCCAGCATCTGATCGAGTTCGGCGAGGCTGGCTTGCAAGTCACCGAGCAGACCGACCTCGACGGGATAATTTTTGCCAATCTGCCAGGCATCGTTATCCATCTGCACGAGGCGAATGTGTTCGGGGATGGGCCGCGATGGTTCATGATAGATGTAGCTGCGCAGCAGATTCATGCCGGCGACCAGCAGAACATCGAAATCCGCCAGCATGCGGCGCACGTCCGGCGACCACAGCGGCAAACCATCGGCATACAGCGGGTGGTCCGTTGGAAAGGGAACGCGGCCGTGCGCGGTCGCCTGCTCCGCGAACACCGGCGCGCCGAGGCGCTCGGCCACGGCTGTCAACTCCGCCAGTGCGCCGCACTCCGTCACGCGACTGCCGGCCAGGATCGCGGGATTCTTCGCTTGCCCCAACACCTCGGCGGCGCGGCGAAGCGCATCGAGAGACGGACGAACGCGACGATCAGGAATCGAGGGCGCGGACAGATCGAGTCCCGCACATGCTTCCATCTGCACATCCACCGGCAGCGCCAGAAACACCGGGCCGGTCGGCGGCGTCAGCGCCGTCTGAATCGCTCGCCGCACGGCGGTGGGCACATCCTCGACACGCTGCACTTCCGCGGCCCACTTCGTCCACGGCTCAACAACGCGGACCATATCGCCGGCCAAAACCGGCTCGTCGAAGCGCAAGCGGCGGTCTTGCTGTCCCGCCGTGAGCAGCAGCGGACTGCCCGCGCAATGGGCGTTGTAGAGCATGCCCATCGCGTTGCCCAGCCCGCAACAGATATGAACGTTGGCCACGCCGACGCCGCCCGACGCCTGGGCGTAACCATCCGCCATCGCCACCACGGGGATTTCTTGCAAACCGAAAATGTACTGGAAACGCCGATCGTCCACGAGAGCGTCGTTGAGCGGCAACTCCGTTGTGCCGGGGTTGCCGAAGATGTATTTCACGCCGGCGGCGGCGAGAACGTCCAGGAAGGCTTGCACTCCGGTCATGACGGCGGTCCTCCGTTTGTTCGGCAATTCTACGGAGGAGCGCGGTTGCCGGCTTCCGTGTATTTTCCCTTGCTTGCGCTGCGGGCTGGCAAGACAATTCACCTTTGCTCACGCCGCGCAAGTGTCTTGCCAGCCCGCAGCGCAAGCAAGGGAAGTCATGAGCGGATGGTGCGCTTTAAGAGCGCCATCGAGAGGAACGCGAGACAAACGGCGGATCACTTACGAGGCTTGACGCGGTGGAGAATGAGGAGCCATTGCTGCTTTCCAGGCTGAAAGGACGTAGGGCCGCCAAGTTCGGGACGACCGAAACAGATGATGAGTCGGTCGCCATCCCATTTGTAAAAGCCGCAGTACCAGAATTCCAGCAAGTTTCTCTGGATGATAAGTTTGCCTCTACTACTTTCTCGGATTTCGCCAAGCTCCCAGCAGTCCGCTCCGATAGCTTTGCTGCCGGAATTAACAGCCTCCCCGAACACACCTCTCATCACTAAAGTTCGATTGTTTAACTCCGCCCACCAGATCTCTCCGGTTGCTTGCCCAACTCCTTCCCACCGGCCAGGAATGTCCAACCTTTGATCCCGTTCCATTTCCCCCAATATTCCCTGTGGCCCATTCCCAACCATTAACCCCGCTCCCAAGATCATCGCTAGTACGGACATCGTATGGCCCTCCGTTCACTTTCACGGTTCGCTCGCGGAGAGTGTACCCGTGTGGCTGGGGCGAACGCTAGAGGATTCCAGCCGGGATCACGGTAGGATACACATGCGAATTTTATTCTCGCTTTGTACCTCGCCTTGTGGCCCCATCAGGCCGGCGGCACAATAAACACGTTCGCATAACACCTGTTCCGGGAGGCTTCCGCATGATCCGACCGTTTCGGCCGCTTCGTGTTTCCCTGGCCTTCGTTCTGCTCGTTGGTTTGGCCGCGCCCGCGCGAAGCGCCGACGCCTGGCCGGTGCCGCGCGGCCCCTCGCGCGAACCGAATCCGCAACGCTTCGATCCGGCGCAGATCAAGCGCGTGCCGAAAGAATTCCTTGAAGACGCCGCCGCCTGCGTCCTCTACGCCGGCAACACCCATCTGGTCGAAGCCGACGGCACCGTCGAATCCATCACGCACGAAATCACCCGTCTCAACGGTCGCAAGGGAATCGAGAAACTCGGCGAGACGCGCAACATCGTTTTCGATCCGTCGTATCAAAAGCTGACCCTCAACGAAGCCTGCATTCACAAGGCCAACGGTAAGAAATTGGCCGTCGAAGCGCGGCACGTCCAATTGCGCGATGTGGCCACCGATTTCCAGGTTTACGATCGCGATAAGCAGCTTATCATCAGTTTCCCCACGCTCGAAGTCGGCGACATAATCGAGGTTAAATGGAGCGTGCGCGGCAAGCATCCCGAACACGGCGGCCAATTCTTCACCCGCTATTCGTTCGGCGATCCCAGCTCGCCCGTTCTGCTCGATCTGTTCCGCGTGCGACTGCCGAAAAACAAGCCTTTCCACTACGCCGGCATCGGCGGCAAACTCGATCCAGAGCGCGGCGAGGAAGGCCATTTTCGCATCTATACCTGGAAGGCGCACAACTGCCGCAAGGCGCCGGCAGATGACAATCTGCCGTCCAAGGAAACGCTGTATCAGGCCGTGGCCTGTTCGACCTATGCGTCATGGGCGGAAGTCGGTCAATGGAAGAAACGCTTGCGCGCGGAGTGCTGGGAGTGTACGCCGGCCGTGCGCCAGATCGTGCAAGAAGTCACGCGCGGCTTGACGAACCCCACCGCGAAGGCGCGGGCGCTAACGCACTGGATGCGGCGAAACATTCGCTACGTTTCGGCGGGTGAGAAGCACGATTACACGCCGCATCCGCCGGCGCGCATCCTGAGCAATCGCTACGGCGATTGCAAGGACACCAGCCAGCTGTTGGCCGTCATGCTGCGTGAGGCCGGCATTCATGTCGAGTTAGCCACGCTCGGCGCGATGGACGATGGCCAAGTGCTTGAAGCGGTGCCGTCGCCGTGGGGCACGCATGCCATTTTGCTCGCCACCATCGACGGCAAATCGCACTGGATCGATACCACCTCCAGCCTGGCCGGTTGGGATTTCCTGCCGCGAGACGATCGCCATCGTCTGTGCTATGTCGTCGATGAAAAAGGAACGATCCGTTTGGTCCGCACGCCGCCGTTGACGGCCGGGGGCAATCGCATCGAGCAGACAACGCATCTCCGCATCGGTGCCGATGGCTCGTCGCGCGGCGAGCGCGTGGCGGTATCGTATGGCAGCGCCGCCCTGGGGCAGCGCGATACTTTTCTCGAAGTGCCCGCCGGCGAGCGCCGCCGGCAAGTAACTACGGAATTGCAGGACGCCAACAGTCGAACGCGCCTGGTCCGTCTCGACATCAACGAGGCCGACCTGCGCGATTACGATAAACCCGTCACGGTCCGCACCGTCTTCGAGATCGCCAATCATTTCACCGGCAGTTCCGAGCGTGAGGGCAGCATCTCGGAGAGCAAAGTATGGAGCAAACTGCTGGCCTACAATCTCGATTACGAACGCGCGGTTGCTCTGAACCTGAGCCAGCCGTTCGAGTCGCGGCATCGCTATTTCATCCATTTACCCCCTGCTTACTATCTCGATCATGTGCCGCGCAATGTTTCGGTGCGCACGCCGTGGGCGTTGTTCACGCGCACCGTGAAGACGCCAGCCGATCAAGATCCGGTACGCGATGTCGAGATCGAGTTTCATACGCGGCTGGACAAGGAGTTGATTGAGCCAGCCGATTTCGAGGCGTTTCGGAAGTTTCACGAGGAAGTGAGCATGGGCTATCGCGCCTGGCTGACGCTGAAGCCGGCCCGTGAGTTAACCGATGCGCCGCTACTGGAAGCACTGTTGTACTGGTCGCCACAGGACAGCGATTCCGCCGCTATTCTTGCTCGCCTTTATCTTAAAAATAATCGCTACGCCGAGGCGAGGCGCGTCCTCGCTCGCGCCCGCTACTATTGCCCCGACTATACGGAACTGGGTGAGTTGAGCGTTATCGCGGCTGAGACGCCCAAGGAGAAAGAGGCGGCGCAACGCGAACTGGTGCGGCGTTTCCCCGGCGAAACGCGCTACCTCCTCAAGCTCGGTTCGATCCTCGTCAGCGCCGGCGAACAAGAAGAGGCTCGCGCATTGCTCGAACCGCTGACGTGTAAGGACACGGCGGCACAGCGGGCGCGCGCCCATTTCCAGATGGCACGCAGCCACTATCGCCGCGATGAGTTGAAAGAGGCACTCGATCACTGGGAGAAGGCGGATGCGCTGGATCGGAGCATCGTGAATACGGTGCGTGCCTACGATCTCAAGGGACGCATCTACGAAGAGATGGGCCGGCTCACGGACGCCGAGAAGGTGTACGAAATGGCCTTGGTCGTGGACCCCGGCTCCGAGTTAGCTCTGGATTCCCTCGTCCGTGTGGAACTGGCGGCGAACAATCGTCCGCGCGCCCTGAAGTATTTGCGCCGCTATGCCGTTGCCGTCGGCGAAGACGCGGGCGGTCTGTTGTTGGCGGCGAACTATTATCTACGTCTGGAGCTTTACGACGAGGCGTTGGAATTGGCGACGTGCGCCGGTGAGGAACGCTATTCGGCCAAGGTTCATCGCATTCTCGGTCTGGTCTATCTTCAACGCGGCGAGGCCGCCAAGGCCGTGCAGCATCTCAGCCGCGCCGAAGCCGGTCCACGGGTGATCGAGGGGCTGTTGACTTCCTACCTCAAGCTGGGCCGATTGCACGAAGCGATCGAGCGCCTTCCCGCCGCCGACAAGTTACAGAAACCTACCGCGAGTCTACGGCAACTCCGCGAGCAACTGCATCGTCTGCAAGCGCGGCGGACGGCATTGGATCGCATCGCGCCGGCTCCGGCGGATAAGGCGAAAGAATGGGCCGCCGCGCTTGACAGCCTCGTTTGTGCGGAATGGGCGCGAGCGAAGGGGTGTCCGTTGTGGCAGAGTGAGCATCTGCTCGGCCAGGCGTTCGCCAAGGGATTGAAACCGGGACCGGCGTTCGCGCTGCGTGGGCGTCTCGCCCTGGAACATGGCAAGTTGAGCAAGGCGTGGATCGACGCGGAACAGGCCATCGCACGCAGTCCGCGTGATCCGGGCGGTTGGTATGTGCGCGGGCGGGTGCGTCTGGAACGCGGTGACAAGGAAGCATTGGCGGATTTGGCAAAGGCTGCCGAATTGAGCGATCGCAAGGACGCCGACATCCTGCACGCCTTGGGGGCGGCGCTGTTCCACGCCGGGCGCGTCAAGGAAGCGCGGATCGCTCAGAAGGCTGCGGTGAAGTTGAAACCGAAGGATGCGGAGATGGTCGAGCAGCTGGCCGCGTTTGAGAAAGGATCCTCACCGTGAATTGCCAGCCCGCAGCGCCAGCAAGGGAATGAATACCCTTGCTGGCGCTGCGGGCTGGCAATCCCGTCTTGCTAGCCCGCAGCGCCAGCAAGGGACTCCAGTAGATCCAAGTTGCAGCTGATGAGACAAGACAAACGCATGTTCCCTCCAGAGAATAACTTCTGTCACGATTTCATTCCTGGAGGGAAGCATGCGCAACCACCACTATACCATCACCTCACGCCAAGTCCACGACT
>DATNCY010000342.1:0-4548 GCA_035553375.1 Gemmataceae bacterium
CTCAGAGGAGGCAATCCATGCAAGCCCTTGATACCAACACGCGGATCTCGCTCAACAACGTCCTGGTGACGACCGATTTCTCAAAGATTTCGAAGACTGCCCGGAGCTACGCGGCAGCTCTAGCCGGCCAGTACGAGGCGAAAATTCTGGTGGCGCACGCCCTCAGCCCTGAACCGCTCCTGGGAGTGCCCTTGGACAGGCTACCGGTTGAAGCCGACCCGGCCTGGCTTGAAGCTGAAAGCAAGCTGGCGGAATTCACGCTCGGCACCTCTCTCAACGGGAGACCCGTGAAGATGCTGCTGGAGCGCGGAGATGTCTGGGATGTGATTTCGGGCATTATCCAGAAGAATCAGATCGACCTCGTGGTTACGGCCACCCACGGCCGACAGGGACTCAAGAAGCTGGTGATGGGTTCCGCGGCGGAAAAGATCTATCGTGGGGCAACTTGTCCGGTACTGACCATCGGACCGCAAGTTCCTCCCTTGAACGATGCGAAATGGAGAGTCAAGACCATCCTGTTTCCTACCGACGGCTCCGAAACCTCCTTGAAGGCCCTTCCTTATGCATTGTCCCTGGCCGAAGAGAACCAGGCCAATCTCATCTTCTTACGGATAATGCCTCTGGCTTATCGCGAGGGACAGGAATCGGACGAGGCCAGCGTTCGGGAGGCGCTGCGCGCTTTAGTACCCGCAGAAGCAGAAGACTGGTGCAAACCTGAGTTTGTGGCGCGATTTGACTTTCCAGTCCCGGGCATCCTGCGGCTCGCCAAAGAACGTGGCGTCGATCTGATCGTCATGGGGGTCAAGCACGCGGGAAGCAGAGCCCTGCGGGAGTATTCACCCTGGCCCACCGCTTCCCAGGTGGTGGCGCAGGCGAAGTGTCCAGTACTGACGGTGCGCGGCTAGAATGGGTCGCGAATCAGTCAATGACGGTGGCGAGTCCTCCTGCTCGAAAGGACGGCGGTTATGAACACGGAAGCACGACATGGTCGGCCAGCGCTCCGCTGGTTGGCGGCCGGCGCGGGGTTCGCCACTGCTTTATACGCCACCCACGCCGGCTTCACTTGGTTGCGGTATGGGCATCCACCAGGCCCAGCCCGCGATGAGATCGACCGCTTGCTCGACCAGTTTATTCCTGCGTATGAAGTAGTGGATCGTCATTCCTTGCGCGTCGCCGCCCCGGCTGATACTACGCTAGCTTCAGCCTGCGACATGGATCTCACGCAGTCGGCGATCATCCGCACAATCTTCAAAGCTCGGGAGCTCGTTCTGGGCAGCCATCCGGACACGGTGCGCCGTCCTCAGACCTTGCTGGCCTGGGCCAGGGAGTTGGGGTGGGTTGTACTGGCTGAGATTCCTGACCGCGAAATCGTCTTTGGGGCAGTCACCAGTCCGTGGGTCGCCAATCCTGTCTTCCGGCCGCTGCCCCCGGCAGAGTTTGCCACATTTCACGAGCCCGGCTACGCCAGGATCGCATGGACATTACGGGCCGATCCCATCAGTGCCACCGATTCGGTGGTCCGCACCGAAACCCGCGTCGCCACCACCGACCTGGCTTCGCGGGCAGCCTTCCGGCGCTACTGGGCGTTGGTTTCCCCTGGTGTCGGGTTGATTCGCCGGATATCGCTCCGGCTGGTAAGAAGCGAAGCTGAGCGCCGCAGGCGCACCGCGATGCCGGAGCCGTGTAGCGCCGAGTCGCAGCCGCTACTGTCAACCATCAATAGAACTTAAGGCATGTGATCTCGCTCACACCGGGTGGTGATAACCGCCACCGCGTTTCAGAGCTGTCTGTGCGAGGCTGGTAATACCAGTGAGGTGGCCTATGGCACAAGGACCAAATGAACTGTTGGATCTTCTCAAGTTCGAACTGAAATTTCTTGAGGATGGCGGCTATGGACGATCTCCCCACACTCCATGGCGTCGCCAGCTGGTTTTCGAGGATTCGCTTACCTGTCCCAACTTCGGCGACCCGGCCCGACCCCATCCCTGCAGCGAGTGTTTGTTGATGAGGTTTGTCCCCAGCGAACTGAAAGACCAGCCTTCGCCGTGCCGGCTCATTCCACTCACCGAAAAAGGTGAGACGATCGATTTTTTCTATCGCTGTGGAACTCAGGTAGAACTGGAAGAGGCCCTCTCTACCTGGTTGCATAAGCAAATCAGCGCCATCGAAACACAGCAGAAAGCCGGGCGTACCACCAGCCTCTCGGAGGCAATGGATCCCCTTCGCCTGCAACGGTGGTTGACGTTCGCGAAAGACCTTCGGGTCCTGGCCCGCCTCCATCGCGACTACGAGGACTTCGGCGTCGCGCATGCACTGCTCGGCCATGCCCGTGCGGCCGCGGAGAATGTTGCCGGGAGTTGCGAGGCGGGCCGCGTTCTGGTGCAGCAAATCGAAAGAGAACAGCAGGAGGTATTCGGACTGCTGAACGGAGCCAAGCTGGATGTGAAGGAGGCTTCGCCGGAAAAACCGGAGGTGTGGGGTCCGTAGCTTCATAACCAACCAGAAAGAATTCGCCGCGCTTTCACGGCGAGATGCGTCAAGCAGGTCGAACGCAGGAGGGATGCCGTGTCGAAGACCTTATCAATTGTGTCCTTGTTATTCTTTCTCGGGTGCTCTGCAGGCGCGCAACAGACTCCAACACCCCCTAAGGCGGCCCCGCCTCCGCCATACACTGTTCCCGTCGAGGCCGCGCGTCAGGCCAACCCAGTCAAGCCGACCCCAGAGTCGATCGTCCAAGGCAAGAAGTGGTACGGATACGATTGCGCCATGTGCCATGGCAAGGATGGCGACGGCAAAGGCGAAGTCGGAGCCGACATGAAGCTAAAGGTGAGTGACCTTTCCGACCCGGCGACCTTGAAAGACAGGACCGACGGAGAACTGTTCTACATCATCAAGAACGGTAAAGGTGACATGCCGCCCGAAGGTACACGGCTGAAATCCGATGAACTGTGGAGCCTGGTTAACTACGTTCGATCCCTGGCCAAAAAGAACGCTCCCCCCGAAGGCAAGAAGCGGCAATGAGTCGTGGGCAACCGCTTGCTCGCCATTCAGGTCTGAACGTGCTAAAAGCCGGCACCCTCTATTTTGTTCTCGTGTTTGCGGCTGGCTTTGTTCTGGGGATCATTCGCACAATCTGGATAGCTCCACATTTCGGCACAAGGAACGCCGAACTAATGGAAGCGCCTGTCATGCTGGTGGTGATTGTTCCTTCGGCTCGGTGGGCGGCCCGCCGTCTTACCACCCCCACTTCATGGGCCCGACGGCTTGCCGTCGGCCTTGTAGCTCTTGGCCTCTTGCTTCTTGCGGAATTTACGGTCGTCCTTTGGGTCAGAGGGTTTACCATCACTCAGTATCTTGCAGACCGGGACCCGGTTTCAGGAGCGGTGTATGTCGTGATGCTTGCAGTTTTCGCCCTCATGCCGCTTCTCATGGTTAGAAGATCAGACTAGCTTGCAGGAGCACCTGGTGAGTATCGCGAGAGCACGTCTTGGGCATAGAGTATCCGGTGTGAAGAATGAAACCATGCCAGTCTTCAGGGCTGGCCTCGATGCGTTGTTTTTGCCGAATTCCGTGGCTGTGATTGGAGCCACCGAACGTCCCGGCACGGTTGGACGAACCGTTCTTGAGAACTTGCGGCATCCCTCCTTTCAAGGCAAGGTATATGCCGTCAATTCACGGCACGCGGAAGTTTGTGGGCTGAAGGCATATCCGAGCATCGGTGCCGTCCCCGACCCGGTAGATTTGGCAGTCGTGGCCACGCCCGCCATCACCGTTCCACACATAATCAGCGAATGCGTTGACGCCGGGGTGAAATCGGCAGTTGTGATCTCGGCGGGATTTCGCGAACGAGGGGCTGAAGGCGCCGAACTCGAACGGCAGATTCAGGAACAATTGCATCGCGGCGCCATGCGCCTGATCGGCCCCAATTGCCTGGGCATCATGAATCGGACAATCGGGCTGAACGCTACCTTCGCCAAGGACGCGCCTCGTCCCGGCAACGTGGCCTTTCTGAGCCAGAGCGGCGCCTTGCTGACCGCGATTCTCGATTGGGGCCAACTGGAGCAGGTAGGCTTCAGCGCGATCGTCTCCACCGGCTCCATGCTGGATGTGGGTTGGGGCGATCTGATCTACCACTTCGGCGATGATCCAAACACTCAAAGCGTTCTTATCTACATGGAGTCGGTGGGCGACGCCAGGTCATTTCTCTCGGCTGCGCGCGAGGTGGCGTTACGGAAACCCGTGATTGTGATCAAGGCCGGCCGCTCGGAAGCCGCGTCCAGGGCCGCGGCCTCGCACACCGGCGCACTTACCGGAAGTGATGATGTGCTTGATGCCGCCTTCCGGCGCTGCGGCGTATTGCGGGTCAGCGCCATCGCCGACTTGTTTTATATGGCGGAGGTCCTCAGCAAACAACCCCGCCCCAAAGGGCCGCGGCTCACCATCGTCACCAATGCGGGTGGGCCCGCCGTTCTGGCCACAGACGCCCTGGTGGCGAATGGCGGAGAACTGGCAGTGCCCTCCGAAAAAGCGTTGCAGGCGCTTAACGGG
>DATNCY010000343.1:0-48514 GCA_035553375.1 Gemmataceae bacterium
CACGATGTTCTCCAGCATCGCGCCGCTGACCAGTTCCCTCCCGCCGACCGGCAGTTTACGGCCATCGCGAAGGGTCACTCGGACCAGTTCGGCGTACTCGCCCTGGGGGCTATAGAGGGAACTGAGGAGAGTCTCCACCAGGAAACCGGCTTCACCAGCGACCGGGACGCTGCCCAGGTAGCTCGTCAGGATGGCCCGCGCCGCCTGACGGTTGGGGCCAGGAATGCGAATCTTCACGTCGCCAAGCCGTCCGGGGCGCAAAAGCCCCCCATCAAGGACATCGGCCCGGTTGGTGGCACCCAGGACGATCAAGTTGCTCACCTGCCGGATTCCATCGAGCTGCGCCAGAAAGGTGGCTAGGATACGATCCGAAGCGGTGCCGCCCAGGTCACTGCCGCGGCGACGGCCGATGGCGTCAATCTCGTCGAAAAACATGATGACGGGGGCCGCGCCGTCGGCGGCTAGCGCGCGCGCCGCCTCGAAGCGAGCGATAATCCGTTGCTCGCTCTGCCCTAGCCACATGGAGTAATCGCCGCTGCCGCTGACCGCCATGAAACGGCACTCACCTTGAGGCACCAGGTCGGCGATGAAGCGAGCCAGGCAACGGGCCAGCTTGGTTTTGCCGTTGCCGGGAGGCCCTTCGAGCAGAATGCCGTGCTTGGCGGGCAACCGGTAGCGAGCGGCCACATCGGGGTGAAGAAGTCGGAAACGCACCAACCGCTTCAGCAAGGCGATCTCGCGGTCCAATCCGCCCAGTTCCTCGAAGCGATCGGCCGGGGTTTCCGCGAAGAAGAGGTCGTCGCGGCCGGGCGGCTGCACTCGGCTGAACGCCAGACGAGGACCATCGCGGTCGAAGCCGATCAGGTCTCCCTTGCGCAACTCCTCGTCTGCAAGATCGTCCGAGGCGGTGGCGGCCAGGAGTTGTTCCTGATAGCGCAGCAGCAGGCGTTTGCGGTCGTCCAGGTAGCCCTCGAAGGTGCCTACCTCACTCCACTCGTGGGGAGCCTGATCCACTTCGACCAGGCAGTTGCGGGTGCGGGAGAGAAGACCACGCGCTCCGACGCGCAGCCGCTCGCGCGGTATCTCCGGGTCCACCGCCACCTCAAGGCGTGTGCCGCCACCGTAGACCTCGACCGCCGCCTGCCCGTTGCAGTGAACGGAGGTGATGACGGCGGGGTAATGTTCCGGCGCGGTCAGGGCCTCGACTTTTTCCCGAAGCTTGCTTCGCTGCTCCTTGAAATGAGCGATGGCCGCATGCAGGGCGAATTTCTCCCGCAACAGCCCCTCGGCTACGAACCGCAGGTTAGCGCCGCCATCGCTCAACTCCGCAACCCAGGCTAGAGCCTCCTCCAGCGTTTCGGGCGCCGACGCCGCCTGCGGCTCCGCAGTCGTCGCGCCTCTCTTCGTTCGGAACATGGGGTTCTCCTTGGTCGAAAACAGGGTCTGGTGTTCTGCATTGGCTCATCCCAACTTGTACGGAACTAGGCCGGGAATTTTTCCTTCGCCGACTACCGGTAGGTGCCGCGAGCCGAGCGGCACTTCTTCCAGTCCGGCTCGGCTCGCCGGACCTACCGGCAGTAGGTGCCGCGAGCCGAGCGGCACTTCTTCCCGTCCGGCTCGGCTCGCCGGACCTACCGGCAGTAGGTGCCGCGAGCCGAGCGGCACTTCTTCCAGTCCGGCTCAACTCGCCGGACCTACCGGCAGTAGGTGCCGCGAGCCGAGCGGCACTGGCTGTCCGGCTCGGCTCGCCGGACCTACCGGTAGGTGCCGCGAGCCGAGCGGCACCTGTTGGGATAAGGCCCCGCTCGGCAAGCGGGGCCTACCAGCAGGCAGGTGCCCTTGGGAAAAAATCGGCGGACGTCTGCGTAGAAGGAGAGACGACCGTGAGGCCGAACGGCGGCCGAACACTTCTGAGGTTGTCGCCATCTTGTAGGAGGGATTACCCAATGAACCGCAAGACAATCTTCCTGGCCCTGGCGTTGGCCCTTTCTCCGTTGTGCCTGAGCCGGGCGCAGGCGGATGACACCGGCCGATACGCGGACGCGCAGCAGGACGTAAACAGGATCGTGAACAACAGCCTGGGTTCCATCAACGACAGCTATCGCGGTACGCACCAATACTTCAACGACGACGTAATCAGCCGGCTGTTCAGCAAGATTTCCACGACCCTGATGGAAGAAGTTCTCAAGCCCTTCTGGAAGGGCTTGATGGAGCGTAACCCCCTCTGTGTGGTTCTCGCCGTCATCATCGCCGGCTTCCTGCTCCGCTTCGGAGCCAAGCTCTTTGAGTCCCTCAATTGAGCCGCTGTCTCGACTTGTGACAGGGAAGGGAGGGTGGGCCTTACAGCCCGCCCTCAACTCGTCTCCCATGAGGGGCGGAATGCTTCGAGTGTCGGCGAGAGAGATCGAAGACTTCGTTGGAGAAAATGGGGAGGAAAAGGATGAGTAACTTGTGGCGCAAAACGCCGGGAGCGGGTTGGGAGGCAGTCCCGCTGCCGGGAAGAGTTCCAGGGGAGACGTTCGACCTTGGCATCTCGGGCCTGGGATTTGTTGCCCTGAATCACGGTTTGGGGGGCGGGATGGGGCTTTTGGTCCGCACCGGGTTGCTGGTCCGCGTCAACGGACAACCTGTTATCGGCGGCTTTCGGGTACTCGATCACCGCGACGAGATTCTCCTGGGCCGACGGCGGTTCTTTTTCTCCGCCGAATCGACGCCGATTCGCGTGGCGTTCCGGCTCGAAGACGAGGGGCGCTCGCCGGCCTGCCCGGTCTGCCGCGGCCTCCTTCGAGACGGGGAGCAGGCCGTGCGCTGTCCCGGCTGCAACCGCTGGTATCACCAGATTGAGGCGGGGGAGGGACAGCGAGGCAAACCGTGCTGGACCTACGCCCAGAACTGTCGCTTCTGTCACCATCCCACCGCCCTGACAGAGAATGCCGGTTGGCGGCCGGAGAAGGAGGAGGCGCATGATTGACCTGTTGCCTGGCCTGGACGGAAACCGTCTTCGTGACGCCTCCGTCCTCCTCGCCGGTGCCGGTAATATCGGCTCGTTCGCGGCTTCGCTGCTCGCCCGCGCCGGCGTCCGGCGGATCCGCCTGGTGGACCGCGACCGGGTGGAAGAGAAAAACCTGGCCACGCAGGACTATCGCTCCGAGGATGTCGGGCGTCCCAAGGCCGAGGTGCTGGCCGACCGGCTACGCCAGCAGTTCCCAGGGCTGACGGTAGAGGCGCGCACCGCCGATCTGGAAGATCTGCCACTGGGAGATTTTGAGGTTGATGTCATCCTGGGTGGCCTGGACTCGCGGCAGGCCCGCCAGGCGCTCGTTTCCGAATGTGCCTGGCCTCTGGGTGTGCCGGTTGTGGACGGCGGGGTCGGAGTGGGTCTCAAGGGGCGGGTGCAAGTGTTTCTGCCACAGCCGGGTGCCGCCTGCCTGGAATGCACCTGGGGGGCCGAGGATTACCGTCAGGCCGCCGTGGAGTATCCCTGCCTGCCGGGTGCCGCTGCTCCACCGACGCTCTCGCCCGCTTTCGCTGGGGCTGTCGTGGCCGGCATCATGACCGCCGAGTGCGTCCGCCTTCTGACCGGCTCCGCGTCGGTGGAGTCCCGAGAACTCGCTTTCGATTTGCTCCACCAACACTTCCTGGTGAGCCGACTGCGGCGGGCGCTCCGCTGCCGGTTCGATCACGAGGTGGTCGCCGAACGCTTGTCCCTGGACAAAGATTTCCCGTCGGCATCTGTTGGGGATCTGCTGGCTGTGGCGATGCGGCGCTTCGGCCCGGCTCCGGTCCATCTTGAGTGCCGGCGCGGGCTGGTGGGCGGCGAGGGATTCGAGACGAACCGGCTCCTCTTCCTCGATCGCTTGCGCTCCCGCGCCGCCGAACCGCTTGCGGCCCTGGGCTTCCTACCAGGCGACCGCGTCCGCTTGCGATTCACCGCCGGCAGTGTCTTTGTGAAACTCGATGGTTCCTGACCGTCCGCGCTTCGGCCGCGAACCAATACTTCCCATCGACGGAGGTGAATGTTTTTATGCAAGTCGAAGATTTGAAGATTCGGGAAATGGCCGGCACTGAGCCGGTCTTCGACGATGTCATGCACGACTTCCTGTGCAATAGCCGCGACCAGTTTCTGACGCGCCGGCGGCCGGAGGGACTGGTCGAGGCGGCAGACCTCGGCCAGCAGGCTCCCTGGCTGTGGCGACTGACGTTCCGCACGCGCGGTCTCATTCGTGATGCCGGCGGCGAGATCCACCTTGCCGACCATCATGTGATCGCCGTCCGCTTCCCGCCCGATTATTTGCGCCGAGCCAACCAGTTCGAGAGCCTGGCCCTGGTCGCGCCGGACAACGCCTTCCACCCCAACCTGGCACCGCCGCGCATCTGCCTGCGCATCTACCCGGGACAGCCGTTGCTGGAAATAGCCGAGGGGCTACACGCTCTCATCGGCTGGCGACTGCGCCAGCTGGCGGAAAACGACGCACTCAATCCCGATGCCTGCGTCTGGGGCCGCTCTCACCTGGCAGACCTGCCGATCGATAACCGCTCGCTTTTCGGCCGATCTTTGCAGATTCATCTGGAACCGATGGGAGGGACGACATGAGCGATCCGACCGTGTTGGACAACGAAGAAACGCGGATGGAGGTCGAGGACGGCGGCTGGCTGATCTTGCGCCGCCCGGAGCGCGATGCTTCCGGTGCAACTCCCGATGCGATCCTGACCCGGACGGCGCAGCTACCCGGCAACTGGCGATTGATACCCGGTCCGCACGGGGCCATCGAACGGCTCGCCGAAATCCCGGTTGAGGATGAAGGCGGGGAAGGGATGGACGGAGATCGGTTCCACAGACTCAGAGCCATGCCCGCCGGGGAGGAGTCCCTTCCGCCGGAGGAAGTCGTGACGGCGGCGCTGGATGCCGCAGGGTTGGCGTGGTCCCGTCGTGAGGGGGGCTGGGCCGTGCCCGCGACTTCGGATCGGCCGGGGGAACTGCGCGTGCGACGCGTGCCGGGCGGCGTGCGAGTGGAGGCCGTCTTGGTAGAGTGGGACGAGGCCGAGCCGAAAGAGACGGCCGGACTAGCCCGCTTCCTGTTCGCGGCCCAGGCCTCGTTGCGCTTCGCCCGCTGCGAATTGAATAGTCATGGCGCCTGCGTCATTTCGCACGCGGAAACCGTCCGTCTGGAAACCGATCTGGGCCATAGCCTCCGCGCCGTGGCGGCCGGCTGCCGTCTACTGACCCGCGCGGCGCGGGCTCTCGCCGCGCCCGAAGTCGCGCGACGCTATCTCCGCTTTCACGAAGCTGCGGACAACGGCTGACCTTGCCTGCAAAGGAGGCCGGAAGGAGAACCGCGGCCGGAGAGTCCGAAAAAAACTCCGATCATATGCGTTCAAGAGTAATGGATCGATTGAGGGCACGGCGCGGGCACGGTGCCTCGGCCATCCCTCACCTGTATTGGAGGTGTACATCATGGGTATGACGGGAACGATCAGTCTGAAGGTCAAAGACCCGACCGAGCAGCAGGAGTATCTCGCCCGAAACATTCCGATCGATGCCGAAATTGGCGAGGTACTCGCCGGCCTGACGCGAGAACTGAACCTGCCCGCCAACGATCTGAGTGGCCGGCCGTGCAGCTATGGTGTCCGGGCGCGTGGTGAAAGCCTGCCGGAGAGCGACCGAATCGGCAACGTGCTGTGCGAGGGCGACACAATCACCCTGATGCAGAACGTCACGGCGGGCTAAGCCCGCTACCGTTTACGTTTCGCGGAGGTCGTCGCGAAACGTAAACGGGATTGGGGCTAAACCCTTGAATCCGGCGGTCAGCGGGCACACGCCCGTTGACCGCCTTTTTTCCGAAGGAGACACGCGCATGTCGAACACGATGACCAGGCCACAAACGTATCGCTTTCATCTGGAATTCAGGTCGCTGCAAGATGCTCAGGTCCGGGGAGACATATCTCTCACCGAAATCGATTTCGCGCACGCCGTGGAGGCGGCGTTGTTCGACGGGCTGCGCCGCAGCCGCTTCACCCGTTACGAAGTACCCCGCGCGGGCGTCCGCCTTGAACCTCGCTTTTACAAAGCGAAGAGTGGCTTGTCCCTCTGTGTGGGGTTCGCCGTGATCTTGCCAACTCCCGATGGCGGCGAACACCGCGTCGATTGCGGCCTGCAATGGTTCCGCTCGCGGGCTGAGCGTGTCATCGCCGACATGGTTCTCGACACGGCGGTTCTCCCCTCGGTCGTCCTATTCCAACTGGCTGCCTACCCAGACGATGGCGTCCAGCCCTACAGACGCCATGACGGAATTGTCCTCGAAGCCAACCCGTTGGCCGTGCCAATTCAGCCTGGATCGCGTCGGGAGCTAGGGCCGGCCGTCGCCTGGGACGGCCTCTGCTCGGAGGATCTCCCCGTCTTCATCCCGCGGCGTGTCCTTGAGGATGCGCTGACAGAAGCTCGGTCTACTCCAGACCATGAGGTCGGCGGCGTTCTCCTCGGCCACCTACGCCGGGACACCGGCGATGACGAGTTGTTCCTTGAGGTCACCTGCCATGTGCCCGCTCAAGCGACGGAGACTGCTGCCACCAGCATCACTTTTACGGCGGACACCTGGGATCACGCCCGCCGGGTAGCCGACCTGCGGGGTGAGGGAGAAATCTTCGTCGGCTGGGTCCACAGCCACCCGTTTCTGTTGCCCGATCCGGTCCCCGAGCCGCTCCCCGTCGAATGCGTCAATGACATTCTGTTCTTCAGCGACGACGATCGGTTCGTCATGGAACAGGCCTTCGCCCGGCCATTCCTGGTCGCCCTCCAGACGGCCGTGGACTCGCGCCTGGAGCGCGCCCTGGGACACCTACCGCTTCGGCTCTACGGCTGGCGGGACGGCGAAGTCGTTCCACGAGGATTTCAAGTCATCGAGGGCCGTTAACCGCCGCACCGCGTTAGGTCGGGCGCAAGGGTGACGTAGCTGTCGCGGTAGTGTGCGACGACGCTCTCGTCTCCCTGGCGTGGTGGATTGGCGCGGTTTTCTCGACGACCGGCCAATCTTCCTCAATGTCTGTCATCGTGGGAGGCCGTCGGTCCTTGAACCCCTGGATGACGTAGTAGAAGACCGGCGTTAGAAAGATGCCGAACAACGTCACGCCGAGCATACCGGCGAACACCGCCGTGCCCAGGGTGCGGCGCATCTCAGCGCCGGCCCCATCGGAAAGCATCAGCGGAACCACGCCCAGGATAAAGGCGAAGGAGGTCATAATGATCGGCCGCAGACGCAACTGGCAGGCCGCCAGCGTGGCCTCCTTCCTTGACATGCCTAGTTCGCGCTGCGCCTTGGCAAACTCGACAATTAAGATCGCGTTTTTACACGCCAGCCCGACCAGCACCAGAAAGCCGATTTGCGTGAACACATTCACGTCCATCTTTGCCATGACCACGCCGGCGATGGCACACAACAGGCACATGGGCACCACGAGGATGACGGCCAGCGGCAAAGACCAACTTTCGTACTGCGCCGCCAAAACCAGGAATACCAGCACCACCGCCAGCAAGAACACCCACATGGCCGTATCGCCGGTTTGTTGCTGCAATAGCGCCAACTCGGTCCACTCCGTCCGCATGGTCTGCGGCAACTGCTCCTCGGTCGCTTCTTGCAGATACGCAATAGCCTGACCCGAACTGGTGTCGGGTCCGGCATCCGCATGGATGGCCGCGGACGGATACATGTTGTAGCGCATTAGCATCACCGGCCCGCTGGCGAAGCCGACGCTGGCGAAGTCCGCCAGCGGGACCATTTCGTTCTGACTGTTGCGCACCTTCAACTGCTTGATGTCGTCCACCGACTGGCGGAACGTGTGGCGGGCCTGGACATTGACCTGCCAGGTGCGGCCAAAACGGTTGAAGTCGTTGATGTAATACGGCCCAATGGTGGACTCCAACGTCGTGCGGATGTCGTCAATCGAAACGCCGCGATCCTTGGCCTGGATGCGATCAATGATTAACTCCAGCCAAGGCGTGTCGGCGCGAAAACTGGTGAACACGCCTTGCAAATGAGGATTCTTCTCGCCTTGGTTGACTACCTTGTCGGCCGTTCCCTGGAGGGATGCCAGACCATTGTCGCCCGTGTCCTGAACGATGATTTTGAAGCCGCCGGCCGTGCCCAGGCCTTCGACGGGAGGCGCGCCGAAGATGTTGACGATGGCATGGGGCAATTCCTTCGCCAGACGCTCTTGAAGCGCGGTAGCAATGGCGTCGCTGGAGAGATTGGCGCGCGTGCGATTATCGAAGTCGTCGAGCATCAGGTACAGAGCGCCGAAATTGGAGGCGTTGGCGTTGAGCAGAATCGACTGCCCCGTGATGGCGACCGTGTGCTTGATCCCGTCTGTTTTCAGGGCGATTTCCTCGATTTGCCGGACCACGTCTTGCGTGCGCGTCACCGACGCTGCATCGGGCAACTGCACGTTGACGAGCAAGTATCCCTTGTCCTGTTGGGGGATGAACCCCGTCGGCGTCTGAGTGAAACCCCACCAGGTCAGCACCAGTAATCCGCCGTAGACGACGGCGACCAGCAGGCTGACGCGCAAGAGGCCCGACACCAGCCGAGTGTAGGCGGTGGTAGAAAAATCGAAGGCGCGGTTGAACTGCCGGAACGACCAGCCAAGCAGGAAGTTGATCGGCTGTCCCGCGAACAGCCCCAGTACCAATTCCAGCAAACCCACCAGCAATCCCGCCAGCAATCCGGCCGCGATCGGCCCCCACACGCGCAGGGCGTCCAGAACCTCTGCCGGCGCTTGTAGATTCAGGGCGGCCAAAAGGGGAGCAGCATAATGATGACCGATTTTATGTCCCAGCCAGGCTCCCAGCGGCACGAAGGCAAACCACGGCAGCGCCTCAAAGTGTCCCTTGGCACGTCGCTTTAGCAACAGGGCGGATAGCGCCGGGCTGAGGGTCAGCGAGTTGAACGCCGAGATTACCGTTGAGACGGCGATGGTCAACGCGAACTGGCGAAAGAACTGGCCGATGATGCCCGTGATGAAGGCACACGGGATGAACACCGCCGACAGCACCAGACCGATCGCCACCACCGGGCCGGACACTTGCTCCATCGCCTTGATGGTTGCTTCCTTCGGCCTCATGCCGTGTTCAATGTGGTGTTCCACCGCTTCAACGACGACGATGGCGTCATCGACGACGATGCCGATCGCCAGCACTAAACCGAAGAGCGTCAGGTTATTCAGGCTGAATCCCATGACGGCCATCACCGCGAAGGTGCCGATGACGGCCACCGGCACAGCGATGAGGGGAATCAGGGCTGAACGCCAGTTTTGCAAGAACAGTAACACCACCACGGCGACGAGGACGATGGCGTCGAAAAGCGTCTCGCCGACCTCGGAGATCGATTCCTTGATGAACGGCGTGGTGTCATAGACGATGTCGTACTCGATGCCGGGCGGAAAGTGCCGCTTGAGCTGCTTCATGCGATCCTTGACACGCTTGGCGACATCGAGCGCGTTCGAGCCGGGCAATTGATAGACGGACAGGGCCACTGACGGTTTGCCGTCGAGCGTGCAACTTTGATCGTAGGATTGAGCGCCCAATTCGATGTTGGCCACGTCTCTCAGGTAAATCAGCGACGCGGCGCTGTTCTTGACGATGATACGCTCGAATTGCTCGGTGTTTTCCAGGCGGCCGAGCGTGGTGATGATGTACTGCGACACCTGGCCGTTGGGTGTCGGCGGCTGACCGATCTGACCGGCAGCCACCTGGATGTTCTGCGCCTGCACGGCCGCGATCACGTCTTGCGCGTTGAGATTGTACGTGGCCAATTTCTGCGGATCGAGCCACAAGCGCATGCTGTAATCGCGCTGTCCGAGATAGGTAATGTCGCCTACTCCCGGCAGACGAGACAACTCATCGCGGATCTGAATCGTGGCGTAATTACTCAGTTCCAGACTGGTGCGGCTGTTGTCCTTCGAGAACAGGTTGACGATCATGAGGACGTTGGACGACTTCTTCTTGACCGAGATGCCGCGGCGTTTGACGAGGTCGGGCAGAATCGGCTCGGCGAGCGACTCGCGATTTTGCACGAGAACCTGTGAGATATTCAGGTCCGTGCCCGGCTCGAAGGTGACGGTGAGCGTGTACTTGCCGTCGTTGGTGCATTGCGACGACATATACATCATGTTCTCGACGCCGTTGACCTGCTGCTCGATGGGCGCGGCCACGGTGTCGGCGACGACCTTGGCGTTGGCGCCGGGATAGTAGGCGGAAACCTCGACGGTCGGCGGAGCAATCTCCGGATACTGGGCCACCGGCAGCGTGAACAATGCAATCGTGCCGGCCAGCACGATGACGATGGACAGCACCGAAGCAAAGATAGGGCGATTGATGAAAAAGCTTGAGAACACGTTGATGCCTCAATGGTACAGTCAGATTCCTACCAGCCCGCAGCGCCAGCAAGGGGGTCTTTGCCAGCCCGCAGCGCCAGCAAGGGATTTCCCTTGCTGGCGCTGCGGGCTGGCAATTCATTGGGTTCGTGTCTGTTAGACAGACGGTTTAGCGCGCGATACCTTGTCGTCTTCGTTGGATGCGCTCATACATCCGTTCGCGATCGAACCATTGCCGTGATGGACAACCGGCGATCCATTGGAGGTCGATACACCTTCCACCAGCACGGTTTGTCTCGGCGATGTAGAAGCCGCGCGCCGGCGTCGTAGGGCCATCCCCATCAGCAGCACCAGCACCCACGGAATGCCCAGCGTCAAAATCCCGACAAGGTACAACAACACCTTGCCCACCAACCGAGTTCGCAGCGAGGCGAACAGCGGCATCTCGGCAAAGCCTTCGATCACGTAAAAGAACACCGGCGTCAGGAAGATGCCGAACAGAGTGACGCCGAGCATGCCGCTGAAAACGGCTGTACCGAGGACGCGACGCATTTCCGCGCCGGCGCCGTTGGAGAGCATGAGCGGCACCACGCCGAGGATAAAAGCGAACGAGGTCATCAGGATGGGCCGCAACCGCAGCCGGCACGCCTCCAGCGTCGCCTCACGGCGCGATAAGCCGCCCTCTTCGTGTTTGTGCTTGGCAAACTCGACAATAAGGATCGCATTTTTGCTCGCCAGGCCGACCAGCACGACGAAGCCGATTTGCGTGAAGATGTTGATGTCGCCGCCCGTCAGGGCCACGCCGGTAAGCGAGCCGAGAATGCACATGGGCACCACGAGAATGACGGCCAACGGCAGCGCCCAGCTTTCGTATTGCGCCGCCAACACGAGGAAGACGAACACCACCGCCAGCGGGAAAATCAGGTTGTTCCAGATGTTCTTGGCGGCGTCGATCTGCATGTAGTTAATCTCGGTCCACTCGAACGCCATACCCGGCGGCAAAACCTCGGCGCACAGCCGCTCCATTTCCTCAATGCCCTCGCCGCTGGACACGCCGGGCTTGGTGCCGCCGAGGATGGCGGCGGCGTGGTACATGTTGTAACGGCCGATGTTGATTGGCCCGCCGATCTCGCGGACGCTGACGACGGCACCCAGCGGCACCATCTCGCCGGTGGCGTTGCGCACTTGCAGCAACTTGATACGGTCGGGATCGTCGCGGAACGGCCCACTGGCTTGCACAATCACCTGCCAGGTCCGGCCAAAGCGGTTGAAATCGTTGACGTACAGCGAGCCGAGATACGTCTGTAAGGTAGCGAAAACATCGGCGGGACTGACGCCCATTGTCTGGCACTTGTCGCGCTCGATGTCCATGAAAAGCTGCGGCACGTTGGCCCGGAAGATGCAGAATAATCGTTCGACCTTATCGCTCTCTTTGGAGCGTTCGATGAGGCGTTCGATTTGCTTTTCCAACTCGACAAGCCCCAGGTCGCCACGATCCTCGATGATGATCTTGAAGCCGCTGGCCGAGCCGAGGCCGGACACTGGCGGCGGCGTGAAAATCGACACGTTGGCCTCGGGAACTTCCTTCTCCAGCAACTTCCGCACGCGATTGGTAATTCCCGTGGCGGTCAGCGACGGATCGCGGCGCTGGTCGAAATCCGCGAACGACACGAAGAACTGACCGAAGTTCGAGCCATTGGCGTTGAGGGTGAACGACTGCCCGGCGATTTCGGTGACATGGACGACGCCGCCCAACGGCTGCACCAGTCGCTGAATGTGGTCCACGGCTTTCTGCGTTCGTTCCAGCGAAGCGGCGTCGGGTAACTGCACGGCGATGTAAAAGCGCCCCTGGTCCTGGTTGGGAATGTAGCCAGCGGGCAAGCCGTTGGCCGGGTCGAACGAACCCCACTTCTCGAACAACCACCCCGTCGCGTCGTTTTTGGGCACATGAGCCAGCAATGAGCGGTATCCCGGAAAGCCGGTGAAGCCGGCTCCGGTCAGAAAGAACAGCCCCACATACAGCACCAATACCACGGCACTCCCGCGCAGCGCCTTCCCCACGATGCCGGTGTACAGAGCGGTGAAGCGCCGAAAGGCCATGTTGAATAGGCGGAAAAACCAGCCCAGCAGCAGGTCGAGCAGCCGGCCAGGTACGTCCTTCTTTGCTCCGCGGCGTGGCAGCAAAATGGCCGCCAGCGCCGGGCTAAGGGTCAGCGAATTAAAGGCTGAGATTACCGTCGAGACGGCGATGGTCAACGCGAATTGACGGAAGAACTGACCGGTGATGCCGGTGATGAAGGCGCACGGTACGAACACGGCGCACAAGACCAGGGCCACGGCGATGACCGGGCCGGACACTTCATCCATCGCCTTGTGCGCTGCCTGGCGCGGCGTCATGCCGTGTTCAATATGGTGTTCCACCGCTTCGACGACGACGATGGCGTCATCGACGACGATGCCGATGGCCAGCACCAAGCCGAACAGCGTCAGATTGTTCAAACTGAAACCGATGACGGCCATCACCGCGAAGGTGCCGATGACGGCCACCGGCACCGCCACTAACGGAATCAGCGCCGAACGCCAATTTTGCAGAAACAGCAGCACCACGGCGGCGACGAGAATGACCGCTTCCAGCAACGTCCGCACGACTTCCTTGATCGACTCGCGGATGAACGGCGTCATATCCAGCGAAATCACGTAGTCGATGTCTTCAGGAAAGTATTTCTTCAGTTCCTCCATCTTGGCCTCGACCCGTTGCGCAACCTTGATGGAATTCGCATCGGGCAGCGCCCAGACGGCGATGCTGCCGTTGGGATGGCCATTGACCTTGCTGCTCGAATCGAGGTTGCCGGCGCCGAGTTCGGCATGGCCGACATCCTTGAGGCGAACCTTGCGCCCCTGCGCGTCGGCGCGGAGGACGATGTCGTCGAACTCTTTAGTGTTGGACAACCGGCCCAGCGTGGTGATGGTGAACTCGAACGGTTTGCCGGAGGGGGTTGGCTCCTGACCGATGTGACCGGCCGCCACTTGCCGATTCTGTTCCCGGATGGCGTTGGCCACGTCGGCGGCAGTCAAGTTCAATGAGGCCAATTTCTCAGGATCGACCCACAGGCGCATGCTGTAATCTTGCTTACCGAACAGATTCACATCGCCGACGCCCGGCACACGTTTTATCTCATCGGCGATCTTAATTGTCGCGTAATTGCTCAGATAGAGTTGATCGTAGCGGCCATGTGGCGAATAGATGGCGATGACTTGCAGGATGTCCGGGTTGCGCTTGCGCGTGGTGACGCCGGTTTGCTTGACCACATCGGGCAAAAGCGGCAGAGCCAGGTTGACGCGATTTTGCACCAGCACCTGGGCGAAGTTCAGATTGACGCCGGGTTTGAACGTCGTGGTCAGCGTGTAGGAACCGTCGTTGTTGGACTGCGACACCATGTACATCATGTCTTCGACGCCATTGACCTGCTGCTCGATGGGCGCGGCCACGGCGTCGGCCACCACCTGTGCGTTGGCGCCGGGGTAGGTACACGAGACGATGATGCTCGGCGGCGTGATCGGCGGATATTGCGCGACCGGCAGATTGATCGCCGCCACCGTACCCGCCAGGGTGATGACGATCGACAGCACGGCGGCGAAAATGGGCCGCTCGATGAAAAAATGTGAAAACATGAGCTAACCCCGTGTCACCGTGCCACGGGGCCGTTGCCCTTCAGCAGTTCCGTTAGATGCTCGTGGGGAGGTTGCAACGGATCCTCCTCCGGCTTCGTCTGCACGACCATCTTCGGACGCACGCGCTGCATGCCGCGAACAATCACCCGCACGCCGTCCTTCAGTTCTTTCTTCGTCAACACGTCTTTGTTTGCCTCTTCTTTCTTCACCTCGGCCTTCCTTACCTCGTTTCTCTTCGCCTTCTCTCGCTCCGAAGGGAACTTGAGTACACGCAGCCCCTTGATCGATTGGCCGAGCGTCACGGCGCGATATTCGACACGCTCAATGGGATTACCCTGCTCGTCTTTCAAGGGATTGCCATCCTTGTCCTTGTTCGTGACGATGTAGATGTATTTCCGCCCCTGATCGCTTTGCACCGCTACGTCGGGAATGAGCCACGCTTTGTAGGGAATATCGATGGGGAGACGAATGCGCACGAACAGGCCCGACTTGAGAATACCCTTCGGGTTCTGGAAAACGCCGCGCATGCGAACGGTGCCGGTATTGGCGTTCAGGCGATTATCGAGGAAGTTGACCTCGCCTCGCTGCGTGAACTCCTCTTCGTTGGCCACGCGCATGAGTACGGGGAATTTCAGCGCGGAGAACCAGGAATCGGACTGCGAGGAAGTCACCGTCCCCAACTCCAAGTAAGTCCGTTCGTCCACATCAAAGTAGGCGTATACCGGATCCTCGCTGACGATAGTCGTCAGAATTGTCGTATCCGCATTGACGAGATTGCCCGGATCCACCAGACGCCGGCTGATGCGACCGCTGATAGGCGCCGTAACGTGAGTAAATCCCAGGTAAAGATTGGCTCGGTCCCGGGCCGCCGTCATCGATCCGACCGTCGCGATGGCCTTGTCCCGGTTGGCGAGGATCTGGTCGTATTCCTCCTTGGCGATGCTGCCACTGCCGATGAGTTGCCGGGCCCGATCGGCGTTCTTCGTCTGGAGCTTCCGTTCGGCTTCGGCCTGCCGGAGATTGGCCTTGGCCAAATTCAGATCCGCCTGGTAGGTGTCGGGATCAATCTCGAACAACATATCCCCTTTATGGACGAACGCGCCTTCCTTGATTTGCCCTCCCTCGCCCAGATGAGTTTTCAGCACGTATCCGGTGACGCGCGGACGGACATCCACGGTCTTGAGAGCCTCCAAGCGGCCGGTGAAATCCTGATAGTCCGTCACTTCATCCGTGATTGGCGCGGTGACGAATACTTCAACGACCTTGCCTTCTTGTGAACTCGCCGCGCGATGACAACCAGCGGCCAGGACGGTTGCCAGAAACGCGATGGCGAAGCCGAGCCGCCCGCGCCAGCCGAAACAATCTCCCCTCAAAACCAGTTCGTCGCCCTCTCTCCGCTCGTGATGAGGCCAACGATGCTGGTGGGAAGAATTGCTCATGGTTGTACTCCTGAATTACTACCTGAGGAAGGCATTTACAGCGGCAAACGAGAAACAGTCATCACCATTTAGTAGGCAAATTGTCTCGTAACCGTATGATGGAAGCGTATTTTATGCTCTGTTGGTGCCCCATCCGTTGACAATGCCGGTTCAACGAATCATGCCTTCCCGACCTCAGGTAGGATGCCAATACGAAGTAAGCGGACTGACCAGTCAGTTCTGTTAACGGTAGCAACGGCCTTACGGTTTTGTCAATCGGAATAAGCCGCTGGGAAAGCGTTTTTCATTTTTGGCGAGGAACTTGGGTTCCCTGATCGTTCTCCTGGTGGGTGTCTATTACCAGGGTAGACGAGCAGGACCGCGAACTCTACTTGTCTCAACAACTTACAACCACCTTTGCACAATGTTCTTTAGGGCGGGGCTAACGAAAAATCCCACAATCCGCGCACCCCGCTCCGCTGGAGGGCGTCTTGACAGTGGTTGCCTATCGAGTATCTTGAGAAAGGGTCTCGGCACTCATAATTTGCTAATCTTCGCCTCGATTGTAAGTAAGATCCAAACCTTCCCGTACTTGTGCTGCGGGCTGGTAGATACCGCTTCGCCGATCCGGCGAGGCTTTCTTCGCTTCTGGGGTGTGCTATGCGTCAATTCGTTGCCGTCTCGTTGGTCGTACTTCTGTTGGCTGGCTGCGGCTCGAAACGCAGTTCTGGAGGCGTCGTAATAGGAAAAATCACCTACAAGGGACAGCCGGTAAACGGCGCGACGCTCCAACTCTACTCCGTCGATGGGGCGAGTAACATCACCATCCCCGTCACCCAAGAGGGAACTTTCCGCACTTCCGACGTTCCACCCGGTGAATACAAGGTCGTTGTGCAACCCGGTGGATCATCCGGTGTTCCCTCCTTGAAGGGCATGGACCCCGCCAAAGCGGCCGAGGCCAAACAGAAGCTGGCAGGGATGCAGCAGACCAAGCCCACGATTCCATTTCCGGACAAGTACAGGTCGCACCTGAAGACCGACCTGAAACCCACCATTGTCAAGGGCGAGCAAACGCTGAACCTGGAACTGAAGGACTGACCCGCCCCGTTCTTGAGCAACCCGACATGGCCTCGACCAACACTTCGATTCCTGCGACCACTTTACCGGCGCCGTGGCGAAGGCACCGGCGCTGGTATCGGCTGCTTCTGGCAGGGAGTGTGCTGCTTCTGGTTGGGTTCCTGGCTTGTGAGGGGTGGGCATTCTGGCAGGAACGTTCGGCTCGCCAAGCGATGAATGAGGAACACTTCGACGAGGCACAACGTCATATTGACCTCGCCCTGCGAGTGCCCCATCGATCGGCTTCGGCTCACTTGCTGGCCGCGCGCATAGCCAGGCAGCGGGGAGCGTATTCGGAGGCGGAGCAACATCTGAGTCGATGCGGCCAACTCAGCGGCATGACGGAGGCGGTGCGGTTGGAATGGCTTCTGCTCCGCTGTCAGCGGGGTGAAGCTGATGAACTGGCACCCACCCTGCTGAGCTTGGTAGCCGGCAACCATGCGGAATCCGTCGCCATGCTTGAGAGCTTGGCCAGCGTCTATATGCGGCAAGCGCGCTATTTGGAGGCGTTGCGCTGTCTGGATCAATGGGTCGAGCGCGCGGCCGATTCCGCCCGCGCCTTTGATTGGCGCGGCTGGGTGGACAATCAACTCGAACACCGCGATCAAGCTATTCACGACTACGAACGATCCCTTGAACTCCAGCCGGGACGGTCGGCTGTTCGGCTTCGCTTGGCCCAGATTCTGGTCAAGAGTTCTCGCTATGGGGAAGCCGTGCCTCATCTCGAACGATTGCGCACCGAGTTGCCGGACAATCCGGACGTATTGACGGCCCTGGCACACTGCTGGATGGCCCTGTCCCGGACAGAGGAAGCACGGACATTGCTCGGCGCGGTATTGGAGGCTCATCCCGATCATTTCGAGGCGCTGCTCCAGCGGGGCAACCTTGAGTTGAGCGACGATCATTTGCCCCAGGCCGAGGGCTGGCTGCGAAAGGCACTCGAACGAGAACCCCAAGATGTGGAAGCACGGTATTCGCTGTACCGATGTCTTCAGGCACAGCCGAACCGACAACAAGAAGCCCAGAAGGAACTGGCACGCTGGGAGAAAGATCGCCGGATACGAGAACGGCTGACGCGTTTGTTACGCACCGAGTTGGCCGCCAAACCGGACGATGCGAAACTCGCCAAGGAAGCAGGTGAGTTGTTCCGGCAATTGGGGGAGGAAAAACGCGGCGCCTTCTGGCTACAGCGGGCTGCGGCCCTCGAAAAACACTAATTATACTCGGCGTGGATTCGTCTGACACAAGCCCGGAGCGC
Source organism: Gemmataceae bacterium (assembly GCA_035553375.1). GTDB lineage: Bacteria > Planctomycetota > Planctomycetia > Gemmatales > Gemmataceae > JAJPHU01. The sequence goes on from DATNCY010000343.1 coordinate 17,830, forward strand.
CAGCGACGGGGCGGTCCCGTCGCTGGCGCTCCGGGCTTGTGTCAATCCCTTCGGTTATCCTCCATCTTTTCGGAGGAGACGCATCTGTTGTTGAAACCACGCCTCTCGCTGCGCCAGGTTTGGCGGTTTGAGTCGGCGGATCACGTCAAACTCCTTGCTCGCCTCGGCTTGCTCGCCTTGCTCAAGCAAGAACCCCACCCACGCCTGCCGTCCCGACACGTTGAACGGATCGAGTTGCAAGAGCGTTTGACAGGTCGCTCGCGCTTCGTCCATCCGCCGCGCACGGAGCAGCATACCAAGCAGATGGACCTGATGATCGGGCACGCTGGGATTGATTTCCACCGCCCGACGCCAGTAATCGAGCGCGCGATCCGTTTGTCGTTCCATCCCCGCCGCGATGGCCGCGTGAGCCAGCAAGCGCCAGTCTCCCGGTCGTTTGACCAGGACCGACTCCGCTTCGGCAAGGGCTTCGGAAGAGCGATTCTGTCGTAAGAGAGCCTGCACCTTGCTCGCGCGCAACTCGACATCCTCCGGATCGCGCGTCAAAGCCGACTCCAGCAAGAACACGGCTTGCTCCGCATGACGCTCGGGCTGGAGCATCCCGGAGTTCATCATCTTCACCAACCCCATGCCAAGCGTGCGCTCGGTTTGCGGATCGCCCTGCGGGAAGCGATCGTGGTAGAAATCTACAAAAGAGGTCTTTTCAGGATCCATAAGGCGAACGGGCCGCTGTCTCGGCCGGCGGACGATGCGGTGGTCGGTCGAGGCTGTGTGGGCGACGTCCGAACTGGTGTAGCGCGGCATGTGGCAGCCGATGCAACTGTCCGCGGGGTTCACCTGCTGGCGCTGAAGCAATGACTCGGAACAACCGTGCTGCCCCTTTGCTTCATCGTGACATTGCAGACAGCGGGCGCGATAGTGAACTTCCCGCTTTTCAGGTCCGACGTACACATGGGGATCGTGACACGTAATACAGCCCAGTTTCCGTTTGCCGACCGGACGCTGAAAGCACTTGCTTTGGTACATCTGTTCGACGTGGTTGACCGCCTTGGAGTCCTCGCCGCTGGTGCGAGCCTGGACCAATACCGCCCAGAAATCGTGCAGAGGCATACCGGGCCGATAATCGAACAGGCCGCGACCGGAACGGACCGTGCGCGATTCGCCCTCCAGATGGCACTGCTCGCATACCGCGTCGCGCAGCGGCGGCGATAATTCAGCGGGATTGACAATGGTGCGATCGAAGTCTCCCCGCGCATGCAGTTCGCCCGGCCCATGACAGCGTTCACAACCGATGGCGTGGCCCTCGAAGATGGGAGGTTCAAAGCGATCGGGGTGTTCGGGATGCTGGTGCAGGCGATTGGTGTGGCAGAACAGACAGGAGGCCGGCACCACCCGTCCCGCCAGAGCCGACGGCACAAACCCCGGTGACAAATCCCAACGCTGCTTCTGGGTGAACCAGCTGATCGGCGTCTGAAGCAAATAACCGCTTTTTTCCGTCAAATAGGAGTATCCTTTCTGACCGGAGCCAATCAGCCAATGGACTTCCTGAGTCAGTTCGACGGTAGGCTTGCGGGAATCATCGAGCAGGATTTGGCGATGCCAGAGATGATCGCCCTCGCGCTTCACCTGGAAACGCCGGCCCAGAGCCGTGAAAGGATTGTTCGTGTCTGGGCCGTACCGCTGCCGGTCAAGCAGATTCTCGGCCGGAACCAGGGAACGCCCCATGGGATGACGCGCGTAGGTTTGGGCGATGTCCTTGTGGCAGCCGGCACACGCCGCGTCGCCAACATAACGGACGCCGGGATCAATGTTCCGATAAGGGCCGGTATAGCTCAGTCGGGGGTCGGTCGGCTGGGTGGACGCGGGGGCGAGTATCTCGGCTGAGCCGGGGATGAGCCATCGCGCCAGCAAGACGCCGGCGATACTTAGGCCGACTAGCAGCATCAATCCCGCCGCCAGTAAACCGGGACGCCATCGATTTCCTCGTTTCATGAGCGGAAGTTCGTCCGGCATGACGGCCTCATCGAACGGAGAGTAGCGCCATCACAGAGGGACGGCATTACCTTTCGGATAGCAAGCGTAGCGCCTCTTGGGCAACGGGGCGTGCGGGGAAGTCCAGTCCTCCACCCGTAGCGGCTTGGTTGTCACCGCCCCATACGTCCAGGGCGGCGCGAAGATGCCGATGGGCCATCTCCACGGCCCCCGCTTCGAGGGCCAGTACACCGCGCAGCACGCGCCAGTCAGCCTCCTGACGCATCATTCCGGCAGGACCACCCAGGGGCTGTAATGCCTTGAACTCGAAGTAAGCGACAGCGGCCAACCCTGCCGGCCCTTCGCCGAGTACCGGACGAGTGAGTACCGCGCGCGCGACCCGAAGCGCCGTGGCCGGGCGCACCGGCAAGAGTTGATTTGGAGCCGGGCGAACGTAACGCAGTTTGTCGCACAAGAGATCCAACTCCGCGTCCGCAGCGGCATAATCGCCGCAAGCCGCCGCCGTCAACGCGAGCAACGAATGATAGGGCGAAAAGCCGAGTTCGCGCTCGTGTACCGGCCCCAACGAGTCGCGAATCTCATAAGCCTGCCCCGCCCGCAGCATGAGATCCAGTTGCATCTCCACGCCCGCCTTGCCGAAGATCGCCGGATCCGACTCCTGAAGCATCTCCAGCGCTTTGCGCGACAGCCCATGCCGCAAGGCCAGACGGGCACGATCGAGAACCCCGGAGGGATCGGTTTTCCCCGCGGTGTTCACCTCGTAGGTTTTCAAGGACTGACGAACCAACGCGTCCATCTTTTCCACGTCCGGCTGTAAGGCCGACCGCCGTTCGGCGGACGCGGACGTTTGGGGATCGTGGCTCTTGACTTCTCGCTCAGCAATCCGCAGTCGGGCGCGCAAATGATCGAGGGTACGATCCCACTGCCCCGTTTCATAGTAGAGCCGGGCCAGCAAGGCGTGGGCCTGGTCGAGGTCGGGACGGAGCAAGACCGCCTGACGCAAGGCGGTCAGTAATTGGGTGCGGCGAAGGACGGCGAGGGTGGGCAGTTCGGTCTGCCACCCCTGCTGGCGCGTCTGCGTGGAGAGCCGGAGATAGGCTTCCCCCAAAAGCAGCAACGCTCCGGCATCATCGGGATTGACCGACAAGGCGCGACGTGCGGCGCGCACAGCGAGCAATAGCGCTTCGGAGGGGCCACGATCGCGCCTTGCCGCGAACCCTGCGGCAAACGATTCCACCCCCCGTCGCTCCAAGCCATCGTCTCGCGGAGTGAGACGAGCCGGCGGCAGCAAAGGGATGAGCGCGAGGCGCAAAGCCACCGTGCTGGCCGCGCCGCCGACTTCGCTCCCTGGTCCCGATCCGAGAAGGCCCGAAGCCAGGGCGGCGAGCCATTGCGTCTCCAGGTTGGCCCGCATCGATTCGGCCTTGAGATCAAAGGAAATCAGATGCAAGGCGGCTTCTTCTCGATCCGGCGAGCGTTCCTGACGGCTGCGGTAGAAGGGGGCGAACAGTCCCGGCAGTTGGGGAGCACGAGGAGCCGTCAGCGGCGCCCGAGAGTCGGGCGAGGGATGATACGCGGCTTCCCGAAAATCGATAGGTTTCCACGAGGGAGATGCGCCGGTGCGCCGGCCGAACAGGGCGACGCCGCCCTCCTCCATCAGCAATTCCCATTCGGTCGCGTTCCGCAGGAGACGGCGATAGGCCAGGGTGGTTCGGTCCCAATCGGGATCATGCACGATGATCCGATCGATCGCATGGGCGTCCAAAAGAGAGTTCAATTCACCATCGGATTCGACATCGTTAGGCTGGAGCAGACAGCGTCGCATACGAACATAATCATCGGCCACTCGATCGAAGAGAGGCCAGCGCGAATCGAGGAAGCCTTTCTCAGCGGGACAGAACCAGGCCAGATGGTGGGCGACTTCGGGGCTGAAGGTCAAGGCGAAGCGGTCGGAGCGAAATCGGCCGTCCTCGTGCCACCGTTGCATCTGCTGAGCCAAACGCACCAGCGAACCATCCGGCTCGACCGTCCAGCCACGCGGTTGGTAGGGACTGGGTTGAAGCCAACCGAGCCAAGCGAACACGAGCAGAGCCAGCCCGGCCAGTACCCCAACTCCCCGCGCGGCAATTCGCAGCCGGCGCAGGGTTTCCGAAAGTGGCCGATCAAAGGCCCACTCCTGGAGATTCAGCGCCAGGATGGGGCCGGCCGCGACAGCGAAGAAGGGGATGGCGCGAGCCTGATAGATGCTTAACGCGGCCAGCGCCAGCCAGACCAGCAATCGGCCGGGATGAGTCGTTCGGCCACAGAAGACGAAAGAGACTGCGCCGGCGATTAGCAAGATGTAGTAAGCCCAGGCACCGGGGCTGGCGAACACCGACGAGGCCATGAAACGCGCAGCGAACGGGGAAATAACCAGTGTTTGGCCGAGCGGATCGTGCATCAGAGCTTGCTCCGCGTGCGATAGTCCCAGCGAAGGGGGCCAAGCGAACGTGTGGTAGTGATAGGGCGTCAAGAGACAGGCCGCTACTCCTACCAGGGTCAGCAGCAGGAACGCGCGGAGATCCTTCGCGCCTGTCCCATAAACTCCCCTCTCCCCTGTACTCGGGGGAGAGGGGTTGGGGGTGAGGGGGAGAGAATCCCGCTGAAGCCCCACCCCCTCACCCCAACCCCTCTCCCCCTGAGTACAGGGGGAGAGGGGTTCATGGGGCAGGTTCTCAGCGGCGAACGGCCGGCGTAAGCCAGCTGGTTTAGGGGTGAACAGGCGCAGCGCTTCACCCAGCGCGTACAGACCGACCAACACGGGACCGAGCAGAAACCAGCCATCGAGATTGGCCCAGAGAGCGAACAACGGCACCAATAGCCAACGCGCCGCCCGCGCCGTCTCCGCCTGGGATTCCGCAAGCAAGCACGGACGCTCAAGCAGGTAGAGAGTCAGCATCACGCCGAGTAACGACAGGCAGACAGGCTGAAGCAGCAGCCAAGGCCCCAGCGCCAGCATCGCGGCGGCGGCGACGAGGGAGAAAATACCCATCGGTGTCCCTCGCCGGCGGAAACAGAAGAACAACGCCGCCAGCGCAAGCGCCAACACGGATTTGGCGAAAACGAGCGCCATCCCGTCACCAAGTTCATGCAACTCGTACAGGATAATATCGCTGAGCCAGGTGTGATTGACCCAGAAGTCGCCGTGGGTGGTGGAAGCGAAAGGATCCGCCCCGCGCACGGATTGTCCCTGAACGAGCCGTCGGCCCGATGCCAAATGCAACCACAGATCACTGTTACGAGCAGGCGTGGAAGCAAGAAGAAAGGCCAGTGTGCAGACGAGTACAACGAAGAGACTATCGACTGCGCCGGCTTTAAGGGGCGGATCGTCCAGAGAAACTTGGGACGCTGAACGCGGCGCGGGAACGGTCGATGGAGAAGATGCCGAGTGCGTGCCGTCCCCAACTCCCGAAGAGGGGGAGAGCGAACCGGGAGGAATGGGTTCGAGAGACATGCAACTACCCCGTGGTTTGTCGGGATTCGGGAGACCCATCGGAACTCGGTTCGGTTGGCTTCTCCTGTCAGTCTAGCGGTTTTCGATGCAGAACAAAGTACAATCCCCCCAGGGTACTTCTCTCGATTTGGGCGAACGGCCGGCGTCAGCCGGCTGGTGAGAAGCCCCTACCAGCCGGCTGACGCCGGCCGTTCGCCGCTGCCGAACCGAATCCGTGGAAGAATGATAGGGCGATGAGGCGGCGGTGAATTTTTCGTCATTTTTTCGTTGACTTCCCTCATCAGCGGTAATACGATAGCGCAGATGGGTGATTATCGACCCGCTGATCCATCCACAATCTTCGTTTTGCTCTTGAAGAATATGTTGAGTTGCGATGATGCAACGATGGTCCATCGGTTGAGAGACGCCTTTCTAAATCGTTTCGTTTTTTCTTATCCTTCGAGGTGCGGTCATGCCACTTTTACGGTTGATCCGTCGCTGGCGTGGGTTCACGCTGATCGAATTACTGGTCGTCATCGCTATCATTGCCATCTTGATTGGCCTGCTCTTACCAGCCGTCCAGAAGGTACGCGCGGCCGCTGCTCGGGCTCAGTCCACGAACAATCTCAAGCAGATGAGCCTGGCCACGCACAACATGAACGACACTTACCAGGTGCTGCCGAGCGCGGTGGGCAATTACCCCAGCAGTGCCAACACTCAGGGAGTCACCCACGGTACGGTCCAGTATTACATGCTGCCATTCATCGAGCAGCAGAATGGCTACAATGCAATGGCTGCCAACCACCCCGATTCCTGGTGGTGCTTTGTCGGTATCAAAACGTATGTCAGCCCTTCCGATCCCACGGCTCCGGCGAGCGGGATGCCTGACACCGGTTCTCCGCGTGCCGGCAGCAGTTACGCGCCAAACGAATACGTGTTTGGCATGCCGGGTGCCGCTCCGACGGCTCGTATCCCGGCGACCATACCGGATGGCACGTCCAACACCGTCGCCTTTGGCGAGAAAATGATGCTTTGCGGCCCATCGAATAATTTCGTCGTCACGTTCTGGGGCGAAACCGGCGGCAATTGCGGCCGTTACACCAATAACGCCCAGAATGCCGGCACCATCCCGCAATTCAATACCTTGGCCCCGCCGCAGGTCAATCCGTCCCCAGTCAACTGCAACCCTTGCAGTCTCAATTCCTCGACCACGGGGGGAACCCTGATTGGCGTGTTCGATGGATCGGTGCGCATGGTTAGCCAGGGAATCTCCACGACAACCTGGTCCAACGCGGTCACGCCTGCGGATGGCATCCCGCTGGGGTCCGACTGGTAATCGTATCAATGCAGAATGCAGAATGCAGAATGCAGAATGAAAACCATAATGGGTCTTTCATTCTGCATTCTGCATTCTGCATTCTGCATTTCGCTCGCTGGCTGTCCACAGTGACCCTCACCGGTCTGTTGCTTTGTGTGGCGGCGTGCCAACAGAAGCCGGATGCGCCAACCACGGTTGTTACGGCAAACGAGGAGCCGCCTGGTCCGCCGTTGTTCGAGGATATTACCCGCGAGTCAGGGGTAGATTTCACCTACCACAACGGCGAGGACACGGCCAACCATGTGGCCATCCTTGAGTCGCTCGGCGGTGGGGTGGCTTTGATCGACTACGATGGCGACGGTTTACTCGACATCTTCCTGACGGGTGGCGGCCTCTACGCGGGTGCCGACAAAAAACAAATCGCTGGCCTGCCGTGCAAGCTCTACAAGAATCTGGGTGACAACAAGTTCAAGGATGTCACGGCCGAGGCGGGGTTGGACAAGTTAGCGGGCGGCAAGCCGTGGTTCTACAGTCACGGGGCGGCGACGGCCGACTATGATCGCGATGGCTGGCCCGACTTGCTCGTGACCGGATGGGGCCGCGTGGCACTGTTCCACAACATCCCGGTGGACCCGAAAGATCCCGCCAAGGGACGCCGTTTTTCAGACGTGACGGCAGAGGCAGGACTCGATCAGGGCATCACCTGGGCAACGAGCGCGGCCTTTGGCGACCTGGATGGCGATGGCTATCCCGATCTTTATGTATGCCAATATGTGAACTGGTCGTTCGCCAACAATCCGCGCTGTGCCGAAGACGGTAAGACGCTCGACATCTGCCCGCCCAAAAGCTTCGATGGCCTGCCGCACAAGGTATATCGCAATACCGGCGCGGGGAAGTTCGTGGATGTCAGCGCTACGGCGGGACTCCTTCCGGGCGGCCGCGACTCCAGCAAGGGACTGGGCGTACTCATGGTCGATCTGGACGCCGACGGCAAACCGGATGTGTACGTGGCCAACGATACGACAAACAACCTTCTTTACATGAATCGTTCCACGCCGGGGAAAATCCGCTTCCAGGAAGTGGGACTGGCAAGCGGTTCGGCTCTCGATGATCGCGGCAGCGCCAACGGCAGCATGGGCGTCGATGCCGCCGACTACGATGGCCGAGGTAAGCCCTCGCTCTGGGTAACCAACTACGAACACGAATTGCACGCCCTGTACCGTAATGAACTCCGGCCGGGCACGCTCTCGTTCCGGTTCCGAACATTGGCGGACGGCCTCGCCGGCATGGGCCAGAAATACGTGGGTTGGGGCACGGCTTTCCTCGATGTGGATTTGAACGGCTGGGAGGATGTGTTCGTCGCCCACGGTCACGTCCGCCGTCACCATACGAGTAGCGGCATCGGTCGCAAGCAACCGCCGCTGCTGTTTGGCAACATCGGCGGCAAATTCACCGACATGAGCCGGCAAATCGGCAGCTATCAGCGAACACTCCATCCGGCGCGCGGCGTAGGCTTCGGCGATCTGGACAACAACGGCCGCACCGATCTCGTCATCAGCCACATCAATGAGCCGGTGACGATCTTGCGTGGCATCGGCGGTCCCGGCCGTCACTGGCTCGGGGTGCAGCTGGTTGGCAAGGACCATGCCGATGTAGTGGGGGCCAAGGTGGAACTGCGCGTCGGCACACGCACGCTGACCCGCTGCGCCAAGGGCGGAGGATCTTATCTGTCATCGGGCGACCGGCGGCTTCTTTTTGGCCTGGGCGATGCAACGAAGACTGGTCGGCTTACCGTAACCTGGCCCGATGGCGCACAACAACATTTCGATGGTCTGCTCCCTGATCGCTACCATCGTCTCTTCCAGGGACCGGACGGCGTTCGCGGTGCCCCTCCGGTACAAAAAAAGTAGAATGATCGCGGCCACAGTCCGTAGGGACGATTAGCGACGATGGCCGTCCTGATACCTGGAGGGACATGAGATGATCCAACAAAGCGCACCTGCCTTGTCGCGGATGTACGAAGCGGACGAGACGGCCTGGCTCGAAGCGATGGCCGACTTGATTCAGCAGGGGCAATGGAACGATCTCGACTACCCGCACCTTGGAGAGTATCTCAACGACATGGCACGGCGAGACCGGCGCGAGGTGAAAAGCCGTTTGACGACCCTGCTCACGCACATCTTGAAATGGCTACATCAGCCCGACCACCGATCGCGGAGTTGGCGAGGCACCATCGTTGAGCAGCGGCAGGAACTATCGAACCACGCGGCGTCCGGCGTCCTCCGCAATCATGCCGAGGCAGTTTTGGCCGACGCCTACGCAGAGGCCATCGAGCGTGCGATGGTGGAGACGGGATTGACAGCGGAGTCCTTCCCAAGCGAATGCCCGTATACGCTGGAGCAAGTGCTGTCCACGGACTTCACGGCCGATTGACCGCCGGATGCGTCAGACTCGAAAGCCTGACCTACAATCGAAAGACGTCGATGCCTGTCGTGGACGCGATTGGACTGCAAGCGACCCTCGCCGAGAACATGACGGGCGAGGTGCGCTTCGATCGACTCAGCCGCGCCCTCTATTCAACCGACGCCAGCGTTTATCAGATCATCCCTCTCGGCGTCGTGTTTCCGAAATCTACCGCCGACATCGTGGCGACGGTGAAGACCTGCGCTCGCTTCGGCGTGCCGCTGACGGCACGCGGCGGCGGCACCTCGCAAGCCGGACAGTGCATCGGCCCCGGTGTCATACTCGACTGTTCGCGTCATCTCAATCGCGTGCTGGAGATCAACGCCGCCGAGCGCTGGGTGCGCGTCGAACCCGGTTGCGTCCTCGATGAACTCAACCGCGTGCTGCAACCACTCGGCCTGCACTTTCCGCTCGACATCTCTACGTCTGATCGCGCCACCATCGGCGGTATGATTGCCAATAATTCCTCCGGCACGCACTCCCTTATTTACGGCAAGACCATCGATCATGTTCTGGAACTATCTGCCGTTCTCGCGGATGGTTCGATGATCCAGTTGGGCGCGCTGGATGACGATAAATTAGAGGCTAAATGTCGTCAAAATGATCGCGAAGGAGAATGTTATCGTCAGGTGCGGCAACTCGCGGCAGAGCATGTCGAGGAGATCGAACGCCGCTATCCGCGCATCCTCCGCCGTGTCGGTGGCTACAATCTCGACCGCTTTACGCCCGGCCAACCGTTCAATCTGGCGCCCCTCTTCGTTGGCTCCGAGGGCACGCTCGGCGTCACCCTGGAGGCCAAGCTGCATTTAGCGCCGTTGCCCCGCGCGAAAGCACTGCTCGTCATCCAGTTCGCCGATTTGCTCGCCGCGCTCGCGGCGACGCCGGCGATCCTCGTCCATCATCCTGCGGCGGTCGAGGTGATCGATAAATATGTACTCGACGCCACACGCCTCAACGCGGAAGCCGCGCGTCTGCGCGATTTCCTCGCGGGTGATCCCGGCGCCATCCTGATCGTCGAGTTCTACGCCGATCGCGCCGAGGACTTGCCTTCACGCCTTGATGCACTAGAAGCGGACTTGCGAAGTCGCCAATTCGGCTATCATTATCACCGGGCGGTCGAGTCCGTCGCCCAGGCGCGCATCTGGAAACTGCGGCGATTGTCGCTGGGGCTATCGATGGCCGAGAAGGGCGACGCCAAGGCCATTTCCTTCGTCGAGGATACCGCCGTCGCCGCCGAGCATCTGCACGATTACATCGCCGAGTTCCTGACCATTCTCCAGCGTCACGGCACGAAAGCCGGTGTCTATGCCCATGCGTCGGTCGGTTGTTTGCACGTCCGGCCGGTGATCGATCTAAAAACGGAATCCGGCGTCCATCAGTTCGAGGTGATCGCCTCGGAGGTGGCCGAGTTGGTGCTGAAGTACGGCGGTGCGCTGTCCGGCGAGCATGGCGATGGCCTCGTTCGTAGTCCGTTTCAGGAGAAGATGTACGGTTCTCGGCTCTATCAGGCGTTTCGTACTCTTAAACGCGCTTTTGACCCCGCGAATATCCTCAATCCCGGCAAGATCGTCGATGCCCTGCCGTTAACGACCAGTCTGCGCTATGGTCCGCGCTACGTCACGCCGGACGTGCCGACGACGTTTGATTTCACGGCCGACGGTGGATTGGTGCGGGCCGCCGAGTTGTGCGCGGGCGTCGGCGAATGTCGCAAGACGCGCACCGGCACCATGTGCCCGTCTTACCAGGCGACGCGCGACGAACAACACAGCACACGCGGTCGGGCCAACGCCCTGCGGCTTGCCTTGACCGGGCAGGCCGAACTGTCGGGGCTGACCGATCCGGCTCTGCATGACGCACTCGATCTCTGCCTGGAATGCAAGGCGTGCAAAAGCGAATGTCCCACGAACGTCGATATGGCTCGCCTCAAAGCGGAGTTTCTGCATCAGTATCATCAACGGCACGGCGTCCCCTGGCGTAGCCGCTTGTTCGGTCATGTGGCCTCGGTCAGTCGCTGGGGTTGCCGTCTCACGCCGCTGTCGAATTGGTTGGTGCGCAGTTCCCCCGTGCGTTGGCTGAACGATAAATTACTAGGCATCGATTCACGCCGCTTGCCGCCGCCGTTCGCGGGCCGCACCTTTCGCCAACAGTTCCACGCTCGCCATCGAACCGCCGGTCGTCCTGCCGATGTCTTGCTGTTCCCCGATACGTTCACGAACTATCACGAGCCGGCTCTTGGCCTGGCCGCCGTGGAACTGCTCGAACGCGCCGGCTGCACGGTCGCACTCGATGTCCCAGGCGGGCGTGATAGCGCTGGCTTATCGTGCTGCGGCCGTCCGCTTATCTCCAATGGTCTGCTGTCCGAGGCGGTCGTCCACGCCGAACACAATGTCGCTCGCATGTATACCTGGGCGGCGGACGGCAAGCCCATCATCGCTTGTGAACCAAGCTGCATCCTCACCCTCAAGGACGACTATCCCGCTCTGCTTCGTGGTCAATATCGCCGCATGGCCGAAACTGTTGCGGCCGTTTGCCTGACCTTCGAGGAGTTCCTGCAACGATGGCTTCCGCAGAGCGAGAAAGAAGACGGTTCTCCGCGTCTGTCGTGGCGCTCGCAACCACGGCGAATCCTGGTGCAGCCGCATTGTCACCAGCGCTCGCTCACGGGCACGGCGTCTCTGCTCGCTCTGTTACGGCGCATTCCCGGCGCGACGGTGGTAGACCTTGACGCGGGCTGCTGTGGATTGGCGGGATCGTTCGGTTACGAGAAAGAGCATTACGATGCGTCGCTGCAAGTGGCCGAACATCGCTTGTTGCCGGCTCTGCGGCAAGCGCCGGCGGATGCCGTGGTGATCGCTTCCGGCTTCTCCTGCCGTATGCAGATCGCCCACTGTCTCGGCCGCGCTGCCGTGCATCCCATCGAGTTTCTGCGGGTCAACCTCGATTGATTATCACCTAGCGGTCGTCTGAGTAGGTGCCGCGAGCCGAGCGGCACAGCTTGGGTAGGTGCCGCGAGCCGAGCGGCACTTCTCCAAGTCCGGCTCGGCTCGCCGGACCTACGGTAGGTGCCGCGAGCCGAGCGGCGCCTGTTTTTGTCCGGCTCGGCTCGCCGGACCTACGGTAGGTGCCGCGAGCCGAGCGGCACTTCTCCAAGTCCGGCTCGGCTCGCCGGACCTACCATTTTGGGACGCGCGCCACGAACTCATCTCTTCCCGGACGGTTCTTCCCTCGGCGGCGGCAGCAACTGCGGCCCACTGGGAGTCTCTTCTTTCGCCGATGGTTTTTTCGGCGGCATCGGCGGTGACTTATACGTCGAGCATGGCGGCGGTCCACCCAGCCCCGGATAATTGTTGACGGCGAACTGAAGCGGATTGACGGACGGACAGTGATAGGGCTTGATGTAGTAATTGGGCTGCAAATCGGGATGTTGAATGCAGGCGAACGTGTAGCGGCTCGGTCCTTGACACCAGGCTGCCCAGCGATAGAAGGCCGGCGTCAGGACGTGGAGGGCGCTGTAGTGTGTCGGTGGGCAGTCGCACGGCTGCATCACATTCACATAAGGGCCAGCGTTGGCGATTCCCGATAGAGCCAGCCATGCCCCCACGATCAGCCCGGCCATCCCTTGGCGATTCCTTCGCATCATGCCTTACCCTCTTCGCGGAACGGACTTCGATTCCACCTTTCTTTATCTGTCCGTGAGGAGGGGCAACTGTGGAGGAGGAGACGCGATTTCGGCCGTCGCGACCGTTGACGCCCTCCCATTCGGCATCTTCGACGCGAATCGGCAAACTCGGCGGGAGCGAGCTATACTTCAACAGATTTTTTCTCGCGAAGCCTGATGGACTCGCGTCATGAGGTTTCACGGCATGCCGCACTGCGGCTGTCTGGCCAGTTCTTGCGGGAGGAAACTATCGTGGATGAATTAGTGCGTCCGCTCATACGTTTGTGGGACTGGGTCGAACAGGTCGGCGGCTTTCCGGGCAAGGTGTTCTTCATGTCCGCCGTCATCATGATGGTGGTTGGCGGACTCACCTGGTACAGCAACAAACGCTGATCCCGAGAACACCAAGCGAGCGGGGTCGCGTAAGCGCCCCGAGTACGCACTCGGGGCGCTTACGCGACCCCGCTCGCCGACTCCGCCTTGACCGCTTGACAAATTCTGCATTACTATTGCTCCTCCTCTCTGTGCCTGCGCACCTGGGATTGATCCTCTTCATTCGCTGCTCGGGAAAGGACTCCGTCATGGCGACCTCGCTCTCTCCTCCGCGCTGCTCTCCTGCTCCCGCTCGCCGCGAGACATCCTCCTCGCCGAGAATGCTGCAAACGAGTTGGATGATCCCGGCCGTCCTTCTCGTTGCCGCGTTGGTTGTCGCCGCCTGTCTGTATGGGCGGTTCCTCGATGTGCATCGCTCGTTGTGGGAGGGCGCCTACCACGACCGCGACGCCCACTATCTCTACAGTCTGAAACTGGCGACCGATGTGCGCAATGGCCAGGTATTTCAGCTACTGAGCGATCTGAACGAAGGACGCATCTGGCCACCGCTGCATGGTCTCTTGGCGGGGACGGCGCTGCTCGTGGGAGGACTGGATTATCGTCTGGCGGTGCTGCCGAGTCTGGCGGGTTGGGTTGTCACGGCGTTCTTCGGGTTTCTGGTAGCGCGACGTTGCGTGCCGCGTGGAGGCACCTTCGCGGGGCTAGTTGCCGCGCTGTTCATCGCGGCTAGTCCGGCCCATCGAGCGTATGCCACCGACATCATGTTGGAGAGCCTTGGCGCGGCGCTGTCCCTCGTCGCACTCTACGCTTACCTGCTCACCGTCCAGGGCCGCGACGACGAGAAGTGGAAGGCACGCTTCCTCTCCCTGGTTTTGCTGGCTCTGTTTCTGGAAAAGTACAATTATTGGCTGCTCGTTGTGATGGCCATCGTTCTCGCGGAGTGCCTCACCCGTCCGCGCATGTACTATGAGGCCGTCCGCCGCATCCTGAGCGCAATGGACTGGCGGCGCTGGGCATTGGCACAACTTCGTCATCCGCTGACCTGGGCGGTCGCGGTTGTCTTGCTTGTCAGCGCCTATGTCTTCCAGCGCGGCGATGAACCGTTCTGGATAGCGGGGCATCGCATCTCGCTGTATCCCCCGCACAATTTGATTCATGTCGCCTACGTCCTCGCCTTCCTGGGCCTCGCTTCCTGGTGGTGGCGTCGCGGACGGCAGTTTACCCCCCTCTCCCCTGTACTGGGGGGAGAGGGGTTGGGGGTGAGGGGGAGGACCCCCCCCTCACCCACAACCCCTCTCCCCCCAGTACAGGGGAGAGGGGAGCAACGATTCGATGAGCGGCTACGGCAGATCATCCTCTGGCTCTTGTGTCCGCTGTCCATCTGGTTTTTGTTGCCCAAGCGCCCCAGTTATTTCCTGTGGTACATCAGTCTCGCCAATCGCACGCCCGATCAGGGGATGGACCTGTCCGCCGGCCTCCGCGATTACACGACTTGGTTTGTGGATGATTATCATTTCAGTCTCGTCTGCGCCTTGGCGGCGGTGACGCTGTGCGCGGTCGGTCTGCTATCCGCTATCCGCTATCCGCTATCCGCTATCCGCTATCCGCTGCGGTTTGGCCGGACTGCGGATGGCGGATCGCGGACGGCGGATTGGCGGTTTGTGCGGCCGGGTGGTCAAGCCGTCCTTGTGCTGGCTGTGCTGGCCACGGTGCTGACGCTGACGCATCCCAATCACAAGGGACGTATGCTGCATTCGTGGGTGGCGGCCATCTGGGTGACAGCGGGCGTGGGAGCGGCGGCGCTCGTGTATGGCCGTGGCACCGCTCGCTGGCCGCGTCTGCGGCCGTGGTTGGCGGCCGCGACCCTCGCCGGTCTGACGTGGATGCAATATCCGGCCTTGATTTCGGCTGGCCAAGCGATGGAGGGTGGTCCCCATCTGGATCGTCCCTCCATGCTTGCCATTACCGATGCCTATCTCGCGGACCTCGACTCGGCTCACCGCACTCTTGTGTTAACCTCCGTGCCCCTCAAGCCGATGGTGCAATGGACGTTTCTTCAGCGCTACGGGCGTTTCAATCGTCTGGAGGAACGCTGGTACGGTTTCGGAGATGCCGGGGAGGAAAATCGTCGCGGCTTCGCCCACTGGCTGCAAACGACCGATTGCGACACGCTGATCTTTTGCGCCACGACGATCCCACGCGGTTGGGAAGACGCTGGGCCGGAGTGTCGGCTGCATGACGAGTTGAAGGACATTCTGCAAGCCCAGCAGGTCTTCCACCTCGCCAAGCAGAGCGAGTTGCCGCAATTCGCTTGTCGCGTCCAGGTATGGCGAAAGGCGAGCCGGGGACATTAGTCTCCTGGGCATCTCCTTATCTCTATCCTGCGGGACTGCTCAAGTGGAGGCTCATGGCTTCGCGGTGGAGGCGACAAAGATAGGCATTCCAGATGACGCCGGCGGCTGGCGTGGGCTGTTCCAATTCGCCAAGCCCGCGGCCCATTTCACGCAGTCCCGCGCGATCCAGTTCGACGGAAAGCCGGCCTAGTCGCTGCCGGGTTGTCTCATTCAAGCGTCCGAGTCCCGCCTCGGCGATTTGCAGCAGCGTTCGTTCCACTTCACCGAGCCGCGTCCGAAGTCCGGGACACACGCCCTCGCGGAACCGCGTTTCCGGATGGTCCGCGTCCCATTCCTCATCCGCCGTCATCACCGTGGCGATGCGATCGCGGCCATACTTCTGACGCAGACGCGCCAGCAACGCGGATTGGCGGGAGACGATGAGATTTCGATCGAAGGCCGGATTCAGCACTTTATGGCCATTGGGCGTACCCTGGCTGAAGAGCGCGAGCGGTTCGAGGAGAAGCCCCTTGTTACTGAAGACGAGTCGGACGAGGACGGCCGTAAGGCGATCGCGCGCCGGATTGAGCGCTTCGAGAAACTCAATGGCGTCCTCGTTGACGCCGGCCCACGGCAAGGTCAGCGCCAGCGTATTCGCTTCGTCGTCCTGCAAGTGCCAGCAGAACCACTGCTGCAATTCATCGAACGAGCGCTCGCCCCACTGCGCCGGCCGCAGCACAATCAGGCGATCGAGCGGGTTCTTCTCCGTCAGACCAATTGGGTACTGATTCAAGGTGTAGTCATGGAGCGTGCGCCAGTTGGTGAAAGCGCGGCCGGCGAAATCGATTTGTTCCGGCTCAGCCGGCACTACATCGGCGACTATAGCGCTCTCTGAAGTAGACAGACGGCCCATTGCGTTGACTCGTGCTTGTCGCAGGGTGAATTGCGAGCGGCCGATTCGCTCCGGCGGACCGCCTGCCGTCCACATCGCCTCGGTGCGATAGGACTGCTCCATGTTGAAGTGTCCCGGCGATCCCGTGGGCCGGCTGGCGGTCCACGTCAGGAAACGCTTGCCGGCCCGATCCCATAAAAGAACGGTGATGCCCTCATAGCCGGAGGCAGTTTGCCACGGATGAGCGCCGACGCCGGTGAGTTGTAAATCGCCGGCGGGATCGTACTGCGTGCGATGTTGGCCGACCAGCGCGAGGGGTGGCTGCGCTCCCGCGGCGGCCAGCGCCCGAGCGAGGGCGTAGCTCAAGCAGAGACGATCGAACAATCGGCCCGTATCGGCGGCGGCATCCCGCGCGAGTATTTGAGAAACCTCATCGGCGAGCGCGCGAACCAAGCGCGCCAGTCGCGGCATGTGTACGGCGAGGGCTGACACCGAGAGCGTGAACAGCCGTTCGACCATGCGTGGCGAGGGATGAGCCAGCCCCGTACTCACCATCGCTTCGAGCAGTTCGTGAGCCGCATCGAGAACCTGCGCGCGTGTCCGCGCCGCGCCGGCAGATTCCGCCGGCGCCGAGGCGACCGCCTCCTCGAATGTCCTGCCGTGGCTTTGCTGCAAAGCGAGAACAGCGGCGATAACCCATCGTTTATGGAACGAACGTGGCGCCGTGGTCAGCATTTGATCGAGCAGCGTCCGCGCCGACTTCTTGCCGCCGGTGGGCAAGAGCCTCGCCTCGACTTCCTGGCGGATCAACCGAATCGTGATACCGGCGTGCAACTCGACCTCGACTTCGACGCCGCTTTTGACGAGCGCCAGCGCCTCGCGGAAGATTGTCTTGCCCGCCCACTTTTGCAGATCGTCGAGCGTCAGGTCCAGCAAGGCTTGCTGGAGCGCGCCGCCTTCGCCCGAGCGGGGGTCGTCAGCCCCCTGAGCGCTCGAAGACTCAGGGGGCTGACGACCCCCGCTCAGAGGCTTTTCATCTACCGTCGTCCACTGGTCGCGCAGATACATCGTCGCGGTGAGGATTTGCCGGCTCGCGCCGGTGGCCTTCGTGTCATCGGTGGCGTGCGCGGGACCGGCAGGCGGCATCGACACCACCCAACCCGGACCGCGCACGAGAATCGCTTCTTCCGTCTCTTCGTGTTGCAATCCACCGGCTTCCAGGTCTTTTTGCGCTCGGCGGACCAGCCCTTTGTTGGCGAGGGCAATCAAGCCGGCTTCGTCGAAGCTGGCGAGAATCGCTTGCAGTTTGGCACGATCTTCGGCATTCATGGTCAAGTCCGGTTCATCACGTCCGCCAGCCAATTCGCCAATTGTGTGGGGGTGAGCGCGGCAATCTGCATCCCCTCGGCGGCCAGGCGGCCGGCAAGTTGGGCGTCGTAAAAGGCGTTGGCATCGGCATCGAGCGCCGCCAGACCGAGTAGTTTCACGCCCGCCTCGCGCAGTCGTTTGCAGGTGGCGATCAGGGTACGCGGGTCGGCCCCCTCACAGAAATCCGTGACCAGCACCAACACGGTGCGGCGCGGTTGGCTGACCAGTTGTTCGCAATAACGCACCGCTTGCCCGATATTCGTGCCGCCGCCGAGTTGCACGCTCATCAACACTTCGACCGGATCGCTGACATGCTCGGACAGATCGACCACCGAAGTATCGAAAATCACCAGCCGCACGCGCACCATCGGCAGACCCGCCAGGATGCCGGCCATCACCGCCGAATGGATGACGCTGTTGGCCATCGACCCCGATTGATCGACGCACAGAATCACCTCCCAGGGCATGTGTCGCTTGATGCGATTGAAGAAACGCGGATCTTCGACGACCAATTTGCCGCGCTGGGGATCCCAGTGTTTGAGGTTGCGGCGAATGGTGTCGCGCGCGTCGAAATTGCGGGCGACCTTGTATTGGCTATGGCGGAAGCGATTCAGCCGGCCCATGAGGGCGTTCTTGATCTCCTGTTCTAGTTTGCGTTTGATTTCCTCGACGACGCGGGCAATGAGCCGGCGTGCTTCCGCTACCACCGCGCCGCTCATCTGATTTTTAAGAGCGAGGACCGCGCCGAGTAGTTCCGTACTTGGTTCCAGCGATGCCAGCGTAGCGGCATCCTGAACTAACTCCGTCATGCCATAGCGATCGAGGGCGTGCTGAGTGATGCGGGTGCAAGTTTCCTTGGGAAAGAGTTCGCGGATCTCATTTAACCATTTTGGCACACTCAACTGCGAGGGATCGAGTGAACCCGGCCCAAGCCGCGCGTCCTGACGCACGCCGCGCCCGCGATACTCGCGTGAATAAAGTTGTTCCAGGGCGTCGGCCATGCGCTGCTGACCGGCGCTGAGACATTCGCCCATTTTCGGTTGGGCGTATTTGCCGAGGACCAGCCGCCAGCGCGCCAAGCGTTCGTGTTTGGCCGATTCGCTCATGAGTCGTCTCCCGGTTGCAGGCCATCGATTCGCAGCGTCTCGCGCACTCTTTGCGTTATTTCCAGAGCGAAACGCACTTCCGCCTCATCGAGATCCATGTGGACCAACTCGCCGAGATTGGCCCCCGGATGCATCTGGGAGATATGATCGGCGACTTGCGAGACTTCGCGCGGCGTCAGGTCCGTGAAGGCCAACCGCAGTTCCGGCAACGCACCGAGGAAGGTCTTGTCGTCCCAGGCGGCGAATTGCTCGTCGATGGCCTGGATCAATTCGACCACCTGCCAGGCGGCTTCGCGGGCCGTGGCGAGCAGACCGCGCAAGATGCCGGTACACTTGCGAATGTCGCTCGCCGTCCCACCCAAGTATCCGCGAATAACCCGCACTAGCTCCGCTTCCGAGAATATCCCCGCGCCGTACAGGATGCCGGCGGCCGCGCCGATGACGGCAGCGTGCGCCTTGTCGGCGGGAGATTCCACGACGCGGCGCAGCCCTTGATGAAACAAGTCGGCATCGAGCGGTAGCGCATCGTCCGCGTTGGCGCGCGGCGAACCGGCCAACACTTCGCGCAGCGTCCGCAGGGCGGCCATGATCGCATCCACGCTATCATCTGGGCAGCCGGCGATGTCCTCCATCAGCCGGCACGCCCGCAAATAAGCAACCGACATCAACCGCGGCACGGCCGTCAGATGAGTGGCTTCGAGCGGTTCGCGCGAATGGGCCAGCAGTTCGAGTTGGGCCAAACCGCTGACGACGGAGGCGAAGGCCGGATCGTGCGCGATGTGAACATCGATCAGCGGAATGATGCTGGCCGCTTGCGCATGCAGACCGAGCCGGCAAGCGCGAATCAGCAAGGCGACCGCCGCTGCACTGTTGCGCCCTTGCTCCTCATCTTCGAGTTGAGCGATCTGTTGTCTCAGCTTTCCAGCGGCAGCGTCCTCGATCGTAGGCCCGAAAACCGAGGCTTCGATAAGAGCGCTCTCCGTTGCCGGCGACCAGCAAACTTGCCAGTGTTCCTGCATACGGTCGAGTCCATGTCCCTGCGCGAAATCGGGTCCGCTGAGGAAGCCGGCGAACGGTGCGCCAAGTAAATCAAGACGGTGGAACAGCCGGCTAATCTGGCGATGGTTGGCGTTGCGGTACAGATCGAGTACCATCTCGCGGCGTTCGACGCTATCGACCGGCAAACGCAACCGGCGCGCCTCGTGCTGAAAATCCGACACGATGGGCGGCACGGCCGTTCCGGGCGGCACCTTACCGACGCGATCACCGGCCAACACTTGCCGCACCAGCCGCATCAGCAATTGTCCTTCGGTGCCCATCTCTCCCTTGATGAAGCAGGAGCGAATACCGTCCAGCACATCTTCGCGCAACGGCCAGGCGTGCCCACGGAGGGCCGCGAGCGCTTGCGTCATTTCCACGGCGGCAATGGCGTCCGGCGTCGAGATGGTCGTCGGCAAATTCCGCTCGCGCGCCAGGCGGCGAATCTCGATGATAAGGTCCGCCGCGATGCGATTCCCTTGCGTCGCCTGTCCAGATTCAATCATCGCCGGCCAGAGGCGATCGTAATAGGCGGGGCTGGGCATACCGGAGGCGTAACCCGCCAAGGCGTCGAGTTGATCGAAACTGTAGCGCATCAGCCAGTTGCCGACTTCCTCTTCGCCCAAGGCCAGCGGCCGAGGACGTGCGGATTCCTGCGCCACGAGATCCGGCAAGGCAACCGTGTGAAAGCCGCCCGTCACGACAAGAACCATGCCAGATCGCTTTTCACTCTCATTGTGATTCAATTCATCGCGGATGGCAGCGGCCATGCACGCTTCGCGGGCGGTCGTGCCGTCCGCTGCCAGTCTTTCGGGCGTGTAATCGAGCCGGGCCATTGCGCAGTACGCGGCCAGGCGATCCATGAAAACCTCGGTCTCGATGCTGTCCCAACCGGACTCGAAGAGTTGGTCCCACAATTCATTGAAATCGCGGCAGCCCATGCGCTGGGCCAGCGAACGAATGTATTCGCTATGCCGCAGATGTTCGTCGGCGGCCAGCGAATCGATGCGCACCGGCTCGCGCTCGCTTTGCGGCTGGCTGAGCCGAGCCAGTACCATTTCGGCATATTCGAGATCGATGAACCGTAACCGAGCGCCGACCGTGCGGCCGGTACGCAGCGCTACCAGTTCCGGGGAATAATCGCAAAAGGGATAATAGGCCGCAAAGCGAGGTGGACCGAAACCCGGCTCCGCATTTTCCTCATCCGCTTGCGCATCGGCAGCGGAAAGACGGCGGCGTTTGTCGATGAACGTGGTGTAGAGGGCGACCGGGCAAGTGCAGCGCTCATCGATCAACGAATCGATATGCGACGTGAAAGAAGCCGGCCCCTCGACGAGGACAGAGGCGGGACGATGGGTGAGAATCCAGCGGCGCAGATGGGCGGCGCAGGCGGGCGAGTGATGGCGAACCGGAAAATAGCACACACGCTCGCCGCGTAGTTTCGCCAGCAATTCGGTCACGAATGGTCTGGGGGATAATTCGGTCATGGCAAGCCTTTATCAACTGCCCAGAATCCCACGACCATCGTAGAACGACTTCCAATGCTCGCTCCGCTTCGCCCGGTTCTTCACCACCACATCAAAATATTGGCATACTTTCTTGGCATCCTCGGCGGAATCTTTGAGGACGGTGCCGACGAGTTGCTTGGCGAGATTCTCGCCGCGCAGTTGGCCATCGCCCAGGTAACACGCCTCCAGTCCGGCGGCGAAAGCGACCGAGACGGCCTCGGCCGTACTCATCGCCGTGGACGGCTTCTCGACCACGGTGCCCTCTTCCGTGCGTCCCTTGCGGAGATCCATGAACGTGGTCACCAGCACATCAATCACGTCCGGCGGCAACGCCGCCACCGCGCCGGCATTCTGCAACAAGTCGTTGGCCTGCTCCAAAACCAACTCCAACTCGAAACGCTTCTCGGCAATGGGCGGCACCGTCTCGAAATTGAAACGCCGTTTGAGGGCGGCGGACATTTCATGGACGCCGCGATCCCGCGTGTTCGCCGTGGCGATCACGTTGAAACCCGGTTTGGCAAAGAGCAGATTGTCTGCGCCTTTGAGTTCCGGGACGTGCAGCACCTTATCACTGAGGACGCTAATGAGCGTGTCCTGAATTTCAGGCGGACAGCGAGTGATTTCCTCGAAGCGCACAATCTGTCCGCGCGACAAGCCGTGATACAGCGGAGCCGGCACGAGCGCATTGGGCGTCGGCCCTTCTGCGAGCAAGAGCGCGTAGTTCCATGAATACTTGATTTGGTCTTCGGTCGTGCCCGCCGTGCCCTGGATGGTCAGCGCGCTTGAGCCGGAAATGGCGGCGGTCAGCAATTCGGACAGCATCGATTTGGCTGTGCCCGGCTCGCCGACCAGCAGCAATCCGCGATTGCTCATCAGCGTGACAATGGCGCGATCGATCATGGCCTCTTCGCCGTGAAACTTGCGTGGGATTGTCGCAAGTTGGCCATCTCCACCGGCAGAGATTTTGGCGGACTTACTTATCTTGCCGGTTGCCGGTGCGCGGGATTGCTGTCCGGCGTTGCCGAGAATGAACGTCCGTACTGCGCGTGGACTGAGGTGCCAGCCCGGTGGCTTGGGGTCGGTGTCTGCGGCGCGCAACGCTTCCAGTTGCGCGGCGAACTTCATCTCCGCAGGTTCGCGGAGCATCGTCGGTGTGTCTTTTTGTTTCGCCATCGTGTGATTCCAGGCCAAGCCGAGCCGCGACCGTTAGGGAGCGGAGAGAAACCCGCTCCCTAACGGTCGCGGCTCGGATGTGCGCTCTAAAAGTAACTCTTTTCCTTCCACTTCGGATCGAACCCCGATCCTTCTGCGGCAATTTGCTTGATGTCGTTGTAGCATTCGCTCAGCAACACGGGTGGCACCTTGCTCAGAGGCAACTTCGATGGCTGCCACGAATAGACACTACCCTGATCCTTTTTCATGCTGGTGAAGTACAACGTGTGCAGTGCGGCGGCCACATCCGATTCGGGCAGACAGCTACCGCTAAACTCGATGACGGCTTGCAATCCGAGCGAAGCGAAGGGCTTGCGATAGAGGTAGAAACAACCGCCATCCTCGGCGTCGCCGCGAAGGTAACCGAGCTTGTTTCCCTTGCCGCGCAGCTGGAACGTCGTTAGCAAATAGCCTTCAAAATCGTTGATGTCCGTCTCTTTCTTCTTCGCCTCCGGCAACGTATAGGTATCGCGGCCAAACTGCTGGAACAAGGGCGTGACATCGTAATCCTCGAAGTGCTTGATCCAGGCCGCGCCGATGTCGGCCGGCGTGTTACAAGTGTGGGCCAGGCGGACGCGCACGTCATCGGCGAGCGTGACCTCCTCATCCTTCTCGTTGGTCAGTGAGCCGTCCTCCAGAGGCCGAAAGCAACCGAGGAATTGCTCGATGCCGTCTTCATTCCGCGAAACGGCGGCCCAGGCCAGGCGCACGCAAACCTTGCCGGCGATGGGGTGTTCGGCCAGGTAGCGCCGCCAATCCTCAAAACGCCAATCGCGCTGGGTGCAGAGGAATTCATAGAAACGCTCGCTTTGCCGCTTGACCACTTCCTTGATGGTCTTCTTGGCGTCGGTGAATGCCTTGCGTGCGGCCTTGGCCTTGTCCGCGTCGTCTTGCTTGCCGGCGGCCGGCGGATTCTTGACGGTCTTGCCTTCCTCCGTGCGGAGGATCGGTTGCAGTTCATCGTCTAGCTGCACGGTGAATTTGCGTGGACCATAATCGAGAACGAGCGCCGCATCGCCGCCGATTGGCTGGCCGGCTTCATCCTTGGGCCGCTCGAAGCCGGCGTCCGGGATGGTGCGGTCGGCCAGTTCGTCGATGGTCCAGCCTTCGCGGTCGGCCAACGCCTGCACGTGCTCACCCGCAGTTTTCTGCACGACTTTGGTGCGGAAGCGATTGGCGAACGACAGCAGCACCTGAATCGCCAGAGGGTGCTTAATCCACGCCAGCACTTCAACCAGACTTTTGCACTGCGCCAGACGATTGCCGAACCATTTGCGGATGTACTGCTCGCACAGCTTGACACATTCGCCGTCGCCCGCAGCCGCGACAATCGCCAACATGCCTTTCTCGTTGATGGCCGACCCCATGCACTCGGTCGAGTATTTCTGAAAATACTCGCGATAGAGATTTTCTTTATCTCCCTTATAATGATCGACCCAGTATTGATGCTGGCTATACTGCCCCCATAGGCGATCGGCGTCCTTGCGAGCCATCGTAGCCGCCTCTTCCTGCGAGCGCGTGGAAGTGTCGCGGCCGATCCAGCTCGTCAGCACGAACTTGGCCAACGCCGCCGCCTCATGTTTGCGGCACATGGCCAGGTAGCGGCGCAGTAGGGGACCGCATACCGGCGATTTCTGTTGCACGCTCTGCACCAGCCACCATTGCACAATACACGCATCGACCGGCTGGCCGTTGTCCTCCCAATGCAGCGCCGGCAAGCGCTCCAGCGGCATCCACTCCATGCCCTTGGGACGCTTCTTCTTCAATCCCGCCTCTGCTTCCGCAAGCAACGCATCGCGGTCGAGGAACTCCTGCACATCCGCGCCCAGCGCTTCCAGAGCCGTCATCATCGCGCCTTTGACGACTTCTTGTTTCTCCTTGCGCACGGCTTCCTTGAGTGGTTCGATAACTGAGGCATCGCCGATCTTGCCCAGCCAGTCGGCGGCGGCGGCGCGGATGGATTGCTTGCCGTCGCGCAGAGCCACCAACACTTTCGCGGCCTTGTTCGGCACCGTGGCCAGTGCCGCTTGCGCCGGGATGCGATCGGCTTTGGCCTCGCCTAGCGCGATGTCCCACAACGGCGGAATGAATCCCGCCGGCAGTTGCGGAAACATCGCCAATACTTTGAAGACATTCTGCCGCTTCGTTGGCAATGAGTAATCGTGCGCCGAGGTTGGTCCCTTTTTGGGAACGAGGATTTCGTGCAGCACATCAGGACGTTCGGCGAAGATCGGCCAGATTGCTTGCGGTTCCCAATCGCAGAAACTGGAGTAGCCGTTGTTATTCGGCAGGTAAGCCCGCGCGACCATACCCGGCTTGCCGTCGGGCATAGAGGCGATGACGGCATCCAGTTCGCGCAGGCCGAATGGTTCCTTGTCGCGTCCGCGATACGCTTCCAGGTTCCGCTGCTCGCGCCACCACACATAATCGTTGTTGTAGCCCACATTCAGAAACCCACAGGCGTAATCGAGGCGAACGACGTGCATCAACTTGATGTCGGGCGGTGCCAGCCAGTCGCCGAGCGGACCGCCTCGCCAGGTATAGCCGCGAATCCGATGGTCTTGCTTGAATGTGTTCGATTTGCCCTCGATGAAATCGAATAATTCCTTGAGTTCCTGGGCCGTCACCGCCAACGGCTCCGACGGTTTGTTCATCCACTTAGGGCGATCCGGCGAGGACCATTGCTCCAACTGCTTCTGATAATCGCTCATGGCTTGCTGCCAAGCTTTGTCGAAAAACTCGCGCAGGGCCGTTTTCGCTACCTCCGGCAATGCGATCTCGCCCAGTTCGATTTGCATGGGCGGCAGCGATTCGGTCAATTGTCGCGAGTCTTCCGCCGACAGTTCCGCCGGAGCTGCCAACAATTTTTCGATGGTCTGTTTGACACGCTCCGAAGGCTCCGCAGCCAATCGTTGCTGCAAGACCGTCGCCGTCTCGCGTCCGCCCACACGCCATAACAACAAGGCCGCCTCGTTTCGCTCCGAAGCGTCGCCGGTGGTTAACACGTTTTCGATCAATGGCCGCGCTTGCTCGGCGCAACCGCTCAACAGAGGCAACACGGCATCGCGCACTGTCTTTGGAGACGATGCTCCCAGCTGCACGAGTAAGTCCACAATCCGGCTGAAATCGAAGTGCATTTCGCCCAGCGTGCGCAAAACGTAGAGGCGATGATTGGCATCCTGCTGTGCCAGCGCCTCGCGCACCACGGGAACATGATTGGCGAGATAGGCGTCCCAGCCGGTGAAAGGCCTAAGTGGAGGGCCGGCGTAGTAATACATGCTGCTGAAAGCGTTCAGCGTTTCTTGCTTGAGAAACGCGCCGGCGAACAGGTCATCCGGCAATTCAGCCGTGGCGAAGATTGCTCGCACTTCGTCCAGTGGCCAACTCGGTTTTTGTTCTCCCTGACGTTCATCCGCGTGCCAGGCAGTGATGATCTCGCCGACCAGCACGACCAGCCAAGTCGGCCAACCCGGTGGCGAGGAAATGTTCTGACCGGCAGCACGGCGAACGGCGTCGAGGACTTGCCCCAGACGAATCCACAACGCGGCCTTTGCCGGCGTCCCCGGTCGAAAGAGTCGCGCACGCTCTTTCGAGGCATGCTGGAGTTGTTGCCAATTGCCCGAAGAATGATTGATACCGCCCAAGAGCAGCGCGCGAGCCGCTTCCTTCATTCCTCCCAACGTCAGCAGGATTTCCTCGTCGGTGCCATCGACGACGAAACGAATTGCTCGCAATGCCGCCTGCTCATCCAATTCCCGGAGACGCCCCAGGCAGTTGGTGATGGCGTTGATATGGTCCTTGCTCAGCCCATCCGGATTCCTGAGTTCGGAGGGTTTGATAAGTTGTTTGGTTGCCATGACGCATGCTCGTTCGTTAGGACGTAGGGAGTAGCCATTGCAATCAATCGGTGGCCCGAATCGATTGCTTCTCCTATCGCCAGTAGTGTAACCGAGGGCGACGCGGACTACAGTAAAAAAAGAATAGCATGACATTCAAGGTCGGCAGGGGGCGATTTTGCCTTGGGGTTCGCACCGTACCGACTTCTCGCGCTATGCCCTCGCTTGTTGTACAATGATTCCCAGCTTGTGAGATCCTGGTTCTGAACGGAGATTCCCTAATGTCTGCTCGACTGCGTATTGCGCTTGGCTGTCTGGCCGCATTCGGCATGGTTTGCTCCGTGCGCGGCGCGGATCGTCCTCCCGCGTCAGAGAAAGTCCATCAAATCAAGGTTGTGACCGACAAGGCACCCGATTGTTCGTCGCTCAAAGCGATGGTGCAGAGCGTGACACGCGGCTGCAAGACCAACGACGAGAAAGCGATTGCGATATACAACTTCATGCAGCTAACGCATTATCATCAGGGCTATCCCGGCGAGAAGGGCGGCCTGGGGGCGCTCAAGGAAATCAACGTCTATGGTTGGAGCTTGTGTGGCGGACTCCATACTATTGAGGCGGCATTGTGGCGCGAAATGGGCTGGCCGTGGCGCTATGTCGGCTGGAGCAATCCGGGCCATACCACCGTCGAAGTGAAGTACGACGATCGTTGGCACTACTTCGATTCCTTCCTGAAATTCTACATCTGGATGCCCGACGCCAACGCACCGGGCGGGCGAACGGTCGCCGGCGAAGACGATATTAAACGCAATCCCAAGTTGGTCAGCGCCGGCCTGGAGTTCGACCGCGCCCGCAACGTCTATTATCACAAGGGCGATCGCTTCGAGAATCTGGGCGACAAGGCGAACTGGCGAGCGCCGTCTTTCCTCTGTTGTGGCGACGAGCCAAGCGGCATCTTGACGGGCATCAAGAGCAGCAATCGCGCCGGCAGTCCCACCGGCTGGGCCGGACTTCAGTTCGACTCACCGGGTTATTCCACCGATGTCAACCTGATGCCCGGTTCCTCGCTGACGCTCACCTGGGACGCCGTCAAGGATGCCTCGTGGTGGAATGGCCGCAAGTACAAGCCGGGACACGGTTGCGGCGACAAAGACTATCGCAATTGTCCCTCTATTGGCCCCATACTCGAACCCTACCTCCGTTCGGGCGGACAGCGGCGCAGTTATGCCAATGGCACACTCCTCTATGCTCCCGATTTGAAAAATGACGCCTTCCTCAAAGGGCTTTCTGCCAGGGACAATGTGAAATGGGCCGATGGCAAACTGATCCCACAAGACGCCAATCGGCCCGCGTCGATCACCGTATCCTTGCAATCGCCATACATCATGACGCGCGCCTCCGGCAAGGCAGACGGTGTCGATACGGCCGAGATTTCCCTCGATGACGGCAAGACGTTCAGGCCCATTCGACTGGAAGATTTCTCCGAAGCGGTCGGCGGCAACTACGCCTGTCTGGTGAAACTCTCTTTCAAGACGGCACTGCGTTCGCTGCGTTTGGAGTCCATCGTCCAGTGTAACCGCTGCGCGTTGCCTTACCTGTCGCCGGGCAAAAACAAAATCACGGTCAGCGTCGCCGATGCGCGCGAACTGGGTGACAATCGATTGTCAGTAACCTATGCCTATGAGACTGGCTTCCGCAGCAAATCTTACGAGGGATTGGTTGACGCCGGTGCCGAGGTTGCTCGCGCTCACTACGCCAACTGGTCGGCGAAACCGACGGTCGTGCAAAAAGTCTTCACCGCGAAAGACCTGCCCGCCACCTTCGAGATCGACATTCCAACACCCAAAGGCAAATATGCGGTTTATCCGCGCATGCTCTTTTTGCGCCGCGAGGTTTTGGCTCCCGGTTCCAAACCGTTGCCGCTTCCCGAAGACGCCGAAACACCGAAGGCGAGCGCTACCGATGAATTGCAGACACTGCCCAATCCGTTCACGGTTGGCATTACGCCGCCGCCTCCGCGCGTCATTCGTCCCACCACGAAGCGCACCATCCCTCTTCCGGTCAGTCATGCCGTCTCCCGCGATGGCAAGGTGCAAGCGAATCATTTCCTGAAGTGGAAGGAGGGCGAAACGTGGGTGATGCTGCTTGCCGGCGATTTGAAAGACTTGCCGCCGGCGCGAGACATCGCTGCGGCTCGCCTAGTGTTCCCGGTGGTGCGTGGACATGGCAAGGCGGCGACGAAGGTCGGCGTCACCGTGCTGACCGCTCCCGTTCAGGTAAACAAGCCCTACGATTTCAAGAACCTGGGTGAGATAGCCGGTACGGTCATCGTGCCCCGGCAACCGGGAGAGAGCGATTACCGTCCAGCCAAGACTTTCGCCGTCGATATTACTGGAGCCGTCAAACGGATCACGGCAAAAGAGGCGTCCTATCGCGGCTTCGGGCTGCGCGTCGTGCAGGATCGATCCGTGGATGAGGGTTACATCGTTCGCATCGATTTGCCGTCGGACGCTCAGCCGAAGTTGGAATTGGATATTTACGACCGCAAATAGATTATTATACGGTCCCTCAGCCCGCAGCGCCAGCGAGGGAATCCCTTGCTGGCGCTGCGGGCTGGTAATATGAAGCCGAAATCCATAACACGCTCACTATTCGTACTCAATCCTCAATGCAGTGGAGGGCGTCCATCGTGACTCCCAAAGAAATCCTGGCTTTGATTCGTGAAAAAGAAGTGCGTGCCGTCGATCTGCGTTTCATGGACTTCCCCGGTTTATGGCAGCACTTTACCATTCCGGCCGAGACGCTCGAAGAACACGTCTTCGAGGAAGGACTTGGCTTCGACGGTTCCAGCATCCGCGGCTGGCAGGCCATCAACGAATCGGACATGCTCGTCGTGCCGGTGGCCGAGACGGCCTTTCTCGATCCGTTCTGCAAGGATCGCACGCTGACGATGTTGTGCAACATTCAGGATCCGCTGACGAAGGAAGACTACACGCGCGATCCGCGCAACGTGGCCCGCAAGGCCTCCAACTACATGAAGACGACCGGCATCGCCGACACTGCCTATTTCGGCCCCGAACTCGAATTTTTCGTCTTCGATGATGTTCGCTACGATCAGAACCAGCACTCCGGCTACTACTATCTTGAAAGTGCCGAGGGCGCCTGGAACACCGGCCGCGATGAGAAGCCGAACCTCGCCTACAAGCTACGTTACAAGGAGGGACATTTCCCATGTCCGCCCTCGGACGCGCTGCATGATGTGCGCACCGAGATGATGCTGACCATGATGGAATGCGGCCTGAAAGTCGAGGCGCAACATCACGAGGTCGCCACCGGCGGACAGGGCGAGATCGATATGAAATATGCCCCGCTCGTCGAGATGGCCGACAACGTACTCAAATATAAATACGTCGTCAAGAACGTGGCTCGCAAGCACGGCAAGACGGCGACGTTCATGCCCAAGCCGATTTTCATGGACAACGGCAGCGGCATGCACGTCCATACGTCGCTGTGGAAGGACGGCAAGAATCTGTTCGCCGGCTCCGGCTACGCGGGGCTGTCCGATCAGGCGATGTACGCCATCGGCGGTTTGTTGCGGCACGCGCCGGCCTTGTGCGCCATCACCAATCCGACGACCAACAGTTACAAGCGTCTGGTGCCCGGCTACGAAGCGCCGATCAACCTCGCCTACAGTCGCCGCAATCGTTCGGCGTCGATCCGCATTCCGGTCTATTCGCCGCACTGGAAGGCCAAGCGCATCGAGTTCCGCTGCCCGGATGGTTCGTGCAATCCCTATCTCGCTTTCGCCGCCATGCTGATGGCCATGCTCGACGGTATCAAGAACAAGATCAAGCCGGGCGAACCGCTCGATAAGGATATTTACGATCTGGAACCGGAGGAATTATCCAAAGTGCCCAAGACCCCGGCTTCGCTGGATGAGGCACTGCGCAATCTGCGTAAGGACCACGAATTCTTGCTGCAAGGCGACGTGTTCACTTCGGACGTAATTGATACATGGATCTGGTACAAGACCGAGAAGGAGGTAGAAGCCATTCGCCTGCGGCCGCATCCGTATGAGTTCTATCTCTATTACGACATCTGATACGTTACAGTCGGTAATGCCTGGAGTAGGTGCCGCGAGCCGAGCGGCACTATGCAG
>DATNCY010000344.1:0-50102 GCA_035553375.1 Gemmataceae bacterium
GAGCCGGACTTTTTACGAAGTGCCGCTCGGCTCGCGGCACCTACTGGCGGTCCGGCGAGCCGAGCCGGACTGCGAGTGCCGCTCGGCTCGCGGCACCTACCACGTTAGCGTTTTCGCTCTACTACGCATGAATTTTCCCAATCCGCGCACATCCCCCAAGGGCCAGGCTCCGGGTCCATTCACCTTGATTTTACCGCTAATTTTGGCAATAGTATAAGTATTCGTAACAAATCAAATCGCGTGTCGTGCGAGGCGGCTGTGTTCGCGCGAACCCAAGCGGGAGGAGGGTATATGAACAGCCCGGAACCTTCGGGGAGAGGGCCGACTCCGTCTTCGCTCCCTACAACCTCAGCGGATGTCCCGCCGCCGATCGCCCCTCCACCGAGAGAAGGAAGCCGGCGGCGCTTCCGGCGCAGCTGGCGTGGTCTGCTGCTCCTGCTGGTGGTGCTGGTATCTATCGGTGGGGTGGCCTTCTGGTGGTGGCAGTCGCGCATCGACGTGTCCACGGATAATGCTTACGTGGTCGGCAATATCACCCCCATCTCCTCCGAGGTCAGTGGCCTCGTGGTCGCCCTGTTCATTGACGACAACATGATCGTTCAACCGAACGATCCCATCGCTCAGATCGATCCGGTGCCGTTTCAGATGCGGGTGGACCAGGCGCTGGCCGACTACAAACAGGCTATCTTCGACGCCGACGCGGCCGATGTAACGACCCGCTTCACGAAAGAGGATCGCAAATCGATGCTCACCGGATCGCAGGCCAAACGCGATGAGGCCGACCAGGCGTTCCGAGCGGCCGAGGTTGAGGTGCGGACACGCGGCCAACTCCATGAGAAGGACCAGGAACTACTGGCTTCCCAGAGAGCGCAGGTGCCAGGACTGGAAGCGCTGGTCGTCAACGCGCGGGATTATTTCGAGCGTTTCAACCGCCTGGCGTCCACTGGAGACATCCCGGTGCAAGACCGCGACAACCGCGATGCAACCTACCGGGATGCACTCGCCAAATTGGCGGCGCTGCGCAGCAACATCGCCGCCGCCGAACGGCAGGTGTTGGCCAGCGGCTTGCAGTTGAAGGAGGCGCAAGTACGCCTGGAGCAGAGCCGCAACGCATTGGCCAACGCCGGCGCGTCGGTCGGCCAGGCCGAGGCCGCCCAACTGCAACCGGCCGTGGCCGCCGCCAGCGCCTCCGCCCTGCGTTCTCAGGTGTTGCGGACCGAGGCCAAACTGCGCTTGGCCAAGCTGGATCTGAGCAACACGCTCATCCGCGCTCCCCAGGCCGGCGTCATCAGCCGCCGCACCATCCAACTTGGCCAAGCCGTGGAAGCACGCAAGCCTTTCCTCAGCATCGTCCCGCTCGATTTCGATAACGTCTGGGTCGTCGCCAACCTGCGTGAGGAACAGATGCGGCGCGTCCGCGTCGGTCAGGCGGCGACGATCACCGTGGACGCCGTGGACGGGCAAAAGTTCGACGGTTGGGTCGAGAGCGTCTCCGGCGGAACGGGTACGGTGTTCTCGTTGTTTCCACCGGACAACGCGACGGGCAACTTCGTCCGCGTCGTGCAGCGTTTGCCCGTTCGCATTCGCTTCGCCGACAAGCAGAACTATCAGAACCACGTTCGCCCCGGCATGTCGTCACGCATCACGATCGATACCAATCGCTACGTGCGGGAAAGCCTTCAGGAATGGTGAGGCCAACCACGCCGTGTGCAAAGGAAGCCGAGCGATGAGACAGAGGAAGGGAAACACGAACTTGGGAGACCGTTGGCCGGCGCTGATACTTGTGACATTGGTGTTACTGAGCGGCGGCCCAGCGAATTTGCAAGCCCAGCCAGCAGCGTCCGCACCACCCGAATCCGGCGAGCGGCTGCCGCCGCCGCGACTGACAACGCCGTCCGAGCCGCAACTGCCGCCGCCGCGAACGATGGCGCCGTCCAAGTCCGACAACGCGCAACTGCCGCCGCAAACGCTAAGCCCTCCGCAACCGCTGCGCCTGGCCGACGCCATCCGGCGTAGTCTGGCTAATGTGGAAACCGTGAAGGCCAACGTCGCCGTGCAGACGGCCACGATTGGCCGCTTCGAGGCGCTCAAACAATTCGTGCCGCTGATCAATCTACCGCAATTGATGGTCGGCTTTCGCCAGTTCAGCGGTTCGGGTGACGTGCTGATTTTTCCCGATGTCACCGACGGCGTGCTGTTGAAAGGTCGGCCCGCCCTCCAGGCGGCCGCCCTCAATCGGTTCAACCTCTTCTTCCCGCTCGATCCCTCCGGCCACATCACGGCCTTGCCGGTCGCCGAGGAGGGCATCCGCGCCAAGGTGCTGATGGAACAACTCGTGCGTCGCTCGCAAGTCATGCTGGGAATCCAGCATTATTTTGAGACAAAACAGGTCTTGTATGGTATCCGCACGGCTCAACTGGGGCTGACCTTCGCTCAAGAAAACCTGGCCCTGACCGAGCGCAAACTTAAAGCCGAGCAAGCGCACGATGTCGAGGTCACCGAAGCCCGCGTGGCCGAAAAAAAGGCCAACGTCCTCCTCACCGAGTTGGAGAAGGATTTGCGCATCTCCCAGCGCCATCTCGCTGTCGTCCTGCACCAGAGCCGTTTACTCGTTCCGCAAACGGAACAGCCAATCCCCATCACACTGGACCACGAGTACGGCTTTTTCCTCGAAGATCCCGACGTGGTGGATCTGCAAGTGGTGCCGGATTTCCCGACATCGCGTGAGGAGGCCATTCAACTGGCCAAGCGACAGCGAATTGAGGTTCGCCTGTTGTTGGTCGGTCTGCGCATCGCCCGCCTTCAGCGCGATCGCAGCTTGTTGGGGCTGCTCGGTGCCGGCCGGGTGCCGACGGAATTAGGTTTCAAGAACGCCAGTTCCGCCAATGGCGGCATCACGTTGGGTGCGATCTTCGGCACCACCTATGGTCTACCCTTGGTGGACATCACGCTGTGGTCGGAGATCCGCAAGGCACGGCTCGACGTAGTCCGTTCGCAACTGGAATTGGAAAAGAGCTTGCTCGAAGTGGCCGAGGATGCGGGAAATGCCTGGGACCGCTGGCAGCAGGCCGCCAAGGAGTGGGAACTGCGCGAACAGGAATTGCGCCTGCGCAACGAACTGATGGAACGACAGGAGCGCCTCTATCAACAAAAGCAAACGATCTGGGTTGAGGTGCTGGGAACGCGGGTGAACCTCCTGCAAGCGGACAGCAACCGTTGGACGGCCTGGTATAACTTGCAACTGGCGCGTCTCGACGTTCTGCGTTCGACGGAACAGTTACTGGACTACGTGGAGCGAGCGAAGATCGCCAAGCTCACGGCCTGGCAAGAACCGCCGCCGCCTGGTTTCTGGCATCGTTGGCTGCCGTGGCTGGCGCGGAAACAGAGTACGGCACCGCCGCCGAACCCGAGGTGAATCATGGAAGATTGTGGAAGGAAGATTTCGCGGTTGCTCGCCAGTCTGGTACTGGCAGCGTTAGGGGCGGGACAGGCTCGGACAGCCGAGTTGCCGCCGCCGCCGACCGTCGCGCCAGCGTTGACGGCTGCTCCGTCGCTGCCGGCACCGCCGCTGAAGCCGGCCGTGCTTCGACCCGGCGACGCCGTGACGCTGCGCGTCCTGCAAGTGATCCCGCCCGATGGACTCAGTCCGGCTGAGCGTCTGCTCAATGGCCGCAACCCCATTCTGCCCGGCGATCACTTCTTGGCTGAGGTGATCGCTCCGGTCAGCGACGGGACAACCCTGGTGGGGGGCGTGGTGACGAAAGTGACTCGACCGGGTTGGTTCGGCCATTCCGGCTACGTCACGTTGCAGCTCGCCCAGTTTGTCCAAAGCCCGGACGGCGAGGGGCGGACGCTCCCGTGGCGCGTGAACACGGAAGATCGGCAATTGGCCACGCGAATGCGCCGCACTATGGTGAGGGTTTTGCTCGGACTGGAGGGCATCGGTGCTGGTGCCAGCATGGGGGCGCAGATGAGCGAGGGCAACGTCGTGTGGACCACCGGCGGAGCGGGCGTGGGTCTGCTCGTCGGCCTGGCTTACTCAAGCTTTCAGCGCGGCTCCGAGGCCAGTCTTGAACCGGGGGACACCTTTTGCATCGTGGTGGGAAGCATGGCATATCGGCCGGTTTCGCGGGAATGGCAGACGATTCTCCATCCGGCGCCCACTCCCGGAAGTGGAAAGAGGAAAGGCAAGTGAAACAGAACACTTTGACATTGGGGATCGAACTCGCTGTCTTGGCGATCGCGGGGTTGGCCGCGTCGGGCTGCCAGCCCAATCCTCCTGCCGCTCAGGGGAAAAAGGGCGAGCTTTCGCCGGCCTACATGCGCAATTACATCGACGATCCCGCCCTCCGCGAGATTGTCAAGGCGATCCGGACGCAGGCTCTCAAGGAAGTCGGCGCCGATCAACACGCGCTGTACAGTCGAGCGGAGATTCTGCCCCCCGCCCAGACCGTGCAGCCTTATGGCGTCGGCGTTTATCAGCAGGAGCCGCGCCTGCCGGTGATTCTCACCACGGGACCAGGCTGGGCCACCCTGAAACAGGCCGACAAAGAAGCGAAGGTCGCCAAGGCGTTTCGCACCATCAGCGCACAACTGGAAGTGCTGAAGCGAACGCCGCCGCTGCGGCCGACCTTGACGATCCAGACGCCCCAGGGAATGGAACTGGGCTGGATCAACCATCTCGATCCAAACGGGAAGAATCTGCATGGCGGCGACGAGTAAACCGATGTCGAGGTTCGACAGGCTGGCGCGGGTCTGGGACTTCGTACTCGCGGGTCGGCCGCTGGTGGCGCTGGCCGCAGTCCTGCTGACCACGACCGGCCACACGATGAACCTGCGCGAGATGGGCGTCGCCAAGGGGTGGGTGGCCGCCGAGGTCTACGCCTTGCAGTCGTCCTACCTGGTGAGCCTCGCCTTGATGTTGCTGGTCTGCCCAACTCTCGGACAGCGCTGGTCCTGCCGCGGCTTCGCTCAGACAGGACTGGCGATCCTGGCGGCCGGCTCGTTTCTGAACGGCCTGTCGATCTACGAGCCGCTGTCCATCTTCCTGGCTGGCCGCGTGTTGGCCGGTGCCGGTGCCGGCATGACGATTTATTTCGCTCCGCGCTTGCTCGATCCACGCTGGCAAATCCCCACGACCTGGGCCGCCATCCTGTTGCCGGTCGCCGGCCCGGGCGTCATCTCGTCGGCCAGCATGATTCAGGATGTATCGGATTGGAAATGGGGCTTTCTCTTCGAGGGCGGCGTCGCCGTGGTCAGCCTGCTATTAATCCTGTCGATGGAAGAACCGGTCGAGTTGCGTCCTCCGAAGCCGCGCGGATCGCTGGCTTATTTCCCCGGTCTGGTAGTAGCGGCCCTCGCCCTCCTCTTTTGCCTACACTGGGGCCAGTTGCACGGCTGGCTGGAGAGTTCCGACATCGTCATTGCCTCGGTCGTCGGCATCTTTGCCCTGGCCGTGGCTCTCTGGCTGGCTTGGCCGCAACTCGACGCGCTCGCTCTGAGGGAAAACGGCCTACGTCTGGCGTTGTTCTTCTTCGGCGGCCTGTGCCAGTTCTTCCACGGCTACACCATGAATGTCTACGGCGGATCGCTTATCAACTTCAGTTCCTGGCAGCGTGCCTGGTTGATTTGGCCGATGCCCATCGGCGTCGCCATCGGCCTGGCCGTCGCGCAACCGCGCTGGGGGCATCGCCGTCTCCCGCTGGGCCTGCCTGGGGCCGTCGCCGGTTTGATCGTCTTGGCCGTCGGACTGTACTTGTCGCTTCAACGCACGATGGACTGGCCTTTCTGGCGAATACTCGACACGATCGATCTGAATTGGTTCCAGGCACCGCAGCATTGGGAACTCGCGCCGGGACGCTTCCTCATGGGGCTAGGCATCGGTTTGTTCATGATCGCTATGGACACGCTGGTCAGTCCCGACCCGGAGCGTGAGGAGAAGGTCCGGCCGTTCCTGCTCGTCATGCAGTTTCTCGGCGGCGGCATCGCCGCTGCCGTATTCGTCAATTTTTTGCTGATCGGCCACTTGGTCCACTATTCGTACTCGGCCGACCGCGACTACATCCAGGCGGGCGAAATGGCCCAGCGCCGCACCGTCCTGCGCGACGCCCTCAGTGAGGCGGGCGATCGCGCTCCCGATCGCGCGGCCGAGGTGCTTCTTTATCGCGGCGTCAACTATGAGGCTGACAACTTGGTGTTCGCGTCTATTTATTCGATGTTTTTCATCGCCACGCTGATCTTGGCCGGCATTGTTCTCATGGTGTGGATAGGACGCTGGTTGTTTCCTTCTCTCCGAGGAGAGGCGTACCTGGCGAGGTGACACCAAAGGAGTTTGCTCGTGGCCTGTTTCCAGAACATCCTCGTGGGAATCGATCTCGCGCACGGCACACCACCGCTCTCCGCCAGCGCTCTGCCTCCCATCGCTCAGGAGGTGTTCCGCCGCGCGGTCTGGCTGGCCCAGAAAACCGGCGGCA
Source organism: Gemmataceae bacterium (assembly GCA_035553375.1). Lineage (GTDB taxonomy): Bacteria > Planctomycetota > Planctomycetia > Gemmatales > Gemmataceae > JAJPHU01. Next base: position 6,474 of record DATNCY010000344.1, read on the forward strand.
CGTTGACGTTCCTGTCCACTCTGCATCTGATCGAGGAAGCGGTCTTGATATTGGAGGAAGGGCACCGGCTGACGCTGGCGCGACGGATCGAGCAAGAGGTCCGATTGGTACTGACCGAGTTAGTCCGCCAGGCTGGCGAGAATGGGGTGAAGGCCGCCGGCGTCTTCGCGCACGGTGAGGGAGCGGTCGAGATCGTGCGTCAGGTGCTGCGCGGCGGCCACGATCTGGTTCTCGTCGGCACGCGGAATCTTACCGGCGTTCAGCGGATGCTGTTCGGCAACACCGCCTTGAAGCTGTTTCGCCAGTGTCCCTGTCCGGTATGGGTGATGCGCCCCGAGCCGTTCGATCGGCCGCGAAACGTACTCGTCGCTAGCGACCTCCAACCGGCATCGGACCATGCCTTGCAGTTGGCTCTGTCTCTGACGGAGATGGTGGGCAGCACCCTGCATGTCCTGCACGCCATCGAATACCCGATCTATCACCTGTGGCTGACAGCCCTGCCCGACGAGGTCGGGTCGGAGTATCACGATCGGCTGCGCCGCCAAGCCAAGCAGGCACTGGACGCGCAGCTGGCGCGGGTCCGCGGTGTAAACCTATCGCGACCGATCCAGGTCCATATCGCCGACCGCGTCGGTAATGCCGACAACGCGATCTTGCAGGTCATCGCGGAACAGCACATCGACTTGCTGGTCCTGGCGACGATGAGTCACACGAGTGTCTCAGGTTTGCTGATGGGCCACACGGCGGAGCGCCTGCTTCCGGACGTTTCCTGCGCGGTACTCGCCGTCAAGCCCGTGGATTTTGTTTGCCCCCTTGAGGCGTAGCCAGCCTGCGGCGCCCTGAGTATGGGACATCAACAGCCGCAAGATCGTCCATCAATTGAAGCACACCGGCCCCGTCCTCTGGACTGAACTGCCCTATCTAACTTGCCTATCCTGCTCGGATCAAGCACCGAGCCATCAAGACGCATAACTGGGGGTGCATCAATCGGTCGATTTGACGATACTGCTTCCGCCCTGGCTCAACCGGGCGCGGATGACCGTCAAGGACGATGGTTTCCCGGAATGGAAAGGATTCTCTCATGCCGCTTCGCTTCGTTTTGGCACTGCACAATCATCAGCCCGTCGGCAATTTCGGCCATGTCATTGAACACGCCTACCGCGATAGCTATCGGCCATTTCTGGAACTGCTCGATGAATATCCCGAAATCCCCATCGCCCTGCACACAAGCGGTCCGCTCATGGAATGGCTGGTCGAACACAAACCCGAATACATCGAGCGTCTGCGCCGCATGGTTCAACGTGGACAGGTCGAGATCATGGGCGGCGGCTTCTACGAACCAATCCTGCCCATGATTCCGCCGTGCGATCGTATCGGGCAGGTTTCGACCTACAAAAACTATCTCGAAAATCTGTTCAAGACATCCGTACGCGGTATGTGGGTGCCGGAGCGTGTGTGGGAGCAGAATCTGGTATCGGACATCGCCGATGCCGGCGTGGAATACACGGTCCTCGATGATCTGCACTTCCGCCAGGCCGGTGTCGAAGAGGGGCAGATGTTCGGCCACCATCTCAGCGAGGACAATGGCCGATTGTTGCGCATCTTCGCCGCGGCCGAGCCGTTGCGCTACCTCGTGCCCTATCGCGATCCCAACGAAACGCTGGCCTACTTCGGCGACGTGGTCTCGCGTCATCCCGACGCGGTCATCGTCTTCGCCGACGACGGCGAGAAGTTCGGCGTTTGGCCGGAAATGCACAAGCACTGCTACGAACACGGCTGGCTGCGCCGCTTCTTCGACGCCCTACGCGACAATCGCCACTGGATTCAGTTATGCACCTTCGCGCAAGCACTCGATGAGACGAAACCGGCCGGACGAATCTATCTGCCCGACGCCAGTTATCGCGAGATGACGGAGTGGGCCTTGCCGTTGGCACGCTTGAATGACTATCGCGGTCTGGTCAATGAATTGCAGCACGATCACCGCTGGGGACGTTTGCAGCAATTTCTGCGCGCCGGCAACTGGCGCAACTTCAAGGTGCGCTATCCGGAAACGCAGGAGATGTATGCGCGCATGCTGCAAGTCAGCCGGCGCATCCAGGAATCCATAAATGTCGATGCCGCCACCTTGGCAAAGACTCGGCAGGAGTTGTATCGCGCACAATGCAATTGTCCGTGGTGGCACGGCACGTTCGGCGGCATCTATTTGCCGCACCTACGCGGGGCCGTCTACGAACACCTCATCGCGGCCGAGAATCTACTGCTGGCAGCGACGCCGCACGCGGCGAACGGGATCGAGGGCGAGACGGCCGATTTCAACCTGGACGGCACGCCGGAAGTGTGTTTGAGCAATGGCCAACTCGCCGCTTATTTTCATCCGGCGAGCGGCGGTAGTCTGTACGAACTCGATTTACGCGCCATTCGCCACAATTTGTTGGCCACGCTGGCACGCCGTCCCGAGGCGTATCACGACGCCATCCGCAATCATCATGGTCAAGTCTGGAAGCAGGGCGGACTCGATCACATGCTTCAATATGACGAGTATTTGCGCAAAAGTATGATCGATCACTTCTACGAACCCAGCGTGACACTGGAACAATTGGCCGCGCGCCAGGAGCGGGAATTGGGCGATTTCGTGACGGGCGCTTACGAGCATCGACTGGATCGCATCAACGGCGAACTGCGACTTGTCCTGTGGCGCGACGGCCAGGTTGCCGGGCAAAGTGTGCGCGTGAGCAAGGAAATCCGCCTGGCGGGGGATAGCGATACGCTGGAAGTGCGCTATATACTGGACAATTGCCCGCGACAAAATCCGCTGTATTTCGCCGTCGAGTTCAACTTCGCCGGCCTAGCGGCGGGTGCTGACGATCGCTATTTCTATCACGCCGGCCAAGCGCGGGCGGGACAATTGCAAACGCAGCAAGACTTGCCCAACACCGACAAGATTGGTCTCGTCGATGAGTGGCGCGGGTTGGACGTGTCGCTGTCGCTATCGCGGCGCGGCCGCATCGCAGCGTTCCCGATTCAGACAGTGAGCCAATCCGAAGGCGGTTTTGAACTGGTGCATCAGAGTACGGTCGTGCTGCCGCAGTGGTCCGTCGAGGCTGATGACAGGGGCCGTTGGGAAGTGACAATGAGCCTGAAAATGGACGCAGCGCGGGCGATGGCACGCTTGCGAACCGCGGCATGAGCTTGCTGGCCGGCTCGTCTTGCCGCGCGGTCTGGTCCTCACGAACCGACTGCCATAAGGTAGGAAGGTTGCCCGACGAACCCCGAGGAGAGCGACCTTCGATGAGTACCCGGCCCTTGGTTGTCGTGACCGATCATCTGGCGGAAATCGGCGTCGAGCGCGATATTCTCGACACGGCGGCCGAGGTTCGGTTGCTGCAAACCGACGATGAACGAGACGTGGCCCGCGCCGCCGCGGAGGCCGACGCGCTGTTGGTCTTCCACACCATCAAGTTGGGTGAAGAGACCATCGCCGCGTTGGGGCGGTGTCGCGGCATCGTGCGGGCCGGCGTCGGTTACGACAATGTTGATCTGCAAGCGGCCGGGCGGCGCGGCATCGTCGTTTGCAATGTGCCGGACTACGGTACCGAAGAAGTCGCCGATCATGCGTTGATGCTGCTTTTGGCTCTGGCTCGCCGACTCGTGCCCGCCCATCTCGCCCTCCGCGCCGGCAACTGGGATGTGACCACAGTGTTCGGCACCCCGCGTTTGCGCGGACGCACCCTTGGCATCGTCGGCTGCGGCCGTATCGGTACGGCGATGGCTCTGCGCGGCAAAGCGCTCGGCATGCACGTTATCTTTTTCGATCCCTACAAAGCCGACGGACTCGACAAAGCGCTCGGCATCGAGCGCGTCTATCGTCTCGACGATTTACTGTCACGCGCCGAGTTTCTGAGTCTGCATTGTCCGCTGACGCGCGAGACGCATCATCTTCTCCATGCCGCCACGCTCGCCCGTTTGCCGGCGGGTGCCTACGTCATCAACACGGCGCGCGGCCCCTGCGTCGAGGTGCCGGCGCTATGCGACGCGCTCGATTCCGGCCATATCGCCTACGCCGCGCTCGACGTGGTGGAACGCGAACCGCTCGATGACGAGCGTTTGCGTCAGCATCCGCGTGTACTGCTGACGCCGCACACGGCGTTCTACTCGGTGGAAGGCTTCCGCGAGATGCGGGCCAAGGGCGCGGAGGAGGCACGTCGTCTCGTGCTGGGCGAACCCGTGCGCAATCCGGTTAATTTACACTGTCTACACAATCCGCGCGCGGTGCTGCCGGCATCGCTGCCGGTGTGAGCGTTCTGCCGGATTGCGAAGCGGCACGGATTCAAGGTAGAATGCCCTGGGGGCGAACACATGAATCAATAGCGCCTTAGAAGAGAGGTTTGAATCATGACCAAAGTTATCCTCAGTGAAACGCTGCGAAGCATGCTCCCCGATTTGTCTCAGCCGATTGAATTGTGCGACGCATCGGGCCGGATAGTGGGGCATATCTTTCCGGTCGCGGATACCCCGACGATTGTGTCGGAAGAACCACAGACCACCCAGCGTCGATTACGACCTCGCAAAGAGTTTGAAACGTGACGCTGAGATCGCTGGATGCACTGGCCTGTCAAGAAAACCAGGGAGGCGCACATGCAACCTCAGACCCCAAACAATCAGCCAACGCCATCGCGCATCCTCATCGCCGACGATGATCCGCTTGGCGCTGAATTGCTCGAAGTCTACCTGAGCGACAGCGATTGCGAAGTACGCACCGCCAGCGATGGCGAGCAAGCGTTGCATATCGTCGCCAGCTGGCATCCCGACCTGATTCTGCTCGATGTGATGATGCCGCGCATCAGCGGTTTCGAGGTGTGCAAGCGTCTACGCGGCGACTCCACCACGCATGACATTGCCATCCTTATGATTACCGCGCTCGATCAGCCCAGCGATATGGAACGCGCCGTCGAAGCCGGCACCGATGATTTTCTGTCCAAGCCAATCAACAAGACCGAACTGCTGTTGCGCGTCCGCGCTCTGCTGCGCAGCCGGCACAATAAACGCGAACTCGATCGCGCCCTCGCTTATATCGAGGCCGTCGAACGCGGCAACGAGTAAAACTCGAAATCCGAAATCCGAAATCCGAAAGAAATCCCAAATAGGTAATTCAAATCCGAAATAGGACAGCGGAAAGTTTTGCGTTTGGGTATTCTTTTTTGGGATTTCTTTCGGATTGCGGATTTCGAGTTTCGGATTTATCACATGACTGCACGCATCATCTTGCAACCCCGCCGCGCCCGTCCCTTCTATGGCCGACATCCGTGGGTGTACGCCGGAGCCATTGCCGCCGTCGAGGGGGAGCCGGCCGATGGCGACGTGGTTGAGCTATTCTCGCACACGGGCAATTTCGTGGCGCGTGGTCTGTACAACAGTCGCAGCAAAATTCGCGTCCGTCTCTACACCTGGGATCTCGATACGCCGCTTGATCGGGATTTCTTTCGAGCGCGGCTGGAAGATGCGGTAAAGCTGCGTCGTCTGCTTGATCTCGACGGAGCGGGCCGCGCCTGCCGACTTGTCTTCAGCGAAGGCGATGGGCTGTCCGGTTGCACGATCGATCGCTACGATCGCTGGTTGGCGTTGCAATTCACGAGTCTAGGGTTGGCCCAGCGGCGCGATCTGTTCGTCGAATTGCTCGTCGAGCTATTGCAGCCGGCGGGAATCTACCAGCGCACGGAGCGCGGCATCGGCCAACTCGAAGGACTCGAAGCGCACGATGGACTCGTATGGGGCGATGCGCCGCCGGGGCCTATCGAGATCGAGGAGGGTGGATTGCGGTTTTTGGTCAACCTGGCGGAAGGGCAGAAAACGGGGTTCTATCTCGATCAGCGCGACAATCGGCAGGTGGCGGCGCGGCTGACGCGCGGCCGGCGTGTACTCGATGCCTTCTGTTACACCGGCGGATTCGGATTGCACGCCGCCCGCGCGGGCGCGGCCTCCGTGCTGGGTCTCGATCAGTCCGAGCCGGCTTTGCAATTGGCTCGCGACAACGCTCGGCTCAACGGACTCGACAATCTGACCTTTGTGCGGGGCGATGTTTTTGCGGAACTGGATGCGCTGGCAACGCGAGGCGAGCGCTTTGGCGTGGTCGTACTCGATCCGCCGAAGTTTGCTCGTGCGCGGCACGCCATCGACGAAGCGATGCGCGGCTATCGGCGTTTGCAGACGCTGGCTCTGCGTCTGCTCGAACCGCATGGCGTTCTCGTGACTTGCTGTTGCTCCGGACTCATCACGATGGCTATGTTAGAGGACTTGTTGGCACAGCTGGCCGCCGAGGAGAAGCGTGCCGTGCAGGTTCTCGAACGCCGGGGACCGACACCGGATCATCCGGTTTCGGTGTCGTGCCTCGAATCGCATTACCTGAAATGCCTCATCGCCCATGTGCGTTGAGGATTGTCTTTGCCAGCCCGCAGCGCCAGCAAGGGACTTTCCCTTGCTGGCGCTGCGGGCTGGCTTTGAAACCGTTCCTGACTGGCAAGGTATAACTGATGAACGCCCGACCTGATGGTCAGGCGAGGACTACAACTGACGAAAGGAACCCACGCCGATGACCTCGCTCCTCCATCCCAGGATGCGCGACGCCGCCATCCTCCTGACCGTCCTGCTGGGGACCACTCCCGGCCGCGCTGCCGAAATCGATCCCTATGTGCCTCTCGATACCGAAACGGTCGTCAACATCAACGTCCGTCAGATTCTCGATTCGCCTCTTATCAAGAAAAACGCCCTGGAAGCCGCTCAGGAATTGCTGCGCGGAAACGATCAGGTCCAGGACGTTTTGAAGGATCTCGGTTTCGATCCGTTCAAGGATCTGGATCGTGTCATCCTCGCCACTCCCGGCGGCACGGATAAGGATCGCGGCCTCATCATCGTGCATGGGCGATTCGACCTCGCCAAGTTCAAGGCCAAGGCCGAGCAGGTCGCCAAGGATCAAAGCGAAAACCTCAAGATTCACAAGGTTCTCGCTGGAAAGCACATCATCTATGAGGTCAATGTGCCGGACATGGACGATCCTCTGTTCGTTGCCCTGGCCAGCCGGGATACGCTGCTCGCTTCGCCGGGCAAGGATTATGTGGTGGACGCCCTCAAGAAGATCGGCAAGACGGACAAGCTGGCGCTCAAGAATAAGGACTTTCAGGCTCTGCTCGAAAAGGTCGATGATCGTCAAAGTCTGTCGGTGGCGGCCGTCAAGAACCCGGCCGTCAAGGACGCCGTCGGCAGTTTGCCGGGCGATGTCAAGGACATGCTCGATAAGATCCAGGCGATCGGCGGCGGATTGACGCTCAGCGACGAGATCAAGTTGGAGCTTGTCGTCACTACCAAGAACGCGGACGAGGCCAAGGAACTGCGTGACTCGGCCAACGCCGGTCTCACGCTCATCACCGCCGTGCTGGGCGGACTGAACAAGGACGCCAAGCCGCAGATCGAATTCGTTTTGGAGGTCGTCAAGAGCCTGCGCATCAGCAACAAGGGGCAGACTGTCGTCGTCAAGGGACGCATCAGCAGCGACCTCATCGAGGAGGCGTTGAAGAAGAGCAAGTGACGCCCGCTGTGTGCGCCGCTTGCGGCTTAGCGCTAAGCCGCAAGCGGCGTCTCGTTTCTCAATCGAAAGGACTTAATCCCTCATGAAAACCTGGCGGAATTTCGCGACGGTCGTCTCGATCGTCCTGTGTCTGACGGTGAATGCCTTTGCTGCGCCGGCCCCCTCGCAGGCGGCCCGCGCCGAACCGGATCAACTGACGCCTGCCGATGCCGAAATGGTGATGACGATTAACGTGCGCCAGCTGTTGCAGACGCCCGTGGTCAAGAAGCATGCCCTCGATCCGATCCAGATGCTTCTCAAACGCGATGACGAACTGGGGCAACTGCTGACCGCCGCCGGAATCGACCCGCTCAAGGACATCGACACCATCGGTCTCAGTACGTCCGGCAACCTGGCCATGGCGGGAAAACTGCTGGCCGTGGTTCGCGGCAAGTTCGATCCGGACAAGGCGCGGACGGCCGTCGCCGAGTACGTCAAGAAGCATCCCGGCCGAATCAAGGACATCAAGGAAGGTGATTTGTCGATGTGGGAGATTCCCTCGAACAACAAGCCGTTGTTCGCCGCCTTCGCCGGCAAGAACGCCCTGGTGATGACGGCATCGAAAGAAGACACGGTCGCCGCCGTCAAGCGCGTAAGCGAACGTCCGCAGCGTCTCAACAAGGACATGCAGGCCGCGCTCGATCACCTCAAGGGCAGCGAAAGCGTTTGGCTGGCGATGGTGGCCACCGATCAACTCAAGAAGGTACTCAAGGCCGACGACAACGCCAAGGACTTCGCCGACGCTCTGCAATCGATCACGGGCGGTCTGGAACTGACCGACGATGCCCAGTTCACCTTGGTCGTCCACACCAACGACGCCAAGGCCGCCACCCAGATCAAGGGCAAGATCGATGAGCTGATGCCCCTGCTCTCCTTTGTGGGCGCGGGCAAGGACGCCGGCGGCCGGATCGTCAAGGAAGTGGTCGATAACATCAAGCTGAGCGCGGACAAGAACGACGTGAGTATCCGCATCAAGATCACCGACGCCCAGATCGAAAAAGCCCGTAAGAAGAGCCAGTAAGGAGCGTGAACAGCCCCTTGCGGCTTAGCGGTTGTCTCTCGCTAAGCCGCAAGAGGCTGAAATCAAGTTGAATGTTAGCGCAACTCGAACTGCCGGAACGAGGCGGGGATGTCGCTCCTGTCCAACCCATTCTTCAGGTTGTAGTGGATGGCCTTGCTGGTCCAGTAGCGCCAGTGCGGATCCGCCCACATCATGTTTTCAATCAATTTGATCGGCTGCTTGCCGCGCACCTCAAGATGTGTCCTGCGAAAATGTGTGTTGGATTCATGCGGCCGATTTTGCAGAGCCAACACGATGCCCTGTCCCAGATGACCCAGTAATTGGTAAATCACCGCGGGATGTTTTTCGAGCCGGTTAAACAGGGCCAGGGCGTCGTCCAGGCGATCATGCTCCAGGTAAAACAACCCCAGGTCCATGCTGTGCCCCAGCCCCTTCTGTCGTTCGCTGAGGTTGGCGGGCCGCGAGTTCAGATACGGCTCAAGGAGCGTGCGTAATGCCTGCTCCTTGGTTTCCGGCCTACTCGCCGGATTCTCCTCCGATGCGGGCGTGACAGCGCCGTGCAGTGGGAAGGCTCGCTGATGGCGGAACCAGCCGAGGCCGACGCCGACGGCGGCAGCCATCAGCACACTCAGTCCGACCGCCGGCAAGCGCCATCTCCAGCGCCGCGACGGAGCTTGCACCATTGTCGGCGCAACGGTCGCGGGCGCAGGGGATGATAGCGACACCATCTCAACAGATCGCGTCGGCGGCGACAGGGACGCAGTCTGACCGCTTAGCCCCTCGCGCACGCGCGCGATGTCCTTGAGCAATTCTCGGCCCGTCTGATAGCGCTGGGTGGGATCTTTGGCGAGCATCTTGTGAACGAGGACACACAGCGCCGCCGGCAGATCGGGACGGATGTCGGTCAGGGGTTTCGGCTCGGTGCGGACGTGTTGCAGAGCGACCTCGAAGGGCGAATCGCCCTGGAAGGGCGGATGGCCGGCCAGCATGTGATAGCAAGTGACGCCGAACGAATAGATGTCGGTTCGGCTGTCCACCGGCTTGCCCTCAACCTGCTCCGGCGACATGTACAACGGCGTGCCCATCGTCACGCCGCTTTGCGTCAGATTCAGGGCCGGTCGATCGCCGATCAGACAGCGAGCCAGACCGAAATCGGCGACCTTGACCTCGCCCTTGCGCGTCAGCAGGATGTTCTCCGGCTTGATGTCGCGGTGGATGATGCCCAACTCGCTCGCGCGCTGCAAGGCGGAAGCCACCTGGCGCATGATGCTCAGCGCCAGCAACACATCGGGCGGTCCCTTCTTGGTTAGATATTCGCGTAGGTTGCGACCTTCGACGTATTCGAGGGCCATGTAGGACATGCCATCGGCCTCGCCAATGGCGTAGACCTGGACGATGTTGGCGTGCGTGGCCTGAGCGACGGCGGTGGCCTCGGCCTTGAAGCGCGGCAGCGCGGTCGGATCGCCCGCCAGTTCGGGCCGAAGGATCTTCAAGGCGACCTTGCGTTTGAGAGAGACTTGCTCGGCGAGATAAACCTGACCCATGCCGCCCTGACCAAGATGACGGAGGACATGGAAATCGGCGAGCGTTCGGCCGGTCAGGTCGAGTTCGCCGGTCGGCAGTTGGCCGCGCGGCAGAGGACTGGTCTGCGTCCCAGGGTCCATGATGCGATGACCTTTCCTCCTGGCATCCGCGCCGGGCGCGGCGGTGTCGATTATTACTCCTGTTGATGTATCTTACGGCGCAAGATGATGTGAAGGCAAAGCAAATCAAATCGTCTTTCCACGAGATCCAACGGCTGGTAAAACGAGGGGGAGAGTTCAGCGGAGGAAAGCTCCATGCCAATAACCTATGCAGCCGAAGCCGAAGCCGCCATCCTGAGCCGTCTGGTCAAATCGAATCGTGCCGACTTCTCGCCCGAAGTGGCCGAGGCGCTCCTCAAGCTCGATTTCGACCAGGTGGATCACGACCGGATGCACGACCTGGCCGTCAAGAGCCAGGAGGGCAGCTTGACCCAGGCAGAGGAAGAAGAACTCCACAGCTATCGCCGTATTGGCTACTTCGTGGATCTGATGAGATCCAAGGCGCGCATCAGTCTGAAAAAGCACGGACGCTGAGGGGCCGGATGGAACAGGCGCTCATCGAGCTTGTCTGGCAGCGGGCGCACGCGCGGTGCGAATACTGCCAGCTGGCACAGGCGCAATCCCTGCTTACCTTCGAGATTGACCACGTCATCGCCAGGAAACACGGCGGCGCGACGGTCCCTGAGAACTTATGTCTGGCGTGCTTTTATTGTAATAGCTTCAAGGGGCCAAATATCGCAAGTATCGACCCGCAAACGGGCAAGCTCGTGCAACTGTTCCATCCCCGCCGACACCATTGGAAGCGCTGTTTTCAATGGACAGGGCCGCTGCTGGTCGGCCGGACGCCGATTGGCCGGGCAACGATTCAGGTACTCTGCATCAATAATCCGCAAGCTCTTATTCTGCGGCAGTCGCTCATCGACGAAGATGTTTTCCCGCCTACGCCGTCGTGAGTGAGCGAAGGTGCCATTACCCACGGGCGGATTCGAGCCCCCGACCCCCTTTATCTCCTTTCGACAGGTGCAGCGCGTCGTTCGGCGATCACTTGACTTTACCTGATTTTTCCAACGACTGTTTCGGCGTAACTCGCTTTAGGGTAAATAACGCGCGGACGAAATCAACTTTCGTGTTGAACTCCGTCGGTCGCGTCGGACTGGAAGGATCGTAACACAGTTTGAATTCGTCTTGGGTTAACGAGTAAATGTCTCGCACGCCTTCTCCCTCGCCTTCCAAAACGAAGGTATCGATCCACTTTGAGCTAGCGGACAAAACCGAGCCGCGACCGTAAGGGAGCGGGGGTAACCCCAAATATCCCGCTCCCTTACGGTCGCGGCTCGGCTGGCCTTCGCGGTTTTGTCCGGTAGTCCTTAGCCTTCCCGCCGGTAGCCCGCGTAAAAGGCGACATTGGCAGTCTTCGTAGAGCGGGACCTGTTAAAGCCTCCGTGGAAGAAGCAACCGGGGCGCTCACACGACCCCGCTAGCCAGAATCGCTCGCACGTCAATCTGATAGCAGCTGGTTGTGCCGTTGCCCGTGAAAAGCGAACGCCCATCGGACGCGAATGCCAACGCCTTAATCTGCGTGTCCAACTCCACCAAGCCGCGCTGCACGCCGGTGTTCGGATCCCATAGACGCACCGTGCGATCATCGCTGCCGGAGGCCAGCCAACGGCCATCGGGACTGTAGGCGACGCACGTCACCGCGTCGAGATGGCCGGACAGTTCGAGTCGTTGCTGCCAAGCTCCCACGTCCCAGACGACGACGCTCTGCATCAGCGTGGCCGTCGCCAGATGGTGCCCGAATGGATGGAAAGCCAGACTGCCGGACCCGCCGGGCAGCAAAGCGATCAATCGACGCTCGATCAGATCCCAGAGGGCGATCCGGCCATCGGCGCCGCGCGGAGCCTGCCAGTCGATGCCGCCGACCGCGAGCAGGCGGGAGTTCCTTGCTGGCGTCGCGGGTTGGAAAGCCAGCGCCTCGACGCTGCACCCCTCGACCGCACCCGTGAGAAGCAGGGCCGGTTCACCCGAAGGAATGTTCCACAGCCAAACATCGCTGCTGCGCAGCCCCGCCGAGGCGAGGAGCGTCGAATCCGAGCTGAAGGTCAGGACGGTGATCGGTGCGGCCGGTCCTTCGAGGATGCGTTCGCGACGGCCGGTGTCCGCTCGCCATAGGGCGAGGGTGGCGCGGTCGGGCTTGTGTCCTTCCGGCCGAGAGAGACTGCCGGCGAACCAGCGATCGTCCGGGCTGGCGGCGAAGGCGCGCAGGTTCGGGGCGTCCTCCAATTCCACGACGGGCTGAGTCGTGGCCGTATCCCAGACGCGCAGACGAGTGCCCGTGCCCAAGCTGGCCAGACGCCGGCCATCGGAACCAACCGCCAGGCAGGTCCGGGAAAGCAGCGGGTCGGCCGTGTCCTGTCCCTCGGCTCCCTGACGGGCGTCCCAGATGTGGATGACTCGGCCAGCTCCACCGGAGGCCAGGCACTGGCCATTCGGACTGAAAACCACACTGCGAATCTCACGAGCGTGATCGCACAGCACCGCGAGCGTTTGATAGCGATGGGCGTCCCAGACGTGCAGAGCATTGGCAGAGTCGGCGCAAGCCAGGCGCTGGCCATCGAGCGTGAAGGCTAGCGTCTGAACCTGGCTGGCGTGACTGTTGAGCAGAATGATCGGCAAATAAGTGGTCGTGTCCCATACGCGGGCGGTGGTGTCCCAGCCAGCCGAGACGAGGCGGCGTCCATCCGGATGCCAGGCCAGGGCGGGAATGCGGTCGGTGTGACCGACCAGTTGGCCGCGCACCTCGCCGCTAGCGAGATCCCACAGGAGGATGCTCTTGTCCTCACTCGCGACAGCCAGCGTTTGGCCATCGGGACTGAACGCCAGCGCGCTGATGGCGATGCTGCCGTGGGTTCCGGTGTACACGATGGGATTGCGCAACTCGTAAGCAAGTCGCTGGCTGGCGTAGTGCCAAAGGCGGAGGACGCCGTCGTCGTGCCCACTGGCCAGCAGCAGGCCGCCCGGCTGAAACGCCAGCGCCGTCACCCAGGAGAGTTGCGGCCAACAGGCGAGCAACTCGCCTGTTCCCGTCTCCCAGATGGACAGTTCATCGCTACCGGCGGCAACGTAGTGGGCCGAGGCGCTGAAGCACCACAGCGAGGCCGAGTCCGCCAAGTCGTGCCAGCCGATTTGTTGCCGGGTGTCGAGATCCCAGTGACGCAGCACGCCCAGTTCCTCGACGGACCAGAGACGGCCATCCGGAGCGAAGCGAAGAGCGAGCAATTCGCCATCGGTATGAAAGGGCGTGGCACCAAAGACACGAGGGCGAAAGGAGGATTCACTGACGAGAGGGGGCACCGTGATCGCGGTCATGAAATTGTTCTCGCGGAGCCTGAGGACGAGGAACTAGAAGAATCCGTCGCCGAGCCTTCTCGATGTAACGGGGAGAAAGCAGGCGCCCGAGCGCGTATTATCAACTTTACAATAATTTTCACTGGTGTGCGGCGTGGGGAGCCGTTAGCCTGAGAAATAGTTCCCGACGACCAGCCCAGAGCGCCAGCGACGGGTTGCAGAAACCCGTCGCTGGCGCTCTGGGCTGGTCGTAATGAGACAGACGGACGCAAGACGTAATGACCGGCGAGTTTGCCTTCATCGACTGGCTACGGCAACGCACACCGGCGGCCGACCGAGTGCTGCTGGGGCCAGGCGACGATACGGCCGTCCTGCGCTGGCCGAATGGGGCCGATTGTCTGATTACAACGGATATGCTGCTGGAAGGCAGCTGCTTTCGCCTCGCCGAGACACACCCAGACGCACTGGGAGCCGGCACAGCGCGGCAGATTGGCCGCAAGGCGATGGCGGTCAACCTCAGCGACATCGCCGCGATGGCCGGCGTGCCGGTCGCCGCCGTTGTAAGCGTTGGATTGCCGCGCCACGGTGGGCGAGCATTGGCCGAAGAGCTTTACCTCGGTCTGCGCGAAATAGCCGACGCTTTCGACACGGCCATTGTCGGAGGCGACACCAACAGTTGGGACGGCCCGCTGGTCATCAACGTCACGCTGCTGGGTGAGGCGACGCCACGCGGCCTGGTCTGCCGCAAGGGCGCTCATCCCGGTGATTGGCTGATGGTCACTGGTCCCTTGGGCGGCAGCATCCGGGGCAAGCATCTGGACTTCACCCCGCGCGTCCGCGAGGCGCTGGCCCTGCACGCCCTCGTCACGCTGCACGCCATGATCGACATCAGAGACGGATTGGCCGCCGATGTCGCCCACCTGTGCGCCGAGAGCGGTTGTGGTGCCGTCCTCCGCGCCGACGCCATCCCCGTGGCCGACGCTGCCCACGCGATGACAGACGAACGCTCGCCGCTGGAACACGCCCTGAGCGATGGCGAAGATTTTGAGTTGGTCTTCGCCGTCTCGCCCGCCGACGCCCAGACACTGCTGCACGCGCCGCCGATTCCTGGTTTGGCCGTGGTCGGCGAGTGCGTCGCCGAACAGGGATTGTGGCTGGAAGAAAAAGGACAACGCCGCCCCTTGTCGCCGCTAGGATATGTGCATGCCTTGGAATGAGCCGCAAGCGGCTTAGCGTTCTTTCGCGCTAAGCCGCTTGCGGCACCCACCCTCGTGATCCCCCCGGAGTGAACCTCAATGCGATTCCCGACCCTCTTCTTGACCTCGCTCACCCTCCTTATTGGCACGCTCCACGCCGAAGAATGGCCTGGCTGGCGCGGATCGCGCGGCGACGGCACTTCCAGCGAAAAGGGTATTCCTCTGACGTGGAGCAAGACCGAGAACATTCGCTGGAAAACGCCCATTCCCGGCAAAGGCCACTCTTCGCCCATCGTCTGGGGCGAGCGCGTCTTCGTCACCACCTGCCTCGAAGACAAGGGCGAGCGTGTGCTGATGTGTCTGGATCGCCGCGACGGCAAGATCCTCTGGCAGCAAGTCGTCGTGACGGCCAAACTCGAAAAGAAGCACCCCCTCAACAGCTTCGCCAGCGCCACGCCCGTCACCGATGGCAAGCACGTCTGGGTCGCCTTCCTCGCCTATCCCGACATGCAAGCGGCCTGCTACGACTTCGACGGCAAGCGCATCTGGCAGCGCTCCCCCGGCAAGCTACTGTCGGTTCACGGCTTCTGTAGCTCACCCATCCTGCACAAAAACCTCGTCATTCTCAACGGCGATCAGGACGCCAAGGCTTACCTCGTCGCCCTGGACAAGGAGACTGGCGAGGAGCGCTGGCGCATCGACCGCCCCAACCGCACGCGCTCCTATTGCACGCCCATCCTGATTCACGCGAAGAACAACCCCGATGGGACACAGCTTGTCCTCAGTGGCAGCAAATGCGTCACCGGCTACGACGCCGACACCGGCAAGCTGCTCTGGATCATCGACGGTCCAACCGAGCAATACGTCGCCAGCCTCGTCTATCTCGATGACGTGCTGTTCTTGACGACCGGCTTCCCGGAGTATCACCTGATGGGCATCAGCCCGGAAGGCAGCGGCAACATCACCAAGAGCAAGTACATCCGCTGGCACATTCCGCACAAAGTCAACCGCGTCAGCCGCAACAGCGGCGCTTCCTACGTGCCCTCGCCCATCGCCGCCAACGGGCACTTCTATGTTGTCTCGGATACCGGCTATCTCAGTTGTCTTAATACTCAGACAGGCGAGCGTCTATGGAAGGAGAAACTGGGCAAGCATCACAGTGCCTCGCCAGTGCTGGCAGATGGCCATCTGTATTTCCTGGATGACGACGGCATCATGTTCGTCCTCAAGGCGAGCGATAAATTCGAGGTGGTCCACAAGAATAAGCTCGATGAAGAGTGTTACGCTTCGCCAGCCATCTCGCGAGGACAAATTTTCATCCGGGCTTTGCACAACCTTTATTGCATCGGTGAATCGACGCCCACGAAATAACCAGCGGATAAAATAGTGACGGTGACGGCATGGTTCAAACGGGTCGGCGATCCGGTAGCGTGGGTTAGGTTCCGCTCGGCAAGCGGGGCCTACCAAGATGCAACCCGCGTTTGAACCATGCCACAATGACCTTCGCCGACCTGACGGCTGGTGAATTGGAGGCGAGAGAACACGAACGGAGCGCTTGCCGTCGGGTGGCTCCATCCAGACAATAGGAAGCAATCGTCTGGAGGAGTGTTTCATGGACTATCCCAGGTATGCGCAGCGCCGCGAACGGTTGGCTCCCTTGCTGACTGACGAGGGCATCGACGCCCTCATGATAAGCAGTCCGGTCAACGTCACCTACCTGACCGGCTTCAGCGGCGATAGTACCGTACTCCTTCTCACGCGCGATCGTGCCTTGGTGGTCAGCGATTCGCGCTACACCGGCCAGCTGGCCGACGAATGCCCGCAACTGCTGACGCACATTCGCCCGCCATCGCAGAAACTGCCGGAGGCCGTCGCTGAGGCGCTCCATCGCCTGGGCGTTCGCTCGGTCGGTTTCGAGACGGCCGCCGTCACCGTGGCCGAATTCGAGTTTCTCCGCGAACGGACGCCGAGCCTGAACTGGAAGGGCGGCGCCGATCGCGTCGAGCGCCTGCGCATGGTCAAGGACGCCTGGGAGTTGGCGCAGATTCGCACGGCTATCGAGGTAGCCGAACGCGCCTTCACCGCCTTTCGCGCCCTTTTGCGACCGGAAGACACCGAGAAAGATCTGTGCGACGCCATCGAACATTATGCGCGGCGAGCCGGTGCCGCCGGCACGGCGTTTCCGCCGATCGTCGCTGTCGGCGAACGGGCCGCGTTGCCGCATGCGCCGCCGACGAATCGCACGGTGGCCTCCGGTGAGTTGCTGCTCGTCGATTGGGGCGTCAGCGCTCCGCTCTACAAAAGCGACTTGACACGAGTATTGGATACCCGTACAACTTCAACTTTCTCTAGCGCGGCTGCATCAACAACAGCGAAACTTGAAGAAGTGTATGCGGTTGTGTTGCGAGCGCAGGAGGCAGCGCTGAGAGCCGTGCGGCCGGGCGTTTCCACGCGCGACATCGACACCGCCGCGCGTTCGGTGATCGCCGAGGCCGGCTATGGCGATTGCTTCGGTCACGGACTGGGACACGGTTTCGGGCTGCAAATCCACGAAGCGCCGTGGCTGCGACCCAATTCCGAGACGCCGATTGAGGCGGGCATGATCTTCACTCTGGAGCCGGGGATTTACTTACCCGGTTGGGGTGGCATACGGATCGAGGACGACGTGCTGGTCACGCCTGACGGCGTCGAACGGCTGACTCACCTATCCCGCGACCTGGATGCCATGCGGGCATTCGCCTAAACGGATCGATGAAAAGGAGATCGCGTTGGCCGACCATGCACGCACGCAACCGGGTCCGTTCGATGTGCGGACGATCGAGCAGCTCGTCGCGCTGATGAGCCAACACGATCTCAGCGAAATGGATCTCCGTGAGGGCGAACAGCGCATCTGTCTGCGGCGTGGTGGCGGCATGACGACGGTCGAGCCGAGATTCTCGCCGGTCGAGCGCCCGATCCCCACGACGAATCCCGCGCCGAAAGCCGCCGAAACGCCGCCGCCGCTCCCGACTCGCCAGCTTCTCGAAATCAAAAGCCCCGCCGTCGGCACTTTCTACGCGCAAGAAAAACCTGGTTCCGCCCCCTACGTCGCCGTGGGCGCGCGCGTCACTCCTACCACCGTCGTCTGCCAAATCGAGGCCATGAAGATTTTTAACGAGATCACGGCCGATTGCAGCGGCGTCATCCGCGAAGTGCTGGTCAAGGACAAGGAATTCGTCGAGTTCGGCACCGTGCTGTTCCGGGTCGATCCCAACGCCTAACAGTTTTCAGTTTTCAGTGTTCAGTGTTCAGTAAAAACTACTGCCCTCTGCCTCCTGAACACTGAACACTGAACACTGAACACTGAACACTGAAGACTGAACACTGAACACTGAACACTGAACACTGAACACTGTTTATGTTCCAACGCATTCTGATTGCCAATCGGGGAGAAATCGCCTTGCGGGTCATTCGCGCCTGCAAGGAGATGGGCATCGAGTCCGTCGCGGTCTATAGCGAGGCGGATCGCGGTGCGCCGTATCTCGATTTGGCCGATCAGAAGATTTGTATTGGTCCGGGCACGGCGTCGGAAAGCTATCTGAAGATCCCGCGTTTGATTAGCGCGGCCGAGGCCGCCGATGTGCAGGCCATTCATCCCGGTTACGGCTTTTTGTCGGAGAACGCCCACTTCGCCGAGGTGTGCCGCGATTGCAAGATCGAGTTCATTGGTCCGCCGCCGGAGGCGATGCAGCGACTAGGCAACAAAAACGAGGCCCGCAAGCTCGCTCAAAAAGCCGGCGTGCCCGTCGTGCCGGGCAGTGAGGGGTTGATCGAGAAGGAAGAGGATGCGCTGCATCTGGCTCGCGCGATGGATTTTCCGGTACTCATCAAGGCGGCAGCCGGCGGCGGTGGTCGCGGCATGCGTGTGGCTCGCGATGAGGCTTCGCTGTTGTCCGGCCTCAAGTCGGCGCGTCAGGAAGCCGAGAGCGCCTTCAAGGACGGCAGCATCTATCTGGAAAAGTACATCGAGCAACCGCGACACGTCGAGGTGCAATTGCTCGGCGACCGCGAAGGCCATGTCGTCCACTTGTGGGAGCGTGATTGTTCGTTACAACGCCGGCATCAAAAATTGGTGGAGGAATCGCCGGCACCGAACCTGCCCGATGCGGTGCGCATGGCCATGTGCGAGGCCGCCGTGCGGTTGGCCAAGACAGCCGGCTATTACAGCGCGGGCACCTGCGAATTTTTAGTGGATAAACAAAATCGCTTTTATTTCATCGAGGTCAACGCCCGCATTCAGGTCGAGCATCCGGTCACGGAACTGGTGACCGGCATCGATCTGGTGAAGGCACAGATTCGCATCGCGGCCGGCGAGCCGCTGCCGTTCGCGCAGCGTGACATCGTGCATCGCGGCTGCGCCATCGAGTGCCGCATCAATGCCGAAGATCCCGCTCACAACTTCCGCCCCTCTCCTGGGTTAATCACGCGCTGGCAGCCGCCCGGCGGTCCCGGCGTCCGTCTCGATACCCACGTCGTCGCCGGCTATCGCGTGCCGCCGAACTACGATTCGCTGGTGGCCAAGCTCTTGGTCTATCAGCCGACCCGCGCCGACGCCTTGGCGTGCATGCGCCGCGCGCTCGATGAATTCATCGTCGAAGGCATTCACACGACCATCCCCATTCACCGCGAAATCTTCCGCCATCCGGCGTTTATCGACGGCCACGTTGACACGACGTTCATCGAGCGAACGTGGCTGAAGAAGACGTGAGCGCTTTGCCTGTTCCCATTCAAGCAGTCGCCGCATGAACGCCGGGTTTGGCCGCGTGATCGGCCGCTTCGTTCGGACGAAGGCCAGCGCCTCGTCGCGCGTCCAATTATTCTTGTACATCTCGTAAGCGACAACGAGCATACCGCTGCGGCTGACACCATTGCGACAGTGGATATAGGTAGTGATGCCCTCGCGCTGCCATGTGTCGAGGATGTCCACCATGCGATGTAGCCATTCAAGGTCCGGCGCGGGTTCGCTGTCGGGAATCGGTTCCCAGACAGTAAAATCGCACGCATACGGATCTTCTTGTTCACATAAATTGATGACGGCCTTTGTGCCCCGTGGCGGCGCAGGCACAGCGCCGCCGAGATAGAGTTTATCCTCAATGCGTGAGTAGTTGTCTTCCTCCTGAAGCCAGAGAGCCAATCCAAGCAGGACAAACGCGACGATGCCGAAGTACGCCAGCATGATCGCCAGGAATTTGCGACGTGTGAGTGTCATGACGAGATGGCTACTGTTTGCCCTTTTCTTCCAAAGTGTGCCGTAAGACAGCGAGCATCGCTTTATCCTTGTCGCGCCCCAGTTCTTCTTTCACCGCAATCAAGGTTGCCAGATCGAGAAGACGGACCCCGAACCCTTTCCGTATTGTTACCACGGGTGCTTGCGATAACAATTCATCATATCCTTGATCGTTGCTAATCGTACCGAGGAGGTCGAGCGGGCCGGCCTTGGTCATGAGCAACTGATGGCCGGAGGAAGCCAGATGAGAATGAGCCGGCCGGAGACGACGCTCTCCATGTTCTCGGAAATAGCCATCTAACTCCTCCAGCGCTCGCAGCAATCGCTCGATATTCTCCGGCGCGCGGGAATGCACCAAATCGATGTCGAAAGTATTCACAGGGGCACCGTGCAGAGTCGCACAGACACCGCCAACGACGATGAAATCTACCTCATATCGGGCGAGGGTTTCTAAAATAGACAGGGCATCAAAGGTTGGAATTGGCATCGCGTAACTCTGCTATCATCCGGTTATGTTGGCGAAGGACTTCGAGCCGCTCAGCCGGTGTCAACGAGAGCATCCAGCGGATCAAGGTCAGATCAACGCCATCCTCGCTGTAGCTTGGTTTCTCGGCACCGCCATTGCTTGGAATATCGTTCGACTGCGGATTGTTCGATTCCATAGCTGCCTCCGGCGTTCGTTTTCGATATTTCGACTGCTTTTGCTAGAGTAAACGAGAGGTCCGTTATCCGACAAGTCCAGACGGGAGATTGCTCATGGCCACGGACTTTGCTCTGCGGCACGACCTGAAGCCGGGCGATCTCGGTTCCATTATCCATCTCCACGGTACAATCTACGCTCGTGAGTACGGTTTCGATCCGACGTTTGAAGCCTATGTCGCCGGCCCGCTGGCACAGTTCGTTCTCGCGCGAACCGATCGGGATCGACTGTGGATTGCCGAGCGCGGCGAGTGCATCGCCGGTTGCATCGCCATCGTCGGCATCTCCCAGAAGGAAGCGCAATTACGCTGGTTTTTGGTCGATCCGTCCGCGCGCGGCAGTGGGTTGGGGAAACGGCTGCTCTCGGAAGCCCTCGCCTTCTGCTGGGAACGCGGTTATGAATCCATCTTCCTGTGGACGGTCAGCGCCTTGACCACGGCGGCTCGTCTCTATCAAGCCGCCGGTTTTCGCAAAATCGAAGAAAAACCGGGCAAACACTGGGGCGTCGAAGGGGTCGAGGAAAAGTATATGCTGCATGACGGAGGAAACGGTATACGGTCTGGAACCGTTCCTTCGGTTCAAGACTGACCGCGCTCTTGTGTCCCGGCCATTGACAGATAACATCAGGAAGAGCGTCTGTGGCGTGTTCGTTCGCCCGCCAGCACGCGCCCATCCGTAAAGGGATTCTCCGTGAACCAACCTCCTCCGAGCGACCGCGCAACCGTCAAGCGATTGCCCAAGCGCGCCGCCTATGATCTCGCCACCATCCACGCCATTTTGGACGAAGGGCTGGTCTGTCATGTGAGTTTCACCATCGAGGGGCGGCCCAATGTTGTGCCGACGATTTACGTTCGCATCGGCGAGAACCTCTATTTGCACGGTTCCCCCGCCAGCCGGATGTTACAGGTTGTGCAACGCGGCGAGGACGTTTGCATCGCGGTGACAATCGTCGATGGTTTGGTGCTGGCTCGCTCCGCCTTTCATCACTCGATGAATTATCGTTCGGTGGTCCTTTTCGGAACCGGCTCGGAAGTGCGCGAGCCGGAGCGAAAAATCGAGATTTTGCGAGCGCTTTCCGAACACCTGATTCCAGGGCGTTGGCAGGATGTCCGCGCACCCAGCGCCGGCGAATTGCGACAAACCCTGGTGGTGTCGATCCCCATTCAGGAAGCCTCGGCGAAGATTCGCACAGGACCGCCGCTCGATGAGGAGCCGGATTATGAACTGCCGGCGTGGGCCGGTGTTCTCCCCTTACACCTGGCCGCCGCGATGCCGATTGCCGATCCGCGACTGAAACCAGGGATCGAGCCGCCCGTGTACGCTATCGACTACCGAGGCCCCAAATAGGATCATTCACTATGAGACGATTAACGATTTTAGCTCTCTGTTTTATGATTTTTTCCGCCACCACCCAGGCGGACGAGTTCGACAAGGAACGGCTCGATAACTGGCATCAGTGGCGCGGCCCGCTGGCCAATGGCACGTCGCCGCACGGCAAACCGGCGCTGAAATGGGACGACAAGACCAACATCAAATGGAAGACTGAACTGCCTGGACTCGGTAGTTCGACGCCGATTGTGTGGGGCGACTTGGTCTTCGTGCTGACGGCCATCGACACCGGCCGCGAAGCGGCTGCCGGCGATCTACCCAAGCAAAATCCGCGCTTCTCGAAAAAGACCGCGCCGCCGACGACCTATCATCAGTTCGTCGTCCTCGCCATCGACCGCAACACGGGCGCGATCCGCTGGAAGCAGGTTGCTGCCGAGGATGTTCCCCACGAAGGACGCCATCCCTCACACACCTACGCCGCTTATTCGCCGATCACTGATGGCAAGTTTCTCTATCTCTCGCTTGGCTCGCACGGCATTTACTGCTACGATTTCGCCGGCAAACTCCAGTGGAAGCGTACCGATTTGCCGCGTCTGGAGACGCGCCTCGGCTGGGGCGAAGGTTCCTCACCGGCACTGCACGGCGATGCGCTGATTGTTCCCAGGGACCAGGAAGGTTCGTCGGCTCTGCTGGTCCTCGACGCTCGCAGCGGCAAGACGCGCTGGAAGGTTGAGCGCGATGAGGTGACTACCTGGAACACGCCGCTGGTGGTCGAGTACAAGGGCCGCACGCAGATTATCCTCACGGCCACCAAGCGCATTCGCAGCTATGATCTCGCCGACGGCCGGGTTATCTGGCAGTGCGGCGGGCTGACGGTCAATTGCATCCCCTCATCGGTCCGCTTCGGCGATAGTGTCATCTGCATGAGCGGTTACAAGGGCGCGGCCGCTTTCCGCATCTCCCTCGACGCGACCGGCGATGTTACCGGCACCGACAAAATCATCTGGTCGTACAAACGCGGCACGCCTTACGTGCCGTCGCCGTTGTTGACCGGCGATCGATTGTATTTCACGCAGACCAATGAAGCCCTTTTGACGTGTCTGAACGCGAAGACGGGCGAAGTGATTATGGACCGCGAACGGCTGCGCGGCTTGAGCAGTTTGTATGCTTCGCCGGTGGAGGCGGCCGGACGCATTTACCTCACCGACCGCGAGGGCACGACGATAGTGTTCGAGCGCGGCGACAAGCTGAAGGTGCTATCCATCAACCGTCTGGGCGAACCGATCGACGCCTCGCCCGCCGTGGTGGGCAAACAAATGTTCCTGCGTGGATCGAAGCATTTGTATTGCATTGAGGGCGAGTAAACCGCGCGAGGCGCGGCAGCCTCTCTTCAGGGGCGCGGAGGCGACGGCACTTTCCCTTGGCCAAGAAGCTTTTTCCATTGCTTGACCACAGGCCGGCGCTTCTCCGGCTCCCAGGTTGGGTCGTAGGCGATCTTCCTCGCCTCATCGGGGAACCTCCCGCCGACGCCCAATTGATCGAGCTGCCAGAACGCCAGATCGCGCACCAGCAAATTGGCGTCGCCCAGCGATCACTGAGGTCGAAACTCTGGCGCGACGTCTTTACCAGCCCTCGGCCTTTGGTGAACAGGCCCAGGCAGGCGATGGACTGCGAAGGGGTCGAGCCGGAAGGCACGCCACGCGGCAGGAACCACTTCAACGTGCCGGAGAACGGAAAACCCTGCAAAGGGGCACGTTGAAAACGTGCCCCCACACCTTCGGGGACCGTCTCTTAGTGCGGAGTCGCCGGCCTGACCTGAATGCCGGTTTCACCCCCGGTCAGCCGAGGCGATCCGCTCTCGGGTGGCGGAGGAGTAGTCGGCTGGCTCTCGTGAGGCGGCTGGCGTCCGAACCACTGGAGGACGTAGAAGAACACGGGCGTGAGAAAGATGCCGAAGAGGGTGACGCCGAGCATGCCACTGAAAACGGCGGTGCCCAGCGAACGACGCATCTCGGCACCGGCGCCCGTGGCGATCACCAGCGGTACCACGCCCAGAATGAACGCGAACGAAGTCATCAAAATCGGCCGTAAACGCAGCCGCGATGCTTCCAACGTCGCTTCCAAGGGAGCCACGCCCGCTTCGCGCCGCTGCTTGGCGAACTCGACGATGAGGATGGCGTTCTTACTGGCCAGGCCGACCAACACGACGAAGCCGATTTGCGTGAAAACGGTGACATCCATCCGCGCGATCATCACGCCCACGAGAGAGCAAAGCAGGCACATCGGCACGACCAAAATGACGGCCAACGGCAGTTTCCAGCTTTCATACTGCGCCGCCAACACCAGGAAGACGAAAACCACCGCCAGCGCGAAAACGTACATGGCCGTGCTGCCCGCCTGAAGCTGCATGTAGGTCAACTCGGTCCAGTCCGACGACATGGCGTGCGGCAATTCCTGGCGGGTGATCTCACGCATGAGGTCCACGGCCTGGCCGGAACTGGTGCCCGGCCTCGTATTGCCGGTGATGGCGGCGGCGGAGTACATATTGTAGCGCATCACACTCACCGGGCCGCTCGTGTCGCGCACCGACATCAGCGTGCCCAGCAGGACCATTTGCCCCTGCTTGTTCTTCACCTGCAATTGGCGAATGCCGCGCACCTTGTCGCGGAAACGCTCGCTGGCCTGGACGTTGACCTGCCAGGTTCGGCCAAACTCGTTGAAGTTGTTGACATAGAACGACCCCAAGTTGACCTGGAGCGTGTTGAAGACCTCATCGAGCGGCACACCCAGCGCGAGGCATTTGGTCCGATCGATATCGAGATACAACCAGGGCGTGTTGGCGCGCGAGCTGTTGAACAGTCCTTGCAAACCCGGCGTGGCGTTGCCGCGCGCCACGATCCGATCCGTCACACGCTGGAGTTCGTCCTGGCCGAGATTGGCGCGGTCCTCGATGATGAGTTTGAAGCCGCCTGTGGTGCCAAGTCCCTCGATCGGCGGCGCGCCGAAGACGGAAACCATCGCGCCGCGTACTTCCTTGCGGCAGCGCTGGCGCAGCTGGGCCGCGATGGCATCAGCGCTCAGACCACGGCCGCGTTCCTCGAAACGCTTGAGCATCACGTACATCGAGCCAAGGTTCGGCGCATTGGCATTGAGAATCAGCGATTGGCCGGAGATGCCGACCGTGTGTTCCACGCCCGGCGTGTCGCGGGCCACCGCCTCAATGCGGGCCATGAGCCGGCGCGTGCGTTCGACCGAGGCGGAATCCGGCAGTTGCACATTGAGCAACAAATAGCCCTTGTCCTGCTGCGGAACGAAACCAGCGGGGGCGCGATTGAACTGCCAGTAGGTCAGCACGAGTAGACCGCCGTAGATGAGCAGGGCGATCAGACTGATACGCAGCAGACCACCGACCATCCGCGTATAAATCGCGGTGGCGGCGTTGAAGGTGATGTTGAACAGACGGAAGAACCAGCCCAGCACCAAGTCGAGGAACCACGTCAGCGGATCGCGCGCGGCTCCGCGCGGCTTGAGCAGAATCGCCGCCAGCGCGGGGCTGAGGGTCAGCGAATTGAAGGCGGAGATCACCGTCGAGACGGCGATGGTGACGGCGAATTGACGGAAGAACTGGCCGGTGATGCCGCCAATGAAGGCGCACGGCACGAACACGGCGCACAACACCAAGGCCACGGCGATGACCGGCCCCGTTACTTCGTCCATCGCCCGACGCGCCGCCTCACGCGGCGGTAAGCCGTGTTCCAGCCAGCGCTCGACGTTCTCGACGACGACGATGGCGTCATCGACGACAATGCCGATCGCCAACACGAGCCCGAACAGCGAGAGGTTATTCAGCGAGAAACCGAGCGGAGCCATGACCGCGAAGGTGCCGACAATGGCCACGGGCACGGCCACGAGCGGGATGAGCGCCGCCCGCCAGTTTTGCAGAAACACCAGCACCACGATGGCTACGAGGATCACCGCGTCGCGCAGGGTCTTGAAGACTTCGTTGACCGACTCGTGGATAAAGGGCGTGGTGTCGTAAACGATCTTGTAATCCAGCCCTTCGGGGAAGCGTTTCTTCAACTCGTCCATCTTGGCGTAGACGCCGCGCGCCGTCTCCAGCGCGTTGGAGCCGGGCAGTTGGAAGATCGACAACGCCACGGACGGTTTGCCGTCGAGGGTGGCGGATTGATCGTACTGCTGCGACGCCAACTCGATGGTCGCCACGTCGCGCAGCCGGACGACGCTGGTTGCCCCTCCGCTATCCGCTGTCCGCGATCCGCTATCCGCTGCCTGCGATCCACCGTTCGCTTCCGGCGTGGAACTACCCGTTCCGGCGGAGAGCGGATCGCGGACAGCGGATTGCGGAGAAGCGACCTTGAGGATGATGTCGGCAAACTGCTCGACTTCGACCAGTCGCCCCAAGGTGTTGATGGTCAATTGGAATTGCTGCCCCTTCGGGACCGGTTGCTGACCAATCTGTCCGGCGGCGACCTGCAAGTTTTGCGAGTTGATGGCGTTGACTACATCCAGGGCGCTGATGTTGAGCGAGGCCATCTTTTCGGGATTGAGCCAGATGCGCATGCTGTAATCGCGCTGGCCCAGATAGCTGATACCGGCGACGCCCGGCAGTCGGCCCAGTTCGTCCTTGATTTCAATGGTGGCGTAATTGCTCAGGAAAACATCGCCGTAACGATCGTCCGGCGAAACCAGATTCACGATCATCATCGTGTTAGGCGACATCTTGCGGACGTTGATGCCCTCGCGCTGCACCAGCGACGGGATGACCGGCAGCGCCAGCGAAACGCGGTTTTGCACCAGCACCTGCGCCATGTCCGAATCCATGCCCATTTTGAAGGTCACGGTCAGATTGTAGACGCCGTCGTTGGTGCATTGCGACGACATATACAGCATGTTCTCGACGCCGCTGACTTGGGCTTCGATCGGTGCCGCCACGGTATCGCGTACGGTTTTGGAGTTGGCACCCGGATAGACGGCCGTGACCAGCACAGTCGGCGGCGCGACTTCGGGGTACTGCGCCACGGGCAGGTTCAGCACCGCCACGCTCCCGGCCAGCGTGATGAGGATCGACAGGACGGAAGCGAAGATAGGACGATCGATAAAGAAGTGCGAGATCACGATGAAGGCTCTCCATAAGGATGCCGAGCGGCGAGCCGTGCTATTTCTGTTTAGCGGCGGCTCGCAGAGCCACGCGGTTCTGCGAACCGCCGCTAAACAGCAACGACGATGGCGTCGTGGGCATCATAGGGAGAGCAGGCAGGATACTCAATTGCGGAGTTCAATGCGTCGTGTTCTGCGCCAGTTCGCCGGCGCGCTTGGTCATCTCCGCTGTCACACTGGCGGTTTCATCCTCAATGGAGGCGTCGCCGGGCTGGAAAGCGAACAGACGCGCACACACATCTGCTGCCAGCGGACGATTGAAGACGGGGTTGCGAAACTCCATCTGCACAAGCAAATGATCGGCACCCTTGGCAGCGGTCGGCCCCCACCACTCGACACGCTGTAACCAGTGCGTCTGCGCGTCGAGATACAGATGACACTGACGCGGCAGACTCGTCGGCCACGTTGCCTCCGCTGGGGCGAGCTTGGCCGCTTCCTCTTTTGCCCAGACGCCCACCAGATGAATCTGGTCTCCGCTGGCGCGGTGCGTCACCTCGCTGCGCGCCCATACCAGGCGATCGCGCAGACTACGCAACAACGGCGTCATGCCCTGGAAGTGCGGCCTCTGGAGAAACTCGTCGCGCAACTGCGGCCCGGCTGGGCCATTCATGGTCGAGAACACTTCCGCCAGGCGCAGGCGTGTGACGCCCTCCCACGCCCCCTGACCGGGACGAGTGCCCTCCCACATATCGCGGCCATCGCTCACCATCAGCAGCGTTCCCTCCGCCTCGCCGAGGTGCGTGTGCATCTCCAGCCGGAACCGCTGACCCGGTGCCAGACGATACGACCCTTCCGCCTCATAGCTGTAAGCGGGCAACTGGACCTTTTGCCAGATTGCCGTCTCCAGCCAACTTACGCGATCCGCCTTGAGCGCATCGAGCGCCTGCTCGATGCAGCGCGTGGCCTCGGCGCTAGGCAGCGGTGCGGGAGCGAGAGAAACCACGCTGGTTTCCGCGCTGGTGGTAAAGCCGAACGAGACGGGAGCGACGGAGGCAGCGGTCCGCGTCAGAGCGGCGGACAGAATGACCAGGCAACTGCCGCCCGCGATTGCCAGAACGAATCGGTACAACCACATGGGTAAAGCCTTCCGGGTTTGACGAAAGATCATCTCTATTGCGGGCCGACTTATACCCAGGGTGGACGAAAGACAAAAGACGAACTTGGCGCTCTCCGTCACGGTCGTGGTGCGCCGACAGATTCGGGCGAGCTTTCTCTCGCGTTAGCGCCCCGCGTGCAGTTTCTCGGGGCGCTAATGCGAGAGAAAGCTCGCTGAGGATTGCCAACCGTAACCGATGGGGGAAGTATGAAGCGAATGTGGGGGATACTGGGTCTCCTGACGGTGCTGGTCGGCGGTGCGGCCACAGCGCTGGGTGGACCCTACATGAGTCAATATTGGAACAAGCCCGCGCCCGACGGCGCCCACTGGGGGCCGCAGTTTGCACCCGAGGTGCCGACCGTACAGGGACCGTGGGGACAACCCGTGCCGGTGGCGGCACCGTACAACATGAAACCGCCCGATGGGGCAGATGCCGCGCGTTCCATGCTGGCGCAGAGCATGCCGCTGGATTTGGTTCAGCAAAGCGGCTATTTCAAGGATAGCTCGATGCCCATCATGCCGGTCGGCGGCCCGTGCCCCGGCGGCGCGTGTCCCGCGCCGGGCGCCGGCTATCCTCCCGGTATGATGCCGCCCGGCCAGATGATTTCGCCGCCCGGTATTTCGGGCGTGCCGCCGGGCGCGCTGCCTCCCGGCCTGCGTCCACCCGGAGCCGTCGCCGCCGTCGGCGCACTGACTGGACCTGGGGGCGGCCCTTTCCCCGTGCAGCGCACCGAGGTGCGTTTCGTTGGACCTCCCGGCATGAAGATCGCCTGGTATGGACCGACCGCGGACGGCAAAGGCGGCTTCGGACCGCAGTACCTGGAAGCGCCGGCACGCTACAATTTTTTGCAGGCGTCGATTTATCGCCTCAAGCTGAGTGACATTCCCAATCGTCCGGGCATGGAACTGTATCCAACGCTGGAAGTGGTGCCGGCCAAGGCCAAGACCTGCACGTTCCTCTCTCATAGCGCCGTGCCGATCGCCTTCACCGAGGAGGATTTCGAGCAGGTGGCAGCGGGTAATTTCGTAGTTAAGGTTATCTACTTACCCGATCCGCAATTCCAGGATCTGGCCGCGACCGGGCTGGGAGAAGTCGTGTCGTCCCGCCTGGAGCCGGGCGTCGATCCGATCATCGAGGCCAAGCGACGCGGCAGCATCTTGCTGGTCATCCGTCTGGGCAACATCGATCTGGAAGCGCCCAACACGCCGGCGATGGACGCGCCCAATCCCTTCCGTCCGCAGGGACCGCCGGGACCGATGCCTCCTCCAGGCATGCCGGGCATGCCGCCGGGGATGCCTGGAATGCCTCCGGGAATGGCAGGTATGCCACCGGGAATGCCGGGTATGCCACCGGGAATGGCGGGTATGCCGGGAATGCCTCGTCCGGGCATGCCGCAGATGAATCCGGGCATGCCGGGCCAACCGCCGATGGGTCCGTATGGGATGCAAAACGGCAGCCCGCTAAATCCAGGCCAGCCGCCTTCGGGCCAAATGCTGCCGCCGGTACCGGGTGCGCCAGGATCGTTCCCCGTGGGTACACAACTCCCCGGACAGCCTGGCACGCCGCTGGGCCAAATCACGCCGCCCAACAGCGTGCAGCCCACGCAGTTCCAGTCGCCTCCCGGAACTATGTCGCAGGCGATGTCACAAGATACGTCGCACCGGCCGACCCTGGCGGAACTTGCTCCCCAGCCCACCAACTGGGGAGCGTCTAACCCACGATCCCCGGCTGGATCGCGTTGAGGATGCGACGCGCATTGCCCCCCTCTCCCCTGTACTCGGGGGAGAGGGGTTGGGGGTGAGGGGGAAATGCTGCCCCCTCACCCCAACCCCTCTCCCCCGACTACAGGGGAGAGGGGAGAAAGATAAATTGCTCGCTTTTCTACACCCTCCGTCTCCATCGGACCTCCCCATGAACCTTCGTCTCTTCTATCTGACGCTGGTATTGCTGGCTCCCTTGGCGACTCCGGCTCGCGCTCAGATGGTCCCCTCCTTGCCGGGACGCGGCCCATCACCGCTCTTGTTTGTCCGCTTTATTGGCCCGCCGGGGCTACAAGCGACCTTCTACCAGGGTCGGCCGCGCGGCCGAGCGTTCGCTGCGCCGGTCGTCGTCGGCATGCGGCCCGGCTACTTCTATCGCATTCAACTCAGTCATCTGCCCCGTCATCCCGGCATCAGCATCTATCCGACGCTGGAGGTACGCGGCAGCCTGAATCTGCCGTCGCGGATGAACGCCGTCAGCTATCCCGCTCCCGTCGTGCTGAGCGACGCCGACATCGAGAGCGTACTGGCCGGCAATCTCATCAGCAAGGTGGTGTATCTCGAACACCCCGACCGGGCCATGCCGACCACGACGCCGACCGATCAACCGATCGAGGGCGATCTGCTGCCTGGCCGCGATTTGCTGACCGAGGCGAGCGATCGCGGCCGGCCCATGCTCATCATTCGCATGGGCGGGCGTTTGCTCGTTTCCGATGAGGAACTAGCCCTCTCCTCCGTGCCCGGAACGATCTTGCATCCCGGCGAGAAGGTGATGATGCCGGCCGCTCGCCCGCCCTGTTTGCTGAACGACTGCCGGCCTTTCTACGATCCGCGTCTGGGGCCAAAACCTCCCGAAGAGGAGTGCTTGCACGACGGCGGCGATCAGGGCATCCGCGCCGGCCACGATGCCACCGGCCGGCTGGCCGGCGTCGAGCCGGAAGATACGGTCGCCGAGTACACCGATAGTTTTGGTCATCGCCACGTCACGCACTCCAACCGCGTCTGTGTGTGCGTGCCGCGCTACGCCGTGCTGCGCTGCGAGACGCCGCTGAGCCGCTATGACAGCGTGCTGGCCGTCAACGACGCCCGCCGCGTACAGTTCCAACGCGCCTTCGATGTGCGGACGCCTCCCTTGCTGGCGCGCAAATATGAACAACTCCAGGGGGCACGCGGCCGGGAACGAGCGAGTGTCAACGAAGGCGTCACGGTTCCCGGTGGTCTGGTACGTCTCGAAGTGCTTGATGCGGTTAATGTCGAACTTGGACCGATCGCGCTAATCGGCACGAGGGCCGTGCAGACCCTCACCGAGATACAACGTGCGCTATTGTTGAAACAGATGGAATTCGCGCGTCAGCTGAGCAGTCGCGTCAATGTGCAGGGAGCCGCGTCGGTGGTCGGCACGGCCGTGGTGGGCCGCATTGAATCCGGCGCGAAGATCGTGCAAGCCGAGGTGGAGACGCGCGATTTGACGGTGTGCTGCAATGAAACGCCGTGTCCGCCGGATCGCCCGCTCGTACTCATCAAGTGTGCTGATCGACACTCGGCTCAGGTTGGCGAAGTGGTGACGTTCATCCTGAAATACAGTAACCACGGCGGCCGGCCGATCACCGACATCGCCGTCACCGACAGTCTGACGACGCGGCTGGACTACGTTCCCGGCAGTTCGCAATCCGATCGCGCGGCCGTGTTCACCACGCAGGCGAACGAGGCTGGCTCGCTGATTCTGCGCTGGGAAATCACTGGCCGGCTGATGCCCGGACAGAGCGGCGTCGTACGTTTCCAGGCACGCATACGCTGAGATGGAGATTGCCGCTTGCGGCTTAGCGTTGTTCGCGCTAAGCCGCGAGCAGCAGCCATTTTCCTACTTCTTATCGGTCTTCGCGATCTCCGGCACGGCCTTAAGAATCTCGTCGATGCGTTCGTTGTTCAGTTCGCCGGCGCGGAAGGCGAAATTGCGGACGACCTTCTGTTTGACGGACAGCAACACCGTCACGTCGGCATCGCGATGCAGCAGATAGCTGGGCGGCCCGACGACATCCTCGAAGACAGCCAACGGCACATTGCGGAGCGATTGTTTCTTGCTCCACTCCACCACCTTGGGATCGAGTGCGGTCTGATCGTCGCTGAGGAACGTCACCCAGGCACGCAGTTCGGCGCCCTTGTGATCGACGAGCGCCTTGTCCAACTTGCGAGCGAGTTTGCCGAGCGGCTCGCTGAGGGTGCGTGCGAAGACGATGACGGCGGGACGATCGGCGGTTTCGCAGATGAAGCAGTGCGCTTGTCCGCGTTCGGGACCGACTGAAACGAGGGAGGAATACGGTCCCGGCCGTCGTCCCGGCTTCAGTCCCGAAACGCACGGCTCGCCGCCCAAGGCGGTGCCGGCGAAGAGGATCACTACGGTGAACAGTCGTGCGATGCGTTGCATGCGTGCATCTCCTGTGCGCGGCGAGATTTCCCGTGGAATCGCGGACCCATCGTTTCATTATCGCCAAGGGCAACGCGGATGCAAGCGAGTCCGTTTGGATCGTCGCTCGGTTAGACGTCAGGCGGTTCAATAAAATCGGCTGCCTGGCGCTGCGGGCCAGGCAGCCGATTCTTTTCGTGCCTCTTGACCTTGAGCCTGCCTCAACTTCCGTTGGCACCATCGACGCCGTCGGTGGTCGTGTTGTTCGTCGAGGAGTCGTGGATGGGGATAACGGTACTGCCGGGGCCGTAGTAGTCGCCTCCCTGCGCTTGACCGGCCGCGCCGCCATCGCCTCCCGTGCCCGGCGTGGCACTGGAGCCGGACGCCGCACCGCCGTTGCCACCGTTGCCGCCGTTGCCGCCCACCACTGCATTGTCGCTCAGCGTGGAGTTGACGAGCGTCATTTGGCCATCGGTGAGGGCGAAGCCACCACCATCCGCCGCGCCGCCGGCACCGCCGGCACCGCCGGCACCGCCTTGGGCCACACTGCCGAAGAAGACGGACGCCGCGCCGCCGTTGCCGCCCATGCCGCCGATGCCGCCGGAGGCTTGGTTGGCGGAGAAGGTGTCCTTGACCGCCATCCAAATCGTGTCGATGCTGTCGAAGCCCGCCCCCTGCGCGGCACCGCCGGCACCGCCCGCGCCGCCTGCGCCGCCGGTGGGAGTGCCGGTGAAGGTGGTACTGCCGCCGTTACCGCCTCCGCCACCCTGACCGCCGATAACCTGATTGCCGGACAACGTGTTGCCTATCAGGGAACCGACCGCCCCGGTGTTGCGGAAGCCGCCACCATCGGCCTGACCGCCGTTGCCGCCGTTGCCGCCCGCACCGCCCACGCTCGTTGGAGCCTGGGAGACGCTGCCGGCACCGCCAAGGGCACCGGCACCGCCCAGCGCCTGATTCTTCGATAAGGTGTTGTGGATGAGAGACAGGCTCGCGGCGGCGCTGGAGAAGCCGCCGGCGGTTGCTTGGCCGCCGTTGCCGCCATTGCCGCCCATGCCACCCGTGGCGGTGGAACCGAAGAAGGCGGAAGCCATGCCGCCCGCGCCGCCAAGTCCGCCCGCACCACCCTGGGCCAGATTCGACAGGATGATGTCATTCAGCAACTGGGCGCTGTCGTCCTGGCTATCCACGAAAGCGCCGCCCGAGGCGTTGCCGCCGGCACCGCCGTTGCCGCCGGCACCGCCGACCGGTGTTGCGGCAAAGGTGGGTGTGCTGCCCGCCCCGCCGCTGCCTCCGCTCCCCGCCACGGCCTGATTGTTCGACAGCGTGGTGCCGCTCAGGGTCAGATTTCCTCCGCTGAACGAGAAACCGCCGCTCTCGGCATCGCCGCCGTTGCCGCCGGCTCCGCCCGAAGCGCTGACCTTGAGGAATCCGGCGTAGGCATCGCCGCCGTTGCCGCCGGCACCGCCCAGCGTCTGATTGCCTGTCAGGTTGCTCTGAGTCACGGACAGATCGCCCCCGGCACTGGAGAACCCGCCGCCGACGGCGGTGCCGCCGTTGCTGCCGTTGCTGCCGGGGCCTTCGACGAAGAAGGTGGCGGAAATGCCGGCCAACCCCGCACCACCAACAGCCTGGTTATTGGCCAGCGTGGCTTGCGTGAGGAATAGCGGGCCATTGCCGTTGTAAAAGCCGCCGCCCACGCCTTGGCCGCCGTCCGCGCTGGTGCCCACCGTTCCGCCCGACGAACTGGAGCCGCCGGTTCCTCCTTGTCCACCTTCCGCCGTGTTGGCGGACAACTGATCGCCACTGGAGATCGTTGTTCCTTGAAGGTTGAAAAAGCCACCGCCCTGACCACTGCCCCCCGCGCCGCCATTGCCGCCGTTGCCGGCTGGAGGAGGCGTGACGAACGAGGGACTGCTGCCGTTGCCGCCATTGCCGCCGTTGCCGCCCACGGCCTGATTGCCGCTGAGCGTATCCTCGGTGGAGGTGATACCCGCGCTGGTGGCGAAACCACCCCCTTGGGCTTGCCCACCCGCTCCACCGGAACCACCGTTGGCACCGACTTGGAGGAAGGTGGCGGAGGCATTTCCGCCGTTGCCGGCCGCGCCGCCCAGCGACTCGTTGTTGGTCAGAGTCGTCGAGAACAGAACCGCCGACGCGCCGTAGAAGCCACCGCCCGACGCATCGCCGCCATTGCCGCCATCGACGCCGTCGCCCTGGCTGGCGGAGACCCCCACGCCGCCCACGCCGCCCACGGCCTTGTTGCCTGAGAGCGTGGAGGCGGTGAGGTAGACTGCGCCGCCCGCGTTGGCAAAGCCACCGCCCTGCCCCTGGGCACCGCTTCCGCTCGCTCCGACCATGCCCTCGTTGGAAGCCTGCCCGCCACTGCCTCCCTTACCGCCCTGGGCCTCGTTGCCCGAGAGCTGCGCGGAGGTGAGATTCACCGAACCTTGGCCGTTGAAAAATCCGCCGCCCTCCCCGCTGCCGCCGTTGCCAGCGTTGCCGCCGTTGCCGGCTGGAGGAGGCGTGACGAACGAGGGACTGCTGCCGTTGCCGCCATTGCCGCCGTTGCCGCCCACGGCCTGGTTGTTCGTGAAAATATCTTGGGTGGAGGTGATGCCCGCGCTGGTGGCGAAACCACCCCCTTGAGCTTGCCCACCCGCCCCACCGGAACCACCGTTGGCACCGACTTGGAGGAAGGTGGCGTAGCCATTGCCGCCGTTGCCAGCCGCGCCGCCCAACGCCTCGTTGTTAGACAAAGTCGTCGAGAACAGGATGGCCGATGCGCTGGCGAAGCCGCCGCCCTGCGCATCGCCACCATCGCCGCCATCGACGCCGTTGCCCTGATTGAAGAATCCAGCGGAGACCCCCGCGCCGCCCGCGCCGCCCGTGGCCTTGTTGCCCGAGAGCGTGGAGGCGGTGAGGTAGACCGCGCCGCCCGCGTTGGCGAAGCCACCGCCCTGCCCCTGAGCGCCGTTCCCACTCGCTCCGAATGTGCCCTCGTCGGAAGCCAGCCCGCCGCTGCCTCCGTTACCGCCGTCGGCCTGATTGCCCGAGAACTGCGCGGAGGTGAGACTCACCGAATCTTGGCGGTTGAAAAATCCGCCGCCCTCCCCGCTGCCGGCGTTGCCAGCGTTGCCAGCGTTGCCGGCCGGAGGATTGCTGATGAAGAGAGGACTGCTGCCATTGCCGCCGTTACCGCCGTTGCCGCCCACGACTTGGTTGTTCGTGAAGGTATCTTGCGTGGACGTGAAGCCCGCGTCGGTGGCGAAGCCACCGCCCTGAGCCAAACCGCCATCACCGGCATTCCCTCCCTTACCGGCGACCGTCTGGAAACCGGTGTCGGCGTTTCCACCGACGCCGCCGTTGCCCCCGGTCGCCTGGTTAGCCGAGAAGGTGTCTTGAGAGAAAGCCAACGCGGTGTTCGCACTATCGAAGCCGCCACCGACGCCCGTTCCGCCGTTGCCGGCGCTGCCGCCGTTGCCTTGGTTGAAGAACCCCGCAGAACCGCCGGCACCGCCCTGGCCTCCCGTCGCCTTATTGCTGGCGAACGTATCGTTGGTCAGAACGAGGCTTCCGCCGACGCTGTAGATACCACCTCCCAGGCCGGAACCGCCCGAACCGCCGCTGCCGCTGCCGAAGCCGTTCCCACCTTGTCCTCCCAGCGCTTGGTTGCTCGCCACGGTGGAGTTGCTGAGCGTCAAGCTGCCGGCGTTGTAAATGGCACCGCCCTCGGCATCGCTGCCGTTGCCGCCGTTGGGGGATGCCGAAGTCCCGTTGACGCCGTTGGCACCGACCGCTTTGTTTCCGGAAAGAGTTACACTATCGAGGGCCAAGTCGCCCGCGTTGAAAATGCCGCCGCCTTCGTTGCTACCGTCGCCGCTACCGTCATCCACCGTTTTGGCGTTCTCAATGGTTAGCCCAGAAATGGATACGGCCGTCCCCGCCGCGACCTCGAACACGCGACTGGAGTTGTTGCCGCTGATGGCCAACGCATTCGCTCCGAGTCCGCTAATAGTCAGGTTCTTGTCGATGTCCAGTTCGCCGCTGGTCAGCGTGATGGTTTGCCCTTGGAGTGTGTTATCGAAATCGATGGTGTCTCCGGAAGCCGCCTGCGCGATCGCCGCGCGCAGGGAGCCGTCCCCGCTGTCATTGGTGTTGGCCACCGTGATGGTGCTGGGCACGATCCGGTCTTCCAGCGCCTCAATAGACAGGCGTGTCACGGCTGGCCGTTTGCGAATCGGCTGGCGGCGAATGGTTTTGTTGGTGACGAAGGCGAACTTGCGGGAGAGACGCCAAAACATGCAATAACTCCTTGGCCAAGATGAAACGAAACGAAAAACCTCCCCGCCGCGCGGCGCGGATGAACGTCTTCACTCCGCGTGTGGCGAGAGCAAGGAAGCGAACGATTTACATCGTTCGGCCTGACTACGGCACTTCGGTGTTGTCCATGAACAGGGAATCGGAAATCGATTCCCACCGCGATATTGAGATGAAGAATGGAAGGAGAGCGGAGAGCAGGGAGGGTTCGCTCATGGTTGTGTCTCCGGGGGCGCAATTAAGCTGTGGGATGTTCGGTCATCCCATCGTGGTTCCCGCGAAGAAGCGAGAAGGCAGGCAAGAGTATAGACGGGGCACCAAGCAAAAGCAACTATGGTAGTTGACGCTTTTTTTCTTTCTTCTTGGCGGGAAGAAAATGGAAGCGAGCCGCTCGCCGGCAGGATGGGCTTTCCCACAGAAACAGGAGCGCCGGAACAGCACGAGCGATGTTGCGTCAATCCGGATCCATTGCCTTCAGCGCCTTCCCAGCGGCTTCGAGGACATCGCTATGCGCTTGGTTCTCCTTGCCGCGGAACCCCTTGAGCCGGTCATAGTTCTCTTTGGATCTGCATTTCGGTCCAAGACTCGCCAGGGCTAGATAGAGATGCTTACGGTGGTTGAGGGCGTCTTTTCCACGAGCGACGCGGGTTGCGAATTGCTTAAAAATCTCTTCCACGGCGGGCTGGCCGATCGACACAAGCACCTTGTTAATCTGGGTCAGCGTGGGACCGCGCATTTCGATAGCGCGGGGATGTAGGCTCTCCAAGAGTTGAGGCAACACCACTTCGAGTACCTTGGGATCGTTCGGCTCGATTGTGCCGATCGTCACCGCCAATTCGTGACGCTGCGCCGGCGGTGCCTCTTTGAGCGATTCCAGCAATAGCGGTACGGCATCCTTCGCGGCCGGACCTACCGCTTGCAGAGCTTTGAAAGCCAGGCGTCCCAGCGTGGCATCGGAATGCTTGGTCAAGGCGGCCAACTCGACCGAAACCGCGGCCGCTTCACTCTTGCGCGTCTGCACGATTCCCAGCCCAATCCGAATCATCTTCTCATCTTTGTGCCGCAGAAACGGAACCAAATCGGTCATTTGTTCCGGCTTGAGACGATTGAGCCGTGCGTCCAATCGTTTGGCGATCGCCAAACGCATGTCCTTGCTTTTATCCGAGGCCAAACAATCCAACATCCGCGTGGTCGGGAAACCGGAGAGATCCAATGTCTCGACCGCCTCCAATGCTTGTAGGCGAATCTTTTCTTCCGGGTGGGACACGATCAAGGAAACCAAGGCGTCGAGAGCCTCTTTTCGTTTGTCGCCGATGCGACGTAAGGCGGTGATCGAATAGGAGAGCAATTTGAAGTCTTTTTCCGTCTCCAGAACCTTCGATAAGGCCGGAACCGCCTTGGCGGACTTTTCTCCTTGCTCGCCAAGCCGAAACGCGGCAAACCGTCGCACCCATACCCGCCGTTTGACGTCTTCGAGTGCTTCCGTGAGAACGCCAATCTCCGTCTCGGTCAAAGGGCCGAGTTCCACAAGAGCGATGAGTCCTGCCGTCGCCGATTCCTCGTCGGCATCGTTGGCCAACTTCAGCAGGGCCGGAAAGGCGAGTGCGCGAGCAGACCGGCCCAGGGTTTTCACCACATCGGCGGATTTCTGGCGGATTTCATTGTCGTGGTCCCTCAGTCCCAGAACCAAAACGGGGATCGCTTGTTTGGCGTCCAATCCCAACTGAGACAATGCTTTCACGACATAGAGACGCAGCGGTTTATAGGGAATCCGCATGGCATTAGCCAGGCAATCCAGATCCTCCTTCACCGGCGATCCAATGCGTTCCAGTTCCTCCGTGGCACACCGACGAAATGCCGGATCGGGATGGCGCTGAAGCGCGCGCACGATGGCCGGGATCGCCCGCCGCGCCTCCACGGGATCTAACCGCGACAAGCTCTCGATGCCCTTGCGGCAAGTTTCCAACTCCGCATCATCCAGTTGTTTGATGATGTCTAGAACCACCGCGCTCGCAGGCGATAACGTGTCGGAGGCGACGACGTCCTCGGGTTTGACATCAAATCTCTTCAGAAACGTCAGCACTTCATTCCGATCCGCGGCATATTTGAGCAGATTGCTTTCATTATTGGAGCCGAAATGTACGCCCACCACATGGCCGCGATCATTGACCACCGAACTGCCGCTGTCACCGTGGTGGCTGGGGATGCTTGTCTCCAGACACCAATTTGAATGCCACACGATCTCTCGTACTTCGATCTGGCCCTGTCTGTTCTTGAATTTTTGCTTCAAGCGTACTTCGGGAACTCTGGCCTTAATGATCCCCGGCGATATACTCCATAACCCGCTACTGACGCCCGGATTCCCGAGAATGACCACTTTTTCTCCCTCGCTGGCCGGCCGGGGCGACAGTTTGAGGGCGACCGTGTCTTGCGGCAGGTCGCCCTCCAATTGAATGACGGCGAGGTCGCGTTCTTTATCCGGACGAACCAACACACGCGCCGTCTGAGCCTTTCCATCAATTAAGAGTTTTTCGTAGTATTTTTTGTTCTTGATGATTTGTCCTTCCGCATCTCGTCGTGGGAAAAGCACTTTCACTTGTGCTTCCTCATCGACGACATGGGCGTTAGTGATAATCAATCGCCGTCCGACGTGGATCACCGATCCGCTCCCCGTCCATGCCCCTTCGCGGTTCTCGCCATAGATCCACACGACGGAATGAATCAGCCGATCGTATAGTTGCTTCTCCGTAAATAGGCGTGGCCCCACATTGTCAGGGGTATGCAACACCACCGGCTCGGGCGGCTTGGGCTTATCCGGATCCTTTTTCTCGGCTTTATCCGGTTCCTTTTCCTTGGCCTTCTCCTCCGGTTGCTTCTTCTCCTCGGCGGTTTTCGCGGGCGCACGGTCAGTTTCCAAGGCAACCAACTCGCTCTCGGCAGGTTTGCGGTCCATCATCACCCAGGCGACGACCGCGCCGCCGGCCAGCAGACTCACGAGCAGCAGTGCGACCGACGATCCCAGAAACGCCCAGGAATCCAGCCATTTCGTCGGGGCCGGCATGAGCGGAGCGGTGTTGAACACCATCTGGATTTGGCCGCAATCGCACTGAATCTTGTGGCCGATCAGTTCGTCGCGGATCAGATAATTTCGCTGACAACCCTCACAGAGAATGGCTCGTGGCATGGTCGTTGTACTCCAAGAAGGTTGGGGGAACTCCTCGACACTTCCCTTGCGAATCCGCTTATCGCTTCTTGTCCTTCAGCCGCACGGCGTAGCCGATGGCGGGACCGAGATAGCCGTCGCGCGCGAAGATTAGATTTTTGTCCGCGACGGTCTTGAAGCCCAGGTCGGCGCCCAACGCCTTCAGAATCCGCATGCCAGCCAGCAATTGCTCCCGATTGAAATCCTTGCCGATCCTTCGCATGGCCGAGTCCAACCGCTTTTTCGCGGCCGTGTCCATGTCCTCCGTTCCCTTCGGTTGCGGGATCGAACCGGACGGAGATTCTTCCAGCCGGCGGGCGAAATCCTCCACGTCGGCGAACGAGAGCGCGACATAAGGGCCGGCTTCCTGGGGATGGGTGATCGTCGCCAACGCCCAGATCGGGCCGCCGGTCAGGTAGACACGTTTCAGGTTGACCAAACTCGGATGACGCTGGAGGCCCGCGAGCCACGGCTCCCGTTTCTCCTCATCTTTGAGAATCTCGTCGATTCGCTCGGCGAACTTGCCTTCGCGCTCGCGGACGCGCCGATTCGCTTCCTCCGCGAGCGGCACGGCCCCAAACGGAAAGGACAACGGGACGAACTGAGCCAGCGATCCATCGCTGTAACAGACATTCGTTTTGCCGGAACTCAGATCGACAAGCAACGCTTCCTCGACCTCATTCGGCGGCACCGAGGCTCGAAACGTCAATTCCAAATCCTGCGTCATGTCCAGGAAGACGATGTCGTGACCCGTCGCCTTTTGAATAGCGGCGGCGAGGTGTCGCTTGTTCGTCTCAAGCAGTTCGGGTTTATCCTGAAGAGGAGAGAACAAGCCGCTGCTGGCGATAATGTAGATCCGTTCTGGAGACAATTGATGATCGTTTCGCAGTCGATCATGGAACGTGCCGACGACTCGGATGGTGTCGCGTAGCGCATTGGGGTCCAGGATGCCGTTCTCTTTCAATCCGACCACCAAGGAGGTATTGGCCGTCTGAGCAGGGGCGAGCAATTCCATGGCCGGTCCCTCCGTTTTAGTCGCGCGGGCGCGCACCACGACAACCTTGACACCCTTGGAGCCAATCTCAATCCCTCCGTACAGTTGTTCGGGACGGCTTGGAGGGTTGTCCGGTTTCTTGGGTGTCGCCAGTGTCGCCGGTTGGGAAACGCGCCCTTCCTTGGCAGCGTCGGCGACCGCCTCGGTCTCCGGGTTGTGAGCGTCTTTTTTCCGCAGTTTCCAGACCGCCAGGCTCGCCGAGGAGGCCAGCATCAGCAGCCCCAATGTCAGGCACGCCAGCGCCATCAAGCGGCGCGGCCAACGGGGGACAGGTTCGCATAGCGCCTTTTCGATTGGCGTTGGAACTTCGGACGGCCCGCCCTTGGTTTGCCGGGGCGGGAGTGGATTTTTGGTGGTTCCCTGCTGTGCCGGCGAAGCGGCCGGCTTCGATGCGTCTTTCGGTCTGGCTTTCGTGGCGGTGGTTCGGCCGGCTGGACTTGGCGAAGCGCCTCCGGTTGGAGGCGGCAGCGGTTGTTCAAAAAATAAGCTCGCCGGGATCGCTTTGCCGCAACGCGGGCAAGCCCACGATTCGACCGTGGGGTCCGGCGCGGAAAGGGAACACGCGCCTTGGCAATGGGGACAACGGAGGATCATCATTCCCCCTCTCTTTCGACGCGGAATTCGATCTCAAAAGGGACGATTTATCATTGCGGTAGGTCCGGCGAGCCGAGCCGGACTGCGAATCAAGTGCCGCTCGGCTCGCGGCACCTACGCAAACCGTGCCGCTCGGCTCGCGGCACCTACCTAATGCGTGCCGCGAGCCGAGCGGCACCTACTAACGGTAGGTCCGGCGAGCCGAGCCGGACTCGAATACGTGCTAACATTTTGCCCAACCCGCAGCGCCAGCAAAGGAACCCTTGCTGGTGCTGCGGGCTGGCAATTCATGGTGTTAGTTCTTCTATGGGAAGAGGCGTTTGAACCTATCCGCTGTGACACGATCCTCGCGAACATTGCGAAGATCCGGATGAACCTTCACCGCTTCCTTGTCGCGCCAACCCAATTTCACCGCCAAAACAAGACAATCCAATGCGGTTCGGGTGTTGCCGACCACCGCGCACACGCGGGCGCAGTCATACCAGAACTCCGGACGAGAAGAAGCGTTCAAGCGCAGCGTCGGCGGTTGGGAACGGAAAAAGGGCGGCGTCAAGGCGGTCTTGTAGATCACGGCGTAGGCGGTCTTGGCGTTACCGGCCTGGGCGGAGGCGAGGAAACAGGCGTGGACGACCTCATCCGTGTAGTTGGTTTCGTAAGGCTCGAGTTTGACGTAGGCGTTCCAGATTTTGTAGGCTTGTTTCGCTGCCGGAGAGACGGTCTTCGGATTCAGAGGAAAGCCCGTGATGGCGATGTCCTTGGAGGCGGCGCGGTTGGCGATCCTTCCGCCCGCGCCGAGGAATGCCGCCCGGTACACGGAAAAGCTCCGATCCGCGGGCACCATGCCGGCGGCGCGCTGGCACACCTCCGCTTGCTCGATCATCTCCTTCACGGTGGCGTCTTTTTTCTTCAGGATCTCTTGCGCTTTCGCCACCAACAGGAAGGG
Source organism: Gemmataceae bacterium (assembly GCA_035553375.1). Taxonomy (GTDB): domain Bacteria; phylum Planctomycetota; class Planctomycetia; order Gemmatales; family Gemmataceae; genus JAJPHU01. The sequence goes on from DATNCY010000344.1 coordinate 49,086, forward strand.
GTTCCGAGTGGGTGTCTCCTTGCTTTTGACAATCTGGAAGGCGAACTCGGCGTCTTTCCAATCGCTGTCGGTGGCCAATTTCTCGAAATTCGCGGTAAACCCGTCGTGGCTTTCATTCCAGGGTTTACTGAATTTCTCCATCGCCTCCTTGGTGACTCGGCCAAGTTCCTGCTGCGAGTTGACCTGAGAAGCAAAGAGCCTTCTCTGCTCCGCAAGGTATCTATTCATCATGGTGTTCATGCCTTGCAGAAACACCTTCGAGTCGTCCTCTCCCGCCATGCTCACGCGGAGCGCGAAGCCCAACCCCGTCAACGTCATCCGCGAGGAGGCCGCCGATCGCGCCGCGCCTACTTTCTTCTCGTACTCAAGGAGTGACTTGTCCAGGGTTTTCCAGAAGTCGTCAATCAGGTCCAGTTCTTTCTCATATCCTTGATACAGCGAGAGAATATCGTCATGTTTGCGTTTTTCGGTGTGCTGGCGTAGGGGAACGATCTCCCGCCTTTGCAGCGTCTGGAAGCGGGCGAAAGCCACCGATAAATGCTCCGAGGGATTGCGGTAAGCCCACGGCTGCGTTCCCGCGAGGCTCTCAAGCGCGTACATCAGAAACAAACGCTCTTCGATTCGTGGGACGTTGGTCTTCCCCTGAGCTTGAACCCCGCGTAGGCCAAACCCGAGGGAGCCAAACAGAACGGCGAAAAACAAGAGGGGTAGGCGACGCTTCATTGGGCACCTCAAAGACAGGTGAACTAGCGAATAGGGGCGGTTAACTCCTGTTCGGCCTTTCGGCGATTTTTAGTTGTACTTCGATACTTTCGACCTTGCAAGTAAATTCCAAGAGTTATCGACTCTCGATTTTATTTTATTCTCATCCACTAGCAGCCTGTTGAAAATCGGCTTGACAGGCATGGTATGTTGGCGGCAGGCCAACACCGCCAACCGAGGAATCTCCCATGAGTATGGGCCGCCGATCCAGCGAACAACAGCCCCAACTCTGGCTCCCTACCACGGACCTGCCGC
>DATNCY010000345.1:0-56497 GCA_035553375.1 Gemmataceae bacterium
TCAGATGCAGCTGCCCAGAAGAAGTATGATGGCAAGGTCGTTTTCCTTTCTGGCGAGTTCGTATCCGTGAAGAAGGGCAAGACTGGACTGAACCAGGTTGTCGAACTCAAAGGAGACGGCAAGCGACCGATTCTTTGCGAGGGCAAGTCAAGCGATGACATTTTTCTACAGAAGTTCAAGGCTGGAGAGCCGGTGACATTCTTGGGCAAGTTGGAGTTCTCAGCTAACAAGGTGGAACTGAAGGATGCTCTTCTCACACGTATGCCCATGCTCCCGCAATGAGCGGTAGAAAGCCACACCGCACGTTGGCGGTTTCTGGCCCGATGACCTCATACTCGCCAAGGAGGAGTACCGAATTTTTCCTCGGACGACGGATTAGAACTCGCGGATTAAACTTTTAGAGATCACAGCGTCAGAGATATCGGATAGAGTTAAGGAGCTCATTTGAGCCGCGACCATCCGGGAGCAGAGGACTTTCCTATCGTCTGCTCCCGGATGGTCAAACGTCTGTTTGGATCGGAGAATCGGCTATTTCTTCTTCTTGAACTCAACCGACTTCCCTTCCGTGTACTTGATGATTAACTGTGTGTCTGTCAGCTTCTCGATGATATCCGTGCGTTTCTCTTCCTTGTTATCCAGCCCTTTCAGGGCGGTCGTCAATTTATCTCCCTCTACCTCGTAGGTGCCCGGACTATCTATTACGGTTTGAGCATTTAGTTTCGTGGAAAGCTTCATTTTGCCGTCCTTTGTGAACTCCAAGGTTCCTCCTGGGGAAACAGGATCTGACTTCGTCGCCTCCCAGGTGCCGACGATTTTCTCCTTGTTAGTTGTTTGCGGCGTTTGATCGGGTTTGCTGCTGCTTCGTAATGCTGTCGGTTCGCTTGAGTTCGATCGAGCGCAACCTGCCAAGCCGACAATAAGGCAGCCCAAGAGAGTCCAGCGTAACAACTGCATTTCCAACTCCTCGATAAAAGAAACGGATCAGCTTTCTTATAGGTGAAGTTCAGGCGAGCAGTTATTATCAACAATGCGGGCCTCGAAGTGTATCGAAAAAATGCTCGCTTTATGAAAGTGCGCTGAGGGCGCAAATTTCCGTACACTGTTCTTCGTCAATAAGACGGACGAGCGGTTCGATTACGGCGCTGGCGGGAACGAGTTTTCGTGTGAGATGAGTCTGCGCTCATGGCAATGGATAGAGCCGATACAACATCCAGTAGACGACGACGCCGGTGATCGACACATACAACCAAACCGGCAACGTCCAACGTGCCACGCGCACATGGCGAGCGAACCGGCCACGCAGACCTTGATAGGCCGTGTACAAAGCCAGCGGCGTCACGAGGATCGCCAGCGGCGTGTGCGTCCATAACACAATCTGATAGACGAAGCCGACCCAGGCCGGCGGATGGGCGTGGCTTGTTTGCTCGGCAAAGTACGTCGGCTGTCCCTGCTTGATGACGCCGTGATAATACAGGTATCCCGTCAAGAACACGGCGGAGACGCCCAGGGCCAACAGCATGCAGGCGACGTGCAGCCTCACGAGCCGCTGACGAATGGCCGCGAAACCCAGCAGGAGCAGCATGGCGCTGACGGCGTTGAGGGTGGCGTTGAAACGTGGGAAATCGCTGGGCAGATACCAGGCATCATGTTCTAACGACGCAACTTGGGCCTTCAGTTTCCGCACATTCGCCTGATATTCCGCTTCATCGGGCTGGCGCGGATCGGGCATGCCCTCGAAATAGCCGCGAATGTGTCCCTGACGATCCACGAGAACGAGCCTTGAACTGTGGGCCACTTCGTTGCCCGGCGTGCGTTCTTCGCCCGTGTTCTGCTGGGCGGGCAGGTGGAAGGATTTGGCCAACAATTGGTAGATCTCCTCCTCTTCGCCAGTGAGGAAGAGCCAGCGCTCGGGGTCGGCGTCGTAGTTCTTGGCGTAGTCGTTGAGCGTTTGGCGATCGTCGTTTTTCGGATCGACGGTGAAGGTGACGAGCCGCACATCGGGATAGTGGGCCAAATCTTTCTGGAGTTTCTGCATCGTCGTGCTGATTTGCGGACAACCCGCCGTGCAGCGCGTGAAGACGAAGGAAGCGATCCAGATTTTGCCGTGCAGGTCCGACTTGTGAACGGTGCGGCCACTGCGTTCCGTTAGGGCAAAATCGCCGACTTCGCCGAGATTGTTCTCAACCGGAGCGGCGGCGGACAGACAGAAGAGAAGCGGGAAAACCGAAATCCGAAATCCGAAATCCGAAATCCGAAAGAAACCCAAAATCCGAATACCCAAACTCAAAACCCACCCCTTGCTTTGTTTAAGATTTCGGATTTCGGTTTTTGGGTTTCTTTCGGATTTCGGATTTCGGATTTTTTTTCAGCGTGTCCCGGTCGTCGAGACAGGCGGTTCGAGCGGATGTTGGCCCGGCTGCCAGGCGATGACGATGTCCGGCATGAACACCAGCATCATCATGATGCCGAGGATGAAAATCGGCACGATGATGAAATACACTTTGCCCCAATCGAACTTCAGGTGCATGAAGATATAGCCGACCAGGACGGCCTTGATGACGGCCACGCCGATGATGATGACGAAGCTCGTATGCACCCCGATCCAGCCCTGGCGCACGGCTTCGTTGGCGATGAACGAGATCGCGGTGAAGATCGACAGGGCGATGAACACCGTGAAGTACGCCTTGGTCATCAGATCGTGGGCGGCGTCGTCCGTCGTCGCGTGTCCGGTGGTGGACATAACATTTTCTCCTGAACTTCCGAGCGGAGGCGAACGCCTCCGCTCGGAGAGAAACGATTCTATACCAGATAGAGCAAGGGGAACAAGAAGATCCACACAATATCGACGAAGTGCCAGTACAGGCCCGTCAGTTCCAACAAGCTGGCGTGTTGCGGGCCGAGCTTGCCAATCAGCCCCATCAGCAAAATGATGACGAAGATCACAATTCCGCCGAAAACGTGCAGAGCGTGGAAGCCCGTCATGGCGAAGTAACACGACGCCCACAAATTGCCGAACGGGATGGCCGGCGTGAGATGGGGTTCCTTCGCTTCATGCTCGTGCAGAATGTGGTTAACCCGTTCGCCGACTTCGCCTGGACTAAGCGGAGCTTGATACCCCGTCAGAGGCTGACCGTCTCGGCCCAGCACCGGCTTGCCGGTCTTCTCGTCCACGCCGGCAGTTTTGAAGCGCATTTCATCAACGAGAGCGGCACAATCTTCCTTTAACTTGGCGTCGGCACCGGCGTCGGCGATGATCGCGTTAAGCTGGTCCGTAACCCGATGGACGTATTGCATGCCGGTCGGGTTGGAGTTCTTCTCGCGCTGAATGGCTTGCAGATCACTGAGAGAGAATCCGTCTTGATGCTCACCTTTCGCCGGAATGGGCAAGCTCTCGCCAATGTGACCGGGCAAAATATCATGCTGAAACTTGGCGTTGTATTCATAGGCTTTGATACCGAGGAATAACGCGCCCAGGGCCAGCGTGATGCCGATGTACGTGGTGACGTTCTTCATGTTGCCTTTCACGGCGGCATGGTGGGCCATCACCACGGTGAAACTGCTGCAAATCAGGACGAATGTGTTGAGCGCACCAATCCATTCGACAAGATGCACCTGATGGGGAGCCGGCCATGTGAACGGCGAATTGGCCGGCGTGCCGTGGCGCAGGATGATGTAGACACCAATCAGCGCGGTGAAAAACATGATCTCGGTGACGAGGAACAGCCACATGGCCACCTTCCCGTGAGGGAGCGGCAAACCCATGTGTTCCTGCGGTTTGTCGAAGACGACCTGAGTCATAATAATTCGGATGCTGAGTTTGAGGTTGATCCAGCCGCCGCCTCAAGGCGAGACGAACAGCCAGGGTAAAGCACGATCCAACAACAGCAGGACGAGCAAACCGGGCAGATACAGTAGCGAGGCGCGGAGTACACGTCGTGCCTGACACAGCGAGCGCCAGCGCTGGAAGCCGATGGCCGTCGCCAGGAACGTCAGTCCCAGAAGCGTTGCGCCGCCGAGGTACAAGAGGCCGGCGCTGCCGAGCAACACCGGCTGCAAACTGACAGCCAAAAGCGCGAGACAGTAGAGAATCATGTGCTGGCTGGTGCGTTGACCATCGCGATCAACCACGGGCAGCATACGCAGCCCGGCGCGGGCGTAATCGTCGCGGTAAATCCAGGCGATGGCCAAAAAGTGCGGCACCTGCCAGAGAAACAAAACGAGAAATAGCAAGCCGGCCTCGTGCGTGATCTCTCCGCGCACGGCGCACCAGCCAATGATCGGCGGCAACGCGCCGGGTACGGCACCGACGAGCGTATTGAGCGGCGTAAGCCGTTTCAGGGGCGTGTAAACCACGGCATAGAGGAGGAACGTCGCGGCGGCCACGATGGAAGCGGTGATCTGGCTGAGTGTCAGCCCCAGATAGACGATTCCGCCCAGGCCGAGCAGCACACCGAAAAGAAAAACCTCCAGCGATTGCAACCGACCCGAAGGCAACGGGCGTTTCTCGGTACGGCGCATAAGGGCGTCGCTATCGCGTTCGTACCACTGGTTGAGTGTGCTGGCACCGATTGCCACCAGCGCGGTGCCGAAAACCGTGTGCAGCAAGACGGCGAGTTGAACGTCTCTTCCGCCGGCCAACAGAACACCGGTCCCAACTGTGAACAGCACGAGTACGAGTACGCGCGGCTTGGCCAACTCAAGGTAGTCCGCCACGCGCGGACGCGCCAGGGTAGGCGTCTCGGCACAAACACTCATAGCCGACTTCATGCGGTCCCTTCCAGATGAGGTACGACGTTGGTGATTCCAGTCCGGCCAGCCGCCGGCCGATAACTCGTCTCCGTTCTCTCTTCGTGGTCCCCTTCCATCGGCACGGCAGCAACAGCAGCGGGGCGATAAGTCAGCAGCGTCAACACGGTGGAAGTGGCGAGAATAAAGGAGCCGACAAGGACATGGCTGACGCGCACCGCCGCCTGTCCAATCGTGGGCTTGTGCAACTCCGGCAGCAAAACACCGGCGAACTTGCTCAGCCAGCTTTCGATACCGAGCATGACCTGCAAGGTGAGCAATAGGCCCAGGACCAGCAATGTCCGACCAAGGAGCCGGCGCGCTCCTGGACTCGCCAGGACCGTATGAGCCAACCATGCCGCGACGGCGACGACAGCGAAGGCTGTCAGAAAATGCAGACGCTGCGCCAGCGCTCCGTTCGTGTGTCGTAACAGAGCGCCCCAAATCAATTGCACGAAAACGAGGGCTGTCAACGCCAGTGACCAGCGCCGCACGCGCAGCGACTCTTCAGCGGGCAGCGTCGCCGTGGAGAAGCGAGCCGAGGTGATGACGGCCAAGCTCACGAGCAAACTGAAAACAATCTGGGCGAAACAACCGTGAATAACGGCCAAGTTTGTTCCGAGTAACGCATGCAACACCACCCGGAAACCGCCGAGCAATCCCTGCGCGATAACGCCCAGCAGCGCGGCAACGCCTAACCACTTCAGCCAGACGCGGCGAGCCGAAAGGTACAGTCCGAGCGCCAACACGATGACACAGCAACCAATGAGGTAGCCCGCCAGTCGATGGCTATGTTCGATCACGAAACCCGGATTCGGCTCGCGCCAATCGATGAGCGCCAGATGCCAGGGCACCGTTGGCCAAACGGGATCAGCCATGCCAACCTGGAACGTGGTGACGACCGCACCCAGTGCCAGCAAAACTACGGTGACGCCGGCAGTCAGCACAGCCCAAGCGTGCAGCCAGCGCGGGGCTAACCGGGTTTCGACGATGGAGGATGGCATGAGGGACATCAAATATCCGTAGTGATTCTGAAATCGCCGGCGACTTCGCGATGAACGCGAAGCCGCCAGCGGCTCGTCCTGGATCAGTGCGCCGTAACGGGTACACCGGCCGGCTGGGGCGCGGCCTGCGGCAAGAAATCTTCCTCGATTGCCGGCGAGCCGTACTCGTAAGGCCCACGGCGAACAATCGGCGTCTCAAGGAAGTTGCCGTGTGGCGGTGGCGAGGGGGCCGTCCATTCCAGCGTGTTCGACCGCCACGGATTCGCTCCCGCCTTGGCTCCGCGGAACAAGCTCACGACAAAGTTCACCAGGAAAATCAATTGCGCCAGTCCCAACAACAGGGCACTAATGGTCATGAACTGGTTGAGCGGCTGCACGTTGTCCAGGAAGTGATACAGCGTCGAATCGTAATAGCGGCGTGGATGGCCGGCGATGCCGATGATGTGCATCGGGAAAAACGTGCAGTTGGAAAATACAAAAGTCAGGGCGAAGTGAACCTTGCCCCATTTCTCATTCATCAGCCGGCCAAACATCTTCGGGAACCAGTAATAGATGCCGCCGAAGATGCCGAACACGCTGCTCATGAACAGCACATAATGAATGTGGGCCACGATGTAATACGTATCGTGGAAATACACGTCTACCGGCGTGGCGGCCATGAAGATACCAGACAAACCGCCAATGACGAACATGGCCACGAATGCGAGAGCGTTGAGCATCGCTGTCGTGTATTGAATGTTGCCGCCCCAAATGGTGCCCAGCCAGTTGAAGACCTTCACGGCCGACGGCAGGGCGATCATCATGGTGGCCAGCATGAAGCCCGTGCCCAAACGCGGGTCCATGCCGCTCTGGAACATATGATGACCCCAAACGATGAAGCCCAGGCCAGCGATGCCGGCAATGGCCAACACCATCGGCTTGTAGCCGAAAATGTGCTTGCGGGCGAACGTCGAGATAATATCCGACACCATGCCCATGGCCGGCAGAATCATGATGTACACGGCCGGATGCGAGTAGAACCAGAATAGATGCTGCCACAACAGCGTCTGACCGCCACCCGGCCCCGTGTGCCAGTTGCCGAACGACATGCCGCCCGGCGGCAAGAAGAACGTCGTGTTAATCGTCTTGTCGAGTAACTGTAATACCAAAGCAATCGTCAGCACAGGCAAGGCCATCGCTTGCAGAATGGCTGTGATGAACATGGCCCACACGGTCATGGGCATGCGGAATAGCGTCATGCCAGGCGCACGCAAGTTGATGATGGTCGTCAGATAGTTGACCGAACCCATCATGGAGGAGATGCCGACGAACACCAAGGCAACCAGCCAGCAGATTTGACCGTGGCCGGAGTGCGGCGAAGCCATCGATTGGAACCCCTCGCCGGCCGGCATGGTGGCACTCGCAAGCAAGGGATACGAAGTCCAGCCGGAGCCGGCCGCCCCGCCATCCACGAAGAAAGAAATCAGGATGACGGCGAAGGCCGGCCACATGAACCAGTACGACAGCATGTTCAATTTCGGGAACGCCATATCGCGTGCCCCGATCATGAGCGGAATGCAAAAGTTACCGAACGCCCCTGTCAGCAATGGGATAATCACGAAGAAAATCATGATCGTCGCGTGCATGCTGAAAATCATGGCGTAAAAATCGGGCGACATTCGTTCGCCCCAACTGGCCGGGAACCATCGGCCAATGTAAGGCAGCGTTCCTTGCGGAAAACCGACTTGCATGCGCACCAGCAACGCCAGTGTGCCGCCAATCAGGAAGAAGATGATTCCCGAAAAAAGAAACTGAATTCCGATGATCTTGTGATCTTCGGAGAAGATGTATTTGCGGAGGAAACCTAACTCCGGATGGGCATGGGTTTCAGTCGAATGCGAATGGCTGACGCTCATCTCTCAATCCTCGCGGGCCGTGAACACTTATAAGGAGTCAGGAGACAGGAATCAGGAGTCAGGAATCAGGTTGCTGACTCCTGATTCCTGACTCCTGACTCCTCAACGCGTGGCGACCGTGGCCGCTTTCTTTTCCGGTTCGCGGCTGCGCTGCGCGTCCCGAACGTGCTTGAGCCACTTCAGGTAATCGTCCTTCGTCTCGTGAACGTACAGCAAGCCGCGCATGCGGTAGTGGCCGCCACCGCATAACTCGGCGCAGGCGATCTCCCATTCCTTGTTCTTGTCGGTCAGCACACACTTGCCGGTTTTCTCGTCGAAGCGAGTGTTGAAATCGGTGGCGTTGAACCACATGGGAATGGTCTTACCCGGCAGGGCATCTTGCTTGAGCCGTAGGTTCGGCAGATAAAAACTATGCAAGACATCCTGCGTTTTCAGGTAAATGCGGACGTTGGCATCTTTCCAACAATGCAGTTCATCGGGTAGATAAACGTCATCGATTTCGGGTGTTTCGGACCAGTGACGCGATTCGGCTTGCTTGCGTCTCTGCTCGCCTTCCGGCATGTCCTTGGTGGCGTAGAAACGCTCGGCATCCGCCGGATAGCGCAGCGTCCAATCCCACTGCCGGGCCGTGACCTGGAGAACCAGTTGGGCATCGGGCATCTTGGAGGGATACTTGATCCGCTCCCAGGCCTTGATTTGCGTGATGGCGATGAACAACAAAATGCCGGCTGGAACAATGGTCCACAGCAGTTCCAGGCGATGATTGCCCTCGACATAATCGGATTTATGGTTGGGCTTCCAGGCGTAGCGATACATCGCCCAGACGAGCAGAACCTCGGTCAACACGAAGAAGAACGCCGTGAAGCCGAGAATGACGTAGTAGAGCTGATCCACTTCGCCACCGAAGCTGGCGATATTGGATGGCAGACCCCAACCGGCAAACGGAGCGACGGCGACCAGCAGGAACGAAGCCAGCAGGACCGCTCCGAAAAAAATACTCCACCATTTCTGCTGCACGGAAAACTCCTGTAGGGCCTGTTTCACCAGCCCGCAGCGCCAGCAAGGGATTCCCTTGCTGGCGCTGCGGGCTGGCAAGGACACGGCGAAGTTCAGTCTCACTCACCTCGCGGCATGCTCGGACGGCGATTTCTCCTGCCGCGGATAAATCCGCTCGCGAACGTCTTTAGGAAGCATCTGCGGATAGGGCAATGCCTGCAAGAAGTTCACCACGTCCCAGTATTCATCGAGCTTCTTTTCCTTGTCGATCTTGAGATCGGCACCGGGCATGCCGGACGGCCGAATGCCGCCCTTGACGCGCCAGTAAAGGTCAACGGGCCGCCGACCACCGCGATAAACGCCGGCCGTCAAGTTGGCGGGCCGAACGAGGGAACCCCATTCGTCGTAGCGGAACGGCGTCTGCCGGCCGAAGTCCAGATGGCAGGCGATGCAACTGCCGGCTCCCTTGGGATCGGTGAACAACTCGAATCCGCGCCGCACCGACGCCTTCATCTGCTCCTCGTCGCCGTCCTTATACGGATACGCGGACGGCTCGATCACCTTCTGACTGGAGGCAATCCACTGTTTCAAGAACGTCTCGGTCAAATCCCTCACGCTCTCGGCGATGCTGCCTTCCAGCCCCTCTTTCTTGAGGAGGTTGCGCATGATGCTCATTTCCACCTGGCCGCGGAGGCTGAGGTGAATGACATAGCTGATGAGTTGTTCCTTTTCGTCTTCCAGGAGGAGACCGAAGGAAGGCATGGAGGTACCTTCGATGCCGTGTTCCAGGATGCGGCGAATGTCTTCCCGGCGCGGCTTGCGTCCATCCGCATCGGAGGAGATAAACTTGAACAGCCCTTGCCGATAGTCGCGAGGATGCGGATTCACCCACGGTCCCGTCGGTCCGCGACCATCGCCGGTCACGCCATGACAGTGCATGCAATGACGGCGATAATGTTTGCTGCCCGCTTCCAGAGTTTTATTGTCGAGCTTTAGCTCTTTTGCCGGCTCTTGTAGTTCGGAGTCTTTCAGATCCACTTTGGGCGCGGCCGGCGAGCCGAACAGACCAATGAGGGCCGTGTCGAGCTGTTGCCGCTCTGCCGGCGCCATCTGCTTGGGATCGACCGTCTCTCCGCCGACTTCCTTGTTATTGAAACGAGCGATGTTGTTGTCGAGCTGGGCCGGCCCCGTCGTGTCCCACGGTGTACCGCCCGGCGCCTTGATGACAATGGGGTCGGTCCGCAGGGCGTAGGTTAACTCGGCGGGATACGGCTCCAGGTCACAGCCGGACAGAAGCGGAGCCAGACAGGGGGCGGCCAGGACGAGAACACGCACCATCCCGATTGAAGATAAAGTGGATCTCACTCGTATTGTCTCCCAGGAATCCGTCACCTGCTTCGCCTCTGTCGCGCAGCGGGCGCTGGCGGAACAACAGTTTTGTAGGCGTGATGAAAACGATGTCAAGCACCTTCACACCGAAGCAACCGATCATCGCGAGAATCCGCCATTCCTAGCAATTCGTGTGCCGGCCAGGGCAAGCGACGTGCCGGTCGATTCCAGCGGAGAGTTGTAGAATGTGGGCAGGATCGAGGAGTTTCGGTTATGGCAATTTTGAGAAAGACCGCAACGGGATTTCTCGGATTCGAGAACCGTAAATTCGCCGCGGATAATGGGAAATGCTGTATAAACTGGGCCGTTTTCTGCAAATCGTGGGCATGATTCTGCTGCCGTTGGCCATCGCCGGCAACCTATCGCCGGAGCGCCCGTTGGATCTACGCGAGTCACTGACGTTGTCCGCCATCGGCATCGTCGTGTTTGGCGTGGGCTACTTCCTTCAGCAAGCCAGCCGGAAATGAGTTGTCCTCGCCAGCCTGCAGCGCAAGCAAGGGGATTTCGTCCCTTGCTGGCACTGCGGGCTGGCATCGCGATGTTCGCCTGGCGCGGGTCTTACTTGACCAGTTCGTTGAGGGTCTTCAAGGCGCGAATGCGAACGATGTTGCGGGCTGGCTTCGCCTTGAACATCTGCGGTTGCTTGGTGAACGGATTGACGCCCTGGCGCGCCTTGGTGGCGGGCTTGCGAACCAACTTCAACTTGGCCAAGCCGGGCAGCGTGAACATGCCGGGGCCTTTCTTGCCCAACTCGCGCTTGAGCAGCTTGCTGAGCGCATCGAAGACTTCTCCGACCTGCTTTTTCGATAAATCCGTGTTCTTGGCGATTTCGTCGTAAACCGCCGACTTCGTCATCGCCTTGGGGGCATTGTTTTCGGCCATCGATCTCCTCGCGAATTCTCAGTTGGGAATGGGGAACACTACGCAATAAGTGCGAGAGTAGAAAGCATGGAAGAGATTGTCAATTGGATATTACCTGGAAAAGCACGTATTTTGAGCAATTTTTCCTCTATTCCTTGCATTTTCACCCTCGTCGGCCCTGGCGCGCCCGTGAAAACCCTTCCGTGCGGCGAATCGGCGCGCGGGCGGTACAGTCTTCCTCTTTTATCGCGACGGCGGAATAGAGGGCGTTATTCCTCCTATTCGCCGACCCCGCATTCTTCCGATAACAGGAGGGGATGATACAACCGGCAAGACTCGGAGGATGGGAGGGAACATGCTCCAGGGTTACTACAGCGCGGCCACCGCCATGCGAACCGCGCTGCAAAATCAGGACATCCTCGCGGAAAACCTGGCCCACGCGCCGGTTACCGGCTATCGCCGTCAGGGGCTATCCTTCGAGGCCTACGTCGCCCCTTCGGAGCCATCGAGCAACGCGGCGTCCGCGCAATCGCTGCACGGCACGAAACTCGCCCAGAATTACACGACCTTCACGCAGGGCGATTATCAGCACACGGGCAACCCCTTGGAGTTGGCCATCCAGGGCGATGGTTTCTTCGTCCTCAATGGACCGAACGGCCCCCTGTACACCCGCAATGGCCAGTTTCAACTCGACATCAACGGCCAGCTGGTCAGTCATAACGGCTACGCGGTGAATGGAAGCGGCGGCCCGCTGCGCATTCCACAAAACACCGCGACCATCACGGTTGGGCAAGACGGCAGCGTACAGGCCGGTGAAACTCAGGTGGGACAGCTGCGCGTGGTGTCGTTCGCCGATCCGGGCCAACTCGTTCGCGCCGGCACCACGCTGTTTGAAGCGCCAACCGGCGTCCGACCGCAAGCATCCACGGCGTCGATTCGCCAGGGCTATCGCGAAGGTTCCAACGTGCAAGTCGTTCAGGAGATGGTGCAGATGATCTCCGGCATGCGGCAGTACGAAGCCGCCGCCAAGGCGCTGCGCTCGTTGTCCGATGTCATGCAGCAGCGCATCAACGGTCAAATGTAAGCAAGGAAGCATGCCATGATTAAAGCTCTTTTCACCAGCGCCACCGGCATGAATGCCCAGCAAACGATGGTGGACACCACCTCGAATAACCTTGCCAACGTCAACACGACGGGCTTCAAGCGCATGCAGCCGCAGTTTCAGGATTTGATCTATGTGACGCAGCGCACGCCTGGTTCGACCGCCTCGCAAGGCTTGCCGCTACCCACGGGTTTGCAAATCGGCAGCGGCGTGGCCGTCTCCGGCAATCAAAAAGTCTTCACGCCCGGCACCCTCAACAACACGACCAATCCTTACGATGTGGCCGTCGATGGCGATGGTTTCTTTCAGGTAACGCTGCCCAGCGGCGAAATCCGCTACACGCGCGCCGGTAACTTCAGCCTGAATTCCAACGGCAACCTCGTGACCTCGGACGGTTTCTTGCTGTCGCCGCAGATGAGCATCCCGCAGAATTCGTTGTCGGTGTCGGTCGGCACCGACGGCACGGTATCCGTCACCACGCCCGGTTCGACGGCACCGACGCAAGTGGGCCAGCTTCAGCTGGTGCGCTTTCAGAATCCGGCAGGGTTGAGCAATGAGGGCCGCAACCTCTATTCGCAAACGCAGTCATCCGGCCAGCCAATCACAACGACGCCCGGCCAGCAAGGTGCCGGCTTGATCCGCCAAGGCTTCCTCGAAGGCTCCAATGTGGATGTGGTGGCCGAGATGGTCAATCTGATCCTCGCCCAACGCGCCTACGAGTTCAACACCAAGGCCATCACCACCGCCGACCAAATGCTATCTTCCACTACCAATCTCATTCGGTGATCGGCCATGCACGCTACTCCTCGTCTCGTTCTGGTTGTCGCGGTGATGTTATTGGCGAACGTCGCCTGCCGCGCGGCCGAACCGCTTGTTCTCACGCTCCGCGCCGAGGCGACGGTTTCCGGCTCGCAAGTCAGCGTCGGGGATGTCGCGGCCCTGGAAGGCGGCGATGCGCAACAGCGCGAACGCATCGCCAAACTGGATCTCGCCGAGTTGCCGTTGTCGAGCCAACCAATTTTGGTTTCGCAACAGCAGATTGACTTTCGCTTGCGAGTCGCCGGTATCGATGACCGTGCCTTCCGCCTAGAAGGACCGCGTTTCGTGCGCGTCAGTCGGCCCGCCACCGAAGCGCTGGATAACAAGATTGCCGCCGTCGCGCGGCAGGCGGTGGAGCAGAAATTACCGGCCGGGACCGAAGACGCCGCCATCCAACTCGCTCAGCCGGTGCGTCTGCCGCCGCTGTCGGCCGAGGGCGAGGACATTCATCTCGAAGCCGAACTGCGCGGCCCCGTAACCGTGCCCGGCCGTGTGATGGTCGAGGTCGGCATCTACATCCGTGGAGCGCGCCGCCTGGGACTGCCCGTGTATCTGGAAGTGAAAAAACTCCAGTCGGCTCCCGTGGCGATTCGCCGCATCGAAGTCGGCGAGGCGTTTCGTTCGGACAACGTCCGCATCGAGCGCGTCGCCGTCGAAAACCCTCCGAAAGCCGCCGTCGATGTCGCCGGGCTGATGGGTCGCCATGCCCGTCGAACCGTGGCCGCCGGGCGCCTTATTGAGCCAGGCGATGTTGAGTCCGACACGCAACTCGCCATCGTCATCCATCAGCGCGATCTGATTCACATTCTCGCCAAGGTCGGCCCGCTGCAAGTGAAGGCGCGCGGCGAGGCCTTGCAAGAAGGACGCATCGGCCAGCTTATCCAGGTGCGCAACGTCGATTCCAACGCCACGGTGGCCGGTCGAGTCGTGGATCGCTCGACCGTCGAAGTGGACTATTGAAAGGGCTGCCCCGATGATTCGTCTAACTCTGTGGCTGGTGTTGACCGGCTGCGTGCTGGCACCCGCGCCCTGCCGCGCCGACTCAATCTGGCAACGGCACAATTTCTTCAGTTCGTTCCTCTACGTGGACAATCGCGCCCGCCGAACCGGCGACATCGTGACGCTGGTCATCGTCGAAAACACCGGCATCGAACACAAGGATCAGCGTAACCTCAACAAGACGGCCGATACCGGCGGCGGTCTCACCCTGAAGGGCGATATTACCGGCACGGATTCGGGCGCGGCGCGGACGGCCAAGTCCAACCTTAATGTAGATGCCAACGTCACACGCGGCTTCACGGGAACTTCCGCGTACAACATCAATCAAACCTTCGCCGACACGGTGACTTGCACGGTCGTGGCGGTGCAGCCCAACGGCAACCTTGTGATTGAAGGCTTTCGCCAGCGCACCGTCACGCGCGAGGTGCGCACCCTGCGTATCTGCGGCGTCATTCGCCCGCTGGACATCGCTTTCGATAACACCATTCCTTCGACGTTCGTGGCCAATTTCCAGATTCAGTACCTCGGCCGCGGCGTTGAGACGAACACCACGAATCAGGGGTGGTTCAGTCGCATCGCCAATCGATTCTGGCCGTACTAACCTTCCTCGCTAGCCCGCAGCGCCAGCAAGGGAATCCCTTGCTGGCGCTGCGGGCTGGCGAGGAAGCCTCTGATAAAACGAGGTCTTCCATGACACGCACGTTGTTTTGCTTCCTCGCGGTTCTCGCCCTGGCCGTTCCCGCGCGGGCGGGTGCGCGCATTAAGGACATAACCGATCTGGAAGGCGCTCGCTCCAACCAACTGTACGGCTTCGGCCTCGTCGTTGGTCTCAACGGTACGGGCGGCTCCAGCAAGTTCACGCAGCAAGTCGCCGTGGACATGATGAAACGCCTGTGCGTCAACTCGAAGATCGTCATGCAGGTGCAGACGGACAACGTGTTCCAATCGCGCAGCGTCTCGACGGTGATGGTGATGGCCGAGATTGGTCCGTTTGCCCGCGGCGGCAGCCGGCTCGATGTCACCGTGTCGATCCTCGATAATGCCACCAGTTTGCAGGGCGGCACGCTGTTGTTCACGCCCCTCAAGGGTGCGGATGGCGTCGTTTACGCGGTGGCTCAGGGGCCGTTATCGGTCGGCGGCTTCACCTTCGGCGGCGCGGCGGCCAGCGCTCAAAAGAACTTTGTCGCCGTCGCACGCATCCCCGGCGGAGCCTTCGTCGAACACGAAGCACGCGGCGAGGTGATGTACAAGGGCCGCATCCATTTGATGCTCAAGAATCCCGATTACGCGACCTCACGTTCCATCGCCGCCGTCATCAATGAGTGGGCACCGGGCCGCGCTCTGCCGCTCGACGCCGGCACCGTGGAGGTAGATGTACCGCACGAGTTCCGGCCTCATTCGGTGGCCTTCCTCAGCGATATGGGCAATCTGGAAGTGATTACCGACACGCCGGCCCGCGTCATCATCAACGAACGCACCGGCACCGTCGTGGCCGGTGAAAACGTCAAGATCACCACCGTCGCCATCGCTCATGGAAACCTCGCCATTGTCACGCGCGAGACGCCGCAGGTATCGCAGCCCAACGCCTTCAGTTCGGGACGAAGCGTGGTTGTACCGCGCACCCAGGTAGGCGTCACGGAACAGGGCGCGTACCTGCATATCGCGCCACAAACCGTCACGGTGGCCGACCTGGCACGCGCCCTCAACGCACTGGGCGTGACGCCGCGCGATCTGATTTCGATCTTTCAGGCGATCAAGCAAGCGGGAGCGCTGCAAGCGGAATTGGTGATTATGTAACGGTCTTGCCAGCCCGCAGCGCCAGCAAGGGTGTCTTTGCCAGCCCGCAGCGCCAGCAAGGGAACCCTTGCTGGCGCTGCGGGCTGGCAAAACGGTACACAAGAGCGGTTGCGTAAACCCTACGGAACCTGACGAACAGGACAGCAGGCAAGCGAAGGAGGGAGAGGCAAATGATTGGACCCGCGGCCGCCTTTGGTTCACAATTGAGCGCCCCACTTGGGATGACGGAGACCCTGACGGACGGACGGAACAAGCCGTCGCTGGCGGAGGCCGCCAAGGGGTTCGAGAGTATCTTTGTGTCTACGCTCCTCAAGGAGATGCGGCAGACGCTCGAACCCGGCTCGCTGTTCGGCAAAGACGGCGGCGACATCTACGGCAGTCTGTTCGATCAGTTCATGGCCCAGCATCTCACGCAAGGCAAAGGCATCGGCATCGCGCAATCCCTGATGAGGCAACTGACCCCGCATGAGCCGTCCCGAGTCAGCCATCCTCCGCGAACATGACGCCCAAATTCTCTCCCTGTGCGCGACGCATCTGGCGCACGAGGAAGCGTTGCTGGCGGACATGCTGCGGACCTTGCGTGAGGTTCGCGCCGCCTTCGTGCAGCGTAACCTGAACGGTCTGGCCATCCTGCACACGCGGCAGGAACAACTCGTCCAGGTCAGCCAGGAAATGGCCCGGTCCCGCGACCAACTCCGCGAATCGCTGGCTCCCCTTCTCGGCGTGCCCGCGTCCGAGGTGACGTTGCGCGCGGCCGCCCTGTCTTTGCCGCAATCGGTGCGCGGTTCGTTGCTCGATCATCATGCCCGTCTCGTCGAACTGGTCCGCCAGGCCGACCAACTCAACCACCACAACGCCGCCCTGCTCGGCTACGCCCGTGGTTTCCTTCGCGGTCTGTTCGCCAGCCTGACAGGAATCAGCGTCAGCGAAGGCTACGGATCGCAAGGAGAAAGCCGGGCGGGGTTGTGCGGTTCCTTCCTCGAAGCCCAGGTATAATCGTATGTCTCTCCTCGGCCCCGGCGTCTCGGCCTTGAACGCCGCCCAGACCGCCCTCAGTGTCATCGGCGAGAATTTGGCCAACGCCAATACGCCCGGCTACCATCGCCAGGTCGTCGATCTGACCGAGTCAGATCCTACACAGATCGGCAATATCTCCGTTGGCAGCGGTGTCACCGTCTCGGACACGCGCCGGCAGATCGATAATCCGCTGGAAACCGCCATCACCAACCAGACGTATTCGCTCGCCGACACGACGGCCCAGCTTAACCAGTTGCAGCAGGTGCAAACGAGTCTCAGCCCCTCGTCCGGCTCGCTGCACGACGACATCGAGCAGTTTTTCAACCAGATTACCCAACTCGCCGCCCAGCCATCCGACACGACGCAGCGCGCCGTCGTCCTCGGCAGCGCTCAACAACTCACCACGGCGTTCAATTCGCTCAATAGCGATCTCACTCAGGTTAGTAACGGCGTGGACGCTCAATTGAGCAACACCGTGGCGGACATCAATTCATTGGCCCAACGGATCGCCCAACTCAACGGCCAAATCCAGAGCGTGAGTGCCCGCGGAGTAAATCCCAACGATCAACTCGACCAGCGCGACCAACTCATCAATCAGCTGGCCGGCGACATCGGCGTGCAAGTATTCCCAACCGATCTCAATCAAGTGACGGTGTTGGCGGGTGGCGTGCCGGTCGTGGTGGGCAACTCAAGTACGGCCCTGAAATTCTCGGTCAATTCCAGCAATCAGGCGCAGATAACGGTATCCGGTTCGACGACGCCGTTGACGATCGTGGGTGGGCAAGTCGGCGGCTTGCTGACCGTGCGCAACCAAACGCTGCCGGATGTGCAAAATCAACTCAACACGCTGGCCGGCACCCTCGCGCAGCAAGTGGACAATGTGCAGGCGACCGGACTCGGACTCTCGGGACCGTCCACGTTTCTGGCCGGCACGCGCGGCGCAACCAGCCTCACCAAACCGCTGAACCAGGCCGGCCTGGCTTTTCCGCCGCAGGCCGGCTCCCTGTTTGTCAGCGTCACGGATCTTTCTACCGGCGCGCGCACGCTGACGCAGATAAACATCGATCCGGCCACACAAAGCCTCAACGATGTGGCATCGGCTCTTAGTACCGTGCCAAACATTCAAGCCATAACCGATCCGCAAACGGGCACATTGCAAGTCCTGGCCAAGCCCGGCTTCGCCTTCGACTTCGCAGGCCAGCCGCCGACCGCGCCCGACACAAGCGGTTTCACCGGCACGGCTGCTCCGCAAATCGGCGGTCAGTACACCGGGACCGGCAACGACAAATACACCTTCCAGGTCGTCGGTAGCGGGACCGTCGGCGTTACGGCCAATTTGACCTTGCAGGTCAAGGACGCTGGCGGCAATCCCGTCACGACGCTGAACATCGGCCAGGGCTACTCGCCGGGCACGGCGCTGACCGTGGCCAACGGCGTCACCGTGAAGCTGGCTTCCGGCACAGCCAACAACGGCGACACCTTCTCGACGCCCGTCGTTGCACAGCCGGATACGGCCGGCATCCTGACCGCTCTGGGGCTGGGTACGTTCTTCACCGGCAGCACGCCGCCCGACCTCGCCGTGCAGCCCGCGCTGGTGAATAATCCAAGCCTGCTGGCCGGCTCGCGCAGCGGCGATCCTGGCGACAATAGCAACCTCCTGCGCCTGGCCGCCGTACACGATCAGCCCTTGCTCGCCAACGGCACGCAGACCCTCACCCAAGGCTTTGACGCACTCGTCGGCGATGTGGCGACGCAGGTGCAACAACTGCAAACGCAGCAAACCAGCCAGCAAGCCATTGGACATCAATTGCAAGTCCAGCAACAAAGTATTTCAGGAATTGACCCCAATGAAGAGATGGTTAATCTGCTGAATTTTCAGCGCTCGTTCCAGATTGCTTCTCAGTACATCAGCACGGTGAGCGCCACGCTCAATTCCTTGATTCAAATCCTGCCGGCGAGCATCGCATAAACCATGGAACTACGTATAACGCCGCAAGTGACGGTCGCCAACGCCATCGCCAACGCCCAGAACCAGTCCAATCAACTGGCGATCTTGCAACAGCAAGCCTCGACGGGCAACCGTATCTTGCAACCCTCCGACGATCCGCTCGGCACGCTGCAAGTGTTGTCCGATCAGGCGCAGAACGATCGCTTGGACATCTACCATCAGAACATCGCCGACGCCCAGGCCAAGTTGAACAGCAGCGTATCCACGTTGACGCAGGTGGGCCAACTTCTCGCCCAGGCCAAGCAACTAGCGCTCCAGGGCAGCAGCACCAACAACACACCGGGATCGCTGCAAGCGATGGGCGATCAGGTCGATTCGATTCTCAATGGCGTGGTTGGATTGGCCAACACGCAGCAAAACGGCGTGTATCTTTACGGCGGCACGGCCTCGCAGACGGCACCGTTCACGGTCAACGCGCAAGGGCAAGTGACATACAACGGCTCGACCCAGGCGGTTAATGAGCCGATCAGTCAGGGGCAGCAGGTGCAAACGCTGTACACCGGCAGTCAGGTGTTCCAGACGCTCCAGCGCGGAGCGCCCGTCATCACCGGCACGACAGGCGCGGCGGCCGGCACTGGCACCGATAGCGCCACCGGCGAGGGCACGTTGACCGTCGCCCACACCAGTACGGCGTACGCCCCCGGCTCCGGCGTTCAACCGGGCACCAGCTCCGCCAGCGGCGACACCATCCTCGGTCCAAGCGGCGCACACACCCTGACCATCGTGGACACGAGCGGCACCGGTGCCAGCGGCACGGTGCAACTCGATGGCGGTCCGACCGTCAACTTCACGAACACCGACACGAATTTGCAGATTCAAGGAGCGAACGGTCAAACCGTCTTCCTTGATACGACGGCGATCGCGCCGGGTTTCAGCGGCAGCGTGGCCATTACCTCTAATGGCACGCTATCCGTCGATGGCGGAGCAACCACCACGCCCATCAATTTCAGCGGCAATCAGGTTGTCACCAATAGTCAGACCGGCGACGTCACCAACATCGACAGCACGAACATTCGCCAGACCGGCAGCGACGACATCAACAATGCCGGCGCTTACGATGTGTTTCAGATTCTCACCACGCTGCGCGACACGCTGCGCAACAGCCAGAATTTACCGCCCAGCCAGCAGGCAACCGCCGTTAGCCAGACGCTGCAAGAATTGGATCGCGTCCATACCAGCGTCCTAACCGTCGTCGGCCAGCAGTCCGCCAGTTTGTCGAACCTGCAAGCAGTCGATCAGCATATTCAGGACGTGCAATTGCAGACAAAACAGCAGATCGGCAACGTGCAGGGGGCCGACATAAGCCAAGTCGTCATCGGTATGCAAGAACAGCAGAACCTCTTGCAAGCGACGCTGTATTCCGCCTCGCGCATTCTCAGCCTGAGCTTGCTGGATTTTCTGAAGTGAACGACATTGCGGTCGGCGTTTTTTTTCTTCTTCCATCCTGGCTTTTCTTTTGTACATGTGTACACTATAAAAGGGTGGCGAACGGCCGGCGTCAGCCGGCTGGTAAGAAGCCCCCACCAGCCGGCTGACGCCGGCCGTTCGCCCATAAAGACGGATGAGGAGAACCGATCATGCAACTTACCCTTCCCTCCAAGGCCGCGATTTCTCCTTCGCCGAGTGTGGAGGAATTGACGGAATCGCTGGCCGCCCCCTTCGATCCGCGTGAAGTGCGCTTCAAGCCGGCCGTCGTCAGCGGCAATCGCGCGATGGCGTTGGCCTACGTGGATGCCCGCGTCATTCAGGATCGCCTCGATGATGTGCTTGGCGTCACGGGTTGGCAGGACGAGTACGAATGTTTACCGGATGGGTCCGTCGTGTGCCGGCTGCGTTTGCGGCTGGGCGACGAATGGATCACGAAAATGGACGTGGGCGGTCAGAGCGAGCAACCCGACGAGGGCGACCGCCGTAAGGCCGCCTTCTCCGACGCCCTCAAGCGCGCGGCCGTCAAGTTTGGCATTGGCCGTTATCTGTATCGCTTGCCGTCGCAGTGGGTTGATTATGACCCGAAGAAACGGCAGTTCGCGCGCACGCCGACCTTGCCGCCCTCGGCGCTACCGCGTCCGAAGGGACAGCGTCGTGTCCGTGAGGAGGCGGACGGAGGGAAGGAGAAACAGGTGCCGCCGGTTCGTCTGACGGCCGAGACGGTACCACCCGGGCCCAAGGCAAGCCCGGCGATGCCGGCCAATGGCATCGAGTTGCAGCGCCGGGTAAACGACTACGATGCTCGCTTGGCGCAGCAAGGCGTTTGTCAGCCGGGCGAATTGGTCAAGCATATCGTGCAGGCCGGCGTTAAGGCGGGTTACGAGGCGGACCTGGCAACCTGGAGCGGCCCGGCGATTGCCCTCGCCGTCGAAGAGGCTCGCGCCTTCGAGGCGCGCCTGCGACAACAGAAGAGTGAACGCAAGGAAGTGGCGTAGCTTAATCCAATGCAGAATGCATCCCGAATGCAGAATGCAGAATGCAGAATGCAGAATGAAAACCAGATGGTCTTTCATTCTGCATTCTGCATTCTGCATTCTGCATTGAGTTCGCATTCTGCATTCTGATTGGTTTTTGCTTTCCCTTCTCGTCGTGCGCTTGTAGAGTGGTGATAGAATCCACCCTGCCGCCCGTGTTCCTGACCGGCGAGATGCATGAATCGCGATCTTTCTCCTCCCTCTGCGCTGCAACGACCAACCCGCGTGCGTTACGGCGTTCTCGGCTTTGCTTGCGCTCTGTCGATGATTACCTACCTGGACCGCGTGTGTTTCGCCACCGTGGCCCCGCACATCGGCGAAGAATTTGCCCTGAGCGGACAGCAACTCGGCTGGTTGTTCACGGCCTTCGCCCTCGCTTACGCGGTCTTCGAGGTGCCCAGCGGTTGGATGGGCGACATGTTCGGCCCGCGCCGCACGCTCATCCGCATCGTCTTATGGTGGTCGGTGTTCACGGCGTTGACCGGTGCCATTTATCCGTATCCGAATCTGCCGTGGTTCGCTTTCACGGCCATGTTCGCCGTGCGCTTTCTGTTCGGCATCGGGGAGGCCGGTGCGTATCCGAATATCGCGCGGTCGTTCCATAACTGGTTCCCGTTCGGCGAACGCGGTTTCGCGCAGGGTACAGTGTGGATGGCCGGGCGCTTCGCGGGAGGCATGGCCTCTTTCGCCGTGCTGGCCTTGATGATTCATACGGTGACGCCGCAAGGAGAGCCGGTCGTCCTCTGGCGACACGCCTTCTGGATCTTCGGCATCCTCGGCGTGGTCTGGTGCGTGTTCTTCTGGTGGTGGTTCCGCGATCGCCCGGACCAACATCCGGGCGTCAACACGGCAGAGTTAGCCTTGATCCGCGAGCGCCCTCCGAGTGCGGCATCCGCGGGCAAGACGCTCTCGATCGCCTGGCCGATCAAGAAGTCCAGCGAAATCACTCCCGGCGCAGCTCCCGAGACTGGGTTGCAACAGCAACCCGGAGCGATGTCGGCCGCCTCAAAAGCGGAAGCCATCACGAGTGAGCCATCGTTGGCCGGAGCGAACCTCGATCCGTTCACGGCTGAGGAGGAACTGCTGGCTCACGAAGGGGAATCGCATAGCAACGTACCGTGGGGCCGGCTGCTGTCCAGTGTGAACCTGTGGATGCTCTGTCTGATGTATTTCTGTGCGGCCTACGGTTGGTATTTCAACATCACCTGGCTACCGAAGTACCTGGGAACGACTTATGGCGTCACGGAGAAGTCCTACGGTTTCTGGACCATGAGTCTACTGTGCGGAGCGCCGCTGCTGTTGGGTTCGCAGGCCTGCTTCCTTGGCGGGCTGTTGACCGATGCCTTTATTCGTCGTACCGGCGACCGCAAATGGGGCCGGCGACTGTTTGGGATGCTGGGGCATGGCCTGTGCGCCCTCTGCTATTTCCTGAGCTTGTACGCCTCTTCGCCGTGGCTGTTTGTGTTGGCGATCGCCTTGGCCGCGTTCTGTAATGATCTCACGATGGGCGCGGCATGGGCCAGTTGCATCGACATCGGCGGTAAGTATTCCGGTATCGTCTCCGGCTGCATGAACACGGTCGGCAACTTGGGCGGCGCGGCCGCCGGCATTACAACCGGCTGGATATTGGACCGCTTCGAGCCGCATGGCTGGACGATCAATTTCATCGTCTTCGGCAGCGTCTATATCGTCGCCGTGTTCCTCTGGCTGGGCTTCGATGCGACCAAGTCACTCGAATAGAGCGAACGGCCGGCGTCAGCCGGCTGGGGTTGTCTAAGTAGCTGCAATGAGATGAAGTAGGTCCGGCGAGCCGAGCCGGACTGCCAGTGCCGCTCGGCTCGCGGCACCTACTCCAACCGTGCCGCTCGGCTCGCGGCACCTACCGAATGCTTCTTCTACAGCACGCGACCAGCTGATGCCGGCCGTTCGCCCTCCAGCACCGGCAGCCCCAAATGACGGCGGCACTCCAGACACGTCCGCATGAGATATTGCCGTGTCGTCTGCTGATCAGCCAGGATGGCTGGATCGAGGGGATGCGGTTCATCCAGCGCGATGTCGATGCGCCGCGCCACATCCAGACGCTTGCCCTTCAACGGCAGACCGTTGAAGTACGAGGTGAAACTGCCCCAACCGCCCTCGATCCAACAGACGAGGACTGGGGTATCCGGCAGTTCTTGCAGGATGCGCCACACACCTTGACCGAACAGGCGGATCGGTTGATCCTCACGGCGGCGAAGCTGAGCCTCCGGGAAAATGAGGACGCAACCGCCGCCGCGCAGCACGGCGATGGCCTCGCGCAGCTCCGGCGCCTCGCGGCGAAAACTGGACGAGGGCACGCGGATCGCGCCGATGATGTGGGTCATCGCCCAGCGCATCAACGGTAGATCGTAGAAGACGCTGGTCATCATGGGCGTGACTTGACGCGGGATCATCTTGGCCAGCCAGCACGGATCGAGATAGGCCGAGTGATTGGCGAGAATCAGCAGCGGCCCGCGGCGCGGAAGGAGATCGCGGCCCGGACCGTGGATGCGTACTCGATACATCGGCGCGAGCAGAATCTCAAACAGTTGCTCGGCGGCCGGCGGCAACAGCCACCACCACGCCACCGCTGCGCCGACACCCGCGAGGACAGCCAGAAACGCCAACTGAGCAACCGGCGTCGCCAGCACAGCGCCGCGAACAAGACCCACCATCAGGAGAGCCAGCGCGGTCGTAAGAACGTAAATGACGGTGTTCATAACCGCCATACCGTTGCCGCGCGCGTCGGCCGGCACCGCCGCTTGATAAGCCGCCCGCAACGGCACGTTGACCAGTCCGCCCATGAATCCCAGCAAAAAACACGGCACGAGCGGCAACGCGGCCTCGGGAGTCGTCGCCAGCGTCGCCCACGCCAGAGCCAGCAGCAAACCCGTCGCGCCCAGTGGCACAAGGCCGAGACTGCGGCGCGGATGCCCCTGCCAACTGGCGGTCAGGCAACCGAGTCCCGCGCCAAGTCCAATCAGTCCCAGCGCGTGCAACAACCCCGCTTGTTGGTCCCCGGCCAGCGTGTGGGCGACCATCGCGCCGGAACCGGCTGTTACCACCGCCTGAAAACAGGCCAAGCCGAGCAGACTACCCGCCGCCGCCGGCTCTCGGCGGATGCGCCCACTATCGCGGAAAAAGCCGGCGATGGCGCGAACCGGCGGCTCCGATCGCCGTACATCCGACGGAAACGCCACCGGCAGCGCGGTAACGAGGCTGAGCAGATTCAGTCCCAGCAGCACGATCACGACATGGCCAGCCAACGAACCGCCCGCGTCCGGCGCGACCATCCAACCCAGGGCGACGCCACCAATGATGGCCGACGCACCGCCCATTTCGATCCAACCGTTGACGCGCGGCAGAGGAATGCGTGTATCCACGGCCACGGCCGGCAGCATGGCATAGCGGGCCGGACTGTAGATCGCCGACCCCAGCGCCACCACGCCCAGACAGATCATCCATGGCCATTGCCCAGCCGCGAACACCGCCACCACCAATAGCGTAAACGCTGCCGAGCCGACAAGTACCCAGCGGCGCGACAGTCCGTTATTGACGCAGCCATTGAGGGGAGCCAGTAAAATGAACGGCGCGATGAAGACAGCCGTGGCCACATGCCACGCCTCGCCCGAACCGGCCGCGTTGGACCAAGTTAGGAAGGCGATGACGCGCAAACACCAGTCGGCCAGAACACGAGCGACCTGCGACACCCAAAGCGAAGCGAGCCGAATGCGTGCGCCGAACACAAAGCACTCCCGCGAAGGATTCGGAATCATGCTCTCAGTGTTGCGACTTTCCTCACGCGGTCAAGGTGGATTCGGTGCCGGGGTGCCATCTTCACATCGGTCCTTTCGTCAATCCTTGGGAAGTTCCTTCCCTCTGATGGTCTTGACGCCCTCGCGTTTGATGACGCCGACCGCGTAGCGGAAACCAGGACGCAAATCGCGCGTGGCGACGCCATCCACTCGCAGATCGCCCTTTTCATCCAGTCGCACCGTAAGGCGCAATCGGCTTCCGCGCGTTGTCGTCACGACGACCATCTCCGTCTTGAAATCGATGTCCGGCACCTTCTCGCCGATCTTCCACGCTTTCCACAGTTTCTCGAACGTCTTGGCGTCGGTAACGCAACCATTCGCGGGAGCCTCGTTTTTCAGCGCCAGGTCGGCGATTGATCCACTCCACTGTTGACTCAACGCCAACACTCTCGATTCCGCCCGCGTGTCCAAAGGCATCATCAGGATGGCCGCCAACGCCGCTTCAAACAGGATTTGTCGTCGATACTTCACGGTCGTTCCTCCAGTAAAACGCCTTGTCGTACTTTCTTCATGATAGCCTCATTCATTCCAACGATGCGGCAACCGCGATCATTTGCCGGAATCGAAAAACAGCATAGAGTCAGGCGAAGAGCGGTCGTTGCGAAGACGCCGCCGGCCCTCGGCGCGAAGCGATTGCTTCGCGCCGAAGGCCGGCGACGACAGGAAACGACGAACGATCAGAACTTGATCTTGCAGACCTCGACTTGTTCGTTGTGTCGTTTGAGGATGACGGTCTGCCGTTCGCTCGTCTCCTTCGGCGTGCCCGCGAAGCGCGTCACGTTGACGTTCACATGCGTTTCACCACCCAATAGGTTGCGATTGACGCCGAAATAATGCACGATAATCGTGTACACGCCCGGCTGCGCCTTGGCGATCCGATAGCGCTCCGGTCCGTAGCCCTGCGTTTGATCCTGCGACAACTCGCCGCCGCTCCGTGTGCGGTTGTGCGAGTAGAAGCATTTCGTGCCGTCCGGCTCGATCACCCACAAGTCGATGTCCGTGGCGTCGGTGTTCCACGAAATCGTCACGCGCAAATCGCTCTTGGGTTGCGGCCGCGCCATCTGCTCCAGCCGTTCGCCGAACTGATCGGCCAGACGGCGACTAATTTTCTGGCGGCGGATCGCTTCCTGCATCATATGTGCATACTCTTCCTGTGCCACCACCTTGAGTTCCTGACGGAAACGATTGTGCCAGGTGCCGGCCAGGACGATCTCGTAATTGACCGCCGCCAGCCCATACTGCCCGCTTTCTTCGAGCGCATGGGCAAGATCGCGGTAGCTGTGCGGCTCGAAGGGTCGTTGTTTCTGCACCTGACTGAACAATCGCGCCGCTTGCGCCGGCTGTTTCAGATCGACCAGGCGATAACCCACCAAACGCAACGCATCGCCGCGACTGGGGTTTTCCTCGATGATGCTCGATAGGACACGAATAGCCCCATCCACATCGTCGGATTCCGCGCGGCGACGCGCCTCCTTCAAATACACACTCACCTTGCTGCGATCGCGCTCGCGTGCCTCCAGATAGTCGGCCACGTCCTTATCCTTGGCGTGGACCAAGCCGCCGCGCACCGACTCGACCGGCAGCTCGAAGTCGGCTTCCGTCAGCAAGCCGAGCATTTGCCGAACGTGTGCGCCGTTGGGACCGTTGAGCAGATTGACGCGCTTATCGACTTGCGTGAGGAAACGCTCGAACGTCTTGCCGGCCGGCACGGCCTTACCAAGTCGCGTCCACATATCGGAGATGAACACGCCGATGTCGCCGGCTAACGTCTTGCCGCGTTCCTCTTCCAGATTGAAACGCTTGTAATCGGCCTCATTCTCCAACACGAGGAACGAGGCCACCCGGCTGACGATACCGAACTGCTGACAATAGGCTGTCACTACCGGATCGAGATTGCTGTCATGCAAGGACAACAGGGAAGCAACGGCCACTTCCGCCCAGGCACGCGGAGCCAATTCGCTGCCGCTGCGCACGTCCAGCGGAAACTCCTGCACCATCTTCTTGCCGGCGAATTCGCCTTCGACAAGGACCGTCGTGCGCCCTATGCCGTTGAAGCGCGCCGCCACAACGAGTTCGCCACCGGGATAGACGGCGGCGCGACGGCCGGACACGAGGATGTCACTGGCTTCGGGACCGCCTACGAAGCGCACACGCTGCACTTGCAAGCACTGGCTGCGATGAGCCTGCGCCGCCGCTTTCAAATCGGCCTCCCCGAAGCACTGGAAAACACCGCCACCCTTGCGCGTCAGCGCCTCGAACAGTTCGCTATTCTCCTCACCGAGTCCGGTGCGATAGCAGTGAAAGCGCGTCGGCGTGGGACAGCGCTGCTCGAAGCGAGCCACCAGGGCCGCCACGTCCGGCTCGCCCCAGGTGATATGGCCATCCGATAGCAAGAATACATTCAGGTTCGTACCTGCGGCGATGTCGAAACCCGGTTGCGCCAGCTTGTTCAACGCGCAGGAGATGTCGGTAGCCCCTTCCAAAACAAGGCCATCCAGTTTCTTCAACGCCT
This sequence comes from Gemmataceae bacterium, assembly GCA_035553375.1. GTDB lineage: Bacteria > Planctomycetota > Planctomycetia > Gemmatales > Gemmataceae > JAJPHU01. The sequence continues at coordinate 27,480 of DATNCY010000345.1, forward strand.
TGGCGCGTCCGTCGGCGCTGTTGTCGATCCAGTCCTTGGGCTGGATCCAAGCCGCCCCGACGTTGAATGTCAGGATGTTGAACTGCTTGATCGCCGTGTCTGTCTCAAGGATTTTCTGGAGCAATTTCATGTTGACGGCGAAGCGTTCGGGATGCTCGCTCAGCGAGGTATCCAGCAGAAACACCGCATGCGATGCGAACGATTGTTCCTTGGCCACCGTCTTCAATTGTGGCCGCAGACGAGCATAGAGATAGCGTGGTCCATTATCGCCTTGCTGACCGCTGATGGCCTGCACCTCGCCATGAGCCGGCGTGCAGGCAAATGCCACTTCGCCTTCTGGCGTTGTGTTCTTCCAGGTCCGCGTGAAGGTGAGGCGTCCGCTGCTCTCGTCCTTGCTCGCATCCTTGGGCAAGAACGACGGCTTGAGGCAATCATCGGCCTTGGCCTGGAGGGTGAACTGCAATTCATTCAACTTGCGGCCCGGCAGCGGGAAGCGATAAAGCATTTGCTCTTGCGCGACCGGCACTAGCTCCTCGTAGGCGAGGATGACGCGATTGTATCCCTTGGCCGGAATGGGAAAGACACGGCCGCTGAACGTGTTGCCGCCGGCGTACTCCAAAAGTGCCGGATCGATACGGCCACGCACCACTTCCTCGTAGGTTTCGAGCGCCTTCTCCTTGGAGACGATGCGCGCTTCCTGCAATCGGCCCCAATCGGTCGTATCCACCTGCTTGACCAACTCCGCTGGCGTCAGCCGCGCCAGCGCTTCCGCAGGCAGAGGCGCGTTGCCGCCCCGACGATTGAAACGCACGGGCACGGTATCGCGTGTCTGGCCGAGAAACATGGCGAAGTAAGAAGGGCTGGCCCCCGTGGGCAGCGGATACTCGAAGGTGCCTTCCAGTTGTTGGTTGTGCGGATTGCGGAAGATGTGATCGACCACCGTGCGAGCGCGCGGCCCTTCGATGGTCACGCTGACGTTGAGGCTCACCAGTTCCAGCGAGTTGCCGCCACCCACATAGACACGGGCAAAGGTCGGCCGGCTGCGATCGCGGTGCCAGACTTGCGGTTCCGTGTCCGCTGGCTTGTCGCCTGGCTGCGGCGTCTTGATCCCGAGTTTCTGTTGCGCGGCCTTCACCTTCTCAGTCGCCGCTCGCAGTTCCTTCTCAGCATCCTCTACCACTTTCTGGTCAATGGCCGCATTCCTGGCCAATAGTCGGAGTTTTTTTGTCTTGTTAAGAACGAGTTCCTGCTGCCTCACAATGTTTTTCAATTCGTCCAGATTCTTCGCCTGCTCGCTTTCGGGCAAACTCCTCCCAGTATCGGTAACTCCCTTCTTTCCAGCGACTCCGTCTCCACGTCCAAGCGCCTCCGATTCCTTGTCTTTGTCTCTACCACTCGTACTACCATTTCGCCCGGAGAATTCTGAGGTGTGGGAGAACTTCTGCTCTGGTTTCGCATCCTTGGCTGGGGGGGCGTCTGGGCCTCTACCTCCCAAGCCGCCCTCTGCTCCCGGACGAGCCGGATATGGCGAATTCGCCTTCGGCGAAGAAATGGGAGGCTCACCCGCTGTCTGGATCGGATCCATCGGCCCCTTGTCAGCCTTGTCATAGCCCAGGTTGTCATCGGCCTTGAGTTGAGGTCGCTCCGACAAATGCACTGTCTCTTTCTTCTTGGCGTCGCTCTCGACTAAACGACCCACCGACCGGTCCTTATGTGGAGCATTTGGCTCGGTATTCCTTATCCTCTCCTCGGTGGCGACCGGCCCCAGCGCCTCCCGCTGATTCCAGGCCGCCGGCTCCGAGCGTTTCTCGAACTGGCCCGGCCATAGTCGGAAGCCGACAAAAATCACTACAGCAATGCCGGCGGCCACAGCGCTCGTGGCCAGCCAGCGGCGCGAGCGCCGTCGTGGTGGGCCGAGACGTTGGGCGTGATCGACCGAGCGCTCCACCGCGTCGGGTGGCGGCACGACGGCGCGCACCTGCTCGACGGCGGGGCGCAGGGTATCGCCCACTTCTTGCAACGGGGTCGGTTCATTCGGTAAAGGAGTCTTGTCGTCCATCAATTATTCTCCTGAACCGTCTCCAGCAGAATCGCTTCCAGCTTGAGACGGGCCTTGTGCAAGGCCGACGCCACAGCGCCGGTCTGGATATGCAAAGAGTCCGCGATTTCCTGATAAGAAAGATCGTCAAAGTAACGCAGACAGAACACGGCCGCTTCGCGGTCGGGCAATTGCGCGACCGCTCGACGCAGACGCTCGGCGAGTTCGTGTTCCACGGCCGCCGCCTCCGGTCCTTCATCGGAACCGACGAGCGACAAGCCATTGAGCGAAACCGTGGTCCGCCGCTGCCGCAAGCGGTCGAGCGCTCGGCAAGCGGCGAGACGACGCAGCAGGCCGGGCCAGTGTCGCACCGCATGCGTTCGCTGCAACTGGTGAACCTGCAAGAACACTTCCTGAACAACATCCTCGGTGTCGGCGGCATGGCCCAGTATCCTCCAGGCCGTCGCAAACACCAAAGGACCATACTCATGCACAATGCGATCCCAGTCGGTCACTGCTTGGATCTCCTGAGCGTCCGGGATGGGGTCCCTCTCTACCAGTCGAACGGCAGGAAACAATGTTACCTCAGTGGCCGAAACCGAGCCGACTTTTTTTCGCGCGGCACTGCGATTGTCTTCGATGTAGGCGAACGGCCGGCGTCAGCCGGCTGGTATAGGCTCTACCAGCGGGCCGGTTGGTGTAGGCTACACCAGCCGGCTGACGCCGGCCGTTCGCCAAAAGTCTCTCGCCCCGGATGGCTCGAATCGGTAAGATCAGGTGAATAGAGGAGACCTTTGGGCCGTCTGACACCAGGGAGACCTCGCAACGTCATGGCCACCCTCACCGCACCCTGTCCGACCGTCGCCAGCGACGAGCAATTGCTCGCCTGCCATGCGGCCGGCCATCGGCAGGCGCTGGAAGAGTTGTTCCGGCGCTATCGCCAGCCGGCTTACCATGTGGCCTATCGCTTGCTCGGCCACGAAGCGGATGCCCTCGACGCGGTTCAGGAAGGCTTCATCAAGGCGCTGACCCATCTGCATAGCTTTCAAGGGCGAGCTTCGTTCAAGACCTGGCTGTTGCGTGTGGTCAGTAACGCCGCCCTCGATCTTGGACGACAGCGCGGCCGTCGCGAAGCGATCAGCCTGGATGCGCCGCAGACCAACGAGGCAACTCACCCCCAATTGTTGGCGGCCGACGAAGCCGGTCAGGGATTGGAACGCGCCGACCTTCGCCGCTTGCTTGAACAGGCGCTCGCCAGCCTCTCTGAGGTGCAGCGGCAGACATTTGTGCTGTATGCCGACGGCGAACTAAGTTATCGCGAGGTCGCCGAAGCGATGGGAACATCGATCGGCACCGTGATGAGTCGATTATTTTACGCCCGACAAAGATTGCGTGCGTATTTGGACGAACGGGATCCGGTATGAGTCGTAACGAGGACAACCCTGACCGCGAACAGCGTCCCGCCTTCGGCGAGGACCGATTCCCTGCCGATTCGGAGGACGACCTTTCGGAGTGGTTGCGCGAGCATCCCGAAGCGCACGGCGACATGGCCGACTTGCAGCGCATGCGGGAACTGTATCAGTCTGTCAGTGTGCCGCAACCGGAGGAAGCCGCCTGGACGGCCACCTTGACGCGGATTGCGAGCGGCTCGCGGCTCCGCGTGAAACCTGCATTACGCCGAAAGCGGCTCGGGGCGATCCTGAGTCTAACGGCTGCCGCCGCTCTGGTCGCCGTTCTGCTGGCGCGCTCTTGGTGGACCGGGCAGTCTTCCACGCAACCACAACCGCAGCTGGCGGAAGAGGTGTTCCCCGTCGTCGAGGCCGATGATGTGACCATCATCAGCATGGACGCCCGCGATGTCGCCGCCCTGGTCGTGGGCGAACCGCCCATCTCCGGCGACCTGGAGTTCGTTCAAGCCGCCGACATCCGCGTCATCAAGTGCCAGCGCTGTCCCAAATGCGGCAATGTGCCGCGACTGGCACAGGGAGCCGTGCCGATGGTGGTCACGTCCGTCGCGCGCGTGGACGAACCAGAAGAATGAAACAAGGGTTATTCGTTGGGGGCTGTCATGTCGTTGGGTGTCCGATGTTTGGGTGTGGGAATCCTCTTGCTAACACTTCCGGCCGCTGCGCCGCGAAGAGAGGCCGAGGAGAAAGAAACCGTTCAGGTTTCGGTCGTCGCCATTCTCGCCACGGAACGCGACAACAAGATTGATCCCAAGCTCGCCTGCATTGCCCGCGAAGTGCAAAAGACGCACAAGAAGTTAACCGGCTTCCAGATGGCCAAGATGACGCGCAAACCGCTTACCATCGGCGTCAAGGAAACCTTCGAGCTGGTCGGCGAACAGAAGGCCGCCGTCACCGTGCAACAGGGGGCCGACGAGAAGAATCGCATTCAGGTCAAGGTTGCTCCGCCGCAGATGGGCGAAATCACCTACGGCACCTGCTGCGGAAAATTCTTGCCCATCGTCACGCCGTTTCGCACCAAGAACAACGATCTGCTCATCCTCGCCGTGCGCGTGCAACCGTGCCACGGTAAATGAGGCCAGCCCGCAGCGCCAGCAAGGGACAATCCCTTGCTGGCGCTGCGGGCTGGCAAGTCATTGTGTTCGTGCCTCTTACGGCGGCAGTTTCCACAACCGAATAATACGATCCGAGCCGCCGCAAGCCGCGAAACGCCCATCCGGGGAAATGGCTCCGCAACAGAGTTCCTCACACTCTGGGGCGAAACGCTGTAACTCACGACCATCGTTGAGATCCCAAAGTCGGGCTGTCCGATCCCAACTGACGGAGAGAGCGCGACGCCCGTCGGGGGAAAAAGAGACGCTCCAAATAAACCCCTTGTGCGCCTCCCATTGGCGCAACATTCTCCCCTCGGCCGCATGCCAGAGGCAGATAGTCCGATCCTCGGCCCCGGAAAGGATGCGCGTGCCATCCGGGGAAAACGCCACGCTCTTGATTCCTCCCGTGTGCCCCGGCAGGGCTTGTGATTGCAGTCCTGTCTTAAGATCCCATATATAGACAATGTTATCCCATCCCCCGCTGACAGCGTGGCGGCCATCGCGGGAGAACGCCACCGCTTCCGCCCAGCGTGGCAGGCGGAGCAACGTCTTGCCGTTGGCCACGTCCCACAGCCAGGTGTTCTTCTGCCCACCACACAAGGCACGCTTGCCGTTGGAACAAAGAGCCACGCTGGTCAGAACTTCCGCGGGGCTTGTCACGAAACGGACCGTCTCACGCCCGCTCGCCAGATCCCAAACTCGCGCCGTGCCATCTTCTCCGGCGGAGAGCGCGAGGCGGCCGTTCGCCGAGAGGGTGATGCCGCGGATCGTCCCCTCGTGACCGCGAAGCGGGGCATGACGTTCGCGCCCTGTTGCCACGTCCCATACTCGGAGAACACCCTCCCGCCCACCCGAGAAGAGTGTCTGCCCATCGGGAGAGTAGACCAGGCTCCAAATGGGTGAAGTATGCCCACGCAGTTGACGCGCCTCGGTCGTGATGATGTCGATAGGGCGCTCAACGGTTGCGGGAGAGGGCGGAGAAGTCCCTGACGGAGAACGCCAGTGAAGAATCAGCCCGACAACTCCTAGCAGGAGGAGACTTACTACCGCGCCGGCCAACTGCAGGCCTCTTGGCCGAACCGATTTGTTGGGTCGAGAACCGGATGGTTCATTCGGAGCCGTTACGGTCACTATCGCGGAGGAGCGGAGGTAGGCCGTCAGAGCCTCGGCCACCTCGGCGGGCGTTTGGTAGCGCTCGCCGGGATCTTTGGCCAGCATCCGAGCCACGACGGCGGCCAAGCCAGCGGGAACATCGGGGCGACCGTCCGTGAGAGGTGCCGGGATCGCATGACGGTGCATTTCCCGCTTCTGCTCGGCCGATAACCCGGCGAAAGGGGGACGCCCCAACAACATGTGATAAAGCGTACAGCCCAGGGAATAAATGTCGGAGCGAATATCGGCACGATGCGCGCTCTCGGCCTGCTCGGGTGCCATGTAGTTCCAGGTTCCCATTACCGTGCCGAATGCGGTTTCATGAGCCGTCGGCTCGCGACGGGGGTTCTGAGGCGACGAAACTTCGCCGGCGGATGCCCTTGTCGTGGCGGTGTGGATCTCCTGAACCAACCGTGCCAGCCCAAAATCGAGGATCTTCACTACCTCGCGACTGTTTCCGTCCGCGTCTGTCTCCAGGGTGCGGATCAGGTTGTGCGGTTTGATGTCCCGGTGAATCATGCCTTGCCGAAACGCATAGTGAAGGCCCCAGGCCGCCTGGCAAGCATAGTCACAAGCCCGCCCCACCGGCAGCGGTCCACCCACGGCGATCACGTCTGCCAGGTTTTCTCCACAGATGAATTCCATGACGAGAAAATGAAGAGAGCCGTAAGCCTCGGCATCGTAGGCAGTGACGATGTTCGGATGCGAGAGACGGGCGGCGAGTTGGACCTCACGCTCGAAGCGAACGACGATCTCCGGCAGACTGAGCAGATGGGAATGCACGACCTTGAGAGCGACCACGCGATCCATGAAACGGTGTCGGGCCTTGTACACCGTGCCCATGCCGCCGCTGCCCAGCACTTTCAGGATCTCGTAACGGGGATGATTGACCAGTTCGATGGGTAACTCGGGGGACGGCGAAGCGGAGGGAGTGTCGGCGCAACTGGACTGCTCCGAGGATTCCGCAGCCATAGTCTCAGCTCGGCTGCCCGCCGGGTCGCCTGCGGCCGGCGAGGTCGGCGTCAGTTTGACCGTCGGAGCGTCTTCGCGCTGGTGAGTATGACCGGAATCAGGGTCGGGCGTGAGGGGATTCATGGCCTTACCTGGACGGGGGTTAAGCGGTTCCAACTTGGTGGAACTTCTAAACAACTAGGCAGACTTTGTGCCAAAGGGAAGAGTTACGCGGGTATCCCTTCGGATTTTGGCGTGCCTGGGTGGGGTCTCTCCTCCCAGGCATCCTAGCGGGCAGGGCAATCTCGTCCACGTCGATGATGCAGAGGGACACCCAATCATCGGGGTGCCGGAAGAATGGCTCAAGTTTCGGAGACGGGAAACCGCCTTGACAGGAACACGCTGCTTTACTATCGGTTTGCCCTCCCGTGCGCGATTGTGAACTCCCGACGCCAGGGATTAACCATGCAAGCGATGCAACGCTTCCTTCCACACGCGGTTCGCTGCGCCTGCGCGATCCTATGCCTGCTCCTGAGCGGCCGGATCGCGCAGGCCCAGACACCCACTGCGCCTGGGAAGGTGGTGGTCAGCGACGTTATCATCCAGGGCACCCAGCGGATGACAACGGAGCAGATCAAGGTTCGCCTGCATACCCAGGTCGGCAGGGAGTACAATCCCTCGACGCTCGATGAGGACGTGCGCGAACTGTATAAAACGCAGCAATTCAGTAATATACACACTTACTTCTCGGAAGACGGACCAGGGAAGGTCAAAATCATCTTCAAATTTATCGATTTGCCCAACCTGATTCAGAAGATTACCTTCCTGGGCGCCAACCACATCAAAGAAGAAGAATTGCGCAATCTGACCGGACTGAAGGCCGGCATGCCGCTCAATCCCAATCTCAACAAGCACGGCGTTCAGAAAATCCTGGAGAAGTACGAGGAGTTGGGTCGCTGGTTCTCCTATTGCAAGCTGGTTAAGGGAGGAGAGGTAGGCGATACCGAGGTCATCTACGCCATCACCGAGGGGCCGAAGGTCAAGGTGCGCGACATCCAGTTTGTCGGCAATACCTTCGTCAGCAGAGCGCGTCTGGCGACGAAGATTCACTCTTCCTCGCAGTGGTTCGGCCTCATCGGCGGCACCTACAATAAGCAGATGGCCGATAGCGACGTTCACGAGTTGGTCAAGTTTTATAAAGCCTTCGGGTATCAGGACGTGCGCGTATCATTGGAAACGCAGCCATCGACCGATGGCTGTCAGGTGACCTTGATCTTCCATATTCAGGAAGGGCTTCATTACCGCGTCCAGGAGTTGCCCCAGGTCATCGGCGCGCAGTCCATCCCGCACGAGCAGCTGGAAGCGCTATTGCAGACCCGGGCCGGCGACTATCTCGAACAGGCCAAGATCGACACGGACGTGAAGCGCATCCAGAACTATTTCGGTTACAACGGCCAGGATGTTCGCGTGGAACCCATCCCGGTGTGGTCGCAGGACGTGCCGGGGGTGTGCAACGTGCAATATCAGATCATGGAGAAGCCAGTGGCCCGCGTGGGGCAGATATTTGTCATCGGCAACACGCGGACGCGGCAGAACGTCATCCTCCGTCAGGTTCCCTTGTTCCCCGGCCAGATCCTCACCTATCCCGACCTGGAGGTGGCCAAGAACAACTTGTCCCGCTTGGGCATTTTCACCAGCGGCCAGGACGGTCCTCCTCCCTCGGTCAAGGTGCTTGGGCCGGATGACAGCGTCTACAAGGACATCCAGATTGATGTGAACGAAGCCAACACCGGTAGCCTGATTTTCGGGGTCGGCGTCAACTCGAACAGCGGTTTGACCGGCAGCATCGTACTCAACGAGCGCAACTTCGACATCATGAATCCACCGACCAGCTTGGGCGACTTCTTCAACGGCTCGGCCTGGCGCGGCGCCGGTCAGGAGTTCCGCATTCAGGCGATGCCCGGTACGCAGGTTCAGCAGTACATGGCCACCTTTCGTGAGCCTTACCTGTTTGACACGCCCAACAGCATGACGGACAGCCTGTATTATTTCACGCGTATTTACAACGAGTATTATGAGCAGCGTGAAGGCGGCCGCATCACGCTCGGCCGGCAGTGGAGTCGCTTCTGGAACACGTCGCTGGGTGCCCGCGTCGAAAACGTGGCGGTGAACAACGTATCCCAGTTCGCGCCGGCCGATTATCAGAATGTGGTCGGCAACAATTTCCAAGCTGGTTTTCTGGCCAGCGTGGCACGCGACAGCCGCAATTCGTTTATCCGTCCGACGGAGGGCAGTCAGATCTCGCTTTCCTACGAGCAAGTCACCGGCATCCATAACTTCCCGTTGGTCAACTTGCTGGCCAATCAGTTTTGGACGACGTATCAGCGTGCCGACGGCAGCGGACGACATGTGTTGGTGGCGCGCAACCAGTTCGGTTGGGCGGGCACGACGACGCCGGTTTACGAACGCTTCTTCGCCGGCGGTTTCACGACCATCCGCGGCTTCCAGTTCCGCGGCGTCGGCCCGGACATCAACGGCTTCAAAATCGGCGGCGACTTCCTGATGCTCAACAGCCTCGAATACCAGATTCCGGTGAAGGCCAACGATCAGATCTTCCTGGTCGGCTTCGTCGATGGCGGCACGGTTGCTCCCCGCATCAATGAGTTCGATAACTATCGAGTGTCGGCGGGCTTCGGTGTTCGTTTCGTGCTGCCCATGTTGGGGCCGGTGCCGATCGCTCTCGACTTTGGTTTCCCGATTCACAAGGCGCCGGGAGACGTGACGCAGATTGTCAATTTCTGGATGGGCTTCTCGCGCTAAGATTGCCAGCCCGCAGCGCCGGCAAGGGAACCCTTGCTGGCGCTGCGGGCTGGCAGGGTGGCAGCGCGCGAATGAACTTGTTTCCGGCACACGCTTTGCTGCTTCGAGAGTCAGGCTTTCCAGTCTGCTACGCGGTTCCGAGGTTTCGCCATGACCTACATGCTGTTGAAAGACACGAAGACGGAAGTGCAATGCCTTCTCCGCAAGGAACACATTAGCGCGGCGGAGGTCAAAAAGGGAGATGAAACGGTGGTCGTCTACCTCGCGGGCGGCCAGACCCTTCATCTGACGCATGAACAGTCGCAACAATTTGTCCAACTCATTAAAGACCACATGCAACCGGCCTGAACTGCTGTTGAGGTGAGTCCCAATCTCTCATCCGTTCGGGTTCGCCGGTCGGCCGGCCAACATGCCGCAACCGCCATGAATATCCTGGCCGCCGCTGTAACGGCGGACGACGGGCATGCCCAATTCCGCCGTCAGCGCATCGCGAAACGCCTTCAGTTCGACCGGCGACGGCGGCAAGAACTCGCCCGTTGCGTCGTTCACATCGATCAGATCCATCTGCACGGGCAGCCCCGCCGTCAGTTCCGCCAACCGTCGCGCATCCTCCGGCCGCGTGTTGATGCCGCCGAGCATGGTCCAGGCCAGCGTCACGCGCTTGCCGGTTGCCTCGTGATACTCGCGCACAGCGGCCATTAGTTCCGTCAACGAATGGGTATTTTCTATCGGTAGCAGTTGACGGCGCTGGGTCGAATCAGCCGAGGTCAGCGAGACGATGAGACGATAGGGCCGGCGTTCGGCGGTGAAGCGTCGAATCATCGGTACGACGCCGACGGTCGAAATCGTGATGGCCCGCGCATCGATGGCCAAGCCGCACGGATCGGACATGACGCGCGCCGCGCGCATGACGCGCTCATAATTGAGCATCGGTTCCCCCATGCCCATGAAGACGACGCCGCGCACTGGATACGGCGAATCGGCACGCACTTGCATGACTTGATCGACAATTTCCCACGCTGCCAGATTGCGCTGAAAGCCCATGCGCCCCGTGGCGCAGAACACGCACCCCATCGCGCAACCGACCTGCGACGACACGCAAACGATATACTTCTCATCACCGGGCCGATGCAGTAGCGGAATGCGCACCGTCTCGAAGGTTTCCGATCCGTTGCCCTGAAAGAGATATTTCGTGAACCCATCGGTCGGCGAGACGATTTTCTCGATGCGCGTCAACTGCGGGATGCGCGTGACCTGGCGCACTTGTTCGAGTACGCGCCGCGACACTTCGGGCATCGCGTCGGGGATGCCGCCGCGTTGCAAGACAGCGGCTTGCAGGCGACGCGCCAGCCGCGCACTGACGCCGTGCGGCGATAGCAGCGCGTGCAGATCGTCGGCGGTGTGATCCTTGAACAGAATGGGGTCCGCGCTGGTCGCTTCGGTCATGATGTTTCCTCGTGCCGGCCTTTACTGTGGCACATACTTTGCGGCCGCTCAAGGGCAAGGATGGAAAGCCGCTTGCCGTTCGGCGTCGGCCGCGACATGATGAAGCGCAGATAATCCTTGGTTTCGGGAGATCGAAGATGAATACCGAGATTTCCACCCAGACGATCAGTTACGACGAGAGCGGCAGCGGGCCGGCCATCGTTTTACTGCATGCGTTCCCGCTGTCGCGCTCCATGTGGGCGTCGCAGATGGAGGCGCTTCAGGGTGCTTATCGCGTGATCGCGCCGGACTTGCGCGGTTTCGGCGGCAGCAAGGGTTTCGACGAGCCGCCTTCGCTCGATCAGGTGGCCGACGACGTGGCCGGGTTGCTCGATGAATTGAAAATCAGCGAACGGATTGTGTTGGGCGGCCTCTCGATGGGCGGTTACGCGGCCCTCGCCTTCGCGCGCCGGCACGCCGGCCGTCTGCGTGGCCTGATTCTGGCGGACACCAAGGCCGAAGCGGACGATACGGAAGGCAAGGCCAATCGCGAGCGCTCGATCGCCTTCGCTGGCCAGAACACCGCCCGCGCCGTCCTCGATCAAATGCTGCCGAAACTGCTCGCTCCCGAGACGATGGCCGCCCATCCCGAAGTACTCGACGTACTCCGTCACATCGCGACGGATCAGACGCCGGCGGCGATCATTGGAGCGCTGCGGGCCATGCGCGATCGGCCGGATTCCGGCCCATCACTATCGGCGATCGCCGTGCCGACGCTCGTTATCGTGGGAGAAAAGGACGCGCTCACTCCGCCGGCGCTGGCGGAAACGCTGGCGGCACGCATTCGCGGCGCGAAACTGATGCGCATCGCGGGAGCCGGGCATCTCTCGAACCTGGAAAAACCGGAACTCTTCAATGCGGCCGTGCGTTCGTTTCTTCAGGAGTTAGCGACGGGTGCCGCATAGATCATGTTTCACTCCTGCAAAGATAGGACAGACCGCTCTCGCGCCGCGATGATAACATGTGTTTAGAATCGATGTAAAGATAGGTTGACTCGACTCAATACAATCATCCGGATTGCGAGCGTCCTGAATCAACTCCATGACTACGAAGCCCGGCACGGCGGGGCGGGTCGTCAACCCGGCGAACCATGCCAGCGCGGGAGGATGGCCGCGCTGGACATCGATCAGCACATCGGTATCCACGAGTTCCATCGCTTACGGCCGAGCCCTCCTTTGCGCTTGCTCCCGGAGAGCGCGGGCATGCGTCGGGCTGTCCGCGACCTCCGGCCGCGTTCCAACAAGCCCCTCGCCCTGCCAGTAGGTGAGCAATTCCGCGCCCGTGCGCGGTGCGAGACCTGGAGTGCGTCCGCTCGTCAACAGGCGAAGTACGTACTCCGGCAGCGGCAAACCGAGCCGAGCGGCTTCGGCGGCGAGTTCCGTTTCCAGTTCGGCTGGCAGGTCGAGAACCAAGCTCATGGATGTTCTCCTTTCCTCGCCATAATAGCAGGACCAATGCCGAACCGCCCCTGGTACAACTACTTCTTCGGATACGGCGGCACCGGCGGGATGGTCTTGCCCTTCGTCTTCAACTCGGCGAGTATTTCCTGGATCGCGCGATCGAGTTGATCGTCGTTACCGGCGTATTCGCGGGCGGGATCGTTATCCACGTCAATATCCGGCGGCACGCCGACGCCTTCGATAATCCACGTTTTGCCGTCCAAGCCATAACGCGAAAATTCCGGACGATTGAGATAGCCGCCATCCAGTAAGGGCAGGGTGCCGCGAATGCCGACGACGCCGCCCCAGCTGCGTTTGCCGATGAGCTTGCCGAGTTTGTGTTGGCGGAAGCGATAAGGGAACAGATCGCCGTCCGAGGCGGAGAATTCGTTGAGCAAGCAAACCTTCGGCCCATAGACCATCGCTTCCGGGTCGGTGTCCGGGACGCTGTTGCGGGCGATGTCGATCATGGCGATCTCGCGCCGCAAACGCTCAATCAGCATCGGCGACACGTTGCCGCCGCCGTTGCCGCGCATGTCGATAATCATGCCCTTGCGATGCGTCTGCGGATAGAAGTAGCGATTGAACTGGTTCAATCCTCGGGCTTGCATATCCGGGACGTGGACGTAGCCGATCTTGCCGTCGGTGGCGTCGTAAACCTTCTTGATATTGTTCGATACCCATTCGTGATAATACAGATCCGCTTCGTTGTCGATGGGTACGACGACAACATCACGGCTACCCTTCTCCTTCGGTTCCGCGTTCACCTTCAAAATCACCTGCTTGCCGGTTTGGTTGACGAGCGCCTCATAGGGCGTTTTCATCTCGTTGACTGGCTGGCCGTTGATGGCAAGGAGAAATTCGCCTTCCTTCACGTCCACGCCCAATTCGTGGAGCGGCGAACGCAATTTCGCATCCCAGCGCGCGCCTTTAAGGATTTTGACGATCTTGAAATAGCCAGAAGGATCGCGGCGCAGTTTGGCACCGAGCAAGCCGGTGGAGATGCGCGGCGGATGCGGCATGTCGCCGCCGCCGACGTAGGCGTGACCGGAGTTCAATTCCGCGATCATTTCGCCGATTACATAGGTTAAATCGGCGCGATGGCCGACGTGCGATACCAGCGGCTCATACTTGACGCGCAGCGCTTTCCAATCCAGACCATGCATGGTCGGATCGTAGAAAAAGTCGCGCATCTGCCGCCAACATTCGTTGAAGATTTGATTCCATTCTTGATGGTGATCCAACCGCATCTCCATGCCGGACAGGTTCAACGCCTCGCTTATCGTTACCGTGCCTTTCGGTAAATCGATGATGCCATATTTGCCGTCCTGAGAAACGAGCATTTTCTTACCGTCGGCGGAAATCTCGAAGCCGTTGACCGAGCCGAGCGACGTTTCCTTGCGCGTCGTCAGGTCGTACATCTGGAAGGCGGGTTTGCTGTCCTTGCTGCCTTGGCGGATGTAATACAGGGTGTTGCCAAGGGAAGCGAGATTGCGATAATTCGCCGGCGTAATGGGCAATTGCAGCACGCGCTGGCTCAAGCCATCCGTATCCACCTTGAGAACCACGTCTTTCGCTTTCGCCTCTTCGGTCTTGGCCGGCTCGGTGATTTCATCGCTGCGGGTCCGAAATGGCGACGGCGTGGTCTTGGCCAGCGTCACGAGGTAGATGCGTGCCATATCGCGATAGGCGTGGTTCCATTCCGTCTCGCTGTAAATGGGCTTGAAATCGCGCTTCGAGACGAAGAACAGATATTTTCCATCGGCGCTGAAGGCGGGATGCGAAGAGGCATACCAACCGTCGGTGACGGCGAATGTCTTGCCCTGTTCCAGGGAGAACAACTGCACGCGGTTCATGCCCTCGCGCTCATCCTGCGAATAGGCCACCCAACGACTATCGGGCGACCACACGGCATCGCGGATTTCCCAGACTTTCGCTTTGACGATCGGCTTGACCGTCTTGCTTTCGACCTCGACGTATTGCACGCGCAGGTTCTTATCGGACCAGAGGATTTTCTTGCTGTCGGGCGACCAGTGAATCTCGTACTTGTACGTATCGCCGCCCGTGGTTAGCTGGCGTGGACTGCCCTTGCCGTCCGGCGAAACGACATAGATTTCATCCTCGCCGCTGGCGTCGGAAACGTAGGCGATGCGTTTGCCGTCCGGCGACCATTTGGAATTGCGCTCATGCACGCCGGAAGTGTTGGTCAGGTTGCGCGTCCGGCCATCCTTCACCGGCACGGTAAACACATCGCCGCGTGCGCCGAACAGGGCACGCTTGCCGTCCGGCGAAATCTCGTAATTCGTCACGTTCTTGCTGACATTCGTCAGAGCGCCGCGCGCGGACGCTCGATCTTCCAGGATGCGGATGGGTATCTTTTGATATTTCTCGCCGGCGAGATCGAAACGATAAATCCAGCCGCCATTCTCGAAGACGATGGCCTTGTCGCCCAGCGAGGGAAACTTAATGTCGAAGTCGCGGAAGGTGGTGAGTTGCCGGGTAGTGTGGTCGGTCAGGTCGGTGACGAACAGATTCATGCGGCGACTGGAATCTCGATCCGACAGGTAGTAAATGCGTTCGCCGTGCCACATGGGGAGAATGTCTTGAGCGGCGTTTTTTGTCACATTTTCGGTCTTTTTCGTGGCGAAATCGTAAATCCATACGTCGTCGGCCATGCCGCCGCGGTAGCGCTTCCAGGTGCGGAACTCGCGGAAGATGCGGTTGTAGGCGAGCTTTTTGTCGTCAGGTGAATAGGAGGCGAAGCCGCCGCGCGGCAACGGCAGCGGTTCGGCCAAACCGCCCTTGAGCGGGACGAGATAAAGCTGACCGATGAAATCGTTGAACGAATGCATGCGCGAACGAAACAACACATGTTTACTATCGTGCTTCCAGCCGACGACGATATTGTTCGGTCCCATGCGATCGGATACATCATCGCGGCCGAGCGTGGCGGTGTAGGTCAGACGGCGCGGTTCGCCGCCCTCGGCGGGGATGACGTAAATTTCGGTGTTGCCGTCGTATTGGCCGGTGAAGGCGATCCATTTGCCGTCCGGCGAGAAATGCGGAAACATCTCGTAGCCGGGATGACTTGTCAGACGCCGGGCGATGCCGCCGTTGGCGGACGCGGTATAGAGATCGCCGGCGTAGGAAAAGGCGAGCTGCTGGCCGTGGATGGTTGGGAAACGCAGCAACCGGGCCTCGTCAGCGAGGGCACGGGATTCGTCCGCCTCGGCTGTGCCGGCAACGAAAAGACAGAGTAGTGTCGCAAGTGGCAGCAAGAATCGCATCGTTTTCTCCGTAGGAAACAGTCTGGGGTGCGTGCGGATTCTGGTAGTCGGTGCGGCTCCGCTGCTTCCCCCATCGCGGCGGACTGCCGGCAAGTTCTTCGTTTTCTCGATGTCATGTAATCGCCAGAGCCGCCTTCAGGCCCTGCTCGATCTGCCCCATCTGTTGCGGAGAAAGCAAACCCAGGACGCGCAACACTTCGTCTTGTCGTATGGTCGTGAGGGTGTTGCAATTCACGACCGACGTATGGAGCAAACCCGCTTGCCGGCCCTCCGGTGTGGCAGCATCGATCAGCAGATGGGTAGGTTCGTGAGCGCGCGTCAGGTTCGTCGTGATCATTGCGACGATGGTATTGGTCATCTTCTGATTGTAGCTGTCCGCTTGAATCACCAACACGGGACGCACTTTCTTGGCCATCCCCGCGACCGCGAAATCCACGACGACGATCTGTCCCCGGCTAACCATAGCGGTTGTACTCGTCCATCCGCGGATCATCCCAACCTTCGTCCTGTAAGGCGCGGTGCAAAGCGGGATAGAGGTCGCGCGGGTCCAAATCGGTCAAGACGGATCGAAGTTGGTCGTAGATTTCGGAACGCAGCAGGATATATTTCTGGTTGGTATCCGGGTCAACCAGTTGCAGAGGTTCCCCGCCGCTCTGCTTGAGCAGTTCGCGTTGTTCCGCCGTGAGTATTGCCATGTCATCCCTCCACGCCAATCCTACCGCGAGGTGTACGCCTGGGGAAGATCAGGGGGCTGACGTCCCCCGCTCAGAATGCAGCAGTTTCAACGAATGTTGCACCACATCATAAGCGGCGCGCGGTCGAGCCAGGCGCGCGACGTTGCTCTTTAACTGTGCCAATCGCTCCGGGGCATTCAGCAAACTATCGATCTTATACGCCAGCGTGCCGATGTTGTTCACCTTAATCGCCGCGCCCTGCTCCAATAGATAATCGCTATTACGGCTCTCCTGCCCCGGAATCGGATTGACGATCACCATCACGGCGCCGCGCGCCAGTGTTTCCGAGGTTGTCAGACCGCCCGGCTTGGAGACGACCAAATCCGCCACGGCCATCAATTCGTCGATTTGATCGGTGAAGCCGAGAACCTTGGCGCGATGGCGCGACGGCGGTTCGATCGCTTGCAGTTCCGTCTTGACGGTCTCGTTGCGGCCCGCGATGGTTACCAACTCGATCGGCCGCGACACTTCCAGCAGCGCGCGGTACAGCTTGGCGATGGGGCCGACGCCGAAACCGCCGGATAGCTGCAAGACAATCGGACGATCACCCGCCAAGCCGTGCCGCGCCAGACACTCGGCTCGGTCCTTCGGTTTGGCGAACACCGGATGGATGGGGATGCCGGTGACGGTCGTTTGCTCGGCCGGGATGCCCCAGTGTTGGAGATAGTGTGCGCCCTCGTCGGTGGCCGTGTAGTAGTGATCGCAGGGCTGATTGACCCACAGGCGATGCGTCTCGAAATCGGTGGTCGCCGTCACCTGCGGCAACGACAGCTCGCCCTTGCGACGCAGCGAGGCGATGATTTCGGCGGGCAGGAAATGCGTATTGATGGCCAGATCCCACGGCTGTTCCGTCACCAGCTGGATGAACTTGCGAAGGTTGAGTTTCTCGATGGCCAGACGCAGCCGATCGGTGCGGTTCTTGCCGGAACTGCTGGGTTGATCCATCAGATCGTAGAAGTAACCCAGCACATGCGGAGCCTTGTTGACGAGATCGAGATAGAATTTGCCGTAAAAACGCCGAAAGGCCGCATTGGTCAGTTCCAGAATATCGACGTTGCGCACGGTCGCATCCGGGACGACTTCGCGCAGAGCTAGTTCGACCGCCTGGGCGGCGCGCAGATGGCCCGCGCCGACCGACGCGGACAGGACGAGAATACGAGTTGTCATGGCAGAGCATCCTCGGAGCGACGCGAGAGAACGCGCGATTCTCCGACTACTCTACGCGCCCGCGCCTTGGAGGGCCACGGTTCATCCCCGACTCATAACCATCGCGAAACGTAAACGGGAGGAGTCAAGCCGGTTCTCCCACGGTGGCCTGTTCCAAATTGAGCAAATACTGTTTACGCCGCAGACCGCCACCATAGCCCCCGAGATCGCCGTTCTTGTTGACGATCCGGTGACACGGAATCAGGATACAGATGCGGTTCATGCCGTTAGCCCGGCCGACGGCGCGCACGGCTGCCGGATTGCCGACCGCCGCAGCCAACTCTTGATACGATCGCGTTACCCCATAAGGAACGTCCAAGAGTTTCTCCCAAACCCTCTGCTGAAACGGTGTGCCGGGATAGATGAGCGGTACGGAGAAGGTTCGTACTGAGCCGGTGAAGTAGCCGGCCAGTTCCTCTTGGAGTCGTTCGAGGTGCAGGTTTGTCCCCATGATGCCCGGTGCGCCGAACCATCGTCGCACACTCTCGATCTGGGCCTCCAGCATCCGCCGATCGCTGAACTCCAAGAGACAGATGCCGTCGTCGGTTGCCCCGGCGATCATCGGGCCGAGCGGGGTCGGTATCCAAGCCAGCAAGACGCAGGGACGGTTCGGACTCTGCCCTGGAGTACACTCGAACGTCCGCACGAAGGCGTCGCGGAAGCCGCTGTGCGAATCGTAACCGCTCGACAAGATGGCGTCGTCGAGGGGCATTCCCTCGCGGATACAGCGGAACGCGCGCGATAGCCGGCGCGACCGAGTGTACGCCTGGAAGGTCATCCCGTAATGGCGAAGGAAGTGGCGGCGCACAGTGGCAGGATCGATTCCTCGGCGTTTCAACTCGCCTTCGCTGATCCGCGCGGCCGGATCGCGTTCCACGTCCTCGATCAATTTCGTCGCCCACTCCGGTTGATTGTCGATGGCCATTGGCCGGCACCTCTTGCATGGCCGATAGCCGGCAAAGAGCGCCGCCGCGGCCGTCGGAAAATACTCAACATTCTTGGGCAGCGGCGATCGCGCGGGGCACGTCGGCCGGCAGAAGATCGCCGTGGTGCGGACGCCGACGAAGAAGACCCCATCATAGGCGGAGTCGCGGCTGAGATAGGCCCGCTCCATTTCGGTGATTGGCGGCAGTGTGTTCATACACGAAGTCTACACCCAATGATTGCTTGCCGGCCACCGATTTTCAGGCGCGGTCATCCGGAATTCCAACCGAATGAGTATTCGTACAATCAAGGGGTCGCCATCCCGCGCTGGAGTGGAGAAATGGATAAACAAGCCGCTATTGATGCCACCCGCCGCTGGATCTCCTCCGTGGTGATCGGTCTCAACCTATGTCCGTTCGCCCGCCGCGTGTTTGAAGAAGATAAGATTCGTTACATTGTCACCGAGGCCGAAGATGAGGAAAGCCTACTCAAGAACCTGACCGACGAGGTGAAGATTCTTGCCTCCTCTCCAATTTCCCATGTCGAAACGACGATGCTCATCCACCCTGGCGTTCTGGGAAATTTCCTTGACTACAATGATTTCCTCGGCGTCGCGGAGCAACGAGTTCGGAATCTCGGCCTGCGAGGTATCATTCAAATCGCCAGTTTTCATCCCGCCTACCAGTTCGCCGGAACGGACGCTGACGCCGTGGAGAACTACACGAATCGCTCTCCCCATCCGATGCTGCATTTGCTCCGCGAGGAGAGCATCACGAAAGTCGCAACCGGTTCGGACGACCTGCTGGAGATCCCGTTGCGCAACATCGAAACAATGCGAGGTCTGGGTAGAGAGAAAATCTTGGAGAGGCTCAGGACAATCGACTACTGAAAAATCAACGACTTACGCCCTAACCGCAGGCAGGTTGCCCCAGCCTCGCCAGGTGATCGGTCTGACCTACCAGCAGTGCGTGCGGAGTTTGTGGCGTGACTATCAGCGTTTGCAAGACATGCTTCTGGGTATCCACTTGCACGCTCCCTGAAAGAACTGCCCCCAGATCGGGCAAGATGTTGGTAATAGACAGCCTTCCGGGCTGGACTAACGAGAAATACCAGAATCCGCGCACGCGCCCCCAATGATTGTCGCGGCCTTCTTTGTTTCTGTCATCGCCACGATTATACTCGCGTGGAGCAACCCTCGCCCGTCACGGAGATTCCCCATGCGACGATGGACTTTTTTGCTTGCTGCGTTAATCCTCACCCTGGCCGCCGCGCCGCTATCGGCTGCCGAACGCCCAACGCGAAATGTCGTGCTGCTCATTGCCGACGACCTCGGTTTCCAACTCGGCTGCTACGGCGACAAGAAGATTCGCACGCCGAATATCGACGGCTTGGCGAAGAACGGCGTGCGTTTCACGCACGGCTTCGCGGCCGTGTCTTCGTGCAGTCCCAGCCGCGCGACGCTGTACACCGGATTGCACACGCACAGCAACGGGCAGTATGGCCTGGCTCACGATGTACACAACTTCCACACCCGCGACAACGTCCAGAGCTTGCCGCGCATTCTCAAGAAGCACGGCTATCGCACCGGCATTGTCGGCAAGGTTCATGTGCTGCCGCGAACGGTGTACAACTTCGATGTCGAGATGACCAAGGGCATCGGCGGCAATCGCGGCGTGGCCCAAATGAGCGAGCAGGCCAACCAATTTATCCGCGACAGCGGCGACAACCCGTTTCTGCTCGTCGTCGGTTTTGCCGATCCACACCGCTCCG
Source organism: Gemmataceae bacterium (assembly GCA_035553375.1). GTDB lineage: Bacteria > Planctomycetota > Planctomycetia > Gemmatales > Gemmataceae > JAJPHU01. The sequence continues at coordinate 47,846 of DATNCY010000345.1, forward strand.
CCAAGAACTTCGGCAACGAGAAGCCCTACCCCGGTGTCAAGGAAGTCCGCTACGAACCCGGAGATGTGAATGTACCCTATTTCCTCTCCGATAAGCCCAATGTTCGCCGCGAACTGGCGGAGTATTATCAATCCATCAGCCGGCTCGATCAGGGCGTTGGCTTCATGCTCGACGCGCTCAAGAAGACGAAGCACGCCGAGGATACGCTTGTTATCTTCCTCAGCGACAACGGCCCGCCTTTCCCCGGTGCCAAGACGACCCTCTACGACTCCGGCGTTCATCTACCGTTGATAATCTCATCGCCGGTGCAGAAGCGGCACGGCCTGACCAATAGCGCGATGGTGAGTTGGATCGATATGGCACCGACCATCCTCGATTGGGCGGGCGTCAAGGCGCCGCCGGCCATGACCGGTCGTTCCGTGCTACCCATCCTCGAAGAGGAAAAGCCGAAGGGCTGGGACGTGGTTTACGGCTCGCATCAGTGCCATGAAGTGACGATGTATTATCCGGTGCGCACCATCCGCACGCGGACGCACAAGTATATCCGTAACCTGGCCCACAAACTCGATTATCCGTTCGCGTCGGACCTGTACAACTCGGCGACCTGGCAGGGCATTCTTCAGCGCGGCGACAAGATGATGGGAGATCGGAGCGTTGAGAGTTACCTCCATCGACCGTTGGAGGAACTGTACGATCTGGAACACGATCCGCATGAACTGAAGAATCTGGCGGCGGACCCCAAGTATGCGGAGACACTCAAAGATCTGCGCGAGCGTCTCAAGGCGTGGCAGGTTAAGACTCGCGATCCGTGGTTGGTGAAGTATCGCTATGAGTAAAAGAATAAATGAGCCACAGATGAACACAGATAAACACAGATATTCATTGCTGGTCTTATCTGTGTTCATCTGTGTTCATCTGTGGCTCATTTGCTTTTTCATTTCTCCAAGGTGGCGATCGCCAGCGCCATGCGACAGCCCGCGAGGAACAAGGGGAGATCCACATACTCCTCAATGGTGTGGATATTGTTCTGTCCCGCGCCGAAGGTGACGGTCGGGATGCCATGCCGCACGAACCAGTTGGCGTCGAGTCCGCCGTTGCCCACACGCAGAGATGATTGCAGTCCGGCCCGCACGGCGGCGGCTTGCGCATGGCGTACCACCGGCGTATCTTCTTTCAGACGGAAGGGGTGATAATCGAGCCGAGACGTGAACTTGACCTTCGCCTTGCGCCCCTTGTCGTCGAGAAGCTGCGCGGCGGCGTTGGCGAAAGCGGCGCGGTACGCGCGGGTGATCGCTTTGGCGAAACGGGCATCGTGGCTGCGCGATTCACCGTGGATGTGGACGTAATCGGTGACGACGTTGGTTGCATCGCCGGCGCTCTTGCCATCGCGTCCGGCGAATCGACCGATATTCGAGGTGCCCTCACCGTCGGATTGATGGACCTTGCCGAACCAGCCGCCGCGCTGCACTTCGGCCAGCGCCAACGCCGCCACCATCGTCGCGGAGATGCCCTTTTCCGGATGTACGCCGGCATGAGCGGCGCGGCCGGTGATCTCCACCTCCCAGCGCTCGGCGCCGACCGCGCCAACAGTCAGGTCTGCCGGCGCGCGGCCATCGATGTTGAAACCCATGACCGGACCATCCAGATCGGCGGGATTGAGATGGCGTGCGCCGAATAGACCGCTCTCCTCGCGCACCGTGAACAGCAGTGTCAACGGCGGATGCGGCAGCTTGTTTTTGAGCAGCGTTTCCGCCAGCGTCACCAGGCAGGCGACGCCCGTGCGGTTGTCGCCACCCAGCGCGGTGTCGCCCCGCGAGGTGATGCGGTCCTTGGAGGCACGCACCGGCACGACACCGGCGCACAGCGGCACTGTATCGAGATGCGTGGCGAACAGCAAACGCGGCCCCGGATGGGTGCCGGGCAGGTTCACCAAAAGATTGCCCGTCTGCGTCGGCACTGGGATGCGCTCGTGAGCGTTATCGTGACGGATGGCGCGGCGCGGCACGCCAATCGCCTCCAGTTCGCGGGCCACGGCGCGAGCGATGGCCTTCTCCTGTCCGGTGATGCCTTCCACGGCCAGGAAGCGCAGCAAGCGGTCGATGGCCGCGTCTTCGTCGAATGACAGATTCGGATTAAATGACAAAAGATACCTCCTAAATAGTTATAAACCGCTTGCAGCTTAGCGGTTCGCCACGCTAAGCCGCAAGCGGCGAAGGCGGCTTGCCAACACGCCACTTCGCTTTATAATACGGCCCATGTGTAGTCTAATCCCACGCCATCCCTGGGGACGGGGTATTTCCAAGCCGCTGGCGGCCTGGAGCGAATGTTCGACGTGCCCTAATCTCCGAGAAACCCAAATATGACTACTCCCTCGGCAGGTTCCACGCCCCCTGGAGGTTCCTCCGGCGCACGTCCGGAGCCGCCCAACGCGGCCGGCACCTTCACGCGACGCTTGCTGCGACCCGCCCAGGTCATCATCGTCAGCAGCGTGATGTTCACCTTTATCTCCTACTGGCGCACCGCCGCCGTCGTGCTATGCGATCTGGCGAGTACCTCGTACTACATCGGCGGCATCGTCGAGCAATCGATCGGCTCGGCCGCGCCCTGGTTCATTCTCGGCGTCATGTGCTTCAGCTATGCCGTGCGCTCGGTCTACATCGAGAGTTGCACGCTGTTCGTGCGCGGGGGCGTTTATCGCGTCGTCCGCGAGGCGCTGGGCAAGTTCATGGCTAAGCTCGCCGTGTCCGCGCTCATGTTCGATTATATTCTGACCGGCCCCATTAGCGCCGTGTCGGGTGGACAATACATCATTGGTCTGCTTCTCGAACTCATCGCCTACAGTTTCCATACGGTGATCGATCCGGATACCCGCGAGTTCGCTAAGCGGGCCGGCTCCGTCCTCCTGGCCACGGCCGCTACCGTGTATTTCTTCCGCAAAAATATCATCGGCATCCACGAATCGAGCGAGAAAGCCCTGAAAATTATGGTCATCACCACCATCATGGGCGTGGTGATGCTGACGTGGTGCTGCGTGACGCTGGCGGTCAAAGGACCGGCTCACTCGCAGGATGGCACGCCCAATAGAGTGAGCATGACGCCGGACTTCAATCCCAAGCTCAACCCAACTACCAAGGAGATGGAAGATCCGACAGGGTTTTTGAAACATACGCCGGTAGCCGACAAATTGCGGGAGACGACCGACAAGCCCGCGACCGATTGGCTAGGACTGATTGGTGTTTTCGGCATGTTCATCGCCTTCGGGCACTCGATTTTGGCCATGAGCGGCGAGGAAACGCTGGCGCAGGTTTACCGCGAAGTCGAATCGCCCAAGCTGAAGAACTTCAAAAAAGCCGCCTTCATCGTGTTTATCTACAGCCTCGTCTTGACCGGCGGCATTAGCTTCCTGGCCGTGCTACTGATCCCCGCCGATGTTCGCATGCTTAATTATTCCGACAATTTGATCGGCGGCTTGGCCATGAACGTCCTTGGTCCGCCGTGGGCGCGGTTGCTGCTCAACGGCTTCGTCGTCGTGGTTGGCTCGCTGATTCTGGCCGGCGCCGTCAATACGGCGATCATCGGTTCCAACGGCGTACTCAATCGCGTCGCCGAGGATGGCGTCATGCCGGAGTGGTTCCTCAAGCCGCATCCGCGCTACGGCACCACCTACCGCATTCTCTGGCTTATTTTCTTGCTGCAACTGTTCACCATCTGGGTCAGTCTCGGCGATGTGCTGAAGTTGGGCGAGGCGTATGCCTTCGGCGTCGTCTGGAGCTTCGTCTTTCAGGCGCTGGCGATGGTGGTGTTGCGCTTCACCGATCCGCGACCGCGCGAGGCCAAGGTGCCTCTGAACTTTCGCGTGGGCAAATACGAAGTGCCGATCGGCCTGATGATTATCCTTGTCATCCTCATGGTGTCGGCGGTGTGCAACCTGTTAACGAAAGAGGTCGCCACCATCGGCGGTCTGAGTTTCACGGCCGTCTTCTTCACCATGTTCTACGTCTCCGAGCGCTATCACGATCAGCGCCGCCGCGGCAAACAACACGAACACATGGAGCAGTTCAATCAGCAGACGACCGGCGAGGTGACGGCCCCGAGCCTTGGGCTAATCAAGGCGTATCGCAAGCTGGTGTCGATCCGCTCGCCGCACAATTTGTTCATGCTCGAAAAAGCGCTGGCCGAAACCGATCCCGAGACGACCGGCATCGTGGTCATGACCGCCAAGCTGATGCCGCCCGACGGCGCCTTGGACGAGCAACCGGATCTGGACATCTACGATCAACAGTTGATGACGGCCGTGGTGCAGCTGGCGGAAAAGGCCGGCAAGGAGGTCAAGCCGCTCATCGTACCGACCAACAATCCCATTCATGCCGTGCTGAACACTGCCAAGGATTTGCAGGCGCACGAGCTAATCATGGGCGCGTCGAATCGCTACACGGCCGACGAACAGATGGAGCAAATCGCCTTTTACTGGATCAGTCTGCACGGCGGCAATCCCGCTCCGCTGACGGTTCGCATTCTCAGCCGCGAGCGCGACATCTATCTCGACCTGGCCGGCGGCAATCGCATTCCGAAGATCAGCGAACGCAAGGCGCGCTCGGTGGCCGAGCTGCGCGCCGCCGGCGTCGGCATCGATCGCGTACTGCTCATTCACGACGGCAGTCCGATGAATTCCGATCTGTTCCAGGGCGTTTTGACCATGCTCGATCCCTTGGTGATCTTGGGCGTCGTACCGGTGGTGCCGCCCGGCTCGGAACCGCTCAACGGTCACGGCATCGTTCATCAAGATGAGGAGCGCGCTCGCCAGCTGGGGCGCGATTTGCAGGTGATTCAGCTGCCGATACCCGATGGCCGGGCCATCGTGGATCAGGCCAGCAAGGATCAATACGACCTCATCATCCTGCCGCTGTCCGATGAGTCGCCGAACAATCCACTCGGCACGCTCGATGAACGCGCCAGCTACATCATCCGGCACGCCCATTGTCGGGTGTTTCTGGCGGCCCACCCCGTCATCCCGCAAGAAGTGGTTGATAAAACGCCGATTCGCGGCCTGTAGCCAGCGGCCGCGAAATCGGGTAGTTTGGAAGGTGGTCGGCCAGCCCGCAGCGCCAGCAAGGGAACGTCCCTTGCTGACGCTGCGGGCTGGCCAATCTTGACAACCTTGGACTCAATGAGGAATCCCATGCGAACGCGGCAATGGCCCCTGATTGTCCTCAGCGCAGTAATGCTTGTTGGCTTGCCCGTGATGGCGGCGGAGACAGCAGCGCCCGCACCGGCCAAGAGTCTCCAAACCGAAACGCGGATGCGCCGCGACATCACCTTCCTGGCCTCCGATGAATGCGAGGGCCGTGGCCCCGGCACCAAGGGCATCGACAAGGCGGCCGATTTCATCGCCGCCGAGTTCAAGAAAGCCGGACTCAAACCGGGCGGCAAGAACGGTAGCTATTTCCAGCCGTTCACCCTCGCCGCCAACGTCCTTGATGAACCGGCCCATCTGACACTCAAGGGGCCGCAGGGTCAGGAGATCGCGCTCAAGCAGGGCGTGCAGTTTTGGCCGATGGGTCTGGGTGGCCGCGGCACAGACAAGGCGCAAGCCGTCTTCGCCGGCTACGGCATCACCAGCGACAAAGCCAAGTACGACGATTACGCCGGTCTCGATGTCGCTCATAAAATCGTTATTCTCCTTCGCGGTGCGCCGTCGTCGGCCGACAGGGATAAAGCTCGTGAATTGACGGCCGGTGCTTCGTTTTCACGCAAGATCGCCAACGCCGAGAAGCACCAAGCGGCGGCGGTCCTCATCGTCAACGACGCCGGCACCGTCCGCGACGGCGACGATCTTCTCGATTTCAACTACACCGCGTTCGGACGCAGCGCCGGCAAGATCCCGGTTTGCCACGTTCAGCGCGCGGCACTGGAAATGATGCTGCCCGGCGGCGTCGATACATTGACGGCCATCGAGAAGGACATTCAGCGCGAACTGAAGCCGCAAAGCCGCGAGTTGCCGAGCTGGACGGTTAGCGTGGATGTACGCACACATCGCGGCATGATGGATGTCAAGAACGTGGTGGGCGTACTCGAAGGCGAGGGACCGCTGGCCAACGAAACGGTGATCGTGGGCGCTCATTACGACCACCTCGGTTACGGCGGCAGCAGCAGTTTGGCCGGACTGAAAAAGCAGGCGATCCATCACGGAGCCGATGACAACGCCTCCGGCACGACGACGATGATGGAACTAGCACGTCGCTTCGCGTCCATGCCCAAGCGCGAGGGACGCCGGCTGGTATTCATGGCGTTCAGCGGCGAGGAACTGGGACTGTACGGCTCGAAACATTACTGCGACCATCCGCTTTATCCGCTGAAAGAGACGGCCTCCATGTACAACCTCGACATGGTCGGCCGGCTGCGGGTGGATGGGAAAACCGGCAAGCCCAAGTTGCTCAGCGAGGGCAGTGGCACGGCCAAACCTTTCCGCGAACTGCTCGACCAACTGGCCCAGAAGTATGGCTTCAAGATGGTCAACAAACCGAGCGGCATGGGTCCCAGCGATCACATGTCGTTCTGTCTGAAAAATGTCCCGGTGCTGTTTGTGTGGACCGATTACCACGACGATTATCATCGGCCGAGCGACACGTCGGACAAGATCAACATCGCCGGCATGCGCCGCATCGCCGATCTGAGCCAGGAAGCGATCGTGACCCTGACACAGATGGAGAAGCCGGAGTTTATCAAGGTCAAGACGGCTTCCAACCGTCCCTCGAACGCCCCTCGTTTGGGCATCATGCCGGGCGACGGCGGCGGCAAGGGAGTGCGGATCGAAGAGACCGTTGCGGATGAACCCGCAGCCAAGGCAGGACTGAAAAAGGATGATCTCATCGTCTCCATGACCGGCAAGCCGATCAAGAGCCTGCCGGATCTCGTGGCGATCCTGAAAAACCAGAAGGGCGGCGAGACGATCGAAGTCGGCATCGTTCGCAATGACAAGCCGATGACAGTGAAGGTGAAATTGGAGAAGCCGCAGGATCCCTATGCCAACATGCCGCGTTTGGGCATTCGGCCAAGTTACAGCGATGAGGGCGAGGGCGTGCTGCTCGATGGTGTCACCGACGATTTACCAGCTGCCCGCGCCGGACTCAAGAAGGAAGATCGCATTGTGCGCATTGCCGGCAAGCCAATCAAGAATATCGAAGACTACATGGCGGTTCTGACCGAGCAGAAGAAGGGCAACACCGTCGAGGTGGGCATTGTCCGCAACGGCAAGAAGCTGACGGTTAAAGTGAAGTTGGAGTAAAGTCCAAATCCCAAATAACAAATCCCAAAACCCGCGGAAGTGATTTGGTTTTGGGATTTGTTATTTGGGATTTGTTATTTGGGATTTGTTATTCCCCGCCTCGCCCGAACCATCGCCCGATCAATCCTTCCTTGCGAGAGGGAGTGACGATCGGAGTCGCGGTCGGCGTGGGTTGGCTCCCCCCTGTGGAGGCCGGCGCGGTGCCGCGGCGATTGGTGACATCCTTGAGCTTGCCCTTAAGCTCCTCGATCTTTTTCTGCGTAGCGCCGTTACGTTCCAGGCGTTCCAGGTCGTGACGAATTTCGCTCTGGAGACGTTGCAGATCATTACGCTGGCGAGCCATCTCGGCTCGTTCGCGGGCCATGCTGACTTCCATCACGCGCATTTGTTCCATCAAGGTTTGCTCGTCCTCCTGCAACTGGCGGCGTTCGCGTTCCAACTCTTCGCTGAGGGCCAGCAATTCGTCCTCGCATGGCGCGGGACCTTGGTGCGTCCGCGCCGGTGCCGCCTCGCTGACGCGGGCTTCGGAGTCTTCCAGGATGGCTTGCGATTCTTGCAGCTGCAAATGCAGCTGGCGGATCATCTCATTTTTTTCTTCCAGAACCGCGTCGTATTCGCGAATCTGTTGTTCCAAATCCGGATGGATTTGCTGGGCGGCTTCTTGCAAAGCCTGCTCCAACTCAAGGCAGAGGGCGCGCAGCTGAGCGTTCTCGGAACGGTAATGCTCCAACTCGGCTGCTTCCGCCGCGCTATCCGCTTGACTGCGGCTCAAACCGTGGCGCGTGTTGGCGATGTTTTCCACTGCTGCTTGCTCGTCCTCGGCGATAAACTCCAAACCGTTGATCGACGCTTGCGCTTCGTCCACGGTGGCGGGGTGTAAATGGAGGGGACCGGCCGATGCCGGGCGTCCGGAAGGACTACCGTTCGCTCCACTGCGGTGCGGATCCGGGAGGGGGAGGGGTCTGGCCATGATGCCTTTCTCCAGTAGAGTTCTGCTGCCGCCGGGACATTGTCCATCCAGGGTCGCCGGCGAGACCGCTGGGTACGATCTACCAAAACTATAGCTCGAAAATCGCCAGTAGAAGGGCCGCATGCACCAATTCGCGGGGAGAAGTTAAGTCGTCGTAGGCCACACGGTTAAAAGGTTGCTGGCGTGCCGGCCGGAACACTGGAAAACGTACCGGCCGGCTCGTAGCATGTCGGCAGAAGCGATGAGTCGCGGTTTTATCGAAGCAGGACGAGTCATGATTCAACTCCATTCCGACGCAGGCCTTAGCGCCATTCGTGAAAAGGTCGAGGCGGGACAGCGTCTCTCCTTTGACGATGGCGTCTTTCTCTACGAGAGCGTCGATCTGTTCAGCCTCGGC
>DATNCY010000346.1:0-9522 GCA_035553375.1 Gemmataceae bacterium
AGGTGCTGGGCGATGTCACCGGCGTGACCGGACTGAAGATCATCCGGGCTATCCTGGCCGGCCAACGCGATCCGCTGAAGCTGGCCCAATTGCGTGATCGCCGTTGCCAGCACAGCGTCGCGGAGATTGCTCAGGCACTCGCTGTTCCTGAACCATCCACTCTTGTCCTAATTGGGACGGCTTTCTTCACGGGTCTCGGCTACATCGGCTTACGCCGGAGAAAGCCGGCAGTGGCTGAGTACGCCAGTAAGTAAGCAGGACCAATAACCGCCTCGTAGTCCACTCGACTCCGTGTAGGGTGACAGGGAATCTGCATGACGGAGGCTTGACGACAGAGCGACCGCGCGAGAGGATCTGGGGGGACTGGAGGCGACCATGTATGCCGGAGAAGTCGTGATCCTCGTCGTGTTCCTCGTGAACTCATGTGTTCTGCTCGGGCTCGGCATCCCGCTCGCCATGGGCCGGGTGGGGCCGAACCCGCTCTACGGCTTCCGCACGCCGGCGACGCTCCGGGATCCCGCCGTGTGGTATCCGGTGAACCGCGTGGCTGGCCGCTGGCTGGCAGCGACAGCCATCGCTGTCGCGTGCTCCGCCGCCTTCACGTTCTTCGCCCGGCTCGGCCTCCCGGCTGCGCCCCTGATCAACCTCGTGCCGCTCATGGCTGGCGTCGTCGGAATGGTCATCCACGGCGCGCTCATTGCCCGACGCTTGGCAGAACGCCGCCTGTGAACCTCAACCCGACCGTTACTCCGGGCCTTAGTGACAGGAGGATTCAGCGATGATGGAAGCCGAAGCGTCGTTGGACGCCCTCCGCTCGGCCGTCCAGTTGGCGTGCCAGCCGCAGAATGCCAGCCGAATCATCGCTGGCCGTCATCAAGTGCTCGCCATGCCCCGAGCCTGGGTGCTTGAGAAGATCGAGCAGGTGGCGGCAAAGTCACTGGACCTGTCGGACTACTGGGAATATCGCCGGCTTCTGGAACTGGCAGATCTGCTCGACCAAGGGCTTGTGAGGCGATTGGTACTTTTGGGCCTGAAGAGCAGCGATGATGATGTGCGGGAGGCTGCGGAGGACTATCGGGGGCACCCGACCTGAAATGACGTTCTTCACCTATCTGCATGTCTGGTCGCCCTCGACAGACACACGGGGGATCGCCAGGTGGTGTTCGGGCTGGTCTACGACGAGGGGGCGGAGGGCGCGTTCTACCTGTTCCTCAGCGACGACCGCGCTTGGGTGCATCTTGCTGCCGGTTCCTGCCGCACGGCCCGCGGGAGGGCCGTGCCGGAGTTGGGTTCTTCGGTGATCTTCCGGCTGGACAACGGCGAGGAACGCATGATCCCGGTGGAGCGAACCGTGGCGAGGGAGCAGGGCCTGAAGGCGCTGCGCTACTGGTTCAGCACCGAGCAGGCGTGGCCTGAACTGAATTGGGTTCACGCTTGAAGAGCCGGATCCGCCTCGCGGCGGGCAACAACCCCGTAATGTTTCGGGCTTCACCCTATCCCGCACACCCCACCCTATCGATAGTCGATTGCACGAGCCGGGATGCCGGTCTATTCTCTGGGCATGCCCGAGCAGTGCCAACCCACTTCCCAAAACATCGAGAACGCCGCGATTCGAGCCGCCAGCGCCGACAAGCAGAACGCCGCTTAGCGCGAGGTCATGGCCTGGGCTGACAAGATTATGCGACCGGAGTTGTATCCTTCCGTAGGCTCCGCGTATTACGCTGCCGTTTCGAGTCGGAGAGTCAAGCGCGGGTCGAGAGGCTCGCTATGCGATCTTTCGGGCACCCGGACGGCGCTTCCTCGAAGCGCGTACTCCGCGGGGCGGCTGGCAGGATTGCCTACCAAGCCAGTAGGAAATGATATGGGCGATATCGAACGAACGCCTGGTCCTCTCGGGTATGAGGGAGGGTGAAGGCTTGGATAAACTCATCCGTGCCCGGATACATGCGCACTCGTCCGGCTCGGATAGGCTACTTGCTTTCAAATTTGAAAACGCCCCACGCGCCGCCTCCTGAAATCCTCGTCTCACCTCCGATGCATCGGAATTTGGAAAATTCGCACGCTGAACCATAAGAATGTAGACGCGCTTGGTTCCGGGATCAATCCATGCCTGGGTGCCGTAGGCTCCTCCGTGGCCGAAAGTGCCCGGTGAGAGCATGGCGGTGGTGCCCTGAGGCTCGCGGACAACGCACCAGCCGAGGCCCCAACCGTTGCCGTCCGTGAAGCCGGTCTTGAGGCCGCCGGTCTGAATCGTGGTCATGAGCTTGACGGTCTCCGGCTTGAGGTAGCGCTTGCCGTCAAGCTCGCCGCCGCGCAGGAGCATTTGGCAAAAGCGCACGTAATCCGATGCGGTGGAAAAAAGACCGCCGTTCGGCGCGGGGAAGCGGTCCCGGTTCGTCGGTGATCTGCCGTTGAGGAAACCGATGGCGGTCACTTCGAGATCACCCTTGTCTGTGCGCCGGTACGACTTGGCGAGGCGCGGCAGTTGCCTCTCCGTGAGATAGAAGGTGGTGTCTTTCATCCCCATTGGGTCGAAGAGTCGCCGTTGGAGTAGCTTTTCGAGCGGTTCACCCGTGACCACCTCGGCGATTCGCCCGCCGGTGTTAATTCCGGACTGACAGTAGGCCCATTTCGAGCCTGGTGTGAATCGAACCGGCTTGGCGACATAAAGGGGGATGACCGAGGCCAGCGTCTTACAAGCGCGCGCCTGGTCGGCAGAGATTTCGCCCATACCCGAGGTGTGCGTGAGCAAGTGGCGGATCGTGACACGGGCCGGTTTGCCGTCCGCGGTCTTGAGTCTCTTAAATTCCGGCAAGTATTTCTCCACCGGATCGTCTACCGAAAGAAGGCCCTCGTCCTGGAGCATGAGCAGCAGCGTGGCGAGAATCGGCTTGCTCATGGACGCGATCCAGAAGATAGCGTCCGTCCGCATCATCTGGTCAGGGTTGATACTCGCTTTGCCCGTCGCATCCAGATGAATGACCCGGTCGGGTGTCGCGACCAGGGTCACCGCCCCGGCAATCTCCTTAGCGGCGATGTCTTTGTGCAGCCGATCGCTGATAGCCGCGACGGCGGGCGGTGTGCTTTTCTCCGCCTTGTCTGGGTCCGCTTTAGCCCGCTGCTCGGCCAAGGTCTTGCGAAACGCCCGCTCCTTTTGCGCGACGTACTCCTTGTAGCCTTCGGGATTCACAAAGGCGTTTGCCTGTCCCTTCTTGAGGCGGTCATACCGTTCCACCATTCCGTAATAGCCGCCGTGCACCGAGAAACACGTCGCAGGACAAGCTCTTAAGAACCTTGAAAGTCTTGGCAAAGTCGGCGGCGATTTCGGGGTAGTCCTTGTTGTTGACCAGCTGAAACCCCGGATTGACGTTGGGGCTGCCAATGACCACGACATCGTATTTCTTGCCGCCGTCCTCGACCCGCCATGTCCACGTCGTGCATCCACGCGTGTGGCCGGGCGTCCAACGAGCGACCAGCGTGACGCCCCCGAGTTTGACTTCATCGCGATCCTCCAGAACGCGATCGACCTTGCAGGGGTCCCAGCGGCTGGTCGTGTACAGGTATTGGCCCTTGCCGCCCGCAGCGATGACCTTGTCGTCGCCGCGCATGACATAGACCTTGGTGCCGGTCGCTTTTTGCAGCAGGGCATGACCCGCAACATGGTCCGAGTGGGCATGGCTGGCCAGCAAAATCTTGACATCGGTCATCTTGAAGCCGAGCGACTCGACCGATTTTTGAATCAAGGGGACCGTGCGTTCAAAGCCGCTATTGATGAGAATATGCCCCTTGGGAGTGGTTATCAGATAGGTGGCCAAATCCTTGGAACCGACGTAGTAAACATTGCCGACGACCTTGTGCGCCGGGAATGGCTCGTACCAATCGGCGGGACCTTGTCCAACGGCGGTCATGACCAGCGCCAAGGTAGTGAGAAGCATAGGAAGGATCTCCCGATTCAAACAACAGATTGCTTGCCGAATAAGCTAACAGATCAGGGAGCAATCGCCAGTTACAAAGGCGATCGTCATGAGCCGGATGCAAATGGTTTGCAGGGCATCCTCCTTGTTAATTCGACGCCAACAATTCGGTCGCGAAGAGCAGGCCCATCGCGCCGCCGCGGTCGTCACGGCCGTTGATCGCGGGGCGTTCAAAGTAGGCGCGGAGCGTTTGCTGCTTGCCCGTGCCCGTGCAGACATTGACCAGCTTGCCGTCGGCGCCGGTTCGCTCCTTGACGGCTCTCCAGGCCCTATCGACGCAGGAGCGGTAATCGTCCTTGGCCAGCCAGCCGCGGCGGATGCCGCGCTGCATTGCCAAGCCAATCATACAGGTGCAAGAATATTCATTGTAGCTATTCGGATGGTCGATGACCTGATGCCAGCAGCCGGTCTTGATGTCCTGATGAGGCAAGAGGGCGGCCATGTGTTTCTGGAATTCGGCGATCAGGTCCTTCTTCGCGGGATGGTCGTCGGGCCAGTCGCTCAGGGCGAACGCAAGGCCGAGCGCGGGGAAGCCGTTGCCTCGTCCCCACGCGGCCTCGCACAAAGGCGAATGCCGATAGATGCCGTCGCGTCGCAGGCACAGTTTCCGCATCGAAGCGAAGTGCGTGGCGGCCGCATCGAAGTACTTCCGCTCGCCGGTGAGCTTTCCCGTCGCCGCGAGGATTGGCCCGGCCATGAAGACCGCGTCGCTCATCTCGTTGTGAAAGGGCATTAGCGCCAGCGGCTTGCCGTCCTTGCCGAAAACCTGGTCCGCCGCGGCGCGGCATAAGAGCGTCCAGCGTTCGCGGTCTTTTCCTTTCGACCGCAGTGCCAATTCCGCGAAGATCAGGTGGCCCGCTTGTTCGCTCCCGGACTTGGGGACCGGCGATTTTTCACCGCGCCGGAACGGCGCAACGATCTTATCGACTTCCTCCGCGTACTTCGGCTCGCCCGTTGATTCGCTCAGGCGCAGTTTCGCAATCAGCGGCAACGCCGGAATGTACGCGGCCTGATCGAGCTTCATGCCATAAACGACGGCGAGCTGCTCAGCCACCTGCCTCGGCGAACGAGCGAGTCTCTCGCGATCCCCCTCTCCCAGCGACTTTTCCGGGGCGGACATCCCCGATCCGAGCGGCAGCGCGAATGTCAGAGCAATCCAGGCCCAACGAACGACTGCGATACGACTCGACATGAGCGGTTCCTCAACAGCTTTGTTTCCGAGGGCTATGAGTTCGATTCCGGACGTCGGATCCTCTGCGCCGGATCGGCGTAGGGGATGTCGCGTTTGACGCCCTGGGCTTGCGCTTCGGACAGGAAAGCGACGGTGACGAGAAGAGGGAAGACGCGATTCATGGTACTCATCCTTTTCCGGCATCAGGGCCAGATTCTGGATTACCTGGAGCCTCCGTAGACGATACAATGGCATCCTACGAAGTTTGTGGCCTGCCTTACTCACGATTCTTGTCGATGACCTAGCTCCCTGGGATACGAGGGTCTCATGTCCCCGAATGTCCGCTTTCTGGTTGTTGCTCTTGTAACCGGGCTTGCTTTCTCCACAGCTGTTCGCTGCGCCGACAAACCGCCCCAGTCGCCAAGGGGGTGCGCCGCGGCCGTGGACAATTATTTCGAGAATGAGGTCTGGGCCAAGGTCGGGGTTCAGAAGTGCCTGACCTGTCACCGCAAGGGCGGCGACGCCGAGGAAAGCAAGTTCGTCCTGATTGACCCCCGCAAGCGCCAGGGGATGGCTCGCGATGATGCCATGCGACACAACCGCGCCGCCTTCGCTCGGATGGCAGCGGCCAAGGAGAAGAAGCAGTCGCGAATGCTCCTCAAGGTGGTCGGCGAACTTGACCACGGCGGTTCCGATGTACTCACGCCGGACTCGTCCGGCTATCGCATCCTCGCCGACTTCGTACGCCAGGTGAACGGCCTCGGAACCGGAAAGGTGGCCGCCGTGGCGGACTCCAAGGCACCGCCTTTCTTCCAGGGCGTCGTGATGCTCGACGACCGCAGGCTGCTCCGCCGTGTCACCCTGTCCCTCGCCGCTCGGCTACCGACTGACGCCGAGTTCGCGGCCCTTGCCAAAGACGGCCGCCGAGCGATGCCCGCGATCCTCGACGCGGTCATGAAAGAGGATGCCTTCTTCAACCGGCTCCGAGAGGGGTTCAATGACATCTTCCTCACACTGGGCATCGACGGCAACGCGGACCAAACGGTGCTGTCGTATGAACACTTCGAGAAGACCCGGCACTGGTATCAGCATTACGACCTGAGCCACATCAAGGATAAGAACGAGCGCCAGCGGACGGAGTGGAAGATCGCGGCCGAATATCGCAAGGCCATCCTTGGCGAGCCGATGAAGCTGATCGAACATATCGTCCGCAACGACAAGCCGTTCACTGAGATCGTGACGGCCGATTACATCATGGTTTCGCCGTACTCGGCGCGCGGCTACGGCGTCTTCGACAAGATGAAGGGTAAGTTCAAGAATCCAGACGACCCGTATGAATACGTCCCGGTAAAGCTGAAGGCGCTCGTTGGCCGGAGCAAGACGGAGAACCAGGAGTCGGCGACCGGCTCCTACCCGCACGCGGGGCTACTTAGCACGTTCCAATATCTCACGCGCTATCCAACGACCGAAACGAACCGCAACCGCCTCCGCGCCCGGATGTACTACCAACACTTCCTCGGCGTGGATGTACTCGAACTGGCCGCCCGCGTGTCGGACGCCGCCGCCGTCACGGCGAAGTTCAAGGTTCCGACGATGCAGGCGGCCGAGTGTGTCGTCTGCCACAGGACGCTCGACCCCG
This sequence comes from Gemmataceae bacterium, assembly GCA_035553375.1. Taxonomy (GTDB): domain Bacteria; phylum Planctomycetota; class Planctomycetia; order Gemmatales; family Gemmataceae; genus JAJPHU01. Next base: position 6,785 of record DATNCY010000346.1, read on the forward strand.
TCGCCGGTCTATTCCAGGACTATTGGCGGTTCGCGGACCAGGGCGTTTACGGCAAACGAAAGGGCGGATGGTTCACGGACATGTTCGCGTCTGGGTTCGAGGGGGAGAACCTGCCGGCCTCGGAGCGCTGGCGTTCCCTCCAGTGGCTTGGCGAGCGCACGGCGAAGGATCCGCGCTTCGCCGTCGCCATGACCGAACACGTCTACTACATTCTCACCGGCCGCAAGGTGCTGCTGCCGCCGAAGGACGTCGAAGACCCTCTGTATGCCGCGAAGCTGCGAGCTTACTCGGAACAACGCCGGCAAACCGAGGCGATCGCCGCCCGCTTCGCCAAATCCGGGTTCAACCTCAAGGCTGTGTTCAAGGACTGGATCGCTTCCGACTTCTACCGGGCCGACGGCTTGGCGACCGCCGTCAAGGATCCATGCCGGCGGGCGGAGTTGGACGACGCCGGGCTGGTACGAATGCTCTCGCCGGAGCAGGTTGAGCGCAAGATTGGCGAGGTCTTCGGCGAAAAGTGGGGCAGGTTGACGGACCAGCTTGCAACCCTTTATGGCGGCATCGACTCGAAGGAAGTGACCGATCGGGCCGCCGACCCCAGCGGCGCGATGGGCGCGATCCAGCGGACTCTCTCCAATGACGTGGCGTGCAAGCACGTCGCCCGCGACTTTGCCCGCCCGGCCGCACAACGAAGGCTGTTCCCTGGCATCGAGCCGGCGGTAGTGCCCGGTGCCTCAAGCGAAGGCGATAGGACGATTCGCAAGGCGATCGTCTATCTTCACGAGAAAATCTTGGGCCGCTACGATGCCGTGGACTCCGCCGAGGTCGAGCGGACGTTCCAGCTGTTCGCCGGCATCGTCAAGGACGCCAGCGAGCAGAAGGGGCTTGAGAAGCGCGAGGCCTATCACTGCCGGCCGAGCAACCGAGACGCCCCTGGATCGGCGGCGGACGACCCCCACTACACCATCCGGGCCTGGCGCGGCGTGGTCACATACCTGCTGCGACGATCGGAATTCCTTTACGAGTAGAGCCACTCTATGCGCCGCGATTTCCTCAAACTCTGTGGGTTGGCCGGCCTCGGCCTCGCCGTTCCTTTCCGTCTACCTGCGGCCCGCGCCGCAGAGAAGAAGGACGAACCGTATGCCGGTCCGTATTATGTCGTGTTCAATGCGTCCGGGGGGTGGGACACCACCTACCTCATGGACCCCAAGGGGGTCAACGGGATCAACCGTCTTTACAAGGAAGGCGACATTCTGACGAAGGGCGCGCACAAATACGCCCCGATCAAAAAACACGCGCAAGGCGGGATGTGCAACGAAGACTTCTACGCCGAGTTTGGGAGCGAGTTGCTCACCTTGAACGGCTTGGACTATTCGGTCAACAACCACTCGCCCGGCGCCCGCTACATGGCCACCGGCAAGCTGGACAGTCTGGCCTACCCGACGTTCGCCGCGCTGGTTGCCGCCTGTCGCGGGTCGAATTGTCCGCTCGCGTTCCTGACGTTCGGCAACTACTCATCGACCGGCAACCTCGTCGCCATGTCCCGCGTCCCGTACCTGCCGTCGCTCCAGAAAATCGCCAACGCCGACGCGATCGATGGGAACGCCAGGGCGCCCTACCACGACAAGTTCGCGCTCGACCGTATCGAGCAGGCGCTCCGCGCGGGGCACGAGGCATCGGCCGCGCGGCCGCGCTTGCCGCGAGCCGAGCGCGGCGAGAACATGCTGTACGCGGCCCAGGTAAGCTCGAAGGCGCTCCAGCGCGTGACGCAATACATTCCCAAAACCATCCCCAAAGAGCGGCTGTCGCAACAAGCCGAGATCGCACTGGCCTCGTTCAAAGCGGGGGTTTGCGTGTCGGCCAACCTGGACATCGGACAATTCGATAGCCACGCGAACAACGACCGGGACCAGATGAAGCTGATCCCCGAGTTCCTCGCCGGAATTGCTTATTTGATCCGCCGGGCCGGTGAATTGAAGATTCGCGATCAGCTCGTCGTCGTTGTCCAGAGCGAGATGGGGCGAACACCGAACTACAACGCCGGTAACGGCAAGGACCATTGGTCGATCGGCTCGGCTCTGTTCCTCGGGCGCGGCATCAAGGGGAATCGGGTAATCGGCGACACCGACGACAAGCAGTTTGCCGTTCCGCTCGATCCGCACACGCTGAAACCCACAAAGAACAAGGGCATCCGCGTGCGTCCCGAACACATCCACGAGTCACTACGTGTACTCGCCGGCATTGCGAACCACCCGTTGAGCAAGAAGTTCCCGCTCGGGTTGGCCGACAAGGAGACGCTCCGAGAGTTTTGGGGATAAGCCGAGCGGTCGTGAATGCGCACCGAAGTCTCACTGTGCGATCTATCGCCAGCCCGGTTGATCAGACCCCGAACACTCTCGCCACGATATGGGCGACCTCGGCGGTAGAGACCCAGATCAGGATGATACCAGCCCCACCATTCCCGCGGATGTGGACGATGGCGATCGAGAAGTCGGTCGATAAGGCCGGCGCAGGCAACGCTCAAGGGGTTCAGCGGAAAGACCCGCCCTGGTGTCAGGCGATTAGCTCTCTCGACTCTTGCGCGACAAGGTCAGCCCAGCAGTACGTGCCCAGGCACGAAAGGTCTTCCCCATTACTGACAGCTGCGCTCGAAACTAAACTTTTCGTCCTCCCAAGGACAGCCCGGCGGCGGCGAAGAACGATTGAATCAGTCGCGGTTTCTGCCTCAAGCGGCCCAC
>DATNCY010000347.1:0-5414 GCA_035553375.1 Gemmataceae bacterium
TGTCATTGGGCGCTTCAAAACCAGCCACCGATGGGCGCTTCAAAACCAGCCAGGTGATTTGGATCGTTTCATCGTTTCCGTGGCGCTTTCGCGGCCACTGAGCTCGCCCGATTAAGCTCGGCATCTCACGGCGGTTGCCTTCATCATTCGTGAGGTCAACCATCCGTTTTCCAGGGGTGTCTTTTTCCGAGCACACCTGCCCAGATTCGCAGCGTTCACCGGTCGGACTCAGGCTTTGGATCGCCGTCCGAGCCGGTGGGCGCTTTGGCTGGTTTTGAATGGCCGCCGCCCTCCTCGGAGCCGGTGGGCGCTTTGGCTGGTTTTGAATCCGTTCGCGAGCGCCCCGAGCCGGTGGGCGCTTTGGCTGGTTTTGAATCGCCGGCATCCGGGGCATCGGGGTCCGGAACCTCGATCGGCTCCTGGCCCTTCGTCGCTTGGTTGCGCAGGCGATAGCTGCGGCCCGTGATCGTCACGATCTCCGCATGGTGCAGGAAGCGGTCGAGGATCGCCGTCGCGCTCGGCACGTCGCCGATCAGTTTGCCCCAGTCCTCCAGGGGCCGGTTCGACGTCATCACCGTCGACCGCGTCTCGTACCGCCGCATCACGATCTCGAACAGATACTCCCCGGAACGCTTGGGGAGTTGCTTCATCCCCATGTCGTCGATGATGAGCAAATCCGGCTTCAAGTACCGGGCCACGATCTTCTCTTCGCCGCCGAGGGCCTCGTCGTGGAGGAAGTCGCGGATCACGTCGAAGATCGAACGGTACAGCACGCTGAGGCCGCACTTGATCGCCTGGTAGCCGATCGACTGCGCCAGGAACGATTTGCCGACGCCGGGCGGACCGAGGAACAACACGTCGCGCGTTTCCCGCACGAACCGACACGTCGCCAGGTCGAAGATCTGCTTCCTCTTGATCGACGGATTGAACGACCAGTCGAAGTCGTCAATTGTCTTCAGATCGCGGAACTGGGCCGCCTTGACCCGCCGCCGCACCTGGCGATCGGAACGCACCGCCAGTTCATCCTGGAGCAGCAGTTCCAGGAACTCGGCGTGAGTCAGGCTGTGGCCGGCAGCCTCGTGCAACCGCACTTCGAGGCTTTCCAACAGCCCCGACAACCGCAATTGCTTCAGGGCCGTACGCAAAGACTCCGTCATCGCTTCTCCTCCTTGTGAAACGAGTCGTGGACGAACTGACTGTAATCCGACAGGTTGCGAATCAGGGGATGTTCGTTGATAAACGGCAGCGGCTCCGCCTTCGCCGCCGGCCGCTTGAGCAGCGTCCGAATGGTTTTCAAGTGATGCGATCCGTATGACAGTGCGGTGTCACAGGCGCGTTCGAGAGCGTCGCACGGATGCCGCTCGGCCAGGTTGAGCAGACCCTGGAGCACGCGAACGCCTTCGACGCCGCGGTGCTCGATCACCGCTTCGGCCCAGCCCAGGCTCTTCGGACCGACCCGTCGCACCTTGCCCAACAAGAACGCGGCGCCCCGTTCCACGCTCGAAATCTTCGCACCGGCGATGTGCTGCGACTGCGTGCTGAAGCGGCCCGGTTCGTGCCGCACGTGCACCGCGATCGACTTCATCCGCTCGTCGAAAATCCGCACCAACTTCGCGTCCCACCGCACCCACACCGGGCGACCCAGATACTCCGGCGGCGTCGAGTAATACGCCTTCTCCACCTCGACGTGGCCGTCCCGATGCACCGTCCGACGCGACTCCCGGAAGCACGGGAACCGATCCGACGGCAACCGCTGCAAGGCCGCCCGCTCCACCTCCTCGAAGTGCTTGCCGACTTGCTTGCGGGTGGTGCCATGCAACCGCGTGTCCGCCACCGTCGCTTCCCAACTCAGCAAGAACTGGTTCTGCGCATCGAGCGTGTCAAACTGCCGGCCGCGAAGTGCGTTCTCCTGAACGTAGTCGACGCCCCGTTCCACCTTCCCCTTGTGACGTGGCATCCGCGGCCGCGTCGGTAAAAAGGCCGTGCCGTAATGCGCCGCGAACGAACGCGCCTGCGGGTTCAACTCCGGGTCGAACCAGTCCGCCTTCGTCACCGCTGCCCGAAGATTGTCGAGCACCAACCGCTGCGGAACACCGCCAAAGTGCCAGAACGCATTCTCCAGGCACCGAATGAAACTCTCCGTCGTCTGACGGTACACCGACTCGCTGTATGCCTTCCGCGAATGGCTCAGCACGATCCGAAACACGTGCGTCCGCCGCCGCGTCCCGTCCGGTTGCAGCACCGGCGCGCCCGTCCCAAAATCGACCTGCGCTTCTTCACCCGGACCGCACTCCATCCGCCGAAACGGCAACTCCCGCTTCACGCCCAGCCGATTCACGAACCGACGGACGCTGTAATAACTGCCGGTGAAACCGTGATCGGCCACCAGGTCCTGGAGGATGCGTTGAGCGCTGAGCCCCAGATCGAGCTTCGATTGAATCACATCGCGCCACGGAGCACAGTCGCTAAACTGACCGATCGTCGCGGCAACTTCGGCTTCGGCATCGACCTCGGGACGGGCCGGCGCCGAACCGGAATCGCCGACCGCGGCCGGACCCAGATCGACGCCATCGGTAATGCCGGAACCGGGGGGCGCTTTGGCTGGTTTTGGATCGCCACCGCCCTCGTCCGAGCCGAGGGGCGCTTTGGCTGGTTTTGGATCGCCGCCGCCCTCGTCCGAGCCGGGGGGCGCTTTGGCTGGTTTTGAATCCGCGGACGCCCGCCGGATGTGGCGGGCCACCGTCTCTCGGTTAATGCCCAGTTCCCGGGCAATCCGACGCACCGACCACCGCCGCGCGTGCAGCGAAAGTATCGTCTCGACCATGACCACTTTGAGCAGATTCGCCATCGTCGACCTCCGTGGGTGTTGGACACACCCACGAGGTTAACGACCCGATCTGCCGCTCCTCAAAGTGGCTGGGTTTGAAGCGCCCATGACTGGCTGGGTTTGGGCGCCCAATGACAACCTTGCCGTCGCGCCGCGGCGGGTTCGTGGTGAGCAGTCGCCGCCCATCTCCGTCGAAGATGGCCTCCTGTATCGGATGGTCACCGTCCACCGTGAGCGTGTGCAATAGTTTTCCGTCGGTGAGGCTCCAGACGCGGGCTTTGCCCGAGACATCAATTGTCACGACTCGCGGGTCTTTGGTGTCGGGGCCATAGAAGACGGTTGAAACTGGATTGTCATGGGCGTCGAGCGAGAATCGCTTCGTCAAAGTGGCTGCGTCGAAGACCCAGACCGTCGTCTTGCGATTCGGATCGACGAAGGCCAGCCACCGGCTCTCCAGTTTGCCCGACCGGAACCCGATGCCCAGGGGGTCGGAACTAATGGGCATGCGAGCAACTTCCTCGCCGGTCGCCGTGTCAAGCATCCAGAGGTCGCGACTCTTCGCATCGGGCATGCCGAAACAGTAGGCTCGTTTGCCGTCGGCGCTGAAAATCGGCAACGAGGGCTGCCACGGAAGCATTCGCCGTCTCAGGGAGACGCCACGGTCCGCGACATCCCAGATGCGGGCGGTCTTGTCGTCCCCGGTTGTAATCAGCCTTCGGCCGTCGGTGCTGAAGTTGACGGTCCGGACTGATGCTTCGTGACCGGCCAGGACGAGCAGTTCCTCCCCCGTTGCTGCATCCCAAATCGACGCCGTCTTCTCGTAGCTGGCCGATGCCACGCGTCGGCCGTCCGGGCTGAAGACCGCGCCCTTCACTCGTAATCGCCGTGTCGGCTCGCCAGTAAATGTCACCGCACGCTTGCCGGTCGCGCTGTCCCAGATTGCGAAATGCTCCTCGGTCGGAAAGTCCACGCCCGCCGTGAGGATCCGATTGCCATCGTGATTGAACGAGGCAGTCCAGACCCAGGTTTTGAGAGTGCCCGGCCAGCGCAAACTCGGCAACTCCTTCCCGGTCTCCGCGTCCCACAACCGGGCGGCAGCGTCTTCATACGTGTCGTAACCGCGAGACGCAGTCCGATGATTGATCCCATGCCCGTAGGTCATCACCCTCTTGCCATCTGGGCTAAAGCGAGCGGACATCACGCTGGACGTGTGGCCCTTCAACTCATGGAAGAGTTTGCCGTCTTCGACCGCGTGGATGCGAGCGGTGTCATCAGCCGATGCGGTGACAACTCGCCGGCTGTCCGGGCTGAAAGCCGCCGAAACAACGGCCGCTTTATGGCCAGTGAGCGTTGCGACGTGCTTACCCGTCTCGGCGTCGTGGACCTCAGCGGTGCCGTCCGGGTACATCCCAAATGCCGTCGCCACGAGCTTGCTGTTCGGGCTGAACTCTGCCGAGATTGGGCTGGCGAACTTGTATTGCCCGTCGTGGTACGGCTGCCACCACGAGGCGATGAGCTTCCCGTCGGTCGGATCCCACAGTCGGGCGACGGGAACCATTTTCTTCCAATCCTCGTCGGTTGAAGTTCCAGAGATGCCCAATCCAGAAGAAGTGACCATGCCCGGTTCGGAGACCGCGTTGGGGTGCGAAACGGTCAGCACCCGCCGGCCGTCCGGGCTGAAATGGCCAATAACGAACGGGTTGGTACCGTCCTTGAGAGTGCGAAGTTCCTTTCCTTCGGCGACATCCCAGAGCCGGGCCGAACCGTCTGCACAGCAGGTCAGTACCCACTTGCCGTCCCGACTGAACTCCGCCGCGTTGACCGCGCTCGAATGGACCAGCGTGCGTTCCTCCCGGCAAGCCTCCATTGCATCTAGAAGAGCATGATTTGCCAGCGCGTCGCGGTGGCGCTGGCACCCTCGACGGCGAGGTTCAACGCCAGCCCAGGGTTGTCGGGCCGCACCGCTACGGAGTGAGCGGTCAGCAGGATTCCCGTTGCGCGAAGCTCTGTATCCTTCGCTTTCTGCTTCTGGATTTCCACTTCCTTGATGACGGTTTGAAGGTTCTTGTCAGCGGCACGGAACACCGTCTTGAAGTTCTCATTGGCCTTTTCCAGATTCGTCTGCGCGTCCTGAACGAGTTTCTGCTCCTTGGCCGTCTGATCCCGCGCCGACTGTAGGTCCCGCGCCGCTACATCCAGATCCTCAACCGCCTTGGCGCGCAGTTCCGCATCATGAAGCCATCCCGCCAATAAGAGCGGCAAGCCGATGGCGGTAACGGTGCCGATCAGAAGCAAGGCTGCGACCGCCGGTCGCCGTCGCGCCCATTTCAGCGTTCGTTCCCAGGTCGTCGTCGGCCTGGCCACGATCGGCTGGCCGTCCAGGAAGCGTCCCAGGTCCGCGACCAGTTTCTGCGCCGAGCCGTAGCGCTTGCTGGGTTCCTTCTCCAAGCATTTCAAACAAATCGTCTCCAGGTCGCGCGGCACGGCGGCGTTGAGTTGCCGCGGCGGGACCGGCTCGCGCTGGAGCACCTGCATCAGGGTGTCGAGCGGGTTGTCGGCCTGGAACGGTGGACGGCCAGTGAGCAGG
>DATNCY010000348.1:0-2318 GCA_035553375.1 Gemmataceae bacterium
CGTTGATTTCGCGTGCGCCGTTGGGGTGCTGTGTTTTCCACATCCACTGCTTGGCAACGACATGGATCTCGAGGGCGTCTCTGGGAGCGACGAGCACCGAAAGCTGGCTGGACGCCGCCCACCAGAACAGGAAGAGAGCAAGGATTAGCGTTGCGGACGTCCAGCCAATCTCGAACTCCCGGCTAAAGAATGCCGGCATGGCCCCGCGCTTCGCGTTCGATCCGCGCCGATAGCGGATCGCGAAGCCAACCACCAGGGAAAACACAACCAGAAGAATGACGGCAGATATTCCAAGCAACAAGTAATAGATGTCGTCAGTTTTGACGGCCTGAGCGGAAGCGGATTCTGGCATCAGAAAAGAAAGCATTGTCACGGTCCGGTCTTCAGAGGCCCAGCGCGATGGCGTCGCTCAAGCAGGAAGATGAACGCAACAAGGGCGAACACCGTTAGATCTGCGGCGATTTCCAAAAGCCGCCAAATCAGGAGCGTGTACACGCCGTGGGCGGCGTCAAAACCATAGCAAAAGAGCGCGAGGCGATCCGTCAAGGAGCCTGTATGACCGCGGCCTGCTTCCAGCAACGCGAGGTGCAAATCTCCCGGGTTGAGTGCGAGACTGGAAAGCGAGCGGGAAACGTGCCCGTCTGCGGTAAGGACCAATATGCCGGCGGGATGGGCGAATTGATCGACGTCGGCATCGTAGATGTACCTGTAACCCACGGCCCGCGTCAGATTCCGGATGGCGGCTTCATCGCCGCGCAGGATGGTCGTGGCCCTCGCAACTTCCGGGCTTCCGATCTGATCAAGCATGGCCTTGGCGTCGGTCAGCGAATCCTTCGGGTCTAGACCAACGACGATGAGCCGGAAATCGGAGCCCACGCGCAAACCGGTTTCCCCGAGCGCTCCCGAAGCGATGGCAAGTGCGGGTCGACAGATCGTGTGGCAAGTGAAATCGACAAAAAGCAGCAGTGCGGGGACGCCATTCATACTTTGAGCGATGGTCACCGCGCGGTTGGTCAGATCGTGAAACATGAGATCCGATGGAACGGCAGCGTTTTCTGGCGGAGCAAGAGCAACCGTTGCGAGTTGAGCCGGGCTCAATGATGCGTTTGCCGCCTGGAGGGAAATGCACAGAATGATGCTGGCTAAAAGCGATTTCATGGCTTTGACGTTGCTCCGCCCTTGACGGCCCCGGCGGGAGTCTCGATTGGCCCGTACGCGCCTGCGCCTTTTGCAGCTATCAGAGCCATCGCACGGTCAACGGGAATTCGGATGATATCCTGACCACGGTCGACCCATGCGTAGCCGTCGAGCTGCGCGTGCTGGTGCTTCTCGAATTTCGCAAGATCAGCGGCGTCGTCGACCTGGAGACTCGGCTTTCCGAAAGTCGTGGGCGCCACGTTGACGGGGCCATGTATCTTCCACTCAAAATAGATGCGAGCGCCCAAGATCGAAAGCCCGACAAACAGGACCAGGGAAAGTGCCGTGATCAACACCGTCCGAGTCGCGACCTGCGGCGATTCCGGCACTTGCTCCGTGCGAGCGTTGTCAATCGTCATGCGTCAATGTCCCACCGGACCACTTTCTGATCTGGGCTTCGATCGGATCGGCGACCGCGATTGACGCGCTGGCCAACGCGATCAACGCACCAAGGGCCGCTACAATTGCTCCTGGCTCGAAGCTTGGCGCCATCAGCCACAGGATATGTAGAATGACGCCCACGAGAATGAGGGCGCCGACCAAGCGAAGCGCTCGTCGGTTCGCACGAAGTTTCGAGTTCATCAGCATAGCGACAGGCACCAGCGCACCGATAACGACCGCCGACAGGATGACCCAGTTCCATCCGCCTTCGCCGCGCCGCAAATACCAGGCCGCCTTGTCCGGCAAGTCGCCGTACCAGCTTACAATGAACGACATCAGGTCGATGTATACGGTGCCCAGAAGCGCAGCCATCAAAAGGCTGCCAAGATCGGTCGCGGTGTCGGTGCTTGGTTCCGGAGCTACGACCGCTGTGAAAGCAAGCGCGGAGAGAATCTGCTGGATCGCAAATCCGGCCGCGAACGCCGAAGACCCAAAACCGACATCGATCGAAAGAATCCAGTCGACTGCGACCACGCTGATGATAAAGCCGTGGAATGCAAGCCCAATGGCTGCCATCAGCGGGTTGCAGCGGCGCTGGACGATAAGCACGGCGAGAATAGACCAGCCGATCAGCGCGACCAAGGTCCGCAGCAGAAAGGCGGGTTCGTTGAGGTAGAGATGAACGAGGTCGGGCCGCGCGTTAGCGGTGCCCGCAGCCCATCGGTAGGGTGCCGACAACC
>DATNCY010000349.1:0-14245 GCA_035553375.1 Gemmataceae bacterium
ATCAACGGGTCATCGGCTAAGTCGGACGAGGTAGTAGAGTTTGGCACGTTCCCGAAGTGGGCTTTGTCAAGGCCATCGGGCCACGCAAACGATGGGTGGTCGGATTTGACCCGATACAGGGCCTCCACAATTGCCAACGCACTGGCCAACTCGTGGCGGAAGCCGGGTCGAATCCCGTTCTTCTTCCAAGCATCATTGGGAGCTTTCGCAGCGGGCTGTCCAGCAAGTTTCGTTGTCACTTCGGGAGAGCTGAGTTTCTCGGCGTTCAACTTCGCCTGGAATGCTGCGTGTGCTTTTCCCAGTCGTGAACTCGAGCCGCGAGCCGGAGAACCTTGATTTGTGAATCTGACAATCCCGACGTAGTGAGGAGTTCGTCGAGCTTGAGGCACACGTGGAGGGTGTGTTCCGAAACCGCCAGCCATCTGCTGATCGACAAGCTGTCATCATCGTCTTCATCATCTGCGAGAGCCGCCTTCGCCGGTTCGACAGGGGACATCGGTTCGATCTGGTGGCTCGGAACCCCGGTCCAGCCGAGGTTCCGGTCGTAACCGCCGCACGACTTCTCCATGAGAAAAACCTGCCCAGGGTACACGACCTGATCCACGCTGCCGAAATCAAGAGGCTCCCATGCCGCCGTTCGTTTAGGGCCTTTGGAATACTGTCGGCGCCAAATGCGATGTCGCAGCCTGATTGCCTCACGGGCGAAATCGCGAAAGCGGTGGAACGGCACTGCGCACAGTTCTCTTCGATGGGGACGGTCCTTCTTCGACGGCGTGGCGCCGATCGGCAACTCACGCCAGAAAACCTGGATGTCGAGTTCTTCGCCATCGCGAATGAACCGCGAGATGTCCACGTCGGCCCCGGTCAGGTCGGGTGTGGTGTCGAATAGGTCGAACAGATCCTTGTCGTGCGGAACGAACTGCGGCTCGTAGGGGAAGAGAGTCTGCGCTTGCTCGCTCGATGTTTCTTTATCGATTTCAGTCTTAATCTTCGTCAACGTCCGTAAACCAATGTCACTGAGCGTCTTCAGCTTCTCTCGCGCGGCAACCAACTCCGCTCGGTCGTAGGGTTTAGCCCAATGATCGACTGGCTGATTCTCCTTGCCGAGGTCCAGATCCAACCAGAATACCTTGCCAGCTTCCCCTGGATAACGTGCGCATCGCCCGAACCTCTGCACTAACGACGCCCAAGGTGCGAGTTCTGTGTAAAGGACGCACGCCGACAGATCGACTCCCGCTTCAACGACCTGAGTCGAAATCAGAATACGGCGAGTCGAATCCTTCTGACCGAGGAATTCACTCCATTGTTCGCGTTCGAGAGGCCGAAATCGTGAGTGAATCAACTTGATGGGAATGTGAGCGAGCGTCTCTTGCTTCTTGATCAGTTCGTAGAGCTTTCTCGCCCGATCTACAGTGTTAACGATGACGAGCGTCAAACCAGATTGGGTATGGTTCTCTGGATTGCTGATGTGTTCAGCAAGTTGTTTCAGGTAGTCGGCCTGGTTCCGCTCTGCGTCCGTCTTGTCTTTTGTTTTCGGCTTCTGTAAGGGATCAATCGACAGTGGGAACAGCTGCTTGGTGGTCTGGAAAAGTTGGCCGCTCCGAAGCTGCTCATCGGTTTGTTCAGTTTCAGAAAGCTGATGACGCGTGTTCCAGGCTTCCTCAACCCGAGGCGACCAGTCCACCGCCCGCTCCAGCCAGTGCTTCGCCATGGTCGCACTCATCCAAAGCGAGTGGCAAGGGCGCGAGAGGTGGTTCTGATTCTCCTCGAGAAACTGATCCCGCGCTGGCCGCAATCGGAGGCAACGTCGCCAGGCGTCGAACTGCAAACTGCTCGCAAGCCCGGTGTCCATGATCTGGATTTCGTCGAAGACCCACAGGCAGTCGCTATTCAGAAAACCGAATTCCAGCGGCCAGCGTGCGCGTCCGGCGGCGTAGCCTCGGTTCATCGCGCGGGAGAGAAGCATGTCTTGGGTGCCGATCAGGATCGCATCGCGTTCCGGCCGCAACGCCCAGTCGGTTTTCTCTTCGCCCCCAAGCAGGAGGTGAACCGCGACAGGATGTTGCCCGCCATCGCCATTCTCGCTCGCCCAGCCGTTGCTCCGCTTTGCCTCAAACTCTGGTCGGTATCCCCGCCCTTCCCCATCTGTTGGTCGCTTCAACTGAGCCTTCTTGGTCGGCAAATCGGCCGCGTCCGTTTCCGTCCATTCAACCGATCCGGCAAGCAGGCCGAGCCGGTCGAGCCACTTTACAGACTCAGTAAATGTCTGTTCCACAAGGACGCGCATCGGGAGGCAGTACACGAGCCGCCGAGGCGTGGTCTTGTGGGTCGATTCCTCCGCGAAGCGTCGCCGCCAGACCCAGGCCAGGACCGCCGCGGCCGTCTTCCCCAGGCCGGTCGGAACGTCCAACAAAGTTGGGAAAGCGTCGCCTAGGGCGAGACGTTTTTGGTACGGTAGCGCAGCAGAGTTGCCTGTCGCTTGGCGAAACAGAGCCTCGAATCGTTCAGTTCGATTGGATGGAATACTCATCTTCGAGTCTTCGGATCACTGGCTGCCGGGCGGACGTTTATGGTGGGCTTAGTTTATCAACGCTATTCGGCTGTCACCATCTTGGTAGGTCGTTTCTGGCTCAACGCCGAGAACATCCAACCTCGCACAGGGCGTCAAAGATTGTCCTTCGACGAGCAGGAGAGCCACCACGCCGAGCCGGCCCGGCGTCATTGTATGTTCTCCAATGGCACAAGAAGGGAGCGCGGTCCGGCTTCCTCCGGCAGCGTTTCCGTCTGCTCGATCGTGCTGACGGTCCCATGCCGACACAGGCTTTCCGGACGAATACGGCTTTGTGTAAGATGGCTGGGATGGTCGTTCCGGCGGCACCTTTTCTTTTCTATTTCGCCCCTTCGGCAAAGAAACGCGAGGAATAGTGCAGGAGACTGCTCAAGCCGTCAATCCGTGGGGCAGAGGGGAATTGACTCTTCGCCTCACACGCTTACCCATGTGCCGAGAGCGTTCGGGCTCCGAGCAACCGTGCTCCCGCACGATACCATTGCAGTCCAGGCACTTCAGGTCAACCCACGGATCGGATCGCCCTGATAGACATAATGGGGACGGTCGAGAGAGTCTTTCCAGGCGATCGTCGCCGGCAGGCCGAGCGCCCTATAGATCGTCGCAGCCATGTTCTCAGGCTTCTGAGGGTCCAGCGACGGGTATGCCCCGATTCGGTCGGACGCCCCGATCACCGTCCCGCCCTTGACCCCGCCGCCAGCGAAGAATACGGTCTGGACAGCACCCCAGTGGTCACGACCCGGAAGGTTCGACTTCGCCCCGGCGAAGGTGAACACTTTCGGCGTTCGCCCGAACTCCCCGGCCATCACGATCAGCACATCGTCGAGCATGCCGCGTTCGTGAAGGTCATCAAGGAGCGCCGACACCGCCCGATCTGCCGGCGGTAGAAGGTAGTTCTTCAGGTTCCGGAACGCCGCTTCGTGGGTGTCCCACGATTCGTTGTTGCCGAGGTTCACCTGCACCAAACGGACGCCGGCTTCCACCAATTGGCGGGCCATCAGGAGCGACCAGCCAAACGAATTCCGTCCGTAACGCTCCTGGAGTTTGCCATCGGCAGCATGAACGTCGAGTGCCCGGTGAACCCGCCCGTCGAGCAACATGGCGATCGCGTTCTGCCGGTGGCGATCGAAGTTCGCGATGCTCGCTGTTCTATCGAGGTCGCGTCGCTGCCGCTCAAGGGATTCGAGCAATCGGTTGCGAGTCTGCATTCGATCGGCGAGAATCCCCTGCCCGAGTTCAAGTCGCGGGGCCTCGTAGCGATAGTCGAGCGGAGTGGCCTTGCCTTCCCACCGCTGGAACCCGTACTCCGGGAAGGCACCGTGGATATACTTCGTATCACGGTATTGACTGGCTTCGATGAACCACGGGTCGAACCGCGGTCCCATTTCGCCAGCGAACTGGCCTGGGATCGTGCGCCCGGTGACGTGGAGAAGTTTCTCGGGCAACACGGCGGCGGGCGGTAGGTTGTTCCGCGGAGCGAACAACCCGTTGACGACCGAGGGGATCGAGGGAAAATCCGTCATTTTCGGACGGTTCGGATCGAACCCTGTCGGGATTGGCGTTCGGCCGGTCAGCATGACATGGTGGCCGATCGAGTGTTCGTTGTACGGATGGGTGAGGGATCGCACCATCGCCCAGCGGTTGCTCCGGGCCGCCAGCAATGGGAGATGTTCGCAGAGGAATACACCGGGCGTGCGCGTGTTGATTGGCTTGAATTCGCCGCGAATGTTCTCCGGAGCGTCGGGTTTCGGGTCGAAACTATCGTGCTGTCCGAGGCCGCCGGAAAGGAAAATATAAATTACCGCTTTGGCACGGCCCGTAGGCGGAGGCGAGGCGTTCTCGGTGGCAAGGGCGCGGAGTCCCGTGATATGGTTCATGCCCAGGCCAACCAAGCTGATCGCTCCGGCTTGAAGCGCGCTTCGCCTGCTAACAACAGGATGGTGGGGCATCGCGGGAGGAAGAGAACTCACGGACAACCTCCTCGTTCGTCGAACCATCACCGGAGTCAATGTCCGAGTACGTCAGACGAGTATAATGGCATAAAAGGTTGTCGCCGAGAAAATTATCTCAATCAAAATAGGCAAACGCGCCACTGAAAAAGCAGTCGGCAATCCGTGGGATCGACTTCCAGTGAATGGCGTCCTCGGAGTGATAGCGCTCGGTCCCACGAAGGTTGGTGCAGAGAAAAACCCCTGCTCCATAGCAGCCGCGGGCTGGCCGCACATCGGAGATCGCTTTACTCCACTTCACGCCATTCGGCGATTTGTAAGTTACCTCGATCCCCAGAGCCACGAATTCACGGCCGGTCCAGATGATCTCATTGATGTGTTCGCCCACCTCGCCCTTGATGACATTGTCCCAGCTCTCGCCGTCCTTGCTCGTGGCCCGCAGACCGTGCATGCCTCCAGCCACAAAAAGGCCATTGCCGAACGCCAGTGAGACGAACGGGGGACGAACGCGCTGGGGATCGGGATGGTCTTTCCAGGTCAGGCCATCGCCGGAGGTGACCACGCGGCGAGTGGCACCGATGCCGACAAAGACATCATTTCCATAGGCGATCTTGCGTATCATCTTCTCCCAACCTTGCCACTTCTCAAGGCGATTCTTGCTGGGATCGCTCCAGCTCTTGCCATCCGTGGAAGTGGAGAAAAACGCAAACGGCCCTTCGCCGCCGTGACTGACAAAGCGTTCCTTGCCGAAGGCAACGCAGGTCATGGCACCGTTATTGTCGAAACGCCAGATGGGTCCGTCCCACTTTGTGCCGTCTTTCGAGGTGAGCATGCGAGCATTGCCGCCCTTGGAAATGTTGTCGCCACCCCCGACGGCCACCAACGCGCCCTTGCCGCGAGCAAAGCCGAAGAAACCGTAGGCACCACGTTCTTTGTTGTCTTTGGCCGTTTCTTTGTGAACCAACTCCCAGGCCTTACCGTCCTGGCTTCGGTAAATGCAGCCAAATGTTTTCTTGTCGGTGGCCCCAGCGAGAAACATCACTTGATCTCCCCTTCTTGGCGACTGCGGGTGGATCGGTCGCCGTGTATACGCTCGTGTTCGTCTCCCGCGATTTCTTAGCCGAGGGCCGGCAGCCGGCCATCGTGCTTTCGTTCGGGGTGGATCTTGCTGTCACCGAACTCGGCGACGGGGATTCCCATGCGGTTGAGCAACTCGACGTAAAGATTGGCAACCGGAGTGAACTTCTCGGCGACGATATGCCGTCCGGTCTTGAGGATGCCGCCACCACTGCCGAACAGGACCGTCGGAATGTTTTCAACGCTGTGGTCGCCGCCAACGGCCAGGTCGGAGATGTTCAGAATCAGGCAGTTGTCGAGTAGCGTCCCATTCGGTTCCTGGATCGAATCAAGCTTCTGGAGCAAATAGGCACAGTTCTTGTTGAGCCAGACGGTGATTTCCCGAAAGGCCTCGCGAGCGATCGGGTCGCCGTTCTTGGGATCGTAGTTGGCACCGGCGTGGGCGAGCGCATGATGCGAGAACTCGGTGCCGATCGAAACAATGTCGGGGAACTCGCCAAAGGGCCACAGGTTCAAGGAGCCGACGCGGGTTGTGTCGGTCTGGAAGGCGAGGACCACCAGATCGGACATCAACCGCAAATAGTTCTGCACTTGCTTGCTGTCATCGTGATCGAAACGATAGTGCGGCGTTTCCGGCAGTCCCTCCACCTTCAAATTAACCTGCTTGCGCGAATGATCCGCCTCGATTTCCTTCTGCCGCTTTTCGACGAGATGCAGCTGAGTCTCGGTGGCGCGGACCGACTCCAGATACTGATCGAGTTGACGTTGATCCTGCCGGCCCACGCGCTGTTTCAGCGAAACCGCCTGATCGCGGACGACATCCAGAATACTGCTGTCTGACAGGCCGCTCTTATTTACCTGCCGGCGAAAAAGCCGGTCGAAGACAATGCGCGGGCTGAACTCACCGGCAATGGGGGTGGCGTTGTCGTGCCAGAAGGACCGTGCGCCGCCATCGACCAGGGTCAGCGATTTGACCGGCGTTTCCTGGCCAACCTTGCCGGCGATAAATTGATCGATCGACACCGAAGCCGAGCGCACGCCTTGATCGCGGATGTTCTTGGCACAGGAGAAAACGTGCATTTCATGCTGATGCCCACCGCGCGAGAACCGCCCCTCGTAGTAGCAGGAGTTGGTCAGGTTCGAGATGACCGTCGTCTTGCCGCGCACCGCCTCAAAAGGACGCAGCACCGACGGAAGTTTGGTCAACGGACCGACCTCAGTCGGCACCCAGTGTTCGGGCAGCGACCCCTGCGGGTAATACCAGATGCCGAAGCGGACCGGAGGTTTGGGCGTTTGGGCGGCCCGCAGAGGCGGGATCATCGCTTCGAGGAACGGCAATGCCAGGCTGACGCCCAATCCCTTCAACACCGTGCGGCGATCGACTTGCCAGTTCCTCGTCATGGTTGCTTCTCCCCATTGCCGCGAGCGATTTCATTAGCACGCGGCGCGCGCTTGTGCAGGAATGGATAACTCAAAACGATTTCTTCAATCAGGACATCGGCCCGATATTGCTTGGAGCTAACGACGGTCGATAGACGGCGAATGGTCGGCAGGTCGTAGGCTTGCAGGTCTCGACCGAGCGCATAGGTCAAGAGATGCTCGATCAGGTTGCGGACGAACCGTTCCTTCCGTTGCAGCAACACCTGCTTCAAGCTTTCCACCCCCTTGAGCTGGGTACCGTCGGCCAGCTTGCCGGTGTTCTCCACTGGCCGATTGCCGTCCTTGTCACGATATCGGCCGATCGGGTCGAAGTTTTCCAGCGCGTAACCGATTGGGTCCATCTTCAGGTGACAGTTGGCGCAGCTTGTGCCCTGCTTGCCGTGGCGATCGAGCTTTTCGCGCAACGTGAGCGGGCGGCCTTCGGGATTGGTCGCATTGCCATCGACGGAGTTGTTCAAGTCGGGCGGCGGTGGAGGTGGCGGCGTACCAAGCAGCGCATCCAGCACCCACTTGCCCCGGTTCGTGGGACTGGTTCGCGAGGGCATGGAAGTCTTCTGATGGGCGATTGCCATGCCCAGCACACCACCCCGGCGACGGTCGGTGAGCTTCACTTCCCGCATGGTGCGATCCTTCACATTCTTGATGCCGTACAGAGCCGCCAGGTCTTCGTTCACATAGGTGTAATCGGCGTCAAGGAGATCGAGCAGACTGCGGTGTTCGCGGATAATTTTGGCAAAAACGAGGGCCAACTCTTCGCTGGAAGCCTTGGCGAGAGCGGGCGTGTAGTCGGGGAACTTTACCTGATCGAGCAAATGCGTCTGTTGCCGTCCGAACAGCCACTGTTCGGGGAACTCGGCCGCAAGCCGGCCGCCTTTGGGGTCTTTCAGCATCCGGCGAACCTGATTCCGCAGCACATCCGGTTTGTGCAAGTGTCCGGCAGCAGCCACATCGAGCAGTTCCGGGTCAGGGATGCTCGACCACAAAAATGCGGCCAAACGGCCTGCCAGTTCGTAGTCATCGACGGGGGCGGGTTTGTTGCCGGCAGGAAGGGTTTCGGTGCGATAAAGGAATTGCGGCATCACCAGCAACGCTTTGATGGCGTAGCGCTGGTTGTGAAAGAAGTCCTTCCGCACAGCCAACGCCCAATCAAACGGCTTGAGGAGTAATGCCACCTCCTTGTCGTCGGGAGGCCGGCGAAAGGCCAGGCGTGCTAGGAGACGCAAATTGCGTTCGGCGGCTTGATGGGCCGTGAGTTTGTTTTCGCCCTCCCAGACCTTGTGCCAGCGGTTGATCGGCTCCTTGTTGCGAAGGTTCCCAAGGTTCCAGGATGCCCCTTCGACGACGCTATCCGCCAGCATCAGATATTTTTCGAGCAACTCCGGCGGAAAGGCCAACTGACCGATTTGATTATCGTAACCGGATTGAGAGCGAGCTTCCGGCAGGTAGCTCTCCACATCGGCTTCAAAATGAAGCACATCGCGGACGGCGTTGCGATATTCGCGGCGGGTGATGCGACGCGGAAAACTCGGCCCCGGATCGGTAGGCTCGGCGGACTCGACCTGTTTTACCAGCCGGCCGACCCAGCCGGTGATTAATGCCCGTTCCTTGTCGCTGACGGGCGGCTTGCCGCGGGGCGGCATGGTTCCAGCGTCGATTTTTTCCGCGACTGCCTGCCAGGTCTTTAGGTCGTTTACCACCTGGGATAGCTGAAGATAATGTTCAAGATCGAGCTTTCCTTTTTGGGACTGGCTGCTGTGGCAAGAAAAGCACTGGGCCTTGAGGATGGGGCGAATCGTCCGCCCAAAGTCCTCCTCGGCGTGCATAGTGGCGCAGCTAACGAGCAGCAGGATTGTTCCCCAGGATCCTCGCCGGAGTATTTTCCATCTCATGCTGGCGTTCCCCGGCGTGAGCGTAAGGCAAAACCGAAGGTACCGACTTGCATGAAGCCACGAGGGATTACCACGTCATTCGGAACGCTCCAGCCGAAAGAATGAACGATCGTGCGCTTCGGCAGCAGGGTCTGCGTATCTGACGCACAGAGGCCTTGTCGTAGTCGAACTGATTCAAAGAGTGGCAGCGCGACCGATGTGTCTGCGGCTCGCAAAAATCGGCGACGAGTAGAGCCTGACTTCATGAATTCGAAACCTGGTAAAGGTGAGGCAACCAAGGCGGGTTTTGAGGGCCCTAGGAAGATTAGGATACTCGACGACGCGGGCCCCGTCAACTCGAGCGGAAGCATTACCTGCCGTGGGTGGAAAACCGTAGGGCTGTTCGCTGATCGAGGTTAACCCTGCCAGGTGATTCTTTACTTGTGCAGTAAACAATCGCCCCGGGCCTATGAAGGAGTGTGAGGTTCAAGGACAGCGCTTTGCGGCTGCCCGAACGATCGCGTAGCGAGCCTCTCCGTCCGTGGCTTGACTCTCCGACTCGAAATAGCGGCGTAATACGCGGAGCCTCTGGGTGGATGCCACCCCAGCCCCATAATCTTGTCAGCCCAAGCCATGACTTCGCGCTAAGCGGCGTTCTGCTTTTCGGCGCTGGCGGCTCGAATCGCGGCGTTCTCGATGTTTTGGGAAGTGGGTTGGCACTGCTCGGGCATGCGCAGAGAATAGACCAGCATCCCCACTCGCGCAACCGACTATCGATCCAGGAGTGGAGAAAGGTGAAAGAACCACGGCAGGCTTGATACCGGGGAATGACCCCGGATTGCCCTCCAGGCTAACCTGAAACTGGTTCAAGTTACGGTATGGCGCTCGCCCGTGCCTCTTACGACCAGCCGCAGGTTTGAAGATAGTGCGCCTCTTATTCGGTTCGCGCAAGCGTTTTCTACCGACGCCCCGACATGCAGTCGGGTAAAGTAGACGCAAGGAAGGCAGAACCGCGCGAGAAACCTACCTTTCTTTCGGCCGGCTATCTGTGGGCGTCCCATCGAATGCCTCACCAGCCCTGACGGTGGGAGTCAAAGGTTTCTCGTCGATAACGATACCCGCAGTCTTGAGGCGGGTCAGGACGATTGTCTCTAGTCGCCCGTGCGCCGCGCGGTCGGCAGTCATCGACCAGATCGAGATCTGTATCCCCGGCACCGATGTGCCGTAGACTGACAGCGCGTAATAGCATCCCTTCGGCGGCAGGAATGGGGCGTCGAGGCTGGTTTTTGCAGTACCCCGTAGGATCTTCACTTGAACGCTGCCGTTGCCTGCTTGCCGCCCCTTTGGCTTGCTGGGCATGTCGGGCCAGGAGTCCGTCGTCTCGTAGTGGAGTGAGACGCCCGCCTCATTGTCTGTCTTGTATTGCTCGACCGCGATGTTCTGCTTCGACTGCGGAGCAAGGCGTTTGTCGTCTTTGGCCAGTGCCAGGACTTCTTTCAGGACTGTGGGCGCATGCTTCATCGCCTGGGCCGCGTCCGGCTTCTCATCAGCGGCCTTGACGGGGCCGAATGCCAGAAACGATGCGGCGAGGAGCGGAAAAACGTAGCGCATGAGAGGCTCTCCGGAACTGGGCATACCGAAAGCGTACCGCGCCGGGGAAAAGCGGGCAATAGGGGGGCGGAAAACGCGAGTAACGGTCGGGTGGACAGAAACGACAAAGTTCAGCAGCCGGCGCGACTCATAAGTCAATGAGGTAGAAAACGAACTCGTCATCAGGAGGCCCAAGCTCCTCCTCGTCTTCGTCCCAGTCCAGATCATCCTCGGACATGCTTCCCACGGCGACTGCTCCAAGGTCTTCCCGGCAGTATCGCTCGAGGCGACCCATCTCGGCAAGGTGCCAAATGCCACTTAATTTGAGCAGGAGAAGCGAACCTTCTTGAATCAAGGAGGCGAAAGGTTTGGCCTGCAGCGAATAGAGAGAGACCAGGCAACTCAGCTGACCGGCAAGACCATTGTTCCAATCCGGCGTATCGGCCAGCTCGCGCAGATAACGATGCACCAGCGGGAAATGTTGGCGAAAGCCTGCCCAAAAGGTCTCGGCCTCTGGGAGTTGCCAATCCTCTTGCCGTCCATGCGCACCCGGTCGTGAGTCCTGCCAGTAGAGGTAAGCCGCTTCGCCTTGCCGGAGGAGTTCGCTCAGACGGGGCATGGAAGCGGTTGCTTGCTCCACGGTGGCGAAGCGGGCCTTCAAATAGAAGTCTCGCTCACTCAACTTCGCATTCTCCCGCAGCCGAACAGGTGAGTAGCCTGACAGACGCCTGTCAGCTTTTCACCCTCACATCGTCCCGCGCCATCCTTCTCGCGTCAATCCCCTACACGGAGTCGGGTGGCCTCAGGGGCTTCACAAGGGCAGACCAGCAGGCGGAAAGTGGCGCCGCTATGGGCAGTGTACGCTACGATCTGTCGTGGTCCGGTGCTGCCACGGGTTGGGGGGCGTTGGTTCGAGGAATCAAATACAATCGCGTGCCAGGGCCGACCGGGAAGTCAGCCCATCCGCGGACCATGACAGCGACCTCATCACCGCGATGCGCAACTTCCATCGTTTGCATCCATCGCTCAATACTGACGGCAACCCCTCGGCAAATCGGCTTCTCAGTTACGGCAACAACACGGTCTCCAATCCGCAGTTCATCGCACTCGATTCGTCCGACCAAGAGCGTGCCCTTGCAACGCATCACATGCGTGGCGTTCAAGATCAATTCGGCCCCCTCGGGGAGGTAATCTGTGGGACCGATGATCGAAGTGTCCATGCGAGCCTCTGGTCGGCGGATTTACCAGAACCTGAACGGATGACGGGTGAAGACTCTCCTTCCACGCGGCCTGCGATGAGGCCAGCCCCCAGGACTATATCGAATATCCAAAATGTCGCTCCACCGCCGCCACGCGGTCGGGGTCGATAGGGTGGCCACACTCGCACGGCCCCGCATCGAAGACGCGGAGCACCCCACAGCCATGACAGCGTGCGCACTGGTTACATACTGGGGCACTACAAATTCGACATCTCAAGGATGCGGCCATCTCTCGGGCGGCAACACGGCGGCTTCCGCAGGACGGGCAGCGACCGCAAACGGGACAGGCAGGCAATGTGGATTCATGAACGGCCTCACAGCCCCCACATCGGATCAGTGCCATACCACCTCCCACAGAATAGCCTCTCGCTTCTGGAGACGGATTCGAGAGCAGGGCAGGTCGGCCGACGCCTTACCGCTTCGGTCTCACGTCCCACAGTCTCACTTCGCCCCCGTTGAGCCCCGCCGCCAGCGTGCGGCCATCTGGGCTGAACGCCACGGAGGCCACCGTGTCAAAATACCGGGGCACTTCGTAGGCCGCCCGCTCTTTGCCGGTCGCCACGTCCCAGAGCTTCACCACGTTGACCCTGCCCCCCGTGGCCAGCGTCTTGTTGTCCGGGCTGAAGGCGAGGGCGTGCGCCCACTTCTGCGCCTTGATTTCGAGCAGCTCCTTGCGGGTGGCCAGGTCCCACAGCTTCACCTCACCGTCCTGCCCGCCCGAGGCCAGCGTCTTGCCGTCCGGGCTGAAGGCCACCGACACCACATAGCGTTTGTGCCCGAGGCGTGCTGACTCCTTGCCCGTGGACACGTCCCATAACCTGACCGTGCCGTCATTGCTCGCCGAGGCCAGTGTCTTGCCGTCCGGGCTGAACCGAACGCACCACACCATTTTGTCATGGCCCGCCAGGGCGGCCGTTTCTTTCCCTGTCGCCACATCCCAAAGCCTGAGCTTCTTGTCGGAACCCGTCGTGACCAGCACCTTGCCATCTGGGCTAAAGGCAAGGGAAACGTTCGTGATCGGTCGCACGGAGGTAAGGCTGCGTACCTTTCCTGTAGCGACGTCCCAGAGCCGGAGCGAATCGTTCCTGCCGACCGAGGCCCCGGTCTTGCCGTCTGGGCTGATGGCAACGGAAAAGACCTGCCCCGCGTGGCCGCCGATGGCAGACCGTTGCTTGCGCGTCGCCACGTCAAAGAGTCGCACCGTTTTGCCGCCGCCCGTGGCCAAGGTCTTGCCGTCGGGGGTGAAGACAATCGCTTTCACGGCCCTTTCTTCAGAAGGCCCGTTGATCGACAGGATGACTGGCTCGTCGCCCCTCGCCGTACCGAAAAAAGGCCACGCGGTCACGCCCAGCACCGCGACCATGACAACGGCCCGGGCGCCCCCGCGCAGCGCCGCGTGTTGGCGGGCCTGTGGATCGCGCATGGATCGCAGCTGAAATTCAGTCGGCATGGCAATCCTCAACACAAGGTTGTCTGAGTTTCTGATCGTCCTACCCGTGGTCACGGCACTGAACATCCTTTGTTGCCGCTAATGCCCAATCATCCTCCCGCACCCTCTCCGCGCCGTCAATCCCCGAGCACCGGAAACCAGGTCGGGGGTTCAATCCTTGCCGAGCAACAGATCCACTACCCAGCAGCCTCGGGCGTGCGGGCCGGGGCCACGGAGGTGCGCAAGGATGTCGGCGCCGGCGCAGCCGGCTTCTTCCAGTGCGTCGGCCAGGATGGGCATGTTGCTGAAATCGGGGCTGTCGTACATCTTCTGGGCCATCACGACGAGTAGACCGCCGCGCCAGGTGAGCCAGGCGGGGGCGATGGCGATGGGGCAGAAGGGGTTTCCGAAGATATCACGGAGCAGAGCGGCCTGAGCCGTCCATTCTGCTCGTGCCGTCTCGTCGGTATTGGCGATACTCCCGGCAAGGTTAACCCGCTCCGGAGTCACATCCTCCCCAACCGCACTTTGAGCTAGGATTAAGGGCCACTGATCCCTATACCCATAGAGGTAAGCGGCTTCGCTGGATTGCGATTCCTCAGTCCATTCCTGCTCCTTGAGTCTAAGAAGATCGTCGATTTCGGTCCTGGCAGCGAAGACCTCTGCGGTGTCCGCTTGACCATCGGCGACCCGCTCAGCGACTTCCACTGCTCTACGGCTCCGCGAATCGGCGAGCTTATGCCAAACACGGCGGCAACAGGCACAAACGAACAACCGCAACTTGCGGTCACTCGCCTTGCCTCGAAGAAACAATAGCATGGACCTCGGATCGGTGCAGGTAAGCCATTCCGCCTCGGTCATTGACCGATTCTCCTTCTGCGACCCAAAGAGTGCATGTCACGGCAAGACAATCCTCGCCGACCACCCGACCCAGGATAGCGTAGTGGCACACCTCTCGTCCCGATTGATTTTGCGACGACTGCCCGGCGCAGGACACTGAATGGACAGCAACAAGGTACCGGCGGGCCGCACCGTGCGCCGAGTTTCACTGGTCCTCACGGGTTGCC
>DATNCY010000350.1:0-13406 GCA_035553375.1 Gemmataceae bacterium
TAGCCGGAATTTCAAGGAGAAATACGCCCCCGCCTTCCCGTGCGTCGAGACGGTCCATGCCCGCCCTGGCTTGGTGGTGACGCGAGCCAGCCTGGAGGCCCTCGGAGTGGTGGCATCCCTGGAGAACATCGCAGCGGCCCCTCCTCCCGGCCGTGCTTCTCGCCGCTCCGGCCGCCGCGGCTGGCCGAGCTATCAGCGCTGCGTTGAACACGCCCCGCCGGCACGCGACGGGGACAGGCCCGATATCAGCCGAGCGGATTTCACCTTCTGTCTGCTGGCGATTGATTGGGGCTGGAGCGTCGAGGAAACCGCCGCCCGCCTGATGCAGGAAAGCGCCAAGGCCAGGGAGAACGGCGAAGCCTATGCTCGCCGCACGGCAGACAACGCCGCCGCAGCACTCGCCCGCCGACACGACCAAGGCCGGTGAAAGGACACAGAAAGAACTATCGCTAGCGAACGAAATTATCGAGTGCTTCCTGCACCGAGCGGCCGGCTTCTCTGTCCGCCCCAAAAAGCTGGGAGCGGATCGGCAAAGACGACGGGTGAGGAAATCGACCTGGGAGGGACAGCCATGAGGCTAAGGGAAAGGCTGGACAGGATTGAGCGTATGCTTGCCGTCCTCGTGGAGCGGCAGACGGTGAGGGATTTCTATACCGTGGAAGAGTTCGCCAAGATCGTGGGCAGGGCAGAGTATACCTGCCGGGAGTGGTGTCGGCAGGGGAGGATTTCCGCCAAGAAACTATCCCACGGGCGGGGGAATGAGGGCGAATGGCGCGTCTCCCATGAAGAGTTGCTCCGATACCAGAAGGAAGGCTTATTGCCCTTGCGTCGTTTTGGGTGATTCTTCGGGGCTTTTCACAAGAGGATCACCCATCAAAACTGGCCCCTCCTCCTCTCCGAAAACGAGGGCCATCGCGGCCTGTATAGTCCTGGGATACAGGTGCGTGTACCGCTTGGTCGTCTCGGCGTTGAGGTGCCCGACGATAGCCATGATAACCCGGTCAGCGACACCACGGCTGGCCAGCAAGGAAATCAGCGAGTGCCGCAGGACGTGGTAGCCGCGCAACATTTTCCACTTTGTTTTTCGGAACAGCCACTTGAATGCTTCGTGGGCGGTTGTCTCGCCAAGGGATTCATCCTTCTCACGGCAGATCGTAAACGGTCCACCGGGGTGGTGATTGTCGAAGAAGTCCTTCATGACCTCAGCAAGCAGTGGCGTCAGCGGAATGTGCCGGGTAGTTTCCGTGCCCTTCTTCTTTTTCTTTTCCCGAATGATGACGATGCCCTGCTCGAACTTGAAGTCGCTGACGTGGGAGCGTAGCATCTCGCTCTTGCGGGCGCCCGTGTGGGCGGCGAAGACGAATAAGGCGTAGAGCCAATGTCGCTTGCCATTGATCCGGATATATTCCAGCAGTTCGTCGATCTCATCCTTCTTCAGATAGAGAGCATCCCATAATTCTCTCTTCTCGCGCTTGGAAAGCCCTCCTCGGCTAACAGCCGCTTCAATTTCGGCCCAGGTCTGGAACGGCGGCTTCTCTTTCTGGCGGGGATAGGCGATGCCCTCAATGGGAGCGCCACCCACGACATAGCCCATGCGGCGTGCCCAGCCCCAAATGGTCCGCAGAGTATCCAGCTCCTTCTTGACGGTCTGGGGACGGATTGGCCGCTTCTGCCACGTCTCCTTGGAGCGGGCGTTGACGTACTCCTGCAAGGTTCCTGTTTTGATGGTGCCGAGGGCCGTCGTCTTGCCGATGAGGCGTTGCAGATGGGCGGCATGGATTCTCTCGGTGCGTCGAGTATTGGCCTCTTTGGCACCCTCGGTGAACTGCTCCTGGTAGGTGGCGAACAGATCGGCAAGCGTCCTTACCAGCTTGACGCTGGCCTTCTCGGTGAGTTTGCCATCGGAAAGGATGAAAGTGAACGGGTCGGCATCGGGTGGCATGACGATGCGGCCCTGCTCTAGGAACTGGATGGTGTCATCGACCCGGCGAAGGATGCTCTGAGCCTTGTTTTCGTCCTTGGTCTTGATAGAGCGGTGATACTGCACGCCGCCGTAGTAAAAGCGGATGCGATAGCGGCCGGAAGCGGGATCGAGCGCGATGGCTGCCATGACTGTAATCTCCAGTGGATAGATGACTACAGAATTATACAGCGGGTTGGTGAACGGGCGTTGCCCATGCAAATACCCGGCAATAGCCTTGTTAGGACAGATTTAGGACAGATCAATGAAAAAGAGCCTGCGGTTTTTGCCGCAAACCCTTATCAAAACAGTGTCTAAGCAAGGCTCCCCGAGTAGGACTCGAACCTACAACAAACCGGTTAACAGCCGGTTGCTCTACCATTGAGCTATCGGGGAAAGACAGGCGAGCGTGTTTGTAGGGGGCTACCCTCCAGCACGCTCGCCTAGTCAATTTCTAGAATAACTCCCCTACATTCGCAAGTCCTTTTTCGTGAAATGTCTCTATTGAAGGGACATGGACATGGGGGTACACGGTCATGGCCGATCGCGTGGCGATCATCGGTGCCGGATTAGCGGGGTTGGCGGCGGCCGTACCGCTGGCCCAACGCGGTTTCGCCGTGGCGCTGCTGGAGTCGCGCCCTCGCGCCGGCGGCCGAGCCAGTTCCTTCACGGATGTCGTCAGTGGACAATTGCTCGATACCTGTCAACATGTCAGCATGGGTTGCTGCACCAACTTCGCCCACTTCTGCCGTACTGTCGGCATCGCTCACCTGCTCCAACCTCAGCCCGTCCTCTGGTTCATGACACCCGATCGCCGTACCAGCCGATTCGCCGCCGGTCCTCTGCCGGCACCATTCCATCTGGCGGGCAGTTTCCTCCACGCCCATTATTTGAGTCTCTCCGAGAAGATACGTATCGCCTGGGGGCTGGCCTGTCTGCGGCGGACATTACCCAAGACAGATCCGCCCTTCCTCGACTGGCTGACACGCCATCGGCAGACGCCGCGCACCGTGACACGCTTCTGGGGTCTGGTTCTGACCAGCGCCCTCAACGAGACGCCCGAACGAGTTGGATTGCGCTACGCGCGCAAGGTGTTCCTCGATGGCTTCCTGCACCATCGCCGCGGCTTCGAGGTTGAACTGCCTCGTGTCCCACTTGGTCGCCTCTACGGTGAGGAACTACAGACTTGGCTCGCCCGTCACGACGTGCGCCTTCTGCTGGGATGTGGCGCACGGCGACTTCAACTGGCCAACGGGCGTATCGAGAGCGTTGAACTGCGAAACGGCGAGACGATGCGCGCGGAGTGGTACATCGCGGCCGTGCCGTTCGATCGTCTGCTCGATCTGCTGCCGGCGGAACTAATCGAACGCGAACCCTACTTCGCCGGTCTGCGGCAGTTGGAAACATCGCCCATCACGAGCGTCCATCTGTGGTACGATCGACCCATCACGCCGTTGCCGCATGTCGTGCTGGTCGATTGCCTGGGGCAATGGCTTTTCAATCGCGGCGAGACGACACCCGGCGAACACTACGTTCAGGTAGTCGTCAGCGCCGCGCGACAGTTCCGCGGAATGGGACACGACGAGGTGCAACAGGTGGTAGTGGAGGAGTTGGCCAGGCTGTTCCCGATCGCGGAGGAGGCGACGCTTCGGCGCGCTCGTGTGGTGACGGAACACGCCGCGACGTTCAGTGCCATGCCGGGCGTCGATCAATGGCGACCGAGCCAGGCGTCGCCGGTGGCGAACCTTCTCCTCGCCGGCGATTGGACGGCGACGGGCTGGCCGGCGACGATGGAGGGCGCCGTGCGCAGCGGCTATCTCGCCGCCGAGGCATTGCTCGAACGTCGCGGCACAAAGGAACGACTGGTTCAGCCTGATTTATGATAAGAGACAGAGATTTTGTCCACTATTTTCTCTGTGGGAAACTTTGCATCAACACGGAGTAATTGGCCCCTCCAGCATTTTCTTCCGCGGCCGGCCTGTCCTAATAGCTGTAATAAGAGGCCGGCACATGCCAGGCCTGCGGGTAGAGCAACAGCAGGTCGTAGGCGATGTCGCGGCGCTTGGTAAATTGGCTGCGTCCCAGCCAGTAGCGCATTTGCTGGGGTTGGGGCGCGGCACCGGTCAGGTCGATGTACAGCGCGTTGATGAAACCGGCCGGGGTGCTGCCCGCGTTGCGGAAGTATTCCGGGCCGGACAGAATGGTTGCCAGAACCAGTTCCGGCGGCTGTCCAATCGCCAGGCCGTGCGCCCAGCCCCCGGCCCCAAGATCGGCGTTGCGGTGTAGGAAGTGCTGATACCAGAAGTTCACCGTCACCGGCGCGGGGGGCGGGTAGGGATAAATCGATTGCGTGTGCAGCGGCTTGACCAGAACGAGCGCCACCAGACAGGTCAACAGCGAGATGCGATACATAGGTCGTCTCCTCGTCTGGGAACCCTACTTGTTCTTGAGAGCCGCGGGTTTTTTGTCCAGAGCGGCCCGCAACAGTTCGTCACGGTTGATAAAGCCGTCCTTGTTCGTATCGATGACAGTAAAATTGGCTCGAACGGGTCCTCTCGCCTCAGCCTTGCTGATCCGGCCATCGCCATCGGCGTCCAACTCCTTGATGAGGAAAGCGATCCGGTCCTTGACGACTTGCTCCCGCGCCGCCTTCAACTCGTCGGCGTCCAGTTTACCGTCCTTGTTCTTATCGGCCCGGCGGAGGAGATCGTAGGCGCGCTGCAATTCGCCGCAACAACCCGCATCGTGGGCGCTCATCTCAAGGATAGCGTAGATCAAGTCCGACGAGCGGCGCTGCGGCAGCAGGTGAAGTAGGCCGCGATCCACTTCCGCTCGGCTGAGTTTGCCGTCCTTGTCGGCATCAATCCGGTCGAAACGGGCGCGCAGGCCGGGAGGCAGTTCATCGCGAGTGAGGAAGCCGTCCTTGTTCTTGTCGTGGTCGTCAAACATTTCGTCAACGTGCGAAGGGGTGGCCGGCTTCGGCGTGGCGGGTCTGTCCTTCGGCGTAGCGGGTTTGTCCTTCGGCTGAGCCAGCAACAGGCCGCCCAGGAGGAGGACGGTAAGGCCGGACACGGTCAGGAGTTTGAGTCGCATGAGACACGTTCCTTTCCGCCAAAGAGACGCGGGGGGCATCCGACTTACCGCGGCTCATCGTTCGATTTGGGAGGTCGCTGCTGACAGCAGAAGGAAGGAGGTATGGATAGCCGTGAGGGATCGGCTCTGTTCGCGCACCTCGCCTTTTGCCCCGTCTTCGTTGAAGTCGGCCTCTCTCGGATAAGTCGCCTTCAGGAAATGATTTCGACGACAGTAATTGAATCTACTTCCTCCAAGGAATGAATTCAATGGTTTTCCTTGTTTGGTCGATCGGGAAAAGATGGATCGCTCCTCCCAAGAGAATGGCCCCCCAAAATAATAGCCATCTCGTATGATCCGTTACAGCGATTTCTTGCGTAGCCGCAGCGAATTGGCGATCACCGACACCGATGACAGACTCATCGCTGCCCCTGCCAGGATCGGGTTGAAGATGCCGACGGCCGCCAGCGGAATGCTCACGGTGTTGTACACGAATGCCAGGAACAGATTTTGCCGGATGGCCGACAACGTGAAACGACTCAGGCGGCGCGCGCGGGCGATGGCACGCAGATCGCCACGTACCAGCGTGACACCGGCGCTCTCCATCGCCACGTCGGTTCCGCCGCCCATCGCGATGCCGACCTGAGCGCGAGCCAGGGCGGGAGCGTCGTTGCTGCCGTCGCCGGCCATCGCGACGATGTGTCCCTCCTTCTGCAAACGAGCCACAACCTCGCTCTTCTGCGCCGGCAAAACCTCGGCGATCACTTCATCGATGCCGAGCCGTCGGGCTACCGCCTCGGCTGTCGTGCGATTGTCGCCGGTCAGCATGAGGATGCGCAGGCCGTCCGCGTGCAACAGACGGATCGCTTCTGGCGTCGAGGCGCGGATCGGATCGATCACTGCGAGCAGACCCGCCAGTTGGTTATCGACGGCGGCAAGCAGAATCGTATGCCCGTCGCGCCGCAGTTCCTCGGCCCGCATGGCGACCGGCTCGGCGGATACCCCGCGCTCGCTCAGCAAGCCAGCATTGCCCAGCACCACCGTGCGGCCCTCGACTCGGCCGGCCACGCCTTGCCCCGTGAACGATTGGAAATCCTCGCTCCGCGCCAGTTCCACGCCGCGTTCCGTCGCGCCGGCGACGATGGCCGCCGCCAGTGGATGCTCGCTGCCGCGCTCCAGGCTCGCCGCCAAGCGAAGCAGTTCGGACTCCGTGAAACCCGCCGCCGGCTCGACAACGATGAGGCGCGGTTTGCCCTCTGTCAGGGTGCCGGTCTTGTCCACCACCAGCGTATCGGCCTGATAAAGCAGTTCCAGCGCTTCGGCGTTGCGAATGAGGACGCCCGACTCCGCGCCGCGGCCGGTGCCGACCATGATCGCCATCGGTGTCGCCAATCCTAGCGCACACGGGCAGGCGATGATAAGCACAGCCACGGCGCGCAGGACGGCGTGGGTCAGCGCCTCATCTCGATTCGAATCGGACAGCCACCAGAGCAAGAAAGTTATCGCGCTGACGGCGACCACGGCCGGCACGAACCAGCGGGCCACGCGATCGACGAGCCGCTGGACCGGCGCGCGACTGCGCTGCGCCTCACTGACCAGGTGGACGATGTGAGCGAGTAGCGTATCCGCCCCGACACGCTCGGCTCGCACCAACAGACTGCCGGTGCCATTGACGGTGCCGCCGACAACCTTACCGCCCGGCGCTTTCTCGACAGGCACGGCTTCTCCGGAGATCATCGCCTCATCGACGGCGCTAAGGCCCTCGACGACCACGCCATCGACGGGCACTTTTTCGCCCGGACGGACACGCACGACATTGCCGACCTGCACGAGTTCGAGCGCGACATCTTCTTCACGACCATTCGGCTGGACGAGCCGCGCCGTCTTCGGCGTCAGACCGAGCAGCCGGCGGATAGCTTGCGTCGTCTGGCCACGGGCGCGCAGTTCCAACACTTGCCCCAGCAACACAAGGACGATAATCGCCGCCGCCGTCTCGAAATATAATTCCTGACCGAGTATCCGCGGCATCAGCAAGACCGCGATGCTGTAGCCGTAGGCTGCACCAACGCCCAGAACAATGAGCGTGAACATATTTGGACTTAGCCGCGCCACGGAGAGGACGCCGCGCACGAAGAACGGTAGACCGCACCAGAATACGACCGGCGTGGCCAGCACCAACTCCAGCCAGCCGGGATGCGGCAGGTGGAGCATGTGCAGCACGAGGAGGGGAATCGTCAACACCAGGCCGATCCAGAAACGCCGCCGCATGTCCAGCAATTCGGGGTTCGGTCCTTCCTCGGCGCTGGCGACGCGCGGCTCCAGAGCCATGCCGCACTTGGGACAACTGCCCGGACGATCACGGACAATCTCCGGGTCCATCGGGCAGATGTACTCGATCTTGCCACCGGGGGGCGCTGAGGGCGGCGTCTCCATGCGCTCCGGCTGCTTCGTGGGATGGAGATAGCGGGCGGGGTCCGCACGGAATTTTTGGGCACAATGCGGACAGCAGAAGTGGTATATTTTGCCGTCGTGTTCGACCGAGGCGGGAGCCGTCGCGGGGTCCACGGTCATGCCGCACACCGGGTCGATGGCTCCGGGATCAGGCGATAAAACGAGCGGCAGCCCAAGTCCCGCGGGGCGGGAGGGATGTTGAGGAGGATGGTCCATGATACCGGCTCTCGTAGGGTTGACCGTGGCGTCGCGGCGACGCCTTCCCTTCATTGTACGAGAGGCTCTTGCCCGATGGGGAGTGACTCCGCTAGGCTGAGAGCGGAGTTCATGGTTCTTTGCAAGGAGAGTTCGCCATGCCAGAGCAACCGCCGCTCGGTTCGCCTGTTCCTGCTGGGGTGCAGGCCAGTCTTCACGCCATCGCCGAAGTGTTGCGCGATCCGCAGCCATTGAGCCTCGAAACGCGCGAAGTTCTCGCCGATCTCATGGACGAACTCGGCTCGGGGCTGGCGACGGCTCCGGTTCCGCCGGCCGAGGTTGCGCATCTGGCCAAGAGTGCCGCCCAGTTGGTGCAGGCGGTGCATCGACAGGCCGCCCCCGGGTTGTTGGAGGACGCGCGCCGTCGCCTTGATGTTGCCATTCTCGCTGCCGAATCGAAAGCGCCGCTGATAGCGGGACTCGCTCGCCGTTTGCTCGACGCCCTGGCCAACATCGGCATTTAAGAGGCGAAGCCGCCCGTAGTGCTGGCGGCTTCGTGATTCCTTCCATGTCACACGATGGCCGTGCGATGAGGTTCGCTCGGCTGTGGCGTTCCGTTCCGTTGTCGCCACCATTCCAGGCAGCGACGCAGACCCGTCAGCATATCGGTCGTCGGTTCGTATCCCAATTCCTCGCACGCCCGGCTGATGCTCGCCTGGCTGTGGCGCACGTCGCCGGGCCGGGCCGGCGCGTGGGTCGGTTTGATGTCGCAACCCAGTAGTGTATTCAGGTGCG
This sequence comes from Gemmataceae bacterium, assembly GCA_035553375.1. Taxonomy (GTDB): domain Bacteria; phylum Planctomycetota; class Planctomycetia; order Gemmatales; family Gemmataceae; genus JAJPHU01. Next base: position 8,474 of record DATNCY010000350.1, read on the forward strand.
CCACCAACTCAAGCAATGAGGTGCGCCGGCCGCAGGCGATGTTGTAGACCTTGCCGCTGACGCCCGGCGCCTCGGCGGCAAGCAGATTCGCCCGCACCACGTCCGCGACGAAGGTGAAGTCGCGCGACTGCTCGCCGTCGCCGTGCAGGGTGGGGCTTCGCCCGTTGGTCATCGCCTGGATGAACTTCGGAATGACCGCCGCATAAGGACTGTCCGGCGTCTGTCGCGGTCCGAACACGTTGAAATAACGGAGTCGCACCGTCTCCAATCCGTACACTTCGCTGAAGGCGGCGCAATACTGCTCGCCGGCCAATTTGGCGACGGCGTAGGGCGACAACGGCAGTGTCGGATCGCTCTCGCATTTGGGCAAACGCACCGAGTTGCCGTAAGCGCTGGAACTGGCCGCGTAGACCACTCGGCGCACTCCGGCCTCGCGCGCCGCCAATAGCACATGCAGCGTGCCGTTGACGCACGCTTGATGCGTCGCCATCGGGTCGGCCACACTGCGCGGCACTGACGCCAACGCCGCCTGATGAAACACCACCTCGACGCCCTGCACCGCCGCCTGCACCGTCGTCAGGTCCGTGATGTCGCCGTCGAAGACGCGCACCTGTTCCCGCACACCGTCCAGGTTGGCCGGATCGCCCGTGCTGAAATTATCCAACACCCGCACCGTATGGCCACGCTCCACCAACGCTTCGACCAGGTGCGAGCCGATGAAACCGGCTCCACCTGTTACCAAACACATTGTCATGGAATGCTCCTTTGTTGACGATCGCGATTGAAGAAAATGACGACTAGCCTGGAGCGCCAGCGACGGGAAAACCCGTCGCTGGCGCTCCAGGCTAGTAGGCCCATCTACGCTTTCACGATGCGCGCGCGCGGCGTAGCGCAATCCACCGTGGCATTGCGTGTATCGACGACGAGCCGAGCATTCTCGACGATGAGATCCCAATCGTAGGACGAATGATCGGTGACAATCAGCACACAATCTTGCTCGGTCAGAAACTCCGGAGCAAGCGGCTGGCTGTCCATGTGCAAGCGATGGTGCCGCATGCGCGGCAGACTGGGAACGTGTGGATCGTTGTACGAAACAATCGCACCCTTCGCTTGCAAGAGTTCAAGGATCGTAAAAGCCGGTGATTCGCGCGGATCGTCCACGTCTTTCTTGTAGGCGACGCCAAGCACGCACACCCGGCTGCCCTTGATCGCCTTGCCGTCGTCGTTGAGCGCGTCGGCGACGCGATCGATCACATACTGCGGCATGGCCGTGTTGATTTCGCCGGCCAACTCGATGAAGCGGGTGTTCAGTCCGTATTTGCGTGCCGCCCACGTCAGGTAGAACGGATCGATCGGGATACAGTGTCCGCCCAGGCCCGGCCCCGGATAGAACGCCTGGAAGCCGAATGGCTTCGTCTTCGCCGCCTCGATCACCTCCCAGATGTCGATGCCCATCGCCGCGAACACGCTTTTCAGTTCGTTCACCAATGCGATGTTCACCGCCCGATAGGTGTTCTCCAAAATCTTGCACGCCTCGGCGACGCGCGTACTCGATACGGGTACGATGCCATCGACAATCGGCTCGTAGAGACTGAGGGCGAGCTTGCGGCTTGTCTCATCGAGACCACCAATCACTTTGGGGATATTGCGAGTAGCGTAATCTCTGTTGCCTGGATCTTCGCGTTCGGGACTGTAGGCCAGGAAGAAATCGCGGCCGGCCTTCAGGCCGCTCTCTTCGAGCAACGGCAGCAACAGATCCTCGGTGGTGCCGGGGTACGTGGTGCTTTCAAGCACGATGAGTTGCCCGGCGCGCAGGTGGGGCCGCAACATGATGGCGGTGTTGACGATGTACGACAGGTCCGGTTCGCGCGCCTCGCCCAGCGGCGTCGGCACGCAGATGATGACGGCGTCGGCCTCGGCGAAACGGCGCGCGTCGCTGGTCGCCTCGAAGCGACCGCTGCCGATCAGTTCGCTCACGCGCTCCGAGCAAATGTGGCCGATGTAGCTTTCGCCACGATTGAGCCGAGACACTTTCTCGGCATCGATGTCGAAACCAAGCACGGGATAGCCGCCCCAGGCGAACGTCTCGGCCAGGGGCAGACCGACGTAGCCAAGTCCGACGATGGCCACGCGAGCCGTGCGCTCTTCAATGCGCTGGAGAAGTTCGTCGGCGAGGGACAGCGAGGAAGCCAGGTCAAGGGTCATAAAAGGAACTCCATTTTTGGCCAGCCCGCGGCGCCAGCAAGGATTCCCTTGCTGGCGCCGCGGGTTGGCAATTCCTTCCGCTGGGATCAACGAATCTTTAACTCTTCCAGCAAACGCTGATACTCGGCTTGCTCGACCGGGTGCAGGCTGCTGGCTTGCAACCCCTGCTCCCGCGCTTGCTTGAGTACCTTGAAGGCGTTGGTCTTATCACGTCCTTTGTAGTGTGCGCGCGCGAGATGGAACAGGTGCGCCGGCGTCGGCATATCGGCGGCGGCCTCGCGGAAGTCGGCCAGGGCCGCCGCGTCTTCGTTCAGCTTCAAGTATACCAGTCCGCGCGTGTCGATGAGGTCGGCGCGGCGGCCGATGCCGTTGACCGCCGACTCGATCCGCACCAGCGCTTCCTGATGTTTCTGCGGCTCGGTGGACTGCTGCGCCAGCAGCCACGCCAGGTTGTTCAGTGCTACCACGTTCTTCGGTTCGTTCTCGGGAAGCAGTACCTGACGATACATGGCCTCCGCTTCGGCCCATTTGCCGCCCTGATCGTACAGTTCGGCCAGGTGCAGCATCAGCACTACGCTCTTGGGATTGGTCTCCAGGGACTTCTTGAGGTTCGTCTCGATGAGCAGCACCTGCTCGTGGGTGGCCGGCGTGCCGTTGGCCTGCATGCTGCGCAACACGGCCACGCTGGCGCCGCCGATGACCTCGGGCGAACATTTCTTCTCCGCCCAGGTTTTCATGCAGCGATCCAACGCCTCGGCGAACCTTTTCTGACGACGCATCGAATTGAGAACCAGCAGGACTTCCTCCGGCTTGGCCTTCGGACGCTGCACGAGTTTCTCCAAGCGTTTCAGAGCCGCGTCGCCCTTGCCTTGCACTTCGAGCAGGCGTGCCCGCAACTCGGTCGCCGCGAACGCATTCTGATCGGGACCGCGTTTCGCTTCCAGATCCTCCAACTGATCGACCATCTTCGCCGCTTCCTCAAGATCCTTGTGTTCGAGCAGTGCTTGCACGTAATAGGCCAGATGCCGCGGCGCCGGTTCGCTCGCCTCCACCAGTTGTCCCAGGATAGGCTTGGCCTTCAACCATGCCGCCTCCGATTCGTACAACATGGCCAGGATGAAGCGATCGTCCGGTCCCAGCGCCTTGGTACGTTCCAGTGCTTCCAACATTTCGAGCGCGCGCTGACGGAACTGGCGGTGCCCCGCTTGGGCCGCCAGCACGCGCGCCTGGAAGCGTTTGCTGTCGGTACTGTCGCCGCGTTCCCGCTCGGCATCGCGGATCAGTTGGCCATTGGCATCCAGCTTCAGCCCGACCAGTCCCATCGCCTCGCGGAAGCGCCCATAATCGGTGCCGCTGGCCAGGACCAGAGCCAGGTGCCAGCGTGCCCAGTTCACACCATCACTTGACGGCTTCTTGACGCGCTTCTCGATGATGTCGCGCAACAGAGGTTCGGCTTGCTCCAGTTGCCCGGCGTTCCAGTAAAACGCCGCCACGCGCCGCACCGTTGTCGCGTCCTGACGATGGCCATTCAACGCCTCTTCGTAGCGTGCCTGCGCGGATTTATTCTGGCCCAACACCTCGTAGCACTGTGCCAGCGTCAACTCGAGGCGATCGGCGGGCAAGCGCTCGCGCGCTTGCTTGAGTATGGCATCGGCTTCCTTCTCGCGTTTCTGCCGAACGAGGAACTGCACCAGCGTCACGTAAGGCTCCGCCTCCCGGTCGGCCATTTGAAGAGCCTGACGCAGTTTCGGCTCGGCCTCCTTCGGCTTGCTCGTCTCGGCGAGCATGCGGCCTTCCCACAACAACTGGCGATAATCCTTCGAGCCTTCCGGGGTGCGATTCACTTGCATCAGCGCATTGGCGCGGTCGGTGTTCTTGAGGTGAACGGCTACCACCGTCGCCAGCCGGCCCAACTCCGAGTTGACCAGCAGCGGGTCGCGCAGACGCTTCAATACGAGGTCGGCTTCCTTATAGCGCCCCGCGTTGGTCAGCAACTCGACCTGATCGCGGATGACAGCAGGATTGGTTTCGCCAAAATCGATGGCTTGCTGGAGGTTGAGGATGGCCTGATCGTTCTGGCCGGTCATTCGTTCAATCTGCGCGCGAGCCAGAAACACCGGCGACCAGTTCGGACGGATCGATTGGACACGGTCGAGATGGCCACGGGCCTGGTCCAGCGTCTTCTGCTTTTCGGCCTGCTGTTCTTCCGTTTCGTTGGGCAGCTTTTTCGCCTGCCAGATTAGCCGCAGCGCTTCGCCGTAGCGATGGAACGGCCCTTGATTGCCTTCCACGTCACGGATTTTCGCCAGCGTTCGCCGCATGCCGTCCTCGTCCTCGGCCTTGACCGCCATATCGAACAGCAGTAAATGCAGAGACAAATCGGTTTGATGGGTGGGTAGCTTGGCCATGCGCTGCCACAACTCCCGCGCGGCCTTCACGTTCTCCAGGCTCAGTTGAACATCGGCCAGGCCGCTCAATAAACGGGCCTGGTCCTCTTCGTTCTTGAACTTGGCGGCGTCCTCGGCCAGCCGATTGATCGCGACCTCCGCGGTTTTCTTGTCGGCTTCGGCCAGCAAGCGAGCCTCCGCCAGCCGCAACAGCACGACGCGATCTCCCAGCTTGCTCTTGGCTTCGCGGAGAATCTCGTGAGCCTCCGCGCTCTTTTTGTCGCGCAATTCCAGGTAAATACGCGCGGTCCATAGATCGACACTGTCCTTCCACTTGTCTC
>DATNCY010000351.1:0-16216 GCA_035553375.1 Gemmataceae bacterium
TAGCCGGAATTTCAAGGAGAAATACGCCCCCGCCTTCCCGTGCGTCGAGACGGTCCATGCCCGCCCTGGCTTGGTGGTGACGCGAGCCAGCCTGGAGGCCCTCGGAGTGGTGGCATCCCTGGAGAACATCGCAGCGGCCCCGCCCCCCCGCCGTGCTTCTCGCCGCTCCGGCCGCCGCGGCTGGTCGAGCTATCAGCGCTGCGTTGAACACGCCCCGCCGCCACGCGACGGGGACAGGCCCGATATCAGCCGAGCGGATTTCACGTTCTGTCTGCTGGCGATTGATTGGGGCTGGAGCGTCGAGGAAACCGCTGCCCGCCTGATGCAGGAGAGCGCCAAGGCCAGGGAGAACGGCGAAGCCTATGCCCGCCGCACGGCAGACAACGCCGCAGCAGCACTCGACCGACGACACGGCCAAGGCCGGTGAAAGGATATTTGGATTTCTGGGGCAAACCGTCGCCGACGACAGGGTGAAGAAAGAGCGTGTGACGGACAGCCGGTGCCATGCATAACAGACTTCAACATGACGCGGCCTTTGTGTACTCCCGGTGGCCCATGTGGCTGATCGGCCACCTGCTGCGCGAGGAGAAGCGAAAAGACGCCTTCGGAGAGATTTATCGTCTGACAAGGACGGCAATCGAGCAACACGGAGAAGCCGCGGAGCGGAGGAGGAAACGCCTGCGGCAGGAGGCGGAAAGGGGCTTGCTCCGCATGAACTCGTCACCTGAAATTCAGGTATTTCTTGACCGTCTGGAACAGACGATTGTTGACCGCCTCGACCGCATCGAAACGGCCCTCACCCTTTCCACCGCTGAATACGTTTCGGTTAAATTGGCTTCATTCTTGACCAGCCTGTCTCCATCGCACATTCGGCGGGCCATTAAGTCAGGCGATCTGGCCGCATCGAATTGCGGAACGCCCTCCCACCCACTCTGGCGGATAGCACGTAATGACCTGATCGCTTGGATGGTAACGAAAAAGGGCGGAACTCCGAAAGTCCCGCCCAAATCAGAAATCGAAGAATTGATCCAGCGTCATTTACCCGGTTTGCGGAGCCGCAAGGACTCCGCTACACGATGACCGGCTCTCTGAATTTCCCGGTTGGCGAGGTGCGCATAACGCTCAGTCGTCCGTGGATCGGTGTGACCAGCAAGTTGTTGCAGGAGCGGCCCGGAGATGCCCTCCGAGCCAGCCGCCGTTGTGATATAGGTGTGACGATTGTGGTACAGAACAAGTTGTTCCCCGTTCTCATCTGGCTCGATCCCAGCCCGCCGCCGCAGGCTTTCCATCCGTTGAACCGTGGCGTCTTTCGTCCAGGGCTTACCATCACGATTAAGGAAGCAATATGGCTGATCGCCGTGCCTCTTCTGAAGCCAGCGGAGCATGTTCTCGATGAATACCGGGATCGGGATAATTCGTGGCTTCGGCGTCTTCTGCGTCCGACTGCTTTTATGACGGAGGATGACAAGCCGGTGGTTCGGCCAGTCGAGCATCGTCCACGTCAGCTTGCGGATTTCTCCAGGACGAGCAGGGGTGAAACGAAGCATCAGAAGGAATTGGCGGAACAACGCATCTGTGTTGTGCCGTAGCAGTGCCCGGAACTCTTCATCCGTGATGACACGTTGTCGGCCCTCGGAGTGCAGCAGCGGGAGCTTGACGAACGGATTCTTCGGCGGCAAGTAATCGTTTTCGATACCCCAATTCCAGCAGCGTTTCAGGGCAACGATGGCATGATTGACTGTCTTGGGCTTGTACGGCTTCGGTGTCTTGACCTTCACCTCTTGATTGGTCAGTGCCGGTCCCTTCTTCCGGTCTACCGTCACTTTCCCCGTAGTGTAGGTGCGGGTGGCGAGAGCATTGCGGAAGGCGAGTGCGTCCTGACGGAGGATTCCCCGAGCCGGACGATGGCTGTGCAATTTGGCGAACTCGGTGAGCCACCGCTGGTAGTCAAGGTAGGTATGGAAGCTCTTCTCAATTTTCACGGTGTCGAGGAAAAGAGCGACAAGTTCTGCTACTCGCAGGTTGGGAAAACTGCATCCCCCGTTCTGACGGCGTTCCTGGCGAAGTTCGTCAAAGGCGTCTTGAGCGGCTTCACACCCATCTTCTTCGCGGCAGAGTTTGTGGCGGGTGCCGCCGATGTTCGTGACCCACCAACCACGGTGAAGGTACGGTTTGGCTGGACGTGGCATGGAATGCTCCTTCCGAACAAGGTGAATCTTGCAGGTGAAGCATCCCGCCCGGTGTCCGACGTGTTTTGATTGGCATCAGGCCGTCTGGCACCGGGTCTTTTATTCCCTCTTTGCCCCTTTTATCCAGGGAAAGCGGGCAGGAAAACGGGCAAACCCATCTGTTGTTGGGTTTCGATCATCGCAAAGTCCGTCACAACTATTTTCTATTTAGTACCTTGCGTCAATCGGGGCGAGAGGACTTGAACCTCCGACCTCTTGGTCCCGAACCAAGCGCTCTAGCCAAGCTGAGCTACGCCCCGTCTTTTTGGTATCCTAGCCGTGTTCGTGGGTTTGTCAACGCCAACCAAAAGGACAGCGCGACGACCTCGCAGGTTCACACGGCAGGGGCGATGATGCAGCCTGGACAGGCCAGGCATGGCCGGATATAGCTCAGACAACTCTGGTATCCGGAGTTGCTGAGCGTTCAGCTCTTGAAAATATCCACATGTTTGAATTCGTCGCCAAGTACGTCCTTGCTGGCGACGCCGAGCCATTTGTCGAGGATGGCGGCGTATACCTGGCGGAAATCGGTGTGATGCTTCAAGTTGCCCATTTCGAGCTTGCTCAGGCTCGGATGCTCGCCGATAGCTCCGGCCTTGACCTTGCCGCCGACCAGCAGCATCGGCGCAGCCGAACCGTGATCGGTGCCCCTGCTGCCGTTTTCCTTGGCGCGACGGCCGAACTCCGAGAAGGTCATCAGCAACACGCGATCACGATGGCCGCGCGCCGCCACATCCTTGAAGAAGGCCGTCACTGCGCCCGAGAGTTGTCCGAGCAGGTTCGCGTGAGCGGGCGCTTGCGTGGCGTGCGTATCGAAGTTGCCGTGCGCCACGTAGAAGATGCGCGCACCCAGCCCCGCATCGATCAACTGAGCGGCCAACTTGAGCCGGCTGGCCAGCGGCGTATTCGGATACGTCGCCTTAGGCTGATAATTCTTGCCGATCTCCTGCAAACGCCGGCTGCTGGCGTAGGTGTTCGACGCCGTGCGCTGCACGAAATCGAGCAGACCGGGACCGCCCTTCGACTTGGCCGCGCCCTCGATGATCTCACGCTGCTGCTTCTTGTCGGCTCCGCTGGCGGCGGCCATCTGCAACTGAAACTCCTCCAGCGTCTTGATCGACGGCACCCGCGCCGGAGCGCCATCGAGCGCCAAGGGTGATGGTTCGTTGTTATTCTTGATGTGGAAGGACGGTGCGCCCGGAATGCCCTTGAGCGCTTTGCCGAGCCAACCTTCGTTGACATCTTTCGCCAGGCTGGCTGTCTGCCAAATATCCATCGAGCGAAAGTGCGACTGATTCGGGTTAGGATAGCCGACGCCCTGCACGATGCTCAGGGCGTGGTCTTGCAGCAGTTCGGCCAGGCCGGTCAGCGACGGATGCAAGCCAAGGTGATCGTTGATCTTCTTGATCTGCGCTTCGGGCTGACGTAGCGTGGGTCGCAATTTAGCGTATTCAGGATCTTTGAAGGGGATGACGGTGTTCAGGCCGTCGTTGCCGCCGGTCAACTCGATGACGACAAGGATGGTGTCTTTCGCACCGGGCTTGCCGGCCGCAGGAGCGGCGGCGGCCGTGCGACTGAGAAAGCCAGGCGCGTTCAGTCCCCAGGTGACGAGGCCGGCGCCGGTCAACGACGTTTTCAGGAAATTACGACGATTCGCGGTCATGACGAGTTCTCCTTGCATGACGATTTTCCCGCTAGCCCGGAGCGCTAGCGACGGGGAGAACCCTTCGCTGGCGCTCCGGGCTAGTGGAAATATCTCCGTTAATCCAGTTGAAACTCCGGCAGCGACAACACCAGATGACACAGCGCCCGAATGCGATGATCGGCGGCGTCCGTCGCCGTCCAGTATACCGGCATGGGTAATTGATGCGCATGCTGCTGATAATCGAGCAGATGCGTCCGCGTCTCGGCGGCCACATCGCCCTGTAAGAACAGACGCAGAAAGAAATCTACCAAATCAGTGTCTGATTTCTTATCGTATTTGCGAGCGAGAATGGCAGGATCGGTGCGCCGGCCAAAACGCACATCCTGCGTCGAGGTTAGCGCCAGCGCCAAGTTCTGACGAAACAGCAATGTCTGACCGTTCAGCCACGTCCGGCTGCCGTCCCAACCCTTGACCGATGGCGGCGAGAAAATGTTCTGGCCGAGTTGCTCCAGCGACTGCGACAGGGCGGTCGTGCCGATCTTTCCTTCCAGTCCGCGAACAATGCCCAGCACGAAATCGACCGGCGATTTGACACGAGTTCGGTAGACAATCGGCGAAAAGAACAGGTTCGACGACAGCATCGTCTTGAGCAGTGCGCCGAAATCATAACCACTCTGCTTGAACTGCTCCGCCAGCGGTGTCAACAATTCGGCAGTCGCCGGCACCGTCTCGCTGAGGAGAAAGCGATACAGTTTGCCGACGAGAAACGGGGGCGCGGCCTTCTGCTCCAGGCAAATGCGCACGATGTCCGCGCCCTTCCAATTGCCGGTCTGACCGAGGACGGTTTTCTTGCCGTCATCGTGCTGATTTTTATTGAAGACAACTTTTGCCCCTTGAATCTCCCAGCCGGTGAAGGCGCGGGCGGCTTCGCGGATGTCTTTTTCCGTGTAGTGGCCAATACCGAGGCTGAACAATTCCATCAGTTCGCGGGCATAGTTCTCATTGGGGCTACCCTTCTTGCTGTTGCGTGTGTCCAGCCAAATAAGCATGGCCGGATCGCTGGACATTTCATGCAGCAATTCAGCGAAGTTGCCCAGGGCGTGGCGACGCATCAACTCATATTGACCGAGCATGAAGCGGGCGCTTTGCACCTTGGCGTAGCTGGTGGCGAAGTGATTATGCCAAAAAAGAGTGATTTTTTCCTGCAAGGGATGCGGACTGTGCAGCATGCGCGTCAGCCACCAGGCGCGCATGTGCGCCGCATCGTTGTAGCGCTCGATGTTCCGCGCCAGCGGTTCCATCTCGGCGTCGAACTCCGCCAATCCGGGACCGCCCTTGAACAGTTGAGCGATGAGGGCATCGGGACCAGCCTTGAGTCCCGATTCCAACTGCGAATGGGTCGCTCCGAAGGCGGCGCGGCGATACAGGTGTCCCACACGCTGGAGGTTCCACGGTGCTTCCTTGCTGGGACGATACCGCTGCCAGGCCCAGCGCGGATCAACGGTCTTCTCGGAAATGTCTGCCATGCATGATCTCCCATCCGAGCCGCTTGCGGCTTAGTGACGGCAACCGCTAAGCCGCAAGCGGCTGTCCTGGTGGCGATTATTTCTCCGCTCGAAGACGAATGTCATACTGGAATGTTTTGTCGTTGAAGCGCGGTTCGAGCGAAAACGCGCCAAGTTGGTTCACCAGCCCAAGGAACATCTCGACCTGTCTGTACGCTTCCTTCGGCGTCACGGCCTGATCGAGCGTGATTTGCGTGACGAGCAAATCCTCAATCGTCCGCAAGTACGCAGCAACCCCGGAAGCATACAGCCGACTGCGCCCCAAAGAGACATCGCCGCGTGTCGATGACGTACTCTCCTTCTGAAGAATGTCCACCAATTCGCGGCACAGTTCGATGGTCGAACACCAGATGAATTGATCGCCGACGCGCGTGAAGCACGGACTGAAGTTAAAACGAAGATCGTTAATGTCGCCTTTGAGCGGCTTCGCCTCGGAGAAGCGATAGCCGACGAGGTCGCAGTCCTGATACTTCTCCTCGACAAGTTCCAGGTTCGCCTGCGCTCCGCCGAGCAGAGCGGCACCGCGCAGAATCGTCTCCATCGACTTGCCGAATGCTTTCGGCTCGCGCAATTCCCACACGAGCGCGAAGGCAGGAATAGATATTTTCGGCGTCGTTTTATAGCCGACCTTGGACTGATGGGCGGCGACAAAGCGATAGTAGGGGCCGGTCTGCGTCAACAGCTGGCTGACCTTGGCGCCGGTCAGGAACGGCACCGACTGCTTATCGAATTTTTCCAGCGCTTTCACCTGTTTCTCGTTGAACAGTTTCGCCCGCTCTTTCCAGATGCTGGCGATGTCGAGGAAACTGCTTTCGCTGTACAAGACGTTCTCCGGTTCGAGCAGGGGACGCGAGCCGGGCGTACCGGCCGGCGGGATGTGCATGATCCGGTCCAGCCCCATGCCGTCCCGACCGCGCGGCGCGCGGATAGTCGCCAGGAAACCGCCCTTCTCCGGGTACATGCCGGCGCAGACGAACGGCGCACGGCCGAGCAAATCGAGATAATGGCCGAACAGAACGGTCTGGTTCGGATCGTCGCGCGGCAGATTCTTGTAAACGGCCTTGGCACCGGGAGATTGGCGAACCGTCTCCATGTTGAGCCAGAACGAGACGAGCGGATCGGCCGGCAACAGCTTGGCCGCGGCGTGGACGCCGGGAACATCGGCCATGCTCTTCTTGCCTCGGCCCTGGTGCTTATCAAGTCCCGCGTGGAGCGCCTTCTCGTTATTGCTCACCAACAGGATATTCCCGGCGATGGCCGCGTGAAACTCGGCACCGATGCGCACCGTGTCAATGCCCTCATACGAACCCTTCACCGGCTTATCTTTCGATTCTTGCCGGGCTAACTCCTGCTCGACGATTTTCAGACCGAGCTGGAAAAACTTGCCCATCAACTTGTCGTCGCGGCCCTGGATGACGAGCAACGCCGGAGCCGGATTGGGGCCGATCTTCACGCCGAGGACCGCACCGTCTCCGGCCAAGCGGTCGAGCAGTTCGGGCCAGGAAGCCCCCAATTCTTTCTCGAAGTAGGCGACGAGTTGATAGAAGCGACGCGACGAGGTGGAATCGAGCAACTCGCGGACGGGAGCGAACTGCTGGAGCTGCTTGAGCGTGTCGAGTTGAGTCAGCGTTTCGACGAGGCGGCGCGGTTGCCGGATCTCGACCAAGAAATCGGCCTGATCGGGCAGCAGGCGAGCAGGATCGCGTAAGCGCCCCGAAGGAGGTGGCGGCGTCTTGGGCGTCTCGGCAGCGGCGACAGTGACGCAGAGGACCAGACTAATCAGACTGCTCACGGCAGAGCGAAGCAGACGCATGGGAGGAAGACTCCTGTACAATACGACGAGCCGGCAGACACGATGAGTCGGCAGTGCATACTCGTCGATGCGGCCACGGGTTTCAAGAAGTCGGCGGAGGTTTCGCGTTATGGGTCAGCAATTGCAACTCGCCCTCACCGCCGATCTGCACTGGGGCCACGCCGGACGCGGCGAGGATGCCACCCGTCTGCTTGCGTCGTTCCTGCACGCGCAGACGCCCGATGTGTTCGTCCTGGCTGGCGACATCGGCACTGGTTCTTTATTCGCTGACTGTCTGCGCTTATTCGCCGATCTGCCCTGTCGCAAGGCGCTGGTTCCCGGCAACCATGATCTGTGGGTGCGTCCCGAAGACGAGCGCGACTCGCTCCAGGTATACCAGGAAGATCTCCCCGCGCTGTGCCGGCAATACGGTTTCCACTACCTCGATCAAGGACCGCTATTGTTGCCGGAGTCCGGGCTGGCGCTCGTCGGTTCGATCAACTGGTACGATTACTCGTGGTCCTTGGAGACGCTTCGCCGCGATTATCCCGGCGAAGAAGAGCGTCTATCCAGCAAGCGTTTCACGCGCGGCCGGCACAACGACGCCAACTTCGTCCGCTGGCCGCTCGACGATGGGCGTTTCACGGCGCAAGTGGTGAACACACTCGAACAGCACCTGCGCGCGGCGCTGACCCAAGTGGATCGCGTCCTCGTCGTGACGCACCATCCGCCGATCCTCGACATGAGTTTCCCAGAGAAACAACCGCCATTGAGTTTGGATGATTTGCTCTGGGACGCATTCGGCGGCAATCGGGCGATGGAGGAATTGTTGGCTCGCTATGCCGAGCGCATTGCCTTCGCCTTCTGCGGCCATACGCACCGGGCCAGGGAATGCACCTGGCACGGCATCCGCGGCTACAACATCGGCGGCGATTATCACTTCAAACGTCTGTTATGGCTGGATTGGCCAGCGGAGACGGTGACGGCCCACCAGTTCGGCGACGCGGCGCGGTAGGGAAATGGACAATGTTACCGGAATGATGACAACGGAATATTCGTGTAGAATGAGAGCATGAACCAGAAGCGTCGCAGTCCCTCGAAGTCCGAACCGGATCGTTTCTATCACGGGGCCGATATTCCGATGTCCGTGATCCGCCGCTATGCGCGCCAGATAGCCGAGCGCTTCCAGCCCGATAAGATCATCCTGTTTGGCTCCTACGCCTACGGCCAACCGCACGAGGACAGCGACGTGGACCTTCTCGTTATCATGCCGGCGCGTAATCAACTCGATCAAGCTTTCAAGATTCGTTGGCAACTTCCCGCGCCCTTTGCGATGGATCTCCTCGTCCGCACACCGAAGGAGATGAAATGGCGTCTTGAAGAGGGCGAATCATTTCTCACAGAGATCACCTCGAAGGGCAAGGTTCTCTATGAAAAGGACCACCGCCGAATGGGTGAGCAAAGCCGAAGCCGATCACGTCGCCGCGCAAATGTGCAGCCGAAGCGCGACGCGTCTGCATGATGTGGTATGTTTCCACTGTCAGCAGTGCGCCGAAAAGTATCTCAAGGGACTACTAGAGGAATTAGGACTGACGATCCCGAAGACGCACGATCTCGTAAGGCTGCTGACGCTCCTACAGTCGCATCATTCCTCCCTGCGGTCGATGCGTCGTGGATTTACCTTTCTCACTAACTTCGCGGTAGGTATACGGTATCCGACCTACAATGCAACCAAGCGCCAGGCCGCAGCCGCCCTGCGTTGGGACAACCGAATACGGACGGCAGCCCGTGCCCTCCTCGGCATCCGCGTTCGGCGCAAGAAATCGCCGTGAGCATACCGGATGAGCTGCGTTGTTCTTCGCCTGGCTTGACAGGGGCTTTTCATGAGTCGATGATAGTTGGCTATCGACTGTGGAATCCCCGCTCAGGTGTTACTTCGTGCCATGAACAAAACCCACATTCTCCAAGAAATCAAGCAAACTGCTGAAGCAAATGGCGGCGTACCGCTTGGAATAGCGAGGTTTGAATCCGAATGCGGGATCAAGAAATCTGACTGGTTGGGAGTGTATTGGGCACGCTGGAGTGATGCTGTCCGTGAAGCTGGTCTTGCTCCGAATGAACTCCAACGTGCCTACGACAAGACTGAACTTCTTGAAAAATACGCAAAGTTTACCCAAGAATTGGGCCGACTTCCTTCAGATGGTGACTTACGTCTCAAGAGTCGTAGTGATTCAAAGTTTCCGCGCGCCTCGACATTTGACGCTCGGTTCAGCGCAAAATCAGAACTCGTCGGACAACTTGTCGAATACTGCCGAAGTCGCACTGGATACGAAGACGTGATCCGCCTCTGCGGAGAGTATGTCCCTCGTAATCGAGATGTGTCCGAGGAAGATGGGCCGCAGGAAGAAGAGATCGGTTTCGTCTATCTCATCAAGTCGGGCCGGTTCTACAAAATTGGCAGAACCAATGCCGCAGGCCGTCGCGAGTACGAGCTTGCGCTACAGCTACCGGAAAGAGCCACGATGATTCACGTCATCCGAACCGATGATCCGATCGGTATCGAAGCGTACTGGCACAGGCGGTTCGAGGCAAAACGGAAGAACGGTGAGTGGTTTGAACTTGGTCCAGCGGACATCACGGCGTTCAAACGGCGCAAATTCATGTAAATAAATTCTCTCTCACGCAGGGAGACTTGCTTGGCCAGGAAACAACCCCATCCGCAAAGGAAAACCCGTAAACGCGAACATGTCACTGCGGAATTGGGCGTCAACCATGTCGAGCGGCAAGCGCTCCTATGCGGGTACTCGGTCGAGCGCATCGTCCACGATTACGGGATCGATCTGATGCTGTTCACCTACAACGCGGATGGCGAGATCGAGAACGGCGTGATATTCTTGCAAGTTAAGGCCAGCGAGCGCATCAAACCGCTGGCGAAAGGCGGGGCCGTCTCGTTTCCCGTGTTGCGAGCGGATTTGCTTTACTGGCTCTCCGAGGTCTACCCCGTCATCCTGATCGTGTACGACGTTTCGGCGGATCGGGCCTGTTGGGTGGATGTACAAGGCTACTTCGCCAGTCAACGCGGCTTCAATCTGTTTCGTGCGGGACGAACGGTGCGCGTGCATGTGTCCTTGAATCAGATACTCAACTCCGCAGCGGTGCGGCATTTCGCTGCTCTCCGCGATCAGGTTCTCCAACAGAAATGAGGAAGGACATCCATCATGTCGGAACCTACATTCGGTGATCTCCGTCAGGTTCTGCTCGGATTGGGCTTTCAGGAAAACCCTTCCCCATCGCGCGTTCGCTTTGAACACGCCAGGACGGACACCATCGTCCTCCTGCGTCCCTACGCGGCGGATGACGTTGTTGACCCTGCGGCGCTGTTCGCCGTGAGACGGCTCCTCGACGAAAGGGGGGTGGTTGGACGGGAAGAATTCGACACTTTGCTGCGCACCCGGTCGCTGGCGAATTGATGGAACAACGCTATTCACATGGCCGAGAACCTGAGCGGCATCATCGAGCGCGTGACGTTTCACAACCCCGACACGGGTTTCGCCGTGCTGCGCGTGCAGGCGCGTGGGCGGCGTGGACTCGTGACCGTCGTGGGACAGATGCCGTCCGCCATCGTCGGCGAATACATCCACGCCAACGGTGAATGGATACAGGACCGCGTTCACGGCGAACAGTTCAAGGCCGGCGAGCTGCGCTGCACGCCGCCGCACACCGTCGAGGGCATCGAGAAATATCTCGGCTCCGGCCTGGTCAAGGGCATTGGGCCACACTTCGCCAAAAAGATCGTCGCCGTCTTCGGCGAGCGAACCTTGCACATTATTGATGAAAGTCCGGCGTTCTTGAAGGAGATCAAGGGGCTGGGACCGCGCCGCATTCAGCGCATCCGCGAGAGTTGGCAGGAACAAAAAGCCGTGCGTGACATCATGGTTTTCCTGCAATCCAATGGCGTCGGCACCGGACGAGCCGTGCGCATTTACAAGACCTACGGCGATAAGGCCGTCGAGTTGGTGCGCGGCAATCCCTATCGTCTGGCGACCGACGTTTGGGGTTTCGGTTTCAAGACCGCCGACGAATTGGCCGGGCGTCTCGGTATCGATCGCGCTTCGCCGCTGCGCGCCCGTGCCGCCCTGCGCTTCGTGCTGCAAGAGGCGAGCCAGGAAGGTCACGTCGGCGCGCCCGAAGAGGCCATTGTCCGGCAAACGACGGAATTGACCAGCATTCCCGATGAGATTATCCGCGCCGCTGTCGAACACGAACGGCAATCCGGCGATGTGGTGCGCGAGCCGGGCGGCGAGGAGCCGTGGCTCTATCTGAAACCGCTGTTCATGGCCGAGTTGGGCGTGGCGCGTTCGATCCGCAAACTATGCGCGGGACGCCATCCATTGCCGGCAATCGATACGGAGGCGGCGCTCGGCTGGGTCGAGAAGAAGATGGGGCTGCAATTAGCGGCCACGCAGCGCGAGGCCATTCGCGCGGCGACGTGTAAGAAAGTGCTGATCGTCACCGGTGGGCCGGGCGTGGGCAAAAGCACGATCGTTCACGGCATTTTGGAGATTTTCGCGGCGCGCAATCAGCGCTGCGCCCTGTGTGCGCCAACGGGCCGAGCGGCCAAGCGATTGAGCGAGACGACCGGCCGCGAGGCGAAGACAATTCACCGTCTCCTCGAATTCGATCCGGCGCTGGGCGGTTTCAAACGCGATGCGACGCAGCAACTCGACCTCGATCTGCTCGTCGTCGATGAGGCGTCGATGGTCGATGTAGTGTTGATGTATCAACTGCTGCGCGCCGTGCCGGCGCATGCGTGCGTGGTGCTGGTGGGCGATGTCGATCAATTGCCGTCCGTGGGACCGGGATTGGTGCTGGCCGATCTCATCGCCTCGAAGACAGTGCCAGTGGTGCGATTAACAGAGATTTTTCGTCAGGCTGGTCAGAGCTGGATCGTGCGGGCGGCTCACGCCATCAAGCACGGCGAACGACCGGAATCGGCACCGGCCGGCAAGGGTGATTTCTACTTTGTGGAGGCAAATACACCGGATAGCATCATCGAACGCATCATCGCTATGGTGCGTGAGCGCATCCCGGCGCGCTTCGGTCTCGATCCGCTGCGCGAGGTGCAAGTGCTGACGCCGATGAATCGCTCGGAACTGGGTGCGCAGGCGCTCAACCTGCGATTGCAGGAGGTGCTGAATCCGGCCGGAGGCGGCCCGCAAGTGCAACGCTTCGGCTGGACGTTCCGCGTCGGCGACAAGGTCATGCAGACGCACAACAATTACAAGAAGGAAGTCTTCAACGGCGACATTGGCCGCATCACCGCCATCGACGAGACGGAACGCGAGGCGACGGTTGAGTACGACGGCAAGCCGGTGGTCTACGATTTCGGCGAACTCGACGAGCTAAATCTGTCCTTCGCCACGACGATTCATAAAGCGCAGGGATCGGAGTATCCCGCCGTGGTCATTCCCCTGCACACGCAGCATTTCATGATGCTTCAGCGCAACCTGCTGTATACCGGTGTGACACGCGGCAAGAAACTGGTCGTGATTGTGGGCAGTCGCAAGGCGTTGGAAATGGCGGTGCAGCGTCAGGACACGAGCCAGCGCTATTCGGCCCTGAGGCGGCGCTTGCAAGAAGAGAGCGAGCGAAACACCGGTATTTAGTTGCACATTTCGCTGTCGGCGGCGCATCCTTTGCCAAGAATGCTAGAGTAGCTACATGGGCCGATGGACTCCGTAGTGTTATCGTTTGCGACTTAGCGCTCTTCTCGTTAAGCCGCAAGCGACAACACGAGGAGCTTTACCCTGGAGGAGAGCGATTCATGCGGATTTTGAACTGGTTATTTGGGAAGAAAGAGCAGACTGGCGCGACCGCCATCAAGGAATGCGAGCCGGTAACTTCCAAGATCGAAAAGCTTACTGAGACAGGCCATCCGCCCGAGCGAAGTGCGCCCACGACATCTTCCGAGGAACGGCAAGCCGAAAACTTGCGGCGCTGGAGAGAATCCGGGCAGATATGGACCTGGGTGCAGACGCGGGAAGGGCGCTGGGACCATGACGCCTGGCTCGGCCTGCTCGAAGAGTTGCAACGCTCTTCCTTCTGGCCAATGTGCCCCGACGCGGTGGGGCTGGCGCTGGAGGAAACTAAGCGCGAATGGCTCAGCCGGAATTAGGGGAGGCGATGCCGCCTCGGCAAAATTGGCGTCTGGAGTGCATGATGGATGGGGGAGAGCAAGAGTGGTGGTACGCCCTGCCCGATGACGGACAGGTGTTCCCCGAACAGCTGATTGGTGCCGTGTGGAGCTACCTTCAATGGCCCGGGGTCGAACACCTACGACCTCGATCCGAAACACAATTGGCAAACCTGATCTACCCGGCGTATCAAGCTAGTTTGTGTTCGGAAGAAGGCAGGCAAGTCCGCCTGCGCGTGGCTTTCAACCCCAAGCCGAAACGGTTCACCGTCCGCTTCGGCGAACCTCTCCCCTACACGGCCGGCCAATTGGTCAAATTGGCTCCCATCATTGGATTGGAATCGCGCTGGGTTGTGGCGCTGCCCGATGACAATTCTAAAGATTGCGTCCGAGTCGCGGGCATTCTCGACCCGGATATTCTGCCCATCGATCGGACTTATCAACAATGGGGGGATAGTCTGCACTATTATCAGAATCAATTTCATGGCTTGAGAGTCACTGTTCTGGGGCCGGGATGGGTAAGGGTTTCGATTGATACCGAGAGTTTCGATTTGCGGAATTGTTGTCTGCGGCAGCGGCTCGTCGTGGGCCGGATTAAATATGTCGCCGCCTGGTTCCGCGAGATCACTTCGTGGTTGGCGATCAAGGACATGCGCGTCGGCGAAGGTCTGATGCGCCGGCTTATGGTAAATGTCCTCGCCAAGGTGAGCGAAGCAAGACATGGCGGCTGTCTGCTCGTCTTACCCGATCAAGTGGACCTGTCCTCGTTGCCCCTGAAGATTAAATACCGCCTCGACTCGGATATTATTCAAAGGGCGCTCAAGGAACGTGCTTCGGTCGAGCCATCTCACTTTATTCAAGCGCGGCGAACCGGCCGAGCCGGTCCCCTCCATTCGACTCAACAGTCTCTGGATGATTGGCCTCTCGCGGATTCCTTATTGTTAGATAGAGATCTGGCTCAGGTGGTTGATTTTGTCGCTGCCCTTGCCGCCGTTGACGGTGCCATCTTATTAGCTCGCGATTTGAGACTGCGAGGTTTCGGTGTTGAAATTACCTATAGTCGGGTTCCTTCCGGTGAGGAGCAGGTCGAATATGATAATCATCCGGAACCGTTGGGCACGCCGGCACCAGTGTCTCTATCTGATTTTGGTATGAGACATCGATCCGCCATTCGCTTCTGTCAAGAAGTGCCAGGGGCGATGGCCTTCGTTGTTTCTCAGGATGGCTGCATTCGCATGTTTCACAGCGTTGACGGGTGCGTCCGGCAATGGGTGGAACTTTCTGCCGAGGAATGGTGAGAGCAGGTGAGACCATCGCGTTAGATTCGTCCGCATGGCGGGTTGCCTCTCCTCTTCTGTTTAGAAGCACTAACTTTATGAGGCATAGGATGGCGTGTTTCAAATCGAAAACTCCCATTTTGGCGCAGCCCTCCCGCGTAAGCGGGGGGAGGATGCAGCACTCCCCCCGCTTACGCGGGAGGGCTGCGCCATCTTGTTAGCGCCTCTTAATTGTTTCCTATTGACGATCGTTCTTGGTCGCTTTTGCCCGCATCCTTCGGGTATGATGGGATCAGAAGACAGCGGCGGAGAAAACGTCCTCCGATCGGATAAGAGGAGTGCCCCATTCGGTATGTCCCGAGTGTCCTGGATCAAGGAGTGAATCGTCATGCGATTCCAACGAGGTGTTTGGCTGTTGTCCGCGTTCGCGCTGGCGGTCTTGATGGCCCCGCTGGCGCAAGCGGATGAAATGTCGGTGGAGCAACGCAAGGCCGTGCAGAAAGGGCTGGAATACCTGGCCAAGACGCAGCACAAAGATGGCCACTGGGAAGCCTTCAGCGGTCAATATCCGGTGACGATGACCGGCATCAGCGGCATGGCCATGCTCATGGAAGGCAGCACCATCCGCGACGGCAAATATAAGGACAATATCCGTCGCGCCGTTGACTGGCTCATGTCGCACAGCATGCCCAACGGCATGCTCGGCAATCCCAACATCCCCGGCGAAGCCGGCCGTTACATGTACGGCCACGGCTTCGCCACGCTCTTTCTGTCCTGCGTCGTCGGCGAGGAAGAAGAGGGCGATCGTCGTCGCCGCTTGGTGGACATTGTCGAACGCGCCTGTAAATTTTCGCACGCCGCCCAGACGAGTCGTGGCGGTTGGGGCTATGTCTCGGCGCGTGAAGGCGGCAACTTTGATGAAGGCTCGGTGACGATCACGCAGGTGCAAGCGTTGCGTGCCGCACGCAACGCCGGCATCATCGTGCCGCAAGAGGCCATCAAGATGGCTCAAAAATATCTGCACGATTCAACCAATCCGCAGGGAGGCGTCGTCTATTCCCTCGGCGGCGGCGGCGGTGGTCAGGGCCGGCCGGCGCTGACGGCGGCGGCCATCGCCTGTGGTTTCAGCTTCGGCGATTACAATTCGCCGCTGGTCAAGAAGTGGTTCACCTTCTGTAAACAGAACCTGGGTGACGGCCTCGGCGGCACACGCTTCGGCCATGACGAATACACCCACTATTACTATTCCCAAGCAGTGTACATGCTTGGCGAGGACGGTTATGTCAAACTGTTCCCCGACTCGAAGGAAAAGGACCGCCTTACCTGGAGTGGTTACAAAAAGTCCAACTTCGAGAACATCATTCGTTCGCAATCCAGCGACGGCAGTTGGTCCGGCGGAATGGTCGGCCCTGCTTTCATCACGCCGGTGTATCTGACCATCCTCCAATTGGATAATGCCGCCCTGCCCATTTACCAACGCTGAAAGATCAGGAGTCAGGAGTCAGGAGTCAGGAAT
>DATNCY010000352.1:0-14912 GCA_035553375.1 Gemmataceae bacterium
ACATGGAGGAGTTGCATCTGGAATTTGACCTCGCTGTGGGCCGCTTGAGGCAGAAACCGCGACTGATTCAATCGTTCTTCGCCGCCGCCGGGCTGTCCTTGGGAGGACGAAAAGTTTAGTTTCGAGCGCAGCTGTCAGTAAATACGGTTCACTCTCGCGGTTCCTTCGTATCTCGACGTTCTAGTTTTCTTCTTTTTCCGTATTTTCCGTGTTTTCCGTGGTGAAATGTTTTATTCGATCTTCGGCATGGTCGGCATGGTGAAATCAGACTCAAACGTCAGACTGTTCGTACCGGAGTTGACCTCGCCGCTGAGCCAACGCATTGACACCGGCTCGCTTTGATCCGAGGAAATGTCGGCCACGCGGCGGTTCCAATAGTAATTGTCCGTGATAACGATGCGAACCGTGTCGCCGAGTTTCCAGCGCACACGCCGTGGAAATTCGTAGTTCCACTCCGGCTGATAATTGCGCGCCACGATGTTGCTCGGTCCATAACGCACACCGTTGACCTCGATTTCCACGGAGAGAGAGGGACCGCGGCTGAAAAAGTAGGCCACCTTGCGATCGAAGCTGCCGCTTTTGAGTACGACACGATATTCGCCTGGCTGCGTCACGCGCTCGGTCCAGCGCAGCACATCGCGGGCGCTGTCGCGGAATCGGCCCTGCGGATGGACGGCGAGATAACTACGGCAGCGCACTTGCAGTTCCTTGACATCGCCCGGATTCGCCTGGAAATGATCGCGCACCGCGCGGAAATCGTGCTTGTCCCAGTCGGCGTCGATATTTTTCAGCGCCTCATTCGCTTCCTTGGCGAATGCCCCGTCAGGATGACGTTCGAGATAACGCTGATAGCGTTCGCGGCGCGTCTGGAAGTTCAACGGCTGGCCGGCAGAGTAGGCGCGGGCGCTTTCGATGTCGCGCTCATCGAGACGCAGCAGACAAGCGGCCCGGCGGCGGCGCACTTCCGATTCGCGCATCGTGCCGGCGAAGTCGCGCAGGAAGCGATCGGCCTGCTCGATGCGCGCGGACAACGCTCCCTGTTCGCCCGTACGTTCAAGTTCGGCAAATGCCTGTTCGGCGCGGCGCTCGCGTTCGGCATCGCGGCGTTCCTTGAGCGCGGCGCGGAAGTGCTGCCAGGCGCTATCCACGTCATGCTCCGGGAAATCGCGGTGAAAGCTCTGTAGCTCCTGCCAGACCGTCTCCGCATCGGCGTCGGGATCATTGGCGTGATGGCGGAGTTCGGCCAAGCGGTCGGCGTATTGCTTGGCGTGGATGCGTTCGTCGAGTTCGCGCAAGCGCTGGCGTTCCACCTGGGCCGCCGAGGGCCGCAGCAAGTTCCGCGTGGGATGCCACGTCTGATAGGACAGCCAGTTCTGCCGCACGGCCACCGGATCGCCGGCATTCGCCGCCTCGAAGCGTGAAGCACGTTGTTGCCCCAACGCATCGTAAGTCCACAGACTCAGCAGCATGCAGGCGGCCGCGACAGCGCCGGCGAAGGTCCGGCGGCGCAGACGCTTTTGCCGCAGTTCACGCAAACGACGCTGGAAGGCAACCGTGGCCGGCGTACCCGGATAACGCCGCGCGAAGGAGGCGACGCAGCGCTCCAGCAGTGGAACATGGTTGCCGGGCAGGTTCCATAGTTGGTTCAAACGCGCTTCGTCCTGCGTTTGCAGCGATTCGACCAGCCAAATCAGCGGCGTAGCCAGGCCAACGGGACGCGGCGCGAACGGTTTGACCGACTCGGACGCGGTGGGCATCGGCCCGCCGAGACTGCTGACGGCGAATAGCCCATGTTGCGGGCAATGTAACTCCAGCGTGTGCCGGGTCATGCGGAAGTGCCGATTGATGACTTCGTTCACGGAGGATGGATCGCTGGGAAGAAGGTCCGCCTTGGTCAAGGCGAGTGCCATCGGACGCGGTGGAGTGCCGGGCAGTTGGGCAACCAGATAATCCTCAACAATTTGCTCGACCTCCTGCTGCGCCTGCAAGCACGGACCCGGAGCCTCCGCGACGGGCGCGTCAAGGCAGAGCCAGACGGCATCGCAATCGCGCAGGAAATCGCGGATCGGCTCCTCTCGTCCCAGCGCCACATGCTCGCCCTGGTAATCCTTGAAGAGAAGATCGAGCCGGACGCCTCGATAATACAAGTGGAAACGCAACTCGGTTTCGCCGAGCGTGGCGGGCAAAGGATGGCCTGCTTCAAGCTGAAGCACCTTATCCGAGAGATAATCCGCCGTGCGCGCGTCGGCGGCGGCCAGGCGCAGTTCCGGCAGCCGTCCGCCCACGGCTTCGCGATAAAGCATGGTCAGCAGCGTGGTTTTGCCCACGCCGCGATGACCGAAGACGCCGATCCGCTGCGGTCGGCACAGACGCTCAGCCAAAGAGACGGCCAGGGTTTGCGTTCGCTTCATAATCGTCGGCTCGTGATGTCAGGGCGTATCGGCGTCCTCCTCTATTGTAATTCGTTCGGATCGAGACGATATTACCAACTTGTCGCCGACGGGCCAATTGCGGCCCGCGAGGAGGCGGTTCTCTCGCTCAAGGAGGAGTGTCGATGCGTCGAGGTTCGCGTATGCCGCTTTGCGTCGTGGTGATCGCCGCCGGAATGACCCTGGGAACGCTGCCGATTCCGGCGTCGGGACAGCAACGCAAAGTAGCGATTCGCCTGGAAAACGACGTGGTCTTCGGCAAGGGCGGGACCACGGAGCTGAAGCTCGACCTGGCGATGCCGAGGGACGGCGAAGGACCATTCCCGGCCGTGGTGTGTATTCACGGCGGCGGTTGGGTCGGCGGCGATCGCAAGCAGATGAAGCAAACCATCGAGGTGCTGGCCGGACGCGGTTACGTGGCCATCAGTCCCGATTATCGGCCGGCACCGCGCGATCGCTTTCCGGCGCAGATCGAGGATTGCAAGGCGGCCGTCCGCTGGCTGCGGGCCAACGCCGACAAGTATCATGTTGATTCACAACGCATCGGGGCTGTTGGCTTCTCGGCCGGCGCGCACCTGGCTTGTCTGCTCGGCGTCACGAACAAGACTGCCGACCTCGAAGGAAAGGGCGGCAATGCCGAGCAATCGAGCGCGGTGCAAGCTGTCGTCAGTTTCTTCGGGCCGACCGATTTGACGCGGGATGTTTGGAGTGAAGAGGTGCGGGCGAAAAACCTCGCGCCGTTCTTGGGCGGCACATTGGCGGAAAAAGCGGAGGTCTATAAAAAAGCGTCGCCGATGACCTATGCCGGCAAGAACGCGCCGCCGTTTCTGTTTCTGCACGGCACTGCGGATCGCATCGTGCCGTTCAAGCAATCGCAGGAATTGGCGGAAAAACTCCAATCGCTGGGTGCCTCGGCGCAGGTCGTGGCGGAGGCCGGCGAGGGACATGGTTGGCGCGGTACGAAGTTACTCAAGAGTATCGCCTTCATGATGGACTTTTTCGACGAGACACTGAAAAAATGACCCCCTCTTCCCTGCAAGATTCGCCCCGATTGTTCGCGTCTCATACGACACGCATCACGCGCTGGGGTAGCTGGTTGGCGTTCGCCCTGCTGACCGGCCATCTCATCTTTTGTCACGGCTGCCACGGTGACGAAGACAATGAACTGTGCATCCCACCATCGCCCGCTGCGCGGGAAACTCGAAATCCGAAATCCGAAATCCGAAAGAAACCTCAAACTGCAAATCCCAAACTCAAAACAGAAGTTTGAGATTTTTGAGTTTGTCTTTTTCGATTTCTTTCGGATTTCGGATTTCGGATTTCGGATTTCGGATTTCGAGTTTCCCGCGCAGCGGGTCAGTGTGGCACTTCCATCGGCAGCGGTTTGGCGAAGAGCTTGACGACCTCATGCCCTTCCTTGTCCTTGAAGGAGAAGCGCGATAGTTCCTTCTGGATACGTAGCAATTCCGGATCGTTGATTCCATTAAACTCGCCGACGGTGACAACGCTGTTGGTGCGTGTGTGCAGGACGTAGGTTTTGTAGCCGAACTTCGCGAGGAAGTCGCAAACCTGCTGCGCCTGGAGAGCCGAGGCATCCAGACGCTTGCCGAGGTTGTGATCACCGAAACCGAGTTTCTCCAAAAAGCCACTCGACGCGGCCGTCGGCTGAATCACTTGAGTCCCGGCGTACTCCTGAACGGCCAGCGTCCAGGGTTTGCGGCACTTAAACAGGCTGCGTGGCTCATCGGCGTTAAGTTTCTTCCACAAGGGATCGACCTTGGCAGCGACTTGCTTCACATGTTGAATCGTCGGATTGCGGATCGCGAACGCCGTATGGAAGGGGTTGATCGCATAGCGCTTGAGTTCGTAGTTTTTCGTACCTGTTGTCTGTTCGTAGACATCGTAGGTATCGCAAGCGGGTTTGCCCGATTTGAGCTTGAAATTGGGTATGTCCAATTTACGGACCTTCTTCAACTCCGCACTGGCGGCGTCCACATCGCGAAAACCGCCGATGAGAACCGCCAACTGTTCCTCTTTCGGATGAGCCAGTTTCCATTTCCGAACCGTGGTTGGATGTTCCTTCTGCCAACGGGTCAGTTCTTCCTGCAACTGCTTACGTTCTTCGTTGCCGCGATTGTAGACGTAAGCCGGATAGCGATGACTGCGGAGATATTCGCACAGTTTGTTGGCCAACTCCGGCGCGTCCGGCCCCTGGTAGCTGGCCGCGCAGATCATCCACGCGCCGGCTTCCGGCGTGACGGCGAACGCTGCATTGATGTCCGGCTCGCTCGCCGGCTCAATCAGGTTGGACAATCCCGTGGCCGGCTGGCTCGCCGCATTGGGTGCTTGCATGTTCGGCGGGTCGGCCTGCCCAAGCCCCACCACCCCCAGCGCCAGCCCCAAAGCCGGCAGCAACGCAAACCTTCTCATTGGCCTAGTCCTCCCCATTTGACCCAGCCGCTTGCGGTTTAGCGTTCTCGGGACGCTAAGCCGCAAGCGGCTCGGAAGGAATTATTCGATGCGGCTCATACCAGAGGAGAGGGATTCAGTCCAGAGGCCAATTCGCGCCGACGGCCGCGCGTTGGGCGTGCGTGATAGCATCGATGCCGCGCTTTCCTAGATCGAGAAGTTGATCGAGTTGCTTGCGGCTAAAGGTGGCTTCCTCGCCGCCGGCCTGGACCTCGATGAAGT
This sequence comes from Gemmataceae bacterium, assembly GCA_035553375.1. GTDB lineage: Bacteria > Planctomycetota > Planctomycetia > Gemmatales > Gemmataceae > JAJPHU01. The sequence continues at coordinate 5,121 of DATNCY010000352.1, forward strand.
CGCCGGCGCCGGTCATAACCAAGTTCAAATCGACATCGGCGTCCTTGTCTTCGCTGTAATCGAGATCGAGCAGCGAACGCCCTTCGAGCAAGCCGACGCTGACGGCTGCGACGCTGCCGCGGACAATCGCGGAAAGAGGAGGAAGAGGGGGAAGAAGAGAAACGGCCTTGCTTTTGCGAACGGCGGTCAGCGCGTCGAGCAGGGCGAGGTAAGCGCCGTTGATAGACGCGGTGCGTGTGCCGCCATCGGCTTCCAGCACATCGCAGTCGATCCACAGTGTGCGTTCGCCCAGCGTTTCCAGGTTGACCACGGCGCGCAGGGCGCGACCGATGAGACGCTGAATCTCGACGCTGCGGCCATCGACCTTGCCGCCGCGATCGCGTGCTTTCCGCGTGTTGGTGCTGCCGGGCAGCATGGCGTACTCGGCGGTGAGCCAGCCCTTACCCCTGCCGACAAGAAAAGGCGGCACCACCGGCTCAACACAGCAGGTGCAGAGTACGGTTGTACGTCCCATGCGCACGAGGACGCTGCCGGGTGCCTGCCGTGTATAGCGGCGGCGGAAACTCAGCGGACGCAGTTCATCGGGTTGTCGGCCATCGTTACGCATGGGCCTGCGCCTTAATCCAATCTTGCACGAACGCGGCGATTTCGGCTGAACTTAAGTCGAATATACCAGCAATCCATTCCCGCGCGTCATATCCCTGCCCGGACCATTTCAGTTCGCCGTTGTTCCAGAACCCCATTACCGGCGTATGGGACACGGTGCCAAGTCCGCTAATGTAGCGGTGGAAATCCTGCGGATGTGGACAATCGGCCGTATTGAACACGTCGATGACCGGCGGATCGTTCGGATGTGCGGTCAGCGCCTCGGCAAGCGCATCGAGCAAGCGCATGTCGTAACCGGACCAGGTCGCCACGCCGATCAGATAACGCACATCGCGCTCGGGGATAGGATCGCCCGGATGCCAAAGGTGAAATGGACTGGCCGCGACAAGCTCAGAGAATCGGCGATCCGCCCATGTCGGATCGGCCCACCCCTCTGGGTTGGAATGGCTCACGAAAAGATCGAAGAACGCAGTCATGGCTTGATGAACCGGATGATGCCATTATGGATCCATCGCCCGCCACCCTTCAGGATACGTCGAATCTCACGAGTTTGCACCGTCGGTCCTAACCAAGTTTGGGAATCCACCGGCGGAATGTTGTTCGTGATGACCTCATCGAAGGCATCGTCCGGCAAGGGCAGCCGAATGTTATCGGCGATGAGAAAGTCGTGCCCCGCGCCAACCAGATCGTCAAAAGTCTGGCCGGTTTGACTCGACCGCCAGCCAGCTTGCAGGACGATCCATCGCCCTTGCTGATTCAAGACACCAGGGATCTCACCCTCGCCGCCCAGGTTGATCCGGAAGAGCATTGTCGTCTCACGTCAGCAGCCATTTGAGCAACGCTTTCTGCGCGTGCATGCGATTGCCCGCTTGCTCGAAGACAATGCTGCGTTGACCATCAAGGACATCGCTGGTGATTTCCTCGCCGCGATGGGCGGGGAGACAGTGCATCAAGCGCGTGTGCGGCGGTGCCTGCGCGAGCAACTCGGCGTTGACTTGATACGCGGCGAATTTGGCGCGGCGCAACTCGCTCTCGGCCTCTTGCCCCATACTCGTCCAGACGTCGGTATAAATAATGTCCGCTTCACCGACGGCGTGCGAAGGCACGCTATTCTGAATCAATTCACCGCCCTTGCACGCACGCTGGAATGTCTGAAGGAAGTCTCGATCGAAGCGATACCCCTCCGGGGCGGCAAGAATGAAACGCGCACCCAGCTTGCCGCAACCCAGCGCCAGCGAACGCGCTACATTGTTGCCGTCGCCGACGAACACGAGCGTTTTACCCCGGATGCCGCTCTTGAAATGCTCCTGAATGGTCAGCAAATCGCCCAGCACCTGGCAGGGATGACACAGATCCGACAAGCCGTTGATGACCGGAACCCGCGCGTGAGCGGCAAACTCTTCAATGGTGTCATGCTTGAAGGTACGCAGAACCACCGCATCGACGTAATACGTGAGCGTGCGTGCGAAGTCGGCCACACTTTCGCGCTGGCCGATGGGACCATCGCTGGCGCTGAGGAAAATCGACGTGCCGCCCAGCTGCGCCATGGCCGACTCGAAGGAAGCGCGCGTTCGCAGCGAGGGTTTCTCGAAGATCATGCCGAGGACGCGCCCGGCCAGTAGCGGCGGACGCACCCCGCGCAGCGTATCCGCTTTTAGATGCGAGGCCTCATCCAGCAAGTGTGTCAGTTCATCCGCCGTCACATCGATCAGGCTCAAAAAGTGCCGCATAGCAAGCATCTCAGGGGAGGATAAAAAGAACTAACCACAGAGTCACAGAGACACAGAGAAGACTAAAGCGAAAAAGGTTTTCGCGCTTCCGCTTCTTTATTCTTCCATTTTTATCTCTGTGTCTCTGTGTCTCTGTGGTTAGTTCTTGATGTTCGCGTTCAACAAAACGTCTTCCAGAATATCGCAGCCTTTATCGCGTTCGGCATCGGTCAGCGTGAGGGCGGGCAGCAAACGCAGAACGGTTGTGTGCGTGCAATTGATGAGCAATTGTCGCTCCAGACACGCCTTGACCACGGGCGCGCCATCCACCGTCAGTTCGATGCCGATCATCACGCCCTTGACGCGCACTTCGTGAATAAGCGGGCAGCGCGGACGCAACGCCTCGAAGCGCTGACGGAAATAATCGCCCAACTCCTCGGCACGCCGGAGCAGCCCATCCGCCTCAATGGTTTCAATAGTCGCCAGGGCCGCGACGCAGGCGAGAGGATTGCCGCCGAAGGTGGCGGCGTGCGTGCCGGGCCGCAGTTTCTCGGCCGCTTCCGGCTTGGCAATCAGTCCGCCCGCCGCGACACCGCTGGCCAAAGCCTTGGCCAACGTGATGACATCGGGCTGCACGTCCCAATGTTGATGCGCGAACCAACGGCCGGTGCGGCCCATGCCGGCCTGCACCTCATCGAAGATCAACAAGAGACGATGGCGATCGCACAACTCGCGTAACCCCTGCAAATAGCCGGACGGCGGCAGATTGATGCCGCCCTCGCCCTGGATCGGTTCGAGAAGGATGGCGCACGTTTCACTATCGATGAGCCGAGCCGCCGCGTCGAGATCGCCGAAGGGAGCGTAGCTGAAGCCGGCCAACAGCGGTTCGAGTCCCTGGTGATACTTGGGCTGGCCCGTCGCGCTCAGCGCTCCCAGCGTGCGGCCGTGAAAGCTGTTGAGCATGCTGATGATTTTGTAACGTCCCGGCTTGCCGTGGAGCCGAGCGATCTTGATGGCCGCCTCGTTCGCCTCGGTGCCGCTGTTGCAGAAAAAGCATTGTCCGCCCCAGCCGGTCCGTTCGCTCAACGCCTGAGCGAGCTTGCCCTGCGCCTCGGTATACCACGTATTGGGTACATGAATCAGTTGGCCGACCTGTTCTTGCACGGCCTGCACGACGCGCGGCGGACAATGGCCGAGCAGATCGCAGCCCCAACCGGGAAAAAAGTCGAGATAGCGATTGCCTTCATCGTCCCAGACCGACGAACCCTCGCCGCGCACCAGGCATACCGGATAGCGCGTGTAATTGGGAATTACATAACGCTGATATTGTTCGAGGGTCGCGTGCTTCATTGCAGTTCGTCCGTAGTCCGTAGTCCGTAGTCCGCAGTCCGTAGCAAAAAAAGATTGATGGGTTTTTGCTACGGACTGCGGACTACGGACTACGGACTAATTAAGGATGATCTCCGTGCCGACGCCGCGGTCGGTGTAGATCTCCAGCAGCAGGGAATGACGGAGCCGGCCATCAATCATGTGCGTCTTGCGCACGCCGGCACGCAGGCTATCGAGACAGGCCTCCACCTTGGGAATCATGCCTTCCTCAATGACGCGGCGCTCGATCAGCTCGCGGCAGCGCGCCGCGTCGAGACTGGGCAGGAGCGAATCGGGCTGATTGCGATCCATCAAAATGCCCGGTGTATCGGTGAGCAAAACGAGTTTTTCCGCGTGAAGATGAGCGGCGACGGCCGCCGCCGCCGTGTCGGCGTTGACGTTAAGCCAACCGTCCGGCCGATCTTCCGCCGTATCGATCGCCACCGAGGGGATGACCGGCACGACGCCGCCTGCGCAGAAGGATTCGATCAACGAACCATCCACGCGCGTCACCCGGCCGACGAAGCCAAGGTCGATCGGTTGGCCATCGGCGCCGGGAAGGCGCAAGCGTTCGCCAAACAGACATTGCAGCGAACCGGAGTGCAACCCCACGGCTCGGCCGCCCAATTGACGGATATGTCGAACGATGCCCTCGTTGATCTCCTGAAGCAGAACATTGACGACAATGTTGAGTGTGGCCGTGTCGGTGTAGCGGCGTCCCTGAATCTTGCGCGGTTGCAGACCGGAGCGTGCCATGGCGCGATCAATGGGTTTGCCGCCGCCATGCACGAGAATGGGCCGCAAGCCGACCGTCTCCATGAAGACGACATCTTGCAGCGTGGCCTCCAACGCGGCGGCATCCTCCATGGCGCTGCCGCCGAGCTTGATAACTGTCAGCCGATCGCGGAACATCCGGATATAGCTGCGCGCTTCAATGAGGGCTTCCGCTTTGCGGATGGCGTCGTCCATCGTCGTCGTTCAACCTATCCCCCGTGGTAAACAGGGGTAAATGCGCGGACAAAGGGAAAAAACCATTCTAAACAGCATCGGGAAGGTGTCAATGGCATGGACGGGCGAACGGGAGGAACGGGGCAAGTATTTCACGCTCCCATAAAGAAGGTGATTGCCTTGAATACGTTATGTGGCTATAGTCGTCTTCAACTCCAGAGAGGAGTTCCCCGGACAGTCCGGGGGCTGGACTGAAACCAAGTATGGGGAGATTTTACGATGCGAACGAGTCTGAAGTTTGGCCTGAGTCTGGCCGTGGTTCTGGGCTTCATGGTGTTGGCCCAGGCCGATGACAAGAAGGCCGACGGCAAGGCCCAGAAACTGACGGGCACGGTCACCTGCGCCAAGTGCGATCTGAAGATTGCCAAAGACGGTAAGTGCCACACGGTCATCAAGGTCAAGGACACGGTCTACTGGTTCGACGCCGCCAGCAGCAAGAAGTATCACAAGCCGATTTGCACCACCCCCACGGAAGGCACCGTGACCGGCGTCGTTTCCGAGAAGGACGGCAAGAAGATTATCAAGGTCAGCAAGGTCGAACTCAACAAGTAAGCTTCGCGATGGAGCTTTTCGGAGAGTTTGCCAGCCAACGCCACCCCATCGGGTGGCGTTGCTGTTTTGTGGGGCTTCTCCGCTGCTTGCGGCTTAGCGCGGCGGAAACGCTAAGCCGCAAGCAGCGGCCCGGCGCACTCGCATGGCGAGAAACAGGGAGGAACGCTACGATACAACCAACAGGAGGAAATTGTCGTGAAGATCATTCTCGCCAATCCGCGCGGCTTCTGTGCCGGCGTGAACATGGCCATCGAGAGCCTGGAACGCGCCCTCGATGTCTACGGCACCCCGCTTTACGTTTATCACGAAATCGTACACAATCGCCCGGTCGTCGAGCGCTTCCGCAAACGCGGCGTCGTGTTCGTGGATCACATCCACGAGATTCCTTCCGGCGCGACGCTACTCTATAGCGCGCACGGTGTGGCCCCGGCCATCCGCGCCGCCGCCGCCGAGCGCAACCTGCGGGCCATCGACGCCACTTGCCCGCTCGTCACCAAGGTTCATCTCGAAGCCATTCGCTTCGCCAAAGAGAATTACACCATCATCCTCATCGGTCACGAAGGCCACGACGAGGTACTCGGCACCACCGGCGAGGCACCCGAACATATCCGGCTCGTGCAAGATGTCGAGGAAGTCGAGGCGCTCGATCTGCCGGGCGATGCGAAAGTGGCGTACTTGACGCAGACGACGCTGAGCGTCGATGACGCCGAAGTCATCATCGCCGCGCTCAAACGACGTTTTCCACACATCGTCGGTCCCTCACGCGACGACATCTGCTATGCCACGCAGAACCGGCAAGAGGCCGTCAAGGATCTGGTGCCGGAGGTGGACGCCGTGATTGTTCTCGGCAGTCAAAACAGTTCCAACAGTATGCGTCTCGCCGAGTTGGCGCGGACGCACGGCAAACCAGCCTATCTCATCGACAGCATCCACGATTTGCCGGCCGATTGTTTCACCGGCGCGGAGACGGTGCTTATCACCGCCGGTGCCAGCGCGCCCGAGGAGCGCGTGCAGGAATGCGCGATGGTTCTGCAAGATCGCTTTGACGCCTGCGTCGAATCGCGCACCATCCGCGAGGAACACATAAGTTTCCCGCTGCCGCGCGAACTGCGTATATTGCCACGGAGCGAAACTTTAGGAACCGCCGCGCAATAATTGGTCGGAATCGATCGTGCCAGACACCCCAATCAGCCTGCTGGAGCGCTTGCGTCTGCGGCCCGATGACGCGGCTTGGCGACGGCTGGTCGAATTATACACTCCGCTCATCTGCGCGTGGCTGCGCCGTTACGGCATCACCGACTCGGACAGCGACGATCTGACGCAAGAGGTGATGCAGGTACTCGTCCGCGAGCTGCCGAATTTTCAGCACGATTTGCGGCCGGGTGCCTTCCGTCGCTGGCTGCGCAACGTCACGGTCAATCGTCTGCGCGTCTTCTGGCGTGGCCGGCATGCGCGGCCGGTGGCGACCGGCGACAGCGATTTTGCCCACGTCCTCGATCAACTGGAAGACCCCAAGAGCAGTCTTAGTCGCCTCTGGGATGAGGAACACGACCGCCACGTCGCGCGCCGGCTTCTGGAGTTGATTGAGCCGGAGTTCGAGCCGACGACCTGGCGTGCCTTCCGGGGCTTGGTTCTGGAGGGCAAGCGCACCGCCGAGATCGCCGCCGCGTTGGGCATCACTGCCAACGCCGTGCGCATCGCCAAGTCGCGTGTCCTCAGCCGTTTTCGCCAGGAGATCAACGGCATTCTCGATTGACTCGATTATTCCTGAAATGATCCGGTCATCGCGCGCCTTTCTCTTGAGGAACAGGTAACCTGCCCGCTGTGCCAGCAGATGTTTAAGATCAGCGTCCCAATCCCTTTGAAGGAGCATTTGATGAAACGGCTATCGCTTACCCTACTGACTTGCTTGGCTACCGGATTGCTCGGTTGCTCGAAGACTCCCACTCCGTCACCGACCAAGGAGCCATCGATCAAAGAGAAGCTCATCGGACGTTGGAAGGGCACGGAAACTTCCACCGATCCGAAAAAAGGCGAGCCTCCTTCGAGGATGGTACTCGAGTTCCACGAAGATGGGAAGTTTCAGGTGACAACGGATGGCCACAAGCAGGAACCGATGAGCTATGACGCGGACAGCAATAAGCTCACGCTCACCCAAACCGGCCCCGGCGGGGAGAAGCGGTCGGTCGTCTTTTCGATCGAAACGCTGACGGACACGGAGTTCGTCTACAAGACTCCGTTCGATCGGGCAGGGAAGCTGACAAAAGATACCACGCCCCCGCCTCCTCCCTTGGCCAAGAAAGCGGACAAGGACTTTATCGACTCCTTCCCTCCGAAGGTAGTCTACGCGACTCCGCAAGAGGTCTTCGATGCGGCGTATGAGGCCCAGTCCAAAGGCAACCATGAAACCTTTGTCCGCTGTCTGTCGCCGAGGTTGCAGTATGACATGGCGGCGGAGATGGCGACCAAGGGACTGGACATATCGATGGGCCAAGCCCGTAGAAAAGGCAAGGAGGCCGAGTTGAAGCAGAAGCGCGACCAACCGTTTTTTGACGCCATGACCAAACACGGCCTGACGGCAGAGGTTCTGAAGGCGACGAAATACGACGACACCGACGACACCAACGATAGAGTGGAGAGGGTTCGACGCAGTCTGCTCTCCCATGTGAAAAACATTGGTCCCTTCCTCGTCGATTATCTAACCGCTGAAGACAAGGCCGCCGGGCGACGCTACATCCCCGTGAAGAAGGAGGAACTGCCCCGATTGACCAGCGTGAAAATCGACGGCGACAAGGCCAAAGGGGAGTTTGTCTACACGAGCTTCAAGCAAGAACGCAAACTACCTACCGAGTTTCTCAAAGTCGGAGGTGGTTGGCGATTAGTCCCCTTGGCCCGCTGATACACCTTCTCGATGACGCTGTTCGAGCAGACGGACGAACCGAACCGCGACCGTCAGGGTGGGGAAGTCGCCCTCCGCTCCCTGATGGTCGCGGCTCGGACAAGCACTCAGCTTGAAAGGAACACCCATGAAGCGAATCTTTGTGCTGACACCCCTCGTCCTCTTGCTAGGGTTGTCCGAAAGATCTGAGTAAGAAGTAGCCGAGCATTGCAGAGAAGAAGGAACGGTGGCGCGATGAAGTGATGATCGTCGAATGGCCTTCTCTCGTGGCGGTCGGAGGACGACTCATGCAGGATGTCCGCAATGCCCACCCAAGCTTGGAGGAATTGACAGCGTTTGATCGCGGCCATTTACGCCCGGCAGAGCGCGAGGCCATCGAGCGGCACATCGCGGCCTGCGATGTCTGCTGCCAACGTCTCGACAGCGTCAGCGATGACGACCTGATCGCACTCTTGCGAACTTCAGTTGGCCTGATGTCGCCGGCAGCGTCGAGGGACACCCGTGATCTACCGGCCGACACGCCGCATCCCACCAGGGGTCGCCTCCAGGTCGAACCGCCGGTGGAGTTGCTCGATCATCCACGCTATCGCGTTCTTGGCTCACTCGGTGCCGGCGGTATGGGCGTTGTTTTCAAGGCCGAGCATCGCCTCATGGAACGCACGGTGGCCTTGAAGATCATCCGGAAAGATCTCACTCAGCAAGCCGAGTGCGTCGAGCGGTTTCGTCAGGAAGTGAAAGCGGCGGCGCGATTGAGTCATCCGAACATCGTGGCCGCCTACGACGCCGAGCAAGCCGGCGACCTTCACTTCCTGGTCATGGAGTACATCGAGGGCACGAGCTTAGATCAACGGGTACGAACTCGGGGACCGCTGCCCGTCGCGCTGGCTGGCGACATCGCCTATCAAGTCGCCCTCGGCTTGCAGCACGCCCACGAGCGTGGCATGGTCCATCGCGACATCAAGCCGCAGAACCTGTTGTTGACGCCGGCGGGACAGGTGAAGATTCTCGATTTCGGCCTGGCTCGGTTTTGCCGCGAAAACAGCAGCGGTTCGCTTACCGCGCCGGGTGTCGTCCTCGGCACACCGGAGTACGTCGCTCCCGAGCAGGCGCTCGACGCACGCCAGGCCGACATCCGGGCGGACCTCTACAGTCTCGGTTGCACCCTCTATTTCTTGTTGGCGGGACGGCCCCCGTTCTCGGAAGGCTCGACCCTGCAAAAGTTGATGGCACATCAGCAGGGCACACCGTTGCCGCTCGCCGAAATTCGCCCGGATGTGCCCGCCGAGTTACTCCGCGTCGTCGAACGCCTCACGGCGAAGGATCCCGCTCAACGCTATCAAACGCCGGCGGAGGTCGCTGACCAACTGGCACCGTTCGCCGACCGCGACACGATTTCGCCCGCGGCGACCGCGATACGTCCCGCGATGAGGCGGGAAGATGCCGTGACCATTTCGTTCACCGGCGAACGGAACGGCAATACACCCGGCTGGCGGGGCTGGTTCCCTCTTATCGTCGCTGCCGCCGTGGTGATGTTGGCCCTCTTGTTATGCGGTTTGGTCTGGTGGCAAATGCACGAACGCAGCCAGAACGCCACGATGCAGGCCGTTTCTGACGCGGTGGAAAAGGATCACCCCTCCGAAGGCGAAATGA
>DATNCY010000353.1:0-10377 GCA_035553375.1 Gemmataceae bacterium
AAATGCGCGGACCATCCGAGAGCGGAGGCAACGCCGGCGAAAGCACGCCCTCAATGCGCACGGGATGCGCGATGGGGCAATCGGGCAGCCAATGCGCGCCGGCCGTCTGCACGACGGCGCGGACAACATCGAGTCCCGCCCGAAGATCGTGATTGCCGGCGATGGCATGGACCGGAGCAATTTCCGAGAGCGCCCGCAGCAGGAAACGCAGCGATTCGAGGGCGCGGGGATGATCGATCAGATCGCCGCCCAAAAGAATCAGGTCCGGAGAAGTTTGGCGTGCCAGCAGGATAAGGTGATCGGGAACGCGCGCGGTCCATGCGTGACCTAGATGCAGATCGCTGGCATAGAGCAGACGAACCGGACGCGGGAGGTTCCACGCGATGCGTTCGTGACGCACTTCAGGCAGATAAAATGCGCCAAACTCCATCATGCGGTGCCGCCGGCGGAAGGGGACAGCTTCGGGAGAGGATCGTAGTTGCTCGTACCAGAGGCACACGGCCAGGCAGCCGATACACCACGAACGAACGAAACCCCGCCCCAGCAATCCACCAAACAACATGGTCGCGGCCAGGGGCAGGACGCGGCGCATCACGGCCAAGGTGCCGCCCGCTCGCCGCGTCCAGCGCCGCGCCTCGCGGAAAGGGCGAACGCTGCCGTCCAGGGCCAACGGGAAAAGAAACACCATCTGCGCCTCAATGGCGTAAAACACCAGCACGCCTAGCCCAGCCACCAATGGCCGATGCCAGATCATCATCGGCACGAGCCAGGCCAGCGCGGCGGCACAGGCCAGACCGTATTTGAGCAATCCCAATCGATTCAGGTTCGCCTCCGCGTCGGGCAATGGCTGCCGGCGCAGATGCTCCAGTGCTTGCCGCATCCAGCAACCGCCGGAAGCGAACCCGCGACGCCAGGCGTCGCGGCCCGACTCCGCCAGCCGATTCGCCGGCGAATCGAACAGGATCGCGGCTTGACGTATCAATTCACGGGCGCGGATCGTTTCAGCCATGAATGCGCTCGCGGACAAAACACCAATGCGTCCACGCCAGCCACGCCACGCCATTGCCGAACACCAGCAGCCGATGCAATATCGTCTCGTAGCGGCCGCAGCGTTTGCGATGGAAGACGAACTCGTCGTAGCAAATCATCACCGTGGTGAACAACACCACGACCAACACCGGGATCAGCAGGACCATCGGCCGAGCCAGCAGCGAGGCGATCGACATCAATACAAACAGAGGCACGCCGCCGCCGGCCAACGCGAGCAATTCGCTATGGTGTTCCGGCGCACCCATCGCCACCGCGCCGGAACGATGATAGCGCCAGTCCGCCAGCCCCGCCACCGTCGCAATGGCGCCGCATCCAGCGATCATCCACAGTTCCCAGGGGTAAGCACTTGGTCGAGACAGCCAGGCGAAGCGCGGGTTTTGATGCAGCAGATACAGCCCTACGGCGAACAGCACGCCTGGCACGAACAGCGCCAGGAGCGTCCAGGGAAAACGCCGAGAACGCGCTGCATTCATCGGCCGAATCCGTTCCGCGAGAGGTTTAGTGTTCGTCATGCACAGCAGAATAAACAACTTTGTGTCACAAAGCAATAGCGCCTTATTTATCTGGAGCGAGTTGGCCAGCCTGTTCGCGCAAGGTCGGCATCGCGTTTCAGGAATCGGGGCCGCCAAGCAATTTCACGGCTTTGATGAACACCAAAGGATGGTCTTCACACACGGCGAAATCAACGTAGAGCGGGCGTATGGCAACGCAACGAACTTGCATACGCAGAGCGGGCAATCGATAGAGAGGTTCGCCGAACTCCATAGGATTGTTGCGGAGATGCTCATAAACCGCGCGGGCGGCGAGAAGAAGCTCTTGACCGCGTCCTTCTCGCGTGGCCTGACGCTGGAGGTCAAGAAAAGCTTGGACAATTACACCGGAGTTATGGATTTCGTAAGCGCCGCCCTCCGCACCAGAAGAAGACATACTACTTCTTCCTTCGTTTGCGAGATTCTTGTTGGTGAATCTTCTCCATCTCCGCTAATACCTGCTCCGCTGGGATACCTTCTTCTTCCTCGATCTCCGTGTATTTTTGCAAATCCGCCGCCGTGAATTCCTGGCGTGCCTTGGCGTAAATCTCTTCCAAGGTGGCGTCGTCCGGTACTATCAGGCGTGGAACGTCTATTTTTTTCTTTCGCGGCATTTTTCGCTCTGGGTTTGAGTTGGGTAAAACTTCCTCGCGATTCATCTATTTTATCCTCGTAGCCGCTTCCGTGGAAAGAGAAAAGTCGTCACACCGAAGGCTCATCGGTCTGGTCGAGGAGGTGCCGGTAGCGCTGCCGAATCGGTTCGATTTCGCCGGCGATAAACTCATCCACCTGCTGCGGCGCTCGGCCGACGAACTGGCCTCGGTCGAGGACGGCGTCGAAATCCACCTGCGCCAACAGCGGATCGGAGCGTAAGCGATTAAGAAGATCGTTTTTATCCGCTCCGGCTTTTAGTGCTAGCGTGACGGCTTGACTATGGCGACGGATGCACTCATGCACTTGCTGGCGATCGCCGCCATGTGCCACGGCCGCCATGAGGACGTTTTCCGTGGCCATGTACGGAAAAATATCGGCCACACCGCGATCGATCACTTCGGGATTGACGATCAACCCATTGCCGAGGTTCAAGGCTAAGCGCAGCACGGCGTCGGCGGTCAGAAAAGCCTGCGGCAGCGTCAGACGGCGGTTGACGCTGTCGTCGAGCGTGCGTTCCAGCCATTGCGTCGCTGCCGTCTGCGCGGCGCTGACCGATAAGCTGCCCAGAAAACGCGCCAAACCGCACATGCGCTCGGCACGCATGGGATTGCGCTTGTACGCCATCGCCGACGAGCCAACCTGCTCCGACTCGAACGGCTCATCGATTTCCTGCCGGTGAGCCAGCAAACGCAAATCGGTCCCGAACTTGTGGGCGGATTGTCCCAGGCCGGATAGCGTATCGAGAATCTGGCTATCGATCTTGCGCGAGTAAGTCTGGCCGGTGACGGGATAGACGGTCTCGAAGCCCATCTTGCGAGCGACCAGCTCATCCAACCGGCGGACGCGCTCGTGATCGCCGTGGAAGAGGGCGAGGAAACTGGCTTGCGTGCCGGTGGTTCCCTTGACGCCGCGGAAACGCAGCGTTTGCAGGCGATGCTCCAATTCGTGCAGATCGAGTACGAAGTCGTAACACCACAAGCAGGCACGCTTGCCCACCGTGGTAAGCTGGGCCGGCTGAAAGTGCGTGAAACCGAGCGTCGCCCGATCGCGCCAGCGCGCCGCGAAACGCGCCAGCGCATCGAGAACGCCCACGAGACGATCTCGCAGCAACCCCATTCCCTCGCGTAACAGAATCAAGTCGGTGTTGTCGGTGACGTAGCAGCTGGTCGCACCGAGGTGGATGATCGCTCGCGCATCGGGGCAGACTTCGCCATAGGTTTCGATGTGGGCCATGACATCGTGACGCCGCCGCCGTTCGTGGACTTCCGCCCGCGCGAAATCGATGTCCTCGACATGGGCGCGCAACTGTTCGAGCTGGGCCGAAGTGATGCGCGGAGTACGGCCATCATCGCTGAGCAAGCCGAGTTCGTATTGCGCTTCGGCCAGCGCGACCCATAGCCGCCGCCACGTCGAGAACTTCCGCTGCGGTCCCCACAACGCGGCCATCTCACGGCTGGCATAACGGCTTACCAACGGGTTATCGTAAAACTGAAATGAATCCATGATCCTCTCTCATCGCCGTGCGCGCTCCCGGCTGCAATCTCGGCAAGACGCGCAGCCGTTCCCGAACCCCTATCGCCGGATGTTCTCCCGATTTTTTTATGGCTGCGTGCGGGGTTCGTCGCCGCGGCGAAACCATTTGGCGGGTAGAGTACACAGGAGGAAGTGCCCCATGCCGTCAAGGAGGACCGCGATCATGCCGCGCGTCGGTTTCGCCGGAGTGTTATTTTCCCTAAGTGGCGTTCTCTGGATCGGGGTCGGCGAGCCGGCCCACGCACAGGATCGCGCGGGAGCGGCCGGGATGGTCGCGCAGGCACCGCCCGTTCCTGGTCCCGGAGCCTTGCCGCCGCCCAGACAACCACCGCTTCCGCCCCCCGGCGGAGGCGTCATTCCACCGCCCGGAGGTGTGCGCGGCGGAGGCGGAGGCGTAGTAAATCCTCCGCTGGTTGGAAACCTCGGCATCGGTGCCATCCCGGTGATGCCGCCGCCGCCGATCGGCTATTATGCCCCGGCTCGCACCGTCGATTACAATGTCGGCAAGTTTTTCTACTATCCCTATTACTATTACCCGCATAGTTACTGGCCGACGGAGTCGTGCGCCTGGCCTGAACGTCCGGGTCAACCCTACATGCGGCCGCCGGCTTACATGGCTTACCCGCCGTTTCTGGAACCGCACTGGCGCTATGAGTGGGCTACACCCCAGCGCTATTATCGCGGCTTCCATTTCTGGCTCGATCAATTCTAATTTACCGTCCTGCCAGCCCGCAGCACTAGCAAGGGAATGAATCCCCTTGCTGGCGCTGCGGGCTGGCAAATGAATCGTTTCGCGCGAAACGCCAAGCTCGCGCTCCGCACTTACGACTTGCGAATAATCTCCAGTGTCACTTTGTCGGCGATAAACGTGCGTTCTCCAGCCGTGGAAAAGCGAACCTTCACGCGGCGCAGCGCCCCCTGCCCGCTCACCTCGACGATCCGGCCATTGCCATAGGTGGCATGACGTACCAGCGTGCCAACGACGAAAGCGCGGCCGCCTCCGCCTTCGGGAGCGCGCGGTGGAATCGGCGTCGCTTTCGGTCGCACGCCCGCATCGTTCCATCCCTGTTGCGCCGATGGACCGCCGCCGCGCCACTCGTTGATCGCCTGCTGGCCGCCGCCGGATAGATCGACCGCCTCGATCGCATCGTGCGGCAGCTGATCGAGAAACATGCTTGGCACGGTGTACATCGTATTGCCGCGAAACTCGCGCATGCGAGCCAGACAAAGGTACAGTTCCTCCTTGGCCCGCGTCATGCCGACGAAGGCGAGCCGGCGCTCTTCTTCGACCTCGTCATCGCGCCCGATGCTGCGCTCGTGTGGCAACAGTCCCTGCTCCATCGCTACCATGTACACGACGGGAAACTCCAGCCCCTTGGCGGCGTGCATGGTCATGATCGAGACGCAATCTTGCCGTTCGTCCCAGCTATCCAGATCGCTGGCCAGCGTGATGTTCTCCAGGAAATCGCCGATGGTCCGGCTGCCGTCCTCGGCCGCGAATTGCTTCGCCGCCGTGATAAGTTCCTCAATGTTGGCCAACCGTTCCTGGTCCTCGGTGTCGCTGCTGTCCATGAGCATGCGTCGATAGCCGGTCTGATCGAGTACCTGCCGGATGACCTCGTCGGGCGCCGCCTCGCGCAGCATGGCCAACTCCGCCATGATCTGATGGAAGCCGCGCAGCGAGGACACCGCCTTACCCTTGATGGCGGGGATTTTGCCGACCTCGGCCGCCGCCGACAGCAAGCTCATCTCGCGCGGCTCGGCGTAGGCACGCAGGTGATCGAGCGACACCTTGCCGACGCCGCGCGCCGGCTCGTTGACGACGCGCAGGAACGATAAATCGTCGCGCGGATTGACCATGAGCCGCAGGTAAGCGAGAATGTCGCGATTTTCCTTGCGCTCGAAGAACGCCAGGCCGCGGACGATTTGATGCGGCACCCGCTGCTGCACAAACGCCGTTTCCAGTCCACGCGACAGGGCGTTGATACGAAGGAAAATAGCGAAATCGCGGTAGGCGCGTTTGCCGGACTCGACCGCCTGCCGAATGCGCCGCGCAACGCCCTCAGCCTCATCCACACCGGTCTCGAAAGTCAGTACCGTCACCGGCTTGCCCTGGGCATTCTCGGTGATGAGATCCTTTGGCTTACGCTGCTTGTTATGGGCGATCAGGTGATTGGCTACGTGCAATATCGATTTTGTACTACGATAATTGGTACTCAACGTCAGCACGCGCGTATGCGCGAAATCCCGTTCAAAGTCGAGAATGTTTCTAATATCAGCCAATCGAAACTTATAAATACTTTGATCTGGATCGCCCACGACGCACAGGTTCGGGTTATCGAGGGACAGACCGCGCGCGATGGCGTACTGAGCCTGGTTGGTGTCCTGATATTCATCAATCAGCACGAAGCGAAAACGCGCGTCGAGTTCAGCGCGCAGCTCGCTGTTGTGCTTCAGCGCCAGGGCCGGCCAGTACAGCAAATCATCGAAATCCAGGGCGTTGGCGTCGCGCAGGCGCTTTTCGTAGATGGGGTAAATGCCGGCGATGGTTTTCTCGAAGAAATCGCGGGCGCGATCGGCGAAGCGTTCGGGACTGAGCAGCTGGTTTTTCGCCTTGCTGATGGCCCCAGCGATCGTCTCCGGCGTGAAGCGCGCGTTATCGATGCCCGCGTCTTCCAGAGCCATTTTGACGATACGGGCGCGATCGCTCTGATCGTAGATGGTAAAGTTGCGATCCAGTTCGAGTTGATCGGCGTACTGGCGAAGCAAGCGTGCGCCGAGGCTGTGAAACGTGCTGATCCACACACGACTGCCCGGCACGAGCGCCTCGACGCGCTGACGCATCTCAGCGGCGGCCTTGTTGGTGAACGTGATGGCCAGGATGTTGCTGGGCCGCACGCCTTGTTGGAGCAACCAGGCAACGCGGCGCGTGATGACGCGCGTCTTGCCGCTGCCGGCGCCGGCGAGAATGAGCAGCGGTCCCTCGAAGTGCGTGACGGCCTCGCGCTGCGCCGGCGTCAGATCGGCGAGCAAATCCTTTTCCGCTTCCTGTTCCATGCTTGATATTCTCCCTCAAAGGGAACGGCTGGCCCGATCCTGCACGAGCGGCACGCCGCTTGCATTTTTACCCTTTCGGGGCGGTGATGGATACCCAACCTTTCTGAAAGCCCCTCAACAACTACCGTCTCAACGAAAAGGAGTGGTATCATGGCTTCCCCGTCGTGGTTCCGTTTGTTGTGGTCCGACTTCGTTTTCGCGTCCGGCAAGGATGGTTATCGCAAGCCGCGCCACCGAACCGGAAGAGCGCTTTTGTCGGTGGAGCGTCTTGAAGATCGCATGGCTCCCGCCGTAGCGGCCGCCAATGTGGCGGGCGGTTTGAACAATCCCACCGTGAATCCCGCTCCGCAAAGTATTGGCGTGGTTTTGCCGACGACGGCGGTGAATACCCTGCAAAATAATAATAGCGGACTGGCTGCGGGAACATTCCCCAGCGCCACCGACCAAACTGTCCTTGGTGTGCTGGCAGCGACGCAGACGCAGGGACAACTCTACGGTCAGTTCAAGGCCGTGAGTGTCAATAGCCAGGGACAGGCCGACCCCTTCCTCCTGGCACCCTATGCGGCCACGGCCTATGGTTTCGGCTCGGGTACCCAACCCGGACAGCCGTGGCAAGGGGCCGCGTACAACGTCGGTTTGGCGAACCGCCAGTTTTCCTTCTCTTCCAACTCAGACAGCGGAATTCAGGCGATGCCTCCCTGGACCCGCAATATCGAATACGACCAGAACACGGATCCCGACACCGGAGAGGACGGTGAGGCCGTCCAACTGCTGGAGTCGGCGAAGGCCAACTTGTCTAGCGATGACAATGGCCAGAATGAGGTGGGTGACGATGAAGGTGCCGAGGAGGTTTCGGCGGACGGCTTGATGATTCGGACGCTACCGCCGGCGGACTCTGCCGTCCACGACAGGAACAGAGCGCGGGCCGCGATTGCGGAATCCTCGCTCCCAGATGATGAGATCGCTCGCGAAGCGCGGATGTGGGAGGATAGTTTCTCGTATTCGGCCGCCTCGGTTCCCGATAATCATCGTCTGTCGGTCAACGACGAGTGGACGGAAGATGCAGCAGTGAACACCGAAGTTCATTTCAGCGATTTGCCGACACTGTCTCGTTCGCTCGGTCTCTTCTCTCTCACGCCCATGCAGTTCTCGGCGCTTCTCACGGGGCTTGCGGTTTCGGCGTTGCAGATGAAATCCGCCGACGAACGGCCCGAAAATGTCCCCGATGAGATCGAGGAAGAACCGAGAACATGATTGTGGATTTCTTATGTCCCTATGGCAAGTTGTTGACCGCGCCCACTTGGTGTGGCGCGGGAGGGAGGGAATTAAATGCCTTGTTTAATGACGAACCGAGCTTGCAAGGTCTGCGGCGAGTTTCACGACTTCTTTCTTGCTCACGGCAAGCTAATCGGCGACCAGCGCTATGAATATCAATGTCCCGAGACGGGACAGACAGCGTACTTGTGGGACATAACGGATGTCGAGGCCATTGTCGCGCCGCCATCGGGGGGCGTCGAGATTCGCTCGACCGGCGAGCCGAGTGCCCGGCGTGGTGCCGTCTCTTGATTGCCAACCCGCAGCGTCAGCAAGGGAAGGAGTTACCCTTGCTGACGCTGCGGGTTGGCTCAACCTCTTGTCGATTGGTAGAGTGGACAGGAGGGGAACAATTATCGATCAAGCACCTCGCGGACCTTGCGGGCCAGCGAGTCGGGGGTGAACGGTTTCTGCAAGAACGCTACCTCCGCCTCCAGCAGGCCGTGACGCACCACCGAGTCGTCGGTGTAGCCGGATACGTAGAGTACCTTTAACTCCGGCCGCAGTTCTGTCAGACGCTCGGCCAGTACGCGGCCGCTCATACCCGGCATCACCACATCCGTAACCAGTAGATGAACCGGATCGGCGTTCTCCTCAATCCAGCGTAGAGCGTCGTCCGCATCAACGGCCTCGATCACATCGTAAGAACTGTTCTTCAGGACCGTGCGTGTCAGCGCGCGGACGGCGTCATCATCTTCGACGATCAGCAGTGTTTCCCGGCCGCCCGGTCGAGACAAGGGGGCAAGCGTGGTTCGGAGAGCAACAGGCGTTTCCTGAGTCTGTGGCAAATAGATTTTGAACGAGGTGCCGCGGCCCAGTTCGCTGTAGACGTAGATGCTGCCCTCGGACTGCTTGACGATGCCGTAAACCGTGGCCAAGCCCAAGCCAGTGCCCTTGCCGACGCCCTTGGTCGTGAAGAATGGCTCGAAAATTCGCGTCTGCGTCGCGGAATCCATGCCGCAGCCGGTGTCGGTGAGCGCCAGCATCACGAACGGACCAGGGCGTACTTCGGGATGCGTGCGTGCGTACTCCTCATCAAGGAAGACATTCGCCGTCTCGATGGTCAGATGGCCGCCCTGCGGCATAGCGTCGCGGGCGTTGACGGCGAGATTAAGTAATATCTGCTCAATCTGGCCGGGATCGGCCTTCACCGGCGCAAGATTTGGCGCGAGAATGCTCGCCAGCTGAATATCCTCGCCAATCAGCCGGCGAAGCATTTTGTCTATGTCCTGGATCGCGTTGTTGAGTACGAGTACCTGAGGAGCCAGTACCTGCCGGCGACTGAAGGCCAAGAGTTGGCGTGTCAAGGCCCCGGCGCGGTTGGCCGCCTTGCGGATCTCCTCCACGTATTCGCGGGCTGGATCGTTGGCAGGCAGAATGCCGTTGACCAGCAGATCGCCGTAACCGCTGATAATGGTCAACAAGTTGTTGAAGTCGTGGGCCACACCGCCGGCGAGTTGACCGATCGCCTCCATCTTCTGCGCCTGGCGGAATTGCTCCTCGCTATGGCGCAGCGCCTCTTCGGCCTGCTTCACTTCGCTGATGTCGCGATAGGTGACGACGACGCCAAAGAGTTCACCCTTCTCGCTCATGGCGGCGCAGGTACAGCGGACGGGGAAGGTGCTGCCATCGCGGCGCGTGAAGCAGCCCTCCTCCAGATAGCGCGTTTGGCCATCCCGTAAGACGGCATGAATGAACGACACCTCCCAGGTCGGTGGGACAGGCGTCCCGCCTGTCGGCCACAAAATGTCGTGATGGAACTGACCAATCAACTCCTCACGCGGCCAGCCAATCATGCGCGCGGCGGCGGGGTTGGCGAAGGTGATAAGACCCTGGCGATCAACGCCGAAAATACCTTCGCCGGCCGCGTTAAGGATCAGTTCGTGCTGGCGGGCCAGGCGATCCAACTCTTCCTCACTCTGTTGAAGCAGGAAATCGGCCCGGTCCTTCTCTTCGTGGACGCGAATGTTCTCCAGAGCAGTCTCGGAAGCGATTTGGGCAAGCTGCTGGGTGGTGCGGGCCAGCACGGCGGGATAATGCAGGGCCGCGCCGATCTGGACGTTCATCACGGCGGCGAATTCCTCGATCTTCTGGTGCAACGGCTCCAGGAACTTCTCCAGCTGCTGAGCATTCAGGTTGAAACGCTCGTCGGCCAACTGGAGCAATTCCTGAACCAGAGAGGATTCCCCTGGGGCGAGCTGAAGGTGGCCGATTAGACTGGCGAAGTGCAAGCGGAAGG
>DATNCY010000354.1:0-4534 GCA_035553375.1 Gemmataceae bacterium
ACCGGTAGATTTACTTTTCTCCGACTGGTACTGGGCCTTCATGAACTTGACCACGTTGTCGTCGATGATGCCGTCGCCCTCGTAGCGGATAATGAAGTGGAACAGATGCTTGGGCTGTCGAACCGGGGTGGCCACGGGGTACGAAGAAGTCGGTTCGGGCACCGCATTGGAAGTGGTAAGCGACGCCGGCGCACGATACTGAGCCGGAACAATGCCCTGGTCGCGCGCGGAGGACTTGCGTGCGCTGAGTGTCTTCGCTTTCGCGGTGGGCGTGGATGTCTTCACGCTCTTCAGAAAACCGTCCACCTTGGCCTGGACTGCGGCAGTGTGATAAATCACCAGGATTTTTTTCGGGCCGTAATAACGGAGAGCGCCTTGCCCTTTCCACGTTCCCGGCTCGATCACTTCCGGAATCGTCTCGGCGATCCACTTGCCGAGGTCGAGATCATCTCCCAATTCATCGAGCTTGTAAATCACACATGTACGCGCTTGCGAGCCGCCGGTTCCATTGATCGGGGAAGCCTTTAACGGATCGCCAACCTGCTTTGATTCTTGCGACCTTCCTGTCTGGGCCGTGATGACGGCCAAGGTCAACGCGAGCAGAGCAACAAATCGAAATCGGGCCATGAATCACTCTTCCTTCCATGGAGTAAGGTGAGGGCTTGGCCAATTGCAATAAGAACGGCGGTTTAGGTCAAGAGGAGATTTTGAAAGGATCGTCGTCTCCACGCGCTGCCAAGATAGTCGCCACCTCGCTACCGGCTCGCCAGATAAGGTAGAGCCTTCAAATTGATTCCGCTCCCGAATCAGCGACTTGGATCAACGAAGCGGCGAATCCACTAGTCCATACTTTTTCATCTTCTTGTACAGCGTAACGCGACTGATCCCCAGAGCGGAAGCGGCTCGGCCGCGTGAGTTGCCCGTCGCCGCCAACGTCTGCTTGATGATCGCTCGCTCGCTTGCGCCGAGATGCTTCGCCAGGATCCGCTTGCCGGTCTCCGGCTCAATGAGATCCGTCTCCTTCGTCGGGACGCATCCTGGGGGGATCGTGGAAAGAGAACGTGCAGTGCGGTCGCGGATAGGATGGGGTAAGTGTTCAAAGAGGAGTTCGGAGCCTGGGCAGACCAAAACGGCTTGCTGCAAAACATTCTCCAGCTGACGGATGTTGCCCGGCCAGGGGAAAATCTGCAACGCTTGAAGTACCTCCGGGCTGACGACGAACAGCCTCTTGCCGAACTTAGCGGCGAAGCGAGCTACCATCGCCCTTGCCAACGCCTCAATGTCCTGCCGCCTCTCGCGCAACGGCGGCAGGAAAAAGGCCAGCACGTTCAGCCGGTAATAGAGATCCTGTCGAAATTTGCCCTGAGCAACGGCGTCTTCCAGATCCCAATTGCTGGCGGCGATGATCCGGGCCTGACAGAATTTAGTCTCATTCGAGCCAACCGGCTCGAACGCGCCGGTCTCGATGACGCGCAGCAAGCTGGCCTGGGCTTCCACAGGAAGCGCATCGATTTCATCGAGAAGAAGAGTGCCCGAATCGGCGGCCTCTAGTTTGCCGATTTTGGTACGATCCGCGCCGGTGAAGGCGCCGCGGGCGTGTCCGAAGAACTCGCTCTCCAGGAGGTTAGGAGACAGAGCGCCGCAGGGTACCACCAGCAAAGGGTGGACCTTCCGGGGCGAGAATTCATGGATGAGACGGGCAAGATGGGTCTTGCCCGTGCCCGTCTCGCCGGTCAGCAGCACAAGTACATCATGGGTCGCCGCCAACGTCAGGCGCTCGGCCAACGATATCAGCGAGGGAGTATGTTTCTGCAATTCCTGCGCGAGTGCTGACAACACCGTGTTGAAAGGGTCCGGTGACATCATCCCTAATCTCCGTGGGAACGGGGCTTGTACCTCGGTCAGGTCTTCCGTCCTACCCTTCAGGGAAGTGCCGCCTCCACGACGGATAGCAACTCGTCTGAGGCGATCGGCTTCCGGAAATAGCGGTGAACGCCGAGTTTCAACAACTGCGCGACTTCCTCCGGAGTTGCTCCGCCCGTGCAGACGATGACGGGCAGCGTCGGGTAAAGTTCACGCAGACGCGCGCAGATGTCGATGCCGCTGGCGTCGGGCAGTTGGACATCCAGGATGACGACATCCAGGGCGGAGAATGGCTGACGCAAGATGCCGAGTGCATCGTGACCGCTGGCGGCCGTGAGAACGAGATAGCCCTCGCGGGTCAGGGTCTCGGCCATACCGAAGCGCGTGAGATCATTGTCCTCAATCACTAGCACAGTCGGTTGATGTCCTTCCGATTCTTCCAGGGTCACTACCTCATCGCGACCTGTTGTTTTGTTCGTCATGACCGCTGCCTCTGCTGGATAACGGCGAGTCGCTTCCACTGCCGCAGAAGAGGGGTAAAACGCAAATGGCATGCCGCCAGAGAAGATGGCGGGCGATAAAATGAAGTTGCCAAAGCCGCTCGCGGCGTAGCGAGACAGCGGCAAACGCTAAGCCGCGAGCGGCTTGTGCAACAGACTATCATCCTGCATGAGCGATCAGAGAGCGGTCCAGATACTCGTGCAGCCCCTCCCAAGAAGGCGGCTGGCCTCGATAACCCAGATACCCATCCGGACGAAGCAGCGCCAGCGCGGTTTCCCGCGCTCCGAGAAGTTGGCGGACGGAGTTCTCGGAATCCAACCAAACGGACGCGAAACCGTCTCTGACTGCCGAGAGGGAATCGCCCGGCACGATCAAATGGACGCGAATCAGATTCGGATAGGTGGTTTCGACGCGCTGCCGAATGTCGCTTAGTGTCGCCAAGACGGCGGCATCGACCGTGGCCGGCAACAGAAGCAGATTATGCTGGGGGCCGCGCAGCACGGATAGCAACCGATGCTCCTGATCCGTTCCCGACTCTCGCAGCCGTGTATCCGGGAAGCGGTCGCCGGGATGAACACTTTCCGCCGTCCAGCTTGTACCGCGCGATTCGCCGTTAAGCGGACTATGCGGATAGTGAATGTTCAATTCGGACAGATTGCGGACGAAGCCTCGGCGAAACGCGGATAAATGACCCAGCAGTCCAACCACGCGATTGCGGAAGAACTGGCCAATGGGATTGCGGAGCGTGGCCACGCGCGTTAGACGAGCGGCGTTGCGCAACACCATCTCGCCGACCTTGCCGCGCTCCTGGCTGTAGCTATCCAGCAACGACGGGCGCGCACGGCCGGTCTGGACCAGGGCCAGTTTCCAGGCCAGATTCCAGGTATCCTGCATGCCGGTGTTCATGCCCTGACCGCCGGCCGGACTGTGAATGTGGGCCGCGTCGCCGGCCAGGAACGCTCGGCCACGCCGATAATCGGCCACCTTGCGTTCGTGGATGCGAAAGCCCGCGAGCCAGTGCGCATCCGACAAACGTACCCCAGCCGGACCCCGCTCGTCCACAATCGCCTGCACCTCGGCAAGAGAAGGATCAGCCGGGTGATTCGTTCCGCGAGCCGTTCCCATGTCGGCGATGACGCGGCAACGGTCGGCGAACGGGAAAAAAGCCAACACGCCCTTTTGATGCCAGAAGAGACTCAACTCATCCTGCGGGATCGGTCCCGCGATACGGCAATCGGCCAAAATCCAGTCGTTCGGTTCGGCTTCGCCCGTGAACTCTAGCCCGACCTGTTTGCGAACGATGCTGTGCGCTCCGTCGCAGCCGAGCAGCCAAGCGCAGCGAACCGACTCATCGCGGCCATCGGCGTGACGCAGAGTGGCAAGGATGTGATCGCCATGATCGGTGAACGCGGTCAACTCCACCGCGCGCTCGATTGTTATTCCCACACGCTGTAAATGCTCGGTGAGCAGACGTTCGGTTTCGCTCTGGGCGAGCATAAGGGGTTTGGTGTATTCGGTGCCGGTTGACGCGAAGGGAATGCGCGCGAGAACACGATGGCCATCTTGAAGGCAAGCGGCGTTCAGAAACCGGCCGGCGCTCAGGAAGTTGGCGACGATGCCGAGGTTATCGAGCATCTCCAAAGATCGCCCCCATAAAACCAGCGCCTTCGATTTGTCGGAGGGAGTAGGGCTGCGGTCGATGATGCGGCAGGCGAGGCCGTGGTGATGCAGGTGCGCAGCCATCGTCAGACCGACGGGGCCGGCTCCGACCACAAGAGCGATGCAAGAGGAGTTTGCCTGGGGAGCGCTCATGGTTACTCCATCCGGGCGAGGAGAACGTAACTCAACCGCAACGCGAGGAATCGGCAACGAGAATACATCCGGCCAGGCGAGCGCCCTGGTTGGGAATGTGCTGCAAGAGCGCATCGATCCGCGGCGTCTCGGCCTCGTGTTCGGGCACCACCAAATATACCGCATCGCACGCATTTGCCAGTACGATCACTTCCTTTCGACCGTCCCAGCTTGGGCCATCGACGAAGACCAGCGGAAAACTCTGACGCAGTTGGCGCAGCAGCGAGCGCATGGTCTCGGCCACGAAGCGCATCCCCGCGTTATTCCGAACGCCCGCCGTCAGCGCAAACAGATTCTTCTGGTCCGTCGGCTGAATGAC
>DATNCY010000355.1:0-14495 GCA_035553375.1 Gemmataceae bacterium
CCGGCTCGGCTCGCCGGACCTACCGCCAGTAGGTGCCGCGAGCCGAGCGGCACTTGTTCTTGTCCGGCTCGGCTCGCCGGACCTACCTGCCGCGAGCCGAGCGGCACTTGTGGAGTCAAAGTCCGGCTCGGCTCGCCGGACCTACCGTATTCTGTTACAGCCTCTTTCCCAGGCTTCGCTATCCGCACATCCGCTACGCGGCACACACGAAATCGAAAGAAACCGAAATCGGCGACGGAAGGATTAAACTTCCCGAAACCCGTTTTGGATTTGTTTCTTCCTGCTTTGCTCGTTCTTTCGGATTTCGGATTTCGGATTTCGGATTTCTCGTCTGGTGTTCTTTGACAGCGGGGCGTCCGGGGGGAATAACATTGAGTGACCCACGAGGACTCGTCTCTTTCGCGGCGCGTAGCACCAGACGAGTCTTGAGGGTCGGAGCAGCAGGAATGGTCACCATGTTGCGGTATAGTTTGGTTGTCCTGGCGGGCCTGTGGGCAGCGGGTCCCGCCCTGTCGGCCACCTGGGCCGACGCACTTTTTGAAGAGTTTTCCAAGGATTTCGGGTCGGTTCCCCGAGGTCCGACACTGTCGCATCCCTTCCGGGTGGTCAACAACACCCGAGGGCCAGTCAACATCGCCAGCGTCCGCGTATCGTGCGGTTGTGTCAGCGCCCACGCCGTGAAAACCCATCTCGAACCGGGCGAGGCGACGCATATTCTCGCGCAGATGGACACCACGCGGTTCACGGGACTCAAATCGGTCACGATCTACGTCCAGTTCAGTCAGCCCGCTTTTGAGGAGGTTCGTCTATGGGTCCAGGCCAATGGCCGAAATGACTTCACCGTCACACCCGATACGCTCGCGTTTGGCCAACTTAAGCGCGGCGGAACGCCGGGCGTCTCCGTGCTGCTCGCGTTCTACGGCAACAACGAAACGGCCGTCACCGAGGTCAAGTGCGAGAGCAACTACATTCGGCCCAAGGTGCAAGTGGTTCGCCGGCAGGAATCCGAAGTCACTTATCAGTTGACGGCTCAGTTGCGGGCGGATGCGCCGGCCGGCAAGTGGTTCACGGATGTTTGGCTGAAGACAAACAATCCGGAAATGGCTCAAATCCGCGTTCCGTTAACGGTCGAAATTGAATCGGCCCTGAGCATCAACCCGGAAACCGTGGCGCTCGGTGCGGTCAAGGCCCAAACGGAAAGCGAACGGCGCGTCATCGTCCGCGGCGTCAAACCCTTCAAGATCACCAAGGTGTTGGGCACGGACGAGCAACTCGTCGTTCGCGACAACACGCAGCAAGCCAAGCCCGTCCATGTGCTGACGGTGAAGCTCAAAGCGGACAAGCCTGGTGAGTTGAAACGGACCTTGCGTGTCCTGACCGATCTGGCCGACGACAACAAGATCGATTTTCATGTGCAGGCTCAGATTATGCCCTGATCGACAAGCAACCTGGGTGCTGGGAACGCGGCGGGGGAGGTTCTTCACGGAACCTTCCCCGTCGCTTTTTTCCAGGATGGCCAAGACGTAATCCTTGTGTATCCGCGCGGACGCCGGTAGAGTGAAACCAACCTCGGTCTGGTTATGTCCTGCTTGCTCGTGCGGTTGTTGGCGTGAGCGATGCAAACCGAGGATGAGGATGGGTCGATGTTCTGGAGCCGAAAATCGTCTGGACAGCCCAAAAAATCGGCGATCCGGTTGACGGCTCATCCTCCCGAGCGTCATCGGCGAACCGATCCAGTCATTCTGCCGTGCGCCTGTTGCAGTTGTTGCTGTTGCTGTCTGCACTCGGTAGGCAGTCTCATCGGCGGCATCATGGGGTCGGTGAAATCGCTCGATCTGCCGCCGCGCGAGATCACGGATCCGGATTTTCCCTTTCCGTTCCGCCGCGACGAATTGGACGAGGGAGGTCCGGTATTACCGGCAGCCGTTCTCTACTGGCTGATACTCGGCTTTCTCCTCGGCGTCGGCTCTATCTGGACGTACTTGGCCAGCGGCACTCATGCTCCCGAAGATTTGTTGGCTGGCTTGGCGATCAGTCTGGGACTGCTGCCCATCCCGCAGCTAGGCGCTTCAATTCTGTCGATGATCGCGGTCGCTCTCTTCTACGAGGATCGACGGACGGCGCTGGCGCGGATCGGCAAGATCACGCTTTACTCATTCCTGGGTACGATGATCGGTCTGGTGCTGCTCGGTTTGTGTTGTGGGCTGTTTAGCTTGCCGGGCCTATTCCAATCTTGGCCGTAAGGAGCGCATTGTGCGGCGACCACGACGAAAGTTGCTGCTCACCCTATCTGTGTTGCTCACCGTCATGGCAGTCGTGACGCTGGCGCTGTTCGCGCGCGGTACCTGGGCGAGCGAACGACGTGTGCCGGCCGGCATCGCTGAGGGGCCGGTCTGCTACGTCCATCAGGATTCGACAGGAGAAAAGGAAGTTCGCTGCGCCATTCGCTTGCCTGTGCCGATGGATGAAGTCTGGGCGGCACTCACGGACTACGAGCATTTCGGCGATATTTGCTCTTGTATCCATGCGGAGCAGACAACGCATGAACCGGATGGCCTTTGTCGCCTTAAAGCGCGCGCCAATTCCCTTCCTCCCGGTCAAATGCCGTTCGCGGTCGAGATGCGCCACGAGCAAAAGCTGGATCAGTATATTTCTTCATGGGATCAATCCAGTGGCGCGTTGCTGGTCAATCGCGGGCAGTGGATTTTAACTCCAATGGGACCGCGCGAGACGTTGCTGGAAGTTAGCCTGGAAATTCAGATCCGGCGCATTCCGACGTTCATCCTGCGCAACATCTCGATGGGCAGACTGCGTGACGCTGCCCTGGCCGTGGATCGACGGCTGCGCGACGGTCCTTCGGGTAAAACGTGGTGATCCACTTCACGCTCATGTCTCGCCTGGCCTCTCGCCCCTGTTTGGCTCTGCCCTTCACCATTCTGAGCAGTCCCAATCGCATCCGCTTGGTTGCCGGCGAGGACTTTCGCTACACGCTCGATGGTGCGGAACTAGATGCTTGGCTGCCGTTGTGGTTGCCGATGCTGGACGGCCGACGAACGCTCTCGGAAACTCTCGCGGTGTTGCCGGAGGAGCGACGAGGAGCGGCAAGCGAGATCGTTCAACGTCTGTACGGTGAGCGTGTGTTGATCGATGGTCCGACCGCATCTGCCCATACTCCCGCAACTTTCGCGTTGGTTCTCGAAGGCGAGGGGTTATTGCGGCAAGAACTGACAGCGGCTTGTCAGTCGTCCGACAATGCCGCGAGTCGTCCCCTGTCTGTATTGTGTCAAGATCGTCTCGACTATGACGAGGCGTTGCGCTTCAACCATCGCTGCGCGGGAGGCGATTCGCCCTGGCTGTGGGCGAGTAGCGCCGCGTTGAGCCGAGGTTATGTCAGTCCGCTGTTTTTGCCGGACGCCGGACCTTGTCTGGAATGCCTGTTGAATCACTTCCAGCGGCGCTCACCGATGCCGGAGTTATACACCGACTTGATCGCCCATGCTCGGCAGGGTCGGCGGATTGAACCAACGCCCATCTCCGGTCATGCGCTGGCGATGCTAACGCATCTGGTTTCGTGGAAAGCGGAGTTGGCACGAGAGGAGCATCCGCCCGCCGCGCTCTTCCGGCTGCACGTTCTCGACGTAGCAACGCTGGAGATCACCTCTCATCGCGTCTTTTCCGATCCGGAGTGTCCCACATGCGCCGGACGGAGATGACATCTGCGTGGTTCGCCAGTCCTTACACGGGCCTGTTCAGCCGTTGCGGTCCCGTGCCGCGCCGCGCGCACGATCCGGCCGTGTGCATCTGGGCGGGGACGCTGCCTCGCTGGGGTCCGGCTGGTGTGGACCTCGCCACGGGCGGCGCTGGCTGGGACGAAGTCTCTGCCGAGGCGGCCGGCGTCGGCGAGGCTATCGAACGCTATCAGTGCCAACCGTTACCACAAGATCGGATTGTCACCGAATCTTACGATGGTTGGTCCCTGGACGAACCGGCGATTAAGCCGGAACGCTGGGTGTTATTTCATGCGGAGCAATATGCACGCGCCGGCTTTCCGTTCCAGCCATTGACGGGGCAAGCCGTGATTCGTTGGGTGTGTTGCCGGCAGGCGGGATCGGGCCGGCCGTGGTGGGTGCCGGAAGAGCTTGTGTTCCTGATGTTGCCGGTTGGGGTCGGGCATAACCTGGGGCCGGTGATTTCCACCGGCTTATCCTGCGGTCGCGCCGGCGATCCGGTGCTGCTGCGCGGCTTGCAAGAAGTGATCGAACGCGATGCCCTCATGGGCGCGTGGTGGGGAAGTTATGTCCTCGAAGAACACGATCCGGTTCGCGTCCTCGCCGGTCTGCCGTCGTCTCTGCCGGAGCGCTTGCTGCGGCCGAATTTTTTGTACCGCTGCTATCGCATCGCCTCGCCCTTCAGTTCGCATGTGACCATCGTGACGCTGGAGGGCGAGGACCATGAAGGTTTCTGTTTCAGCGCTGGCTCCGCATGTCGAGAGACGCGCGCGGCGAGTTGGCAGAAAGCATTTTTAGAGGCGGTGCAAGGGCGTCATTTCGTCCGCTATCTCCAAGCGCGCGGTGAGGAACATATGGAAGGTGAAATGCCGATCGATTTCGCCGGACACGCTCTGTATTACAGCCTCCACGCGGAACAGTTGCGGACGACCGTGCTGAACCGCGCGTCCACGGTTGAGCGCTCGCCGGAGGAAAGCGTGAGAGAGGACTGGCAGGCGTTGGCGGAACGTCTGGGCGAGAGCCGGCCGGTGCTGTTTCGCCACGTCACGCCGCCGGCGCTGACGGCCGAGGGGCTGGACTGGATCGTTCTGCGCGTGCTGGTGCCGGGACTACAACCGATGCACGGACATCACGGCTATCCCTTCCTCGGTGGTCCGTTGTGGGTGCCGCGCGGCATCGATGAATGGCGCTCCATGCCACCCCATCCGTTTCCGTAAACTTTATGGGCGAACGGCCGGCTTACGCCGGCTGGTACAGTATGCTATACCAGCCGGCTTACGCCGGCCGTTCGCCATTCTGCGAAGGATGTAGTGATGAGCGCGGACATTTTTTTTCGCCGCACGGAATTGGACCGCAGCACCTTCCCCGCCTGGCGCGACGCGATTCTCGAAGCGGAGGCGGGCGGCGCGGCCCTGCCGATGCCGCCGCGCTCGTATCCCGGTTATCCGCGCTGGCCGCTGCTGCGCGTTCGGCCGCGCTGGTGGCCGTCCCTTGATGGCGTACTAGCCAGGCGGCGTTGTGTGTATCCGTTGGGAACGCTATTGCCGTCGCGGCGGAAACTGAGTCGCTTGTTGCAGACCAGCCACGGGATCACGGGCGCGGCGGATCGCGGTCCCGTTCCCTCGGCGGGGGGACTGCAAGCGCTAGAACTGTATCTCGCCGTTCTGTCACCGGATTGGTTGCCAGGTGGTTTCTATCATTACGACCGATCAGGACATCATTTATCGCAATTGTTCACCATAGGGCGCGGCGATCTTCAACCCTTGCTGCCGTCTTTGGAGCGCATCGAGGGGGGCGCGTTTCTCTGGCTCCTCGTCGGCGATGGCGCTCGTGTGTGCGGCAAGTATGCCGAGCGCGGGTTACGCTTTTTGCTCTTGGAAGCGGGACATCTGATGCAGAATCTCTGTCTCGTGTCCGCCAGTCTGGGGCTGGCGACGGTGCCGCTCGGCGGGTTCTTCGAGCGCCCGCTGGCGCGGCGGTTGATGTTACCGCCGAGCGATGAAGTGCTTTACGCGGGGATTTGCGGCTGAGTTGTAGGGTGTGCCAGAGGTAGAGTTAGGCAGTTGATGGTCTTTGTACTGCTTGATGTCAAGTTGGGTCGATAAGAGAGCATGGATGAGTCAATTCTGCGTCCAAACAGTGTACAAAAATCCTAAACCGCGTAACTCCTTATGAGATTTGACATCCGAAAGAAAATATGTTGTCGGGCGAAAGCTACTGAGCTAGAATACTGTTTTTGCGTTCACCATACTAAGGGAGTGGTGTGTGGCAGCATCAAACCCGCATCGCCAATACGAAGTTCGTTGCCCAGTCCACGGTTTCATCGGCATTAACGACTGGGAACGAGAGATCATCAACCACAGAGATTTCCAGCGGTTGCGGCGCATCCGTCAGTTGGCCTGGACGGACCAGGTCTATCCCGGAGCCATGCACTCACGTTTCGAGCATTCCCTCGGAGTGATGCACATGGCGACGAAGTTGTACGAATCGGTGGTGCGCCAATCGCAACCACTTCTGGAGTCAGAGTTGGGCTACAACCGCGATGGACTGGAGCGAGACAAAACGCTAGTGCGATTGACGGCCCTGCTACATGACGTGGGACACGGTCCGTTTTCCCATGCTGCCGAAGAGTTGTTCCCGCTCCGCGCCGATGGGAGCGAGCGGTACGTCCACGAAGATTACTCGGCAGCGATCATTCGCAGTCGCATGCGGGACGTGATCGAGGATCATCCTCTGAACATCAACTATCGGTTTAAGGTGGAAGACATCACTGCGCTGTTGGAGGGCAGCGACCGGGCGGGGCGCGGCATTTTTTGGCGTGAAGTAATTTCCGGCCAGTTGGACGCCGACCGCATGGACTATTTGCTGCGGGATTCTCTCCATGCCGGTGTGGATTACGGCCGCTACGATTGGCGGCGCTTGCTGAACACGGTAAAGG
The DNA here is from genome assembly GCA_035553375.1 of Gemmataceae bacterium. Classification (GTDB taxonomy): domain Bacteria; phylum Planctomycetota; class Planctomycetia; order Gemmatales; family Gemmataceae; genus JAJPHU01. Next base: position 6,667 of record DATNCY010000355.1, read on the forward strand.
CGGTGCGGACCAGCGATAGTGGCGGTCTGCGCCTGGGCATTAACGAAGGCGGCGTACATGCGGCTGAGGCTCTCGTGTTGGCCCGTTACTTCATGTTCACGCAAGTCTACTTCCACAAGACACGGGTGGCTTTCGACCACCACCTCCGCGAAGCGTTGGCCGAACTGTTGGCTGGCGGCGTGTTCCCGCGGCCGACCAAGGAGGAGCTTGACGATTATTTGGCCTGGGACGATTGGAAGGTTTTGGGAAACCTGGCGGCCGGCGAGGGAGGAGACCACGGGAGACGGTTGGCGAGCCGCGACCATTTCCGAGAGGTCTACCATACTCCCGAAGTGCCAACGCCTGCCGACCTGGATCATCTGGAGAAGGTCCGGGACCAGTTAGGTTCGTTGGTCCGTGCCGAGAAGCGGGCCGAAAAATCGTGGTACAAGGTTGGAAACGCCGACATATCCGTTGTCAGCGACGACGATACTAGACGGGTTCTGCCGCTCTCCTTGCACTCGACCGTGGTGGACCAATTGCGTGCAACAGGCAAGGTGATGCTGTTCGCGGATCGCCAAGAATGCGCAATCGCACGCCAAAAGGCCGCGTCTATTCAGAGGAACTCCCCATGAGCGACCAAGCCTATTCCTGGAACCGTCTCGGTCTGATCGCCGCGCTCGTCGAGCGTGCCGCGGAGCAACCGCTCGGACGCACCGCGCTCGTCAAGCTGGCCTATCTTCTCCAGACGTTCCGGCGTGTACCGCTCGGCTACGATTTTCGCCTTTACACTTACGGCCCGTTTGATGCCGAAGTTCTTAACGACCTTGCGCAAGCACAGTCGCTTCAGGTAGTCGAAGTAAAAATTGTGTCGAATGCGGTCGGCTACGGCTACGACATCCGCCCCGGCACCAACATCGAATGGTTGAAACGCCATGTTGCATCCTGGCTGGCCGAACACGACGAAGCACTGAACTGGGTGATGAGCGAGTTTGGCCATCGCTCGGCCTCGGAACTCGAACTGATCGGGACAATCCTCTACGTCGATCAAGAGAATCTAAAGCAGAGCCAGCGTGTCTCGGTCGAGAACCTCATCCAACGTGTTCGGGAGATCAAACCTCATTTCGCGGAAGAGTTCGTTAAGTCCAAAGTTGAGGAACTGATAGAGAAACGACTCCTTCTCGGTTTGGAGGCTGCGGAAGACATCCCCTTCTGATGTAGGCAAGAGCATAAAGCCTCGGCCAACTATGGGCTGGTGAAGCCCCGCTAGCCCGGCACATCCTACAATTCACCATTTACCCTTTCACCAGCCGCACAATATACGACATTTGTCCCCGGTGAAGGGCGAAATGTGCTATCAGGTGTGTTAGTGCGTTCATCACCAATCCGAGCCGTGCCTCTGGATGCGGTGCGGCCAATTGCTCGGCGCTGAGTCCTGATACGACGCGGCGAAACGTCGCCACAGCGTCATCGAGACCGCGCAACGCTTCGGCCTTCGCCGGTAGTTGCGTCTCGGTGAACTCACGTTCGCGCTCCCGGACGTAGCCGGTGCCGCCTAATTGAGCGCCCACGAAATGATTCAGGTTGCCCGTTAGGTGCAGCACCAGATGCCCGATGGAATTGCCTGGATCGAGCGGCTTTCGCCAAAACTCCTGTTCGCTCAGCGGTTCCGCCAAACTCCGCACTTCATTATGTAACTTCTCCAACCCCTCAATCAGCGCCGTTTGTGCCAACTCCGTCATGTTCGCGGTCATGATGCTTTCTCCTACCAGCCGGCTTACGCCGGCCGTTCGCCTTTTCATCGCAATTCACCCATCTTTTTCTTATGCGTGCATGGAGCAAACAGGCAAGCAGAATCCGGCTTCATTGTTCGGACGGGTCACGTTAGAATCCATTTGGTTTCGTCTCGCGGGCGTCCTCCTAGTTACTCCACCTATCGATAAGCCCATAGCAAGGAGCCTATTGAACAATCGGCACGGTCCAATCCGTTGCGCATTCACAGGAGGGACAGGATTATTATGAGGCACGGCATTCTCGCATTGATCGTGATTGGACTCGGCAGCACGTCGGTGTCGGCGCAAAACGCCTGGGCGGAGAAAATGTTCAAGGACGGCCTCAGCCACGATTTCGGCAGCGTCCCGCGCGGCGCGCAATTGTCCCATCGCTTCGTCGTCACCAATATCTATGCCGTGCGCATGGAAATTACCAGCGTCAAGAGCGGTTGCGGTTGCGTGACGGCCACCGCCGCCAAGCGTGTCATCGAGCCGCGCGAATCGACCACCATCGATGTCAACATGGACGCGCGGCGTTTCACCGGCTCCAAGACCGTCGGCATTACCATCACGGTCGGACCCGATTACATCTCCAGCGCGCAGCTTCGCGTCAGCGCCAACAGCCGGGCGGACATCGTGTTCAATCCCGGGCAAGTTAGCTTCGGCACCGTGACGCGCGGCCAAGCCGTCAGCCAGACCATCGACGTGGAATATGCCGGCGTGCTGGATTGGCAGGTAACGGAGGCGTCCGCCAAGGATCTGCCGGTTGAAGTGACGATGAGCGAATTGTATCGCCGGCCCGGACAGGTCGGCTATCGCATCAAAGTGACTCTGAAGGCGGATGCGGCCATCGGCACCGTCAAGGGCGATATGTATCTGCGCACCAATGACCCGGCCAGTCCGTTGCTGCCGGTCCTCGTCGAGGCGGTGGTGCAATCCAACATCACCGTGGCGCCGGCGGCGGTGAGTCTGGGCACCGTCAAGGTCGGCGAAACGCTGACACGCCGCGTTGTCGTTCGCGGCAACAAACCATTCCGCGTCCTCAAGGTCGAGGGACTTGGCGAAGGCGTCTCCGTCGATCCCGCGCCCTCGACCACGGCCGCGCCCGTGCAGGTTGTCACCTTCAAATGCCAGTTCACCAAGGCCGGTGAGTTCAAGCATGTGGCCAAGATCAAAACCGATCTGCAAGACGCGCCCGTCACGGTGACTCTTGACGGCAGCGCCGCACCTTGAAGGAGAGCAACGCATGGTGACACGCATTCGGATGAAGCAACGGGTTGGTCCCTATACCTTCGATGACTTCTGCGCGATGATCCGCGATGACCAGAAGGCGGATTTAATCGACGGAGTAATCTACATGGCCTCGCCCGAAAGCCCAGAAGCCAACGATCTTTTCGGTTGGCTGTATACGATCGTCCGCCTGTATGCCCGGAAAAAGCAGCTAGGGAATGTCTACGGCTCGCGCGTCGCGTTTAAGTTGGATGAGGAACACGGGCCGGAGCCGGACATCGCCTTCGTCCTCACCGAACACCTGGATCGTGTCAAACGCGGCCGGGTGGAAGGACCGGCTGACCTCGCGGTTGAGATCGTGTCGCCCGAGAGCGTGGAGCGCGATTATGACCACAAACGCGAACTATACCAGCAATCCGGTATCCCCGAATACTGGATCATCGACGAAATGGAGGAATTGGTCACGCTTCTCCGCTTGAAGCGGGGAAAGTATCGCGAGGTCCGCTCCAAGAAGGGCGAACTACATAGCGAAGTTTTGTCCGGTTTCTGGCTGCGGCCCGAATGGTTATGGCAAGAACCTCGACCCGATGAAATCGAAACGCTGGAACTAATCCTGGCGAAAGTACTGCGGCGCTGACGGCTCTTACTTATGCACACCCAGTTTGCGGGCCTCGCCGATGGCTTCACGGATACGCAGGAATGGCTCCGCTAGGTCGAACGCGCCATCGAGACGTGTTAGCAGTTCGCGCGCCAGGGGCACATCGCTGGCGAAACGCGGATGACAAAGAAGCGGGCCACGGCCAGACTCGGCGGGACTCACCAGCGTTTCACGATGACCTGCCGACTCGTTCCGCGAATCGGCCACAGGCGCGAGCCAGAGGACCGGGCACTCTAACTTGAGCCGTAGATCGAGTACCGGCTCGTGGTCGGTAACGATCAGTTGCACCGGCACGGCAGCCTTGTCCACCAACGTCTTGCCGATCAGGTCCGCACAGATGTACGGCTCCAGCGTGGCGGCGTAGAGGATGTGTTGTACGCGGTTGGGTTGCACGGCGCTGCTGAGACGAAACTCCAGCGGCCGACCCCAGACGTTGGTCACCAGGTAGCCGCCCAGATAGCCGCTCGCCTCGTGCAAAACCGTCAGGAAACCCAGGTTGCTCAATCCAACGCTTCGTTCGGGCGAACTGGCAGGCGCGGCAGTCGGAACCACCGTGATTACCTCCCCATTTTCCCTAAAACCGAGAACAGACGGCGCAGGAGACGCACCGGACAGGATGAACCAGCCTTCCTTAAAACTCGGATAGATGCACAAGCCGACTTGAGAGAGAGCGATCCAACGAATGACTTGTTCGTTTCCCGGAATCTGGTATATCTAATATGATCGCTTTAGTAAAGATTCATCGCCCCCTGTGGAAGAAACCCAGCCCTCCCATCCGCCTCTGATTCGCAGACGGGATGAGAGTTTTCGACGTAAGGACAAGGCATGTCAGCCGAACCGAAACCGACCCCGAATGGAACCCCTGAAGGTGCCGCCAAAAAGCCGACGCGCTCGGCCGTGGAGGTCATCAAGGAGAGCAGTCAAGCCCTACGCGGCTCGATTGGCGAGGAGTTGCGCAAGGACAGCGATCATTTTGTCGAGCAGGATAAGCAGCTTTTGAAGTTCCACGGCACCTACCAGCAGGAGGACCGCGACGCGCGGAAGACGCGGCGGGGCGAGGGACTTGGCAAGCATTATATGTTCATGGTCCGCTGCAAGATTCCCGGCGGCCGGGTGACGGCGGAGCAATACCTCACCCTGGACAAATTGGCCGACGCCTACGCCAATAGCACGCTGCGCTTCACCAGCCGGCAGGGTATCCAGTTTCACGGCGTACTGAAGTCGCATTTGAAGGATACCATCGCCGGTATCAACTCTTGTCTGTTGACGACGCTCGGCGCTTGCGGGGATGTCGAGCGCAATGTCATGTGTTGCCCGGCCCCGCTGCATCAGGATGGGGTGCATGCGGAACTGCAAGCGACGGCGCGGCGTGTGGCCTTGCACCTGGCCCCGCGCAGTGGTGCCTATCATGAAATCTGGCTCAACGGTCAGCCGGTGACGCATCTCAGCCAGCATCAGGGCAAGCGCGAACCGCAACCCGGCGAGGAGCCGATCTACGGTAAGGTTTACCTGCCGCGCAAGTTCAAGACCGGCCTGGCTCTGCCGGAAGATAATTGCATCGATGTGTACGGCCAGGATCTCGGCTTATTGGGCATCGTCGAGAACCACAAAATTGTCGGTTACAACATGCTCGTCGGCGGCAGCATGGGTATGACGCACGGCAACGCCAACACCTTCCCCATGCTGGCTCGGCCCATCTGTTTCGTGCCTGCCGCCGACATCATCGAATCGGTCGAGGCCGTGGTGAAGCTGTTCCGCGAACATGGCAACCGAGTTGACCGCAAGCGAGCGCGCATCAAGTATGTCGTCCACGATTGGGGCGTCGAGAAATTCCGGGAAGTTTTGGCGGGCTATCTCGGCGGCATGCCCGCGCTGCCGCGGCCCGTCACGGTGAGCGGCTACCATTTGCATCTCGGTTGGCATCCGCAGGGCGACGGCAAGTGGTTTTATGGCCTGAGCGTGGAGAATGGCCGAGTCAAAGATGACGGCTCCTTGCGTCTGCGTTCGGGCTTGCGAGCCATCGTCGAACGCTTCCAGCCGGAGATTCGGCTCACGGGGATGCAAGACGTTTTGCTCTGCAACCTCGACGGCAGCGCCCTGCCGATCCTTGAAGGTATGCTCCAGGAGTACGGCATCGTCCAGCCCAGCCAAATCAGCAATGTGCGGAAACACAGCATGGCGTGTCCCGCTACCCCCACATGCGGCCTGGCCATCTCCGAAGCCGAGCGCGCTTTGCCGACGATCATGGATGAATTGGAAACGCTGCTCAAGCAACTTGGCCTGGAGCGCGAAACGCTCGGCGTGCGCATGACTGGCTGCCCCAACGGTTGCGTGCGTCCCTATCAAAGTGAAATCGGCATCGTCGGCCGCAGCGGGGACAAATACGTCGTCTACGTGGGGGGCCATGTCCACGGCGACCGCATGAATTTCCAGCTCAAGGATCTGGTGCCGCGCGGCGAAATCGTGGCGACGCTGGAGCCGCTATTGCGTCATTTCCGTGAAGAACGCCGAGCGGGTGAGAACTTCGGCGATTACTGTCATCGTCTCGGCGTCGAACACGCGCGGGCGCTGCTGCCTACCCCCGTCGTCGTCACCTAAAAACAGAGAAACCACGAAACACACGAAACGCACGAAAAAAAGACAAACGATACAATGATCGTGTCAGGCGATGCCTACATACTTCTGATGTATTTGTGATTTTTTGTGTTTTTTTCGTGTGTTTCGTGTGTTTCGTGGTTTCTCTCTTGTTGGACAGCCGAGTTATGAAGGTACTTGTCATCGGGAAGGGTGGGCGCGAACATGCCCTGGTATGGAAGCTGGCGCAGTCGCCGCGCGCCGAGAAGGTTTTCTGCGCGCCGGGCAACGCCGGCACCGCCGAGGACGGCGTGAATGTGCCCATCGAGACCATCGAGTTCGATAAGCTCGTCTCTTTCGTCCGCAAAGAGAAGATTGCGCTGACCGTGGTGGGGCCGGAGGAACCGCTGGCGCGTGGCATCGTCGATCACTTCCAGAAAGCCGGTTTGCGTATTTTTGGGCCGACGCGCGAGGCGGCGCAGCTCGAATCGAGCAAGGTTTTCGCCAAGGGCGTCATGCGTCATGCCGATGTGCCAACCGCCGAGTTCCGCATCTTCGATCATCCCGAATACGCCCGCCGCTACATCGAAACCCGCGATTATCCCCTCGTTATCAAGGCCGACGGTCTCGCCGCCGGCAAAGGCGTCATCGTCTGTTCGACCAATGAGGAAGCGCGAGCCGCCATCGAGCGCGTCATGGTGCGCGAAGAGTTCGGCCGCGCTGCCGGCCGGCAGGTGGTCGTCGAAAAGCGTCTGGAAGGCGAGGAACTGAGCATTCTCGCCCTGGTGTCGGGGCGAACCATTGTGCCCTTGCAGCCGACGCAGGATCATAAGGCGGCGTTCGACAACGATGCAGGACCGAATACCGGCGGCATGGGGGCGTATTGTCCGGCCCCTTTAGGTACGCCGGAACTGCTGGATACCATTGATCGTGAAGTGTTGGTGGCGACGGTTCACGCGATGAAACGCGGCCGCAAGCCGTTCCGCGGTGTGCTGTACGCCGGGGTGATGACGACCAATCAAGGGCCGCGTGTGCTGGAGTTTAATTGCCGCTTTGGCGATCCGGAAACGCAGCCATTGCTCATGCGTCTGCGCACCGACCTGCTCGACTTGCTTGAGGCGGTTGTGGATGATCGGTTAGGCGAGTTCGAGGGGAAGTTGGAATGGGATCCGCGTCCGGCCGTGTGCGTCGTCATGGCCAGCGGCGGCTATCCCGGCCATTACGAGAAGGGGTTGGCGATCAAAGGGTTGATCGAAGCAGCACGATTGCCGGACGTGAAGGTATTCCACGCCGGCACACGGCGAGACGGCGACCGTGTGCTGACCGATGGTGGTCGCGTCCTCGGCGTGACCGCCCTGGGCGATACGCTGGCCGACGCCAAGCGCCGCGCTTATGAGGCGGTGGCCTGCATTCAGTTCCGCGACGCCCACTATCGCCGCGACATCGCCGACAAGGCGCTGCGCCCGGTCACCGTCCCGGCCGCGGAGAATGTTCCTTCTGTTGCCTCGGAACCACTTTCACCGGCTCCACGTCCAAGGGAAGGCGTCGAATAATACCGGACCAACAATTTCCAAGAACACCAAAGGGGCTGCCTGTGTCCGCTCCCAATTCGCCTC